>CAYZWZ010000022.1:0-26934 GCA_964482285.1 uncultured Helicobacter sp. | reverse complement strand
TATTGTCTTTTAAATTATTCCTTCCAATTTAAGCTATTCTTTATAAAAAGGCTTAAATTATTGATACAAAATTGTAACATAAATGAACAAAAATTATAAACATTTAAAATATATATGATATAATATGTCAATTTTATAATAAGGATTAAATATGGATTTAATGAGTTTAGCTCAACAATTAATAACACAAAAACTAGGTGATAATGCAAACACAGACGCAATATCAAGTGCAATACAAGGTTTGTTTTCAAACGAAAGTGGAGATTTTGATATCTCTTCAATCGTTGCAAGTTTAAGTCAAAATGGTGGATTAACAAGTATTGTTTCTTCATGGTTAGGTGATGGAGAAAATATGCCAATCGATGCTGATACAATTGCTAGTTTATTTGGAAATGATAAAATATCAGATTTTGCATCAAAATTAGGTCTAGATAGTAGTAGTGCTACTTCACTTTTAAGTGATGTTGTACCAAATCTAGTTGATCAAGCTAGTAGTGGTGAAAATATGTTAGATAGCGTTGGTGGACTTGATGGTGCATTTGATTTAGCTAAGAAATTTTTCTAGGAAGATATTATGAAAAAATTATTAATAACACTATTTGCACTTGCTACTTATGCTTTTGCATCTATGAACCTACAAACAGCAAGTAAAGAACAACTTATGAGTATTTCAGGAATTGGAGCTAAAAAAGCTGAAGCAATTATGAAATATAGAAAAACACATAAAATAAAAAATGCCAATGACCTATTAAAAATTAAAGGTATTGGAAAAGGTATCGTTAGCAATGTAAAAGGTAATGTTAAGGGTAAAAAACTTAAAAACATGAAACAAAAAGCTAAAAGTAAGAAAAAATCACTTACAAATAAAAAAGACAAGATGAATAAAAAAGCAAATAAAGCTAAAAATATGAAATCAAAAATGTCAAAAAAACAATTAAAAAAGAATAAAAAAGCAAAAAAGAATAAGCTAAAAACTGATTTAAAGAATAAAAGTAGTAAAATAAATAAATTTTAATAAAGGATAAACAATGAGTAAATTAGATGAAAAAATTGAATTATATACAACAAAAGCAAAAGAGATGGACTCTTCTGTAAATGTTGAATTATTAGCAAAAGTTACAAAAGGTCTTGGACCATCAATCTATAAAAAAGATGCAGAATCAATTGCATGTTCAAGTGAAAATGAATTAGCAACAGTTAAAAATAACTTTTTAAAGAAAAAGTTAGAATTAAGTGAAGATGATGCAACATTAGATGCAGCTATTAAAGAAGTTTGTGAAAAGATGGGAACATCAAACAGAAACAAATATAGAGCAATCTTTTACTACTTTTTAGTAGAAAAATTCAATAAACAAAGCGTTTACGCTTAATATATTATAGGCTTTTGCCTATGATATTTTATCAAACTCTTCAAACTTCTCTTTTGTAGATTCAAGTGTTAAAATAATATTTGAACCAAACTCTTTATTTGTGATTTTTATATCAAGTTTATTTAACTTATATTCTATCTTTCCAAGATCTGAATAATCAACTTTTATATCTTTTTTGATCAATTTTTCATATTCAAAAAATTGTGCATTTGTACATACTAAGTTAACCGCATCACTATAAGCTTTTACAAGTCCTCCAGTTCCTAGCTTAATACCACCAAAATATCTTATAATAATAACTGCACTATTAATAATATTTGCTCCATTTAGTACATTTAAACTTGGTCGTCCACTTGTACCTTTTGGTTCACCATCATCACTACTATTTTCAACAACTTGATCAAATTCATTTAGGTATCTATATGCATACACAAAGTGTCTAGCTTTTGGATGTTCCTCTTTTACCCTTTGCATAACAGTTTTAAATTGATCATATGGACATAAATGAGTTATAAATTTTGACTTTTTTATTTCTAGAGTGTCATTAAACTCTTTTTTTACGAATTTCAAGTATAATTGCCTTATGAGATTAGATATATATTTAACAAAAAATTTTAAAGTTCAAAGCCGAAATAAAGCAGCAGAACTAATAAATAATAAAAAAATACAAATTGATGGTAAAATTATATCAAAACCATCATTTAAAGTAGAAGAAGATATGCAAATAAAAATCTTACAAGATGAGTTTTTTGTAAGTAGAGCAGCATATAAATTAAAATATTTTTTAGAAGAGTTAAAATTAGATATTAAAAACCAAAATGCTTTAGATATAGGAAGTAGTACAGGTGGTTTTACTCAAGTCCTTTTATTAAATGATGTAAAAAGTGTAACATGTGTTGATGTTGGATCAAACCAGTTACATGAAACTATAAAAGATGATAAACGAATAATTAAAAAAGAAAATACAGATATAAGAAAATTTCAAAGTAATGAGATCTATGATATTGTAACTTGTGATGTTTCATTTATCTCTATTTTAAATATTATAGATGATATAAATAGATTAGCAAATGATAAAATAATAATATTATATAAGCCACAATATGAAGTTGGGTCAAATATAAAACGAGATAGTTATGGCGTTGTAAAAGATAAAGTTGCATTAAATAGAGTAAGAGATAAATTTATAGCAAAAACTATTGAATATAAATGGGATCTACAATACTCACAAGAGAGTAAACTAGCTGGCAAAAAGGGAAATATTGAAGAACTATTCTATTTCAAAAAATAAAAATGAAATCACTAGTATTGCTATTGGTGGTTTTGATGGTATGCACTTAGCTCATCAAGAGTTATTTAAAAGGTTGGATAAAAATGGGGCAATTATAGTTATCCAAACAGGATACGCAAACTTAACACCTAAAACAACAAGAGCAAAGTACACATCATTTCCTATATATTTTTATGAATTACAACTAATCAAACACCTAAGTGCAAAAGATTTTATAAATCTTATAAAGCAAGAGTTTGTAAATCTAAAAACAATTGTAGTTGGGTTTGATTTTAGATTCGGAATAAATGCAAGTGGAAGTACTAATACACTAAAAGAGTTATTTGATGGTGAAGTTATTGTTGTAGATGAGTTTAAATATAAAGGTACAGCAGTACATTCAAGAGTAATTAGAGATCTAATATCAACAGGACAAATAAAAAAAGCTAATCAATTATTAGGAAAAAACTATACAATAATAGGTATGCATATAAAAGGGCAGGGGCTTGGAGCTAAACAATTTGTACCTACTATTAATATTGATGTAAAAGAGTTTATGTACCCATCAGCAGGGATATATGTAACATACACATATATAAATGATATAAAATACCAAAGTGTAACTTTTATAGGACATAGAGTAACTACAGATGGCAAGTTTGCAATTGAAACACATATTTTAAATAAAGATATAAAAGATGAAGATATAAATTCAAAAATAAGTATAGAGTTTTTATGTAAATTAAGAGAGAACAAAAAGTTTGAACTATATGAAAATCTAAAAAAACAAATACTTCTAGATATAAAGCAAAGTAAAGATTATTTTATAAAAAATAACAACTAATTTTAGCTTAAAGCAAATAAAACTAGAGTTTAGATATAATCTAAGCTATTTAAATTAAAGGTAATAATAATTGAAAGAATTTTATTATGAATTAACAATAACTCCAAATAGCAATTATGAAATATACCTAGATTTAGTATCTAGTATATGTGATGATGCTTTAGAAGAGTTAGACAACAGTATAATTGTAAGAAGTGAACAACCACTAGATACGATTAAAGAAGGTGTTGAGTTTTTTACTTCACAATTAGGTGATAATATATCATGTGAACTAAACTTAGAAAAAAAAGCAAATGAAGATTGGATAAGTAAATATCAAGAATCAGTAAAAGCTATAGAAGTAGGTAAGTTCTTTATCCATCCATCATGGGTTGAACCAAAGGATGATAAAGTAAATATCTTAATAAATCCAGCACTTGCTTTTGGAAGTGGTCATCATGAAACAACAAATACTTGTTTACAAGCTATTAGTACATATGTAAAAAAAGATGATACTTTAATTGATGTAGGAACAGGTAGTGGAATACTTGCAATTGCAGCATCAAAACTTGATGCTATTGTAGATATTTGTGATACTGATCCTGTATCTATTACAAATGCAAAAGAGAATTTTGAACTTAATAATACTTCATATAATGATGCATGGGAAGGTTCAGCCTTAAAATCAAAAAAACAATACGATGTAGTAGTAGCAAATATTGTTGCTGATGTATTAATCATGATAAAAAATGATCTTAAAAAAATATTAAAAGATGATGGTGTTTTAATAATATCAGGTATTTTAGATAAGTATGAAGATAAAATCACTAAAAAATATAAAGAATTTAATATCAAAGAAAAAATTCAAAAAAACGAATGGATAACATTTGTATTAACTAAGGCAAATAATGAATAATCAAAATAATAATAAACAAGATAATAACAATAATAATTTTTTTAATAATAATCCAATAATAGTATTTATAATATTTTCATTGTTATCAGTAATGGTATTTAAAAATTTATTTCCTCAAGATGATATGAATGTAAATGGAACACAAGCTGTTTATGGACAAGTACATAAAAGTGTATCATATAGTGATCTTAAACAATTAATACAATCTGGTCAAATAGATTATGTAGGAATTGGAAATACAACTATAAAAGCAAATGGAACTTCAAATGGTGTAAAAACTTCTTATACAGCAAGAAGAGTATTACCAGATAATACATTAGTACCATTATTAGAAGAGAAAAAAATACCTTATGGTGGAGTAAATGAAGAGAACCCACTAGGTGATCTATTATTTGGTTGGGTATTACCACTTTTAATATTCTTTGGTATTTGGACATTCTTAGCTAAAAAGATGAGTAAATCTATGGGTGGCGGTATGCTAGGTATGGGTGGATCAAAAAAGATGATCGCAACTGAAAAACCAAATGTAAAATTTGAAGATATGGCTGGAAATAAAGAAGCAAAAGAGGAAGTATCTGAAATTGTTGATTTCCTTAAAGCTCCAGATAGATATGTAAACCTAGGAGCTCAAATTCCAAAAGGTGTTCTTTTAGTTGGACCTCCAGGTACTGGTAAAACATTATTAGCAAAAGCAGTTGCTGGTGAAGCTGATGTAAACTTTTTAAGTGTAACTGGATCATCATTTATTGAGATGTTTGTTGGCGTTGGAGCTAGTAGAGTAAGAGATCTATTTGAACAAGCAAAAAAAGATGCACCTGCTATTATATTTATTGATGAGATTGATGCTATTGGTAAAAGTAGAGCAAGTGGAGGAATGGGTGGAAATGATGAGAGAGAACAAACTCTTAACCAACTTCTAGCTGAGATGGATGGTTTCTCATCTGATGGAGCTCCTGTAATTGTTCTAGCTGCTACAAATAGACCAGAAGTACTAGATCCTGCGCTTTTAAGACCAGGAAGATTTGATAGACAAGTTTTAGTTGATAAACCAGACTTAGAAGGAAGAATCGAAATATTAAATGTACATATTAAAGATGTAAAATTAAGTAATGAGGTAGATATTAGAGAAGTTGCTACTATGACTGCTGGTTTAGCAGGGGCTGATTTAGCAAATATTATAAATGAAGCTGCACTTCTTGCAGGTAGAGAAAATGCAATTGAAGTTACTAATAAACATTTCAAAGAAGCAGTTGAGAGACAAATAGCTGGACTTGAAAAGAAAAGTAGAAGAATATCTCCAAAAGAAAGAGAGATAGTAGCATACCATGAATCTGGACATGCACTTATGGCTGAGATAACTAAAGGTGCTAAAAAAGTAAATAAAGTATCTATTGTTCCAAGGGGTATGGCTGCTTTAGGATATACACTAAATACTCCTGAAGAGAATAAATACCTAATGCAAAAACATGAGTTAATAGCTGAAGTGGATGTTTTATTAGGTGGAAGAGCTGCTGAAGAGGTATTTATAGGTGAGATAAGTACAGGTGCAGGAAATGACCTAGAAAGAGCTACAGATATTATTAAGTCTATGGCAAGTATTTATGGTATGAGTGATGTTGCTGGTCTTATGGTACTATCTAAACAATCAAATCAATTCTTAGGTGGTGGACAAACTACAAAAGATTATAGTGATAAGCTAGCTAATGATTTAGATGAACATATTAAATCAACACTAAACAATAGATACAATCATGTATTAGAGTGTTTAAAAGATCATAAAGAAGCTATAGAGCTAATGACTAAAGAGTTATTAGATATTGAAGTAATCTCAGGAAAAAGAGTTCAAGAACTTATAGAACAAACTGGTAAAGAGGTATATAAAAATGGAGATCTTCACCAAGAAAAAGAAGAGAAATCAGAATCTACTGAAGAAAATAAAAAAGAGGATTAAAACTCTTTTTTATAAATAGTTAATCTCTATTTTAAAAGCATAAAAAAAGGTAAGCAAATTTTGCTTACCTTTTTTTGATTAGAGTAAAAATTATTTAGCTCTAATTCCTAAATCAGCTACTAATTCTTGGAATTTTGTGTAGTCTTTTCTTTTTAGGTATTTAAGAAGTCTTTTTCTTTTTCCTACCATTTTAAGTAGTCCTAATCTTGAAGAGTGATCTTTGTGATTAGATTTTAAGTGTTCAGTTAATACTTTGATTTGTTTAGTTAAAACTGCAATTTGTACTTCTGCACTACCTGTATCTTTTTCGTCTCTTTGATATTTAGAGATAATCTCTTGTTTTACGTCCTGATCTAAAGCCATAATGACCTCCTTGATTGGTTAATTTCTATTTATTTTTCAATAAAAGTCATGGATTATATCTAAATTTACTTTATAGTAGTATTAAATATTATATTAAGTTTATGATTTAGTAATTTAATTGTTTGTTTTATAATTGAATATTGTAAAGTTATTGATTTATAAATGGTGTCAAGAGAGGGACTTGAACCCTCGACCTCCGGCTTATGAGACCAGCGCTCTAACCAGCTGAGCTACCTTGACACATAATTTCGAACTAGTTGTTCTAAAAAGTGATGGAATTATATCTTAAGTAAAATAAATAGTCAAGTCTTTTTGACACAAATTTTAAAATTCATATCAAAAAGAGAAAAACACTATTTAAAGTATGTATTTAGAAGCATCTTCATCTTCTATAATATCATCTAGTTTTTCTTTTACAAGCTCTTTTGTTACTTCAATTGTTTGACCTTTATATTGGTCTGCATCAAAACTAATATCTTCTATTACTTTTTCAATTACAGTATGAAGTCTTCTTGCTCCAATATCTTGTGCTTTTTCATTTGCATTAACACTTAGTTTTGCAAACTCTCTTATAGCATCATCGCTAAATTCTAAAGTTACATCTTCAACACTTAAAAGTGCTTTGTATTGAGAAAGTAAAGAGTTCTTAGTATTTGTAAGTATTTTATATAATGCTTCTTCATCTAAAGAGTTAAGTTCAACTCGTAAAGGGAATCTTCCTTGAAGTTCTGGAAGTAGGTCACTTGGTTTACTAACATGAAATGCCCCAGCAGCGATAAATAAAATATGGTCTGTTTTTATTTGACCATATTTAGTGTGTACTGAGCTTCCCTCTACTATTGGAAGTAGATCTCTTTGAACACCTTCTTTACTTGGATCTTGATTTTTATTATTATTTCCAGTTGCAATTTTATCAATCTCATCTAAAAATATAATACCACCATTTTCACATCTCTTAATAGCTTCTTCTTTTATAGACTCTTCATCAAGTAAATTAGCACTAGCACTAGCTCTTAATAGTTTTTTAGCTTGTTCTATAGTAACCTCTTTTTTTACTTTATTTTTATCCATTTTACCAAGCATATTATTTAAGCTTTCAGATATACTTGACATATCCATAGGAAGATTACTATCTACTACTTCAACATGAGTTTTTTTAGGAAGTTCAATCTCTATTTTTTTATCATCCATAGAGCCATCAAGTACTTTACTCTCCATAAGGTTATATGTCTTGATAAAACTATCTTTAGCAGCCTCAGTGGCACCTTCTGGAAGTTTTGGCACTAATATCTCTACAATTTGTTTAGTTACTTCTTTATCTATCTCACCTTGAATCTTTTCTTCATACTCTTTTTTTACTAAAGATATTGATTCAAATGCTAAATCTCTAATCATAGATTCTACATCTCGTCCAACAAACCCAACTTCAGTATATTTACTAGCTTCAACTTTTACAAAAGGAAGACTCATCATTTTTGCTAATCTTCTTGCAATTTCAGTTTTTCCAACACCTGTACTACCAATCATTAAGATATTTTTAGGCATTATCTCTTCTTGAATTTCACTTGGAAGTTGCATTCTTCTATATCTATTTCTTAAAGCTAAGGCAATAGTTTTTTTAGCATCATTTTGACCTATAATATAATCATCAAGATAATTTACAATCTCTTTTGGTGTCATATTCATTATTTATCTTCCTTTAGTTCTAATAGTTTTATATTTTGATTAGTATAAATACATAGTTCACCAGCAGTCATAAGTGCTTCTTTTACAAGTTCTGTTGGTTCTAGGTTTGAGTGTTTTTTAAGAGCCCTTGCTGCTGCTATTGCAAAGTTTCCACCACTTCCAATACTAGCTAAACAACCATCTTCAGGTTCAACTACATCACCAGTACCACTTAATATAAATATATGATTTTCATTTAAAACAAGCATCATAGCTTCTAATTTTCGTAAAGTTCTATCTTTTCTCCACTCTTTTGAGAAATTTATTACAGATTTTAAAAGATCACCTTTAGTGTTTACAAGATGTTCTTCAAACATATCAAAAAGATTAAATGCATCAGCAGTACTTCCTGCAAATCCTGCTAGTACTTTATCTTTGTAAAGTGTTCTAATCTTTGTAGCATTGTTTTTTAAAACTGTATTACCAAATGTTACTTGACCATCTCCACCAATAACAGCTTTTCCATCTTCACTTTTATATGCAAGAATTGTAGTTGCTTCAAACATAGCTAGCCTTTACGCTTCTATTACATCAACAGTTAATGATGCATGAATTCCATGACCTAATTTACAATCAACTTCAAATACACCTGGAGTTTTAATAGGATTTTTAAGAGTTATCGATTTTTTATCGATATCTAAGTCAAATTGATCTTTCAAAGCTGTTGCTATCTCTTTACTTGTAATTGAACCAATTAAGTGTCCATTTCCACCAACTTTATGTTTGATAGTAAGTTTAAGTGACTCTATCATCTCTTTTTGTTTATTTGCTATTTCTAACTCTTTTTCAAGATTAGCTTTTATTTGGGCTTGTTCTTTTTCCCATTGTTCTAATACTTCAGCAGTTGCATGTTTTGCAAAACCTTTTCCTATTAAGAAGTTTTTTCCATAACCATCTTTTACTTCTTTTACTTCGCCTACTTTTCCTAAGCTTTTTACATCTTTTATTAATAATACTTTCATTATTTTATCCTTTTTTGAATATAAACTAAAATAGCAAATTAGATATACTAATTTGCTATTGATATTTTGTTCAGAAGTTGTTTATTATTCTCCTGAAGTTGTCTCACCATTATATGAAATAATCCCTTGTATATAGTTTGAAACTTGTTTCCAACCCATATCTTTTAGAACTTTTTGACAATATAAACTTCTAGATCCTGTAAAACAATAAACAATAACTGGTTTATCTTTATCTTGATCTATTTTTTCTACTGCTTGATAAAATGAAGTTGTAGGTACAAGTACATCTGTTCCTACTATTCTTTTTTGGTTCCATTCCATCCATTCTCTTACATCAACAAGTGAAAAATCAACCATACCAAGCTCTCTAGCTTCAAGAAGTGATTTAATCTCTTCTGTATCTAGTTGTTCTTTTGCAAGTAGTGCTTCACACTCCTCTTTTGTAAGTCCTCTTGAGTGAGTATGTACCACTTCTATAGCACTATCAACTGCACCATGTTTTTTAGCATATTCAGGAGTTACAAAAATACCACAGTGACAAGCACCATCTTGGGGGATCTCTTTTTCTATTGCTGGTTTACAAGGACAAATTCTATTATCAGCAGCTTTTTGTTCCTCTTTAGTTTCACCAATTACCATAAAACAAGGACAATATCTTTTATTGTAAATAATTTTGTTACGAGCAAGACCCATTGTAACACCTTCATTTACATCTTCATTTGGATTATATACCCATCCAAAAGATTCACAAACTTTATCTGTAAACTTTTTTGTTTTTTCTAATTCTTCTTTAAACTCTTGTGAGTCCATATCGATCTTTATCATCATTTTATTTACCTTTAACTTTTTAATTATATTTTAGTATATTATCTTTTTTGATTTAAGAATAACTTATTTAATATTGTTAAATATTTTCTATAGCCTTAGATACATTTTTGATAATCCAATCAGGGGTAGAAGCACCTGCAGTTATACCACATAACTTTTTATCTTTGAACCAAGATTTTTCTAATTCTTTTTCATCTTCGATATGATAAGTTGTAGTATTTGCTTCACATATATAAAAAAGTTGTTTTGTATTTGATGAATTTTTTCCACCAATTACAATCATAATATCAACCTCTTTACTTAACTCTTGGGCAGCTGCTTGATTTTCAAATGTAGCATCACAAATAGTATTGAATACTCTTACTTCTTTATATCTAATCATTAGAGCATTTACTATTTCACTATATTGATCTTTTTGTTTTGTAGTTTGAGCAACTGTTGCAATTTTATCATATTTTAAATCTAAATCTTTTAGTTCATCAATAGATTTTACAACATGAACATCTTCTCCATAAGATTTTACACCTTTTACTTCAGGATGCTGGGCATCTCCAAAAATAATTACAGAATAATTTTCTTTTGACATATTTTTTACAATTTGTTGTGGAGTTGTTACAAATGGACATGTTGCATTTATTACCTTAGCATCATGCTTTTTTAAAGTTTGAAGATCATCTTTTGTGATACCATGTGTTCTTATTATTACAGTGTCATTTTTTTTAACATCACTTATATTTTCATATAGATCAACATTGAAGTTATTTTTTAATCTTGAGATCTCTTTTTGATTATGTATAAGTGGTCCCATAGTTGCAGAATTTTTTTGTTGTTCTGCTATTTCTATTGCTCTTTTTACACCAAAACAAAAACCATAATTTTTCGCTAATTTTACTTTCATAATCTATCCTAAAGTTTTAATAATATTCATAAAGTTTGGAAATGAAGTATCAATACAAGCAGTATCTTTTATATCCATATCACATAAAAGTCCAGCTATTGCAAAGCTCATTGCAATTCTATGATCACCATGAGAATCTATAGT
This sequence comes from uncultured Helicobacter sp., assembly GCA_964482285.1. Classification (GTDB taxonomy): domain Bacteria; phylum Campylobacterota; class Campylobacteria; order Campylobacterales; family Arcobacteraceae; genus CAIJNA01. The sequence continues at coordinate 15,684 of CAYZWZ010000022.1, read as the reverse complement.
AGCTTTAGATAAATTTGTATTTCCAAATATTTTATATCCATCTTCATACTCTTCATATTTTGCTCCACAAAGTGCAAGGTTATTTACAACTGAACTTATTCTATCGCTCTCTTTTACTCTAAGCTCTTTTGCATTTTTTACAATACTAGGCGTTGTAGCAACACTCATAGCAATACTAAGAGCTGGAAGTTCGTCAATAAGCCATGCAATATTACTATCAACAGTTACACCATGAAGTTGATTATATTCAACTACAATATCACCTATTGGTTCATATAAATCTTCAGTTTTTATATATGTAATTTTAGCACCCATTTTTTCTAATACTTTGTATGCTTCTATTCTTGTAGGATTTAAAGTTACATTTTTAAGTGTTACTTTAGAGTTAGGTACAATTGCTGCTGCAACTGCAAAGAAAAATGCACTAGATGGATCAGTAGGAACTGTAAGGTTAAGAGGTTTTAATTTATTTTTCATTGGAGTTATTTTAATCCAATCATCTTCTTGAGTAGTTATATCTACACCCATACCTCTTAACATTCTTTCTGTATGATCTCTTGAAAGTAGGTCTTCTTTATAATATGAAGTTTCTTCACCTTGAATAGCAGCTAAAATAAGAGCTGATTTAATTTGTGCAGAGTCTATTGGACTATGGTATTTAAATGATTTTAATTTTTGACCTCGTATATGAAGAGGAGCTAGATTTCCATTTTCTCTTCCATCAATTATTGCACCAATATCTCTTAATGGTTTAACTACTCTATTCATTGGTCTATGTCGTAAGTATTTATCACCTGTTAATACAAAAGAACCTTCAAGTCCAGCTAATAATCCAGTATATAATCTCATACCAGTTCCAGCATTTCCACAATCTAAAATATCATCTGCTTCAGTTAATTTTTCAGGTGGAGTTATTTTTATAATATCTCCATCATCTTCAATTGTAGCACCTAATTTTTGTGCTATTTTTAAACTATCCATAGTGTCTTCACCACGAAGATAATTTTTTATTGTTGATGTTTCATTGGAAAATAAAGAGAACATAGCACATCTATGAGATATTGATTTATCTGATGCTATATTATTAATAGTTATATCAAAACCTTTTGATAATTTTTTTATATTTATACTTTTATTTTCCAATACTTTTCCTTTTATCTTAATGTGATGTCTAGTTTATCTTTTAGTTCAATTATTAATTTATCCATAATTTCATTTATATCATTTTCTTCAAGAGTTTTAGTTGCAGATTGTAAAACAAATCTAATAGTTAAACTCTCATTATCACCTAATTTTTCATCATTATAAATATCAATTAGATTGTATTGAACTAGATTTTTTAAATTTAAGTTATCAATTAATTTTTTAATTGTTTTAAATTCCATATCTTTAGGTGCTACTATACTTAAATCTCTTTTTGAAGATTGAAATTTTGATATTGAATTAGCACAAACTAACTCATCTTTTAGTAGATCAAATTTAATAGATGCCACATAAGTATCATCACTAATATCAAAATCTTTTGCAACATTTGGATGTATTTTACTAATAAGTCCAATAGTTTTACCATCTTGAATTATATTTGCACATTGATAAGGGTGGAAAAATTTAGTATTTACATTTGTACTTGCTTCTAAATTAAATTTTCCAATAATATTAGTTAGTTTTTGACCAAAACTAAATAGATCTATATTTTCACTTTTTGCACCATTTTCTAAAGATTCTTCCTCTTTTTGACCTGAAAATATAAATGAAACCTCTTTTGTTTCTTCTCTATTTTTATCAAAAACAATACCATTTTCAAATAATGCAATAGTTTTAAATCCTTGTTTTACATTATTTGATACGGCAATTACATGGTTTAGTAACATTGTAGATCTAAATGTATTTAGATCTTCATTTATAGGGTTTAATATATCTAGGTTATCTCTTACTATTTCAAAACCATATTTATTTAATAACTCTTTTGAAGAATATACATAAGTTATTGTTTCAAAAAATTGTTCACCAATTGATCTAGCTCTTAATTTATTTTTTTTGATTAAATCATAAGTTATTTTATTTGTTCTATTTATATCACAAACTTGAAGTGGCTTTGCTTTGATATTATCAATACCAACCATTCTTACAATCTCTTCTGTTACATCTGCAATATTTATAATATCATGTCTATTATTAGGGATAATTATAGTCATATCATTATCGTTTGAATTTTTTACTTTAAATCCTAAAGATATAAGAATATTTTCAATTTTTAGATGATCAATATTTTCACCAATAATACTATTTATTCTATTGATACTAACACCTAAAGTTTTCTCTTTTAGTTCTGTTTGTAAATCTATTTGCCCTTTGTAGATACTTGAACCTAAAACTGATAAAAGATGTGTTATAAAATCCATACCATAGTTTAAATCAGGATTAGAACCTCTTGAACTTTTGTAGTAAATATCACCAGTTTTTTGTTTTGTTTTAAATACTTTTTGAGCTAATTCCGATGGTTCTGTATATGAAGCTTCTACTACAACAATATTATCATCTTCTATAATCTCTCCAGCTTTAATTCCAACTTTACTTAAATGAACATTTCCATCTATTGATGTAAATCCATTTTCATCATTATATATTTTTAAATGAATTTTATCATCTTGTTTTGCAATATTTTGAGTATATACATTTAATAATACACCACAACTATGTGTCGCATATTCTATTAACGTTTCTATATTTGTTTTTTTAACAGTATTAATAGTAGCAACTCTTAATTGATATATAATAGGTAGTTTTAATTTTGTATTATCAACTACATTGTATAGTAAACTAGAAGTTACATCACTTGAATAATCTATTTCTAATACTCTTCCAATTGCTCTATCATCTTCTTTTTTAGTAAAATCTAACTCTTTCATCGAAATATTAAAATATGCACATAGATCTTTTGCCACACCACTTATACTTAAACAATCACCTCTATTTGCAGTTAATTCAATCTCAATAACTGTATCATCTATTAGTGGGTATTCATTTAGATCTTTTCCTAAAACTAATTCTCCTATTGAATCATCAAGTTCTAATATACCATCGTTTAATTTAGCTAAACCAATCTCTGTTGTACTACAAATCATACCATGAGATTCTTCACCTCTTAGTTTTGCTTTTTTGATTTTAAAATCTTCTCCAAGTGTTGTTCCAACAGTTGCTACTGGTACAAATTGTCCAGCAGCTACATTTTTAGCACCACATACTATTTGAACTACTTCACTTCCAATATCAACTTGACAAACATTTAGTTTATCAGCATCTGGATGTTTAATACACTCTTTTACAAATCCAACTACCACACCAGAGACAATATTTGGTTTATTTACACTATCAACTTCTAATCCAATAGAGTTTAATGCTTCACATATTTTTGCTGTAGAGATATTTGATAAATCTACAAATTCATTTAACCATTCTTTAGTTACTATCATCTAAACTGTCCTAATAATCTAATATCACTTTCAAATAGAGATCTTAAATCTCCTATTTGATGTATTAACATTGCAAATCTTTCAATACCAAGACCAAATGCATATCCACTTACTTTTTCATATCCAACTGCTTTGAATACATTTTCATCTACAATTCCACAACCTAATACTTCAAGCCATCCTGTATGTGAACAAACTCTACATCCATCACCTTTACAAAATACACAAGATATATCAACTTCACTTGATGGTTCTGTAAATGGGAAGAATGAAGGTCTAAATCTAACTTCAACATCACCAAACATATGTTGTAAAAATTCAACCATAATATGTTTTAAATTAGCAAAAGATACAACACCTTCAGCTTCAACTACTAATCCTTCTATTTGATTAAACATTGGAGTGTGAGTAATATCAAAGTCTTTTCTAAAAACTGTACCTGGAGCTATCATTCTAATAGGTGGTTTTTGGCTCATCATTGTTCTAATTTGAACAGGACTTGTATGTGTTCTTAATACTTTATTATCTTTTGTATAGAAAGTATCTTGCATATCACGTGCAGGGTGATACGCTGGAAGATTTAATGCTTCAAAGTTATGAAAATCATCTTCTACTAGAGGTCCTTCTTCAACTGAGAAGTTTAAGTTTTGAAAATAAGTTATAACTTTATCCATTGTATCTTGTACTGGATGTAAAGCACCACTTTGAACATTACAAGAGAATTTAGTAACATCTATTTGTTCACTTTTTAATTGTTCTTCTAGAGCTTGTGCCATAAGGATAGTTTTTTTCTCATCTAAAGCTTTATTAACTGCTCCTTTTTGAATATTTAAATTTTTAGCAAATTCTTTCTTTTGTTCATTAGGTACATCTTTCATTTTTGCAAATTCTAATGTTAATATACCTTTTTTACCTAAAAGCTCAACTCTTTTGTTCTCTAGTTCTTCTAAACTAGAAGTCTCTTGTATGCTTTGTATCCATTGATTAACCAATATACTCTCCTAAAATAATTATTCATAAATAATTTTCATATATTTCGCCATTATATCTAATACCAAATTAAAAAGTAAGTAATCACTAAAAAAAATAGATAAAATAGTAGATTATAAAGATTTTTGTTGATGTACTATCTTGATAATACAAAACAAAAATCTTTGAAAGATACATTTTAGACTATTTTCCCAGAGGGTAGTAAAGTTTGCACAATATTTTTAAAATTTTTATATTTGAATTAATAAATTAGTCCTATATATAAAAATTTAAAACTCTTGCACAACTTTTACTATTTAAGTATTTACTTAATTTTTAATTTGGTATAAAATTAATTAGACTTTGGTTATACTAATTACTAGTAAATAAAATAATAATTAAGGAAAAAAATATGTGTTTATTTTGTAAAATAATTGATGGTGATATTCCAAATAAAACTGTACTAGAAAATGATAATTTTTTATGTTTTGAAGATATAAATCCACAAGCAAAAATTCATGTACTTATAATACCAAAAGTACATATCCAATCTTTCAATGAGATGACTCCTAATATAATGGCCGAAATGACAACATTTATTCAAGAAGTAGCATTAACTTTAGGTGTAAAAAGTGATGGATATAGATTAATAACAAATATTGGACAAAATGGTGGTCAAGAAGTAGGGCATATCCATTTTCATCTATTAGCAGGAGAGCAATTAGGTGCTATAAATAAAAAGTAGTATTAAATAAAAAAGGGATCAAGTTTAACTTGATCCCTTTTTTTATGATAAAAATATTTTATTTTTAATCAAAGCTACCTAAAGACATAAGTCTTTGATATCTAGCTTCATATTTTTCATCTTTACTTAATGGTTTTAACTCTTTTACTTTTGAGATAAAATAATCACCAAGTGCTTTTATAGCATCTTCTTTAGCTCTATGTGCACCAATTAATGGCTCTTCAATTACATCATCAATAAGTTCAGCTTCTTTTAGATCACTTGAAGTTATTTTTAGAGCTTTTGTTGCAGTTTCAACCATAGCTTGATCTTTCCAAAGAATACTTGCACAACCTTCAGGAGATATAACAGAATATACACTATATCTCATCATTGCAAGTCTATCTCCAATAGAGATAGCTAACGCTCCACCTGAACCACCTTCTCCAATTACTACTGAAATTACAGTTGTATCTAAATCACTTAATTCAAATAAGTTTCTTGCAATTGCTTCACTTTGAGATCTCTCTTCAGCTCCAATTCCAGGATATGCACCCGGAGTATCAACTAAGAATAAGATTGGAAGATTGAACTTTTCAGCCATTTTAGCAGCTCTTAGGGCTTTTCTATAACCTTCTGGGTTTGGCATACCAAAGTTTCTTTTGATTTTATTTTTAACACCTCGACCTTTTTGTTCACCAATTACTACACACTTAACATCACCTATATAACCTAAGTAACATACAATTGCAGCATCATCAGCTAAATGTCTATCTCCATGAATCTCATGAGCATCAGTCATAAGACCTCTTATATAATCTAATGCATATGGACGATCAGGGTGTCTTGCTAATTTTAGTTTTTGAAAATCACTAAGGTTTGAATATGTTTTTTCAACTTCCTCTTTTAGCTTTTTTTCTAATATAGTAACTGCATATTCATCTGCTTTTGTTTTAGCAACAATAATATCATCTTCGATATTTTTTATATTTTCTTCAAAGTCTAAATATGTAGCCATCTATTTATATCCCTTATTTAACGAATTTTTTTAAAATTACAACACCATTTGTTCCACCAAATCCAAATGAATTTGACATTACAACATTTAAGTCAGCTTTTCTTGCATTTGTAGGAACATAATCTAAATCACAATTTTCATCTGATTCAAATTGGTTAATTGTTGGAGGGATAATCCCTTCTTCCATAGCTTTTATACAAATAATAGCTTCAATAGAACCAGCAGCTCCTAAACAGTGACCAATTTGTCCTTTTGTAGATGTTACAGGTGGACATTCTTGATTACCTTCAAATAATGCTTTTAATGCAGCTGTTTCATTTTTATCATTAACAGGTGTAGAAGTACCATGTGCATTTACATAGTCAACTTTAATCTCTCCACCATTATTTCTTTTTGCCATATTATATGCAGCTTTCATAGCTCTATATGGTCCATCTTGAGTTGGAGTTGTAATATGATTTGCATCACCACTTTCTCCAAATCCTAATACTTCAGCGTATATTTTAGCACCTCTTGCTTGGGCACTTTCAAGTGTTTCAACTACTAATGCTCCAGCACCTTCACCCATAACAAAACCATCTCTATTTTTATCAAATGGTCTTGATGCAGTTTTAGGATCATCATTTCTAGTACTAAGTGCTTTCATAGCAGCAAAACCACCAATTCCAGCACCTGTAACAGCACTTTCAGCACCAATTACAAGCATCTTAGAAGCTCCACCTAGAGCGATTGTTTTAACAGCTTCACCAATTGCATGTGTTCCAGCTGCACAAGCAGTAACAACAGATACATTTGGACCTTTTAAGTTATGTTGAATTGTAACAAATCCACCAAGCATATTAACTAAAGAAGATGGGATAAAAAATGGAGATATTTTTCCTGGTCCTCTTGTGTTACAAACTACAGAGTTTTTTTCTATATTTGGTAATCCACCAATTCCAGATGCACTTACTATTCCAAAGTCATCAGCGATATCATCAGAAACTTTACCATCTTCATCTACAAAACCACTATCTTTCATAGCTTCTAAAGATGCATGAATACCAAGTTGTATAAATCTATCAGCTTTTTTAGCCTCTTTTTTACCCATAATAGCTGCTGGATCGAAGTTTTTTACTTCACCTGCAATTTGTACAGAAAATTCACTAGCATCAAATAATGAAATTGTATCAATCCCACAATTACCTTCAACTATAGAATTAAAAGATTCCTCAACATTATTTCCTAGTGAATTTATCATCCCTAAACCAGTTATTACAATTCTTTGCATATTATATCGCTCCATATTTTTTATATATTTATAAAGTACTTCATAAAATATTTTATAAATATATAAGTAAGAGAATTAATCCCTTCTTATATTATATTTGTTATTTATTGTTATTGATGTAATCTAATGCATCTTTAACTGTTAAAATACCTTCAGCATCTTCATCTGGAATTTCAATGTCAAATTCTTCTTCTAAAGCCATTACTAATTCAACTACGTCTAGTGAATCTGCACCTAAATCCTCAATAAATCTTGAATCTTCTTTAACTTCAGCTGCATCACAATCTAACTGTTCTACTACTACTTCTTTGATTTTTTCTAACATTTTTATTTTCCTTTTTTATATGTTTGCTTGCAATTATAGCATAAATACTTAAATTAAGTATAAAGCCCACCGTTTACTTTTAAAATTTCCCCAGTTATATACGAAGAATGATCACTTAATAAAAAAGCAACTGCATCTGCTACTTCTTTTGCTGTTCCAAATCTAGAAAGTGGAATATTTTTTGTATAGTTATCTTTTACATCATCACTTAATTCATCAGTCATATCAGTTGCTATAAATCCTGGAGTTACTGCATTGAATCTAATACCTCTAGCAGCTCCTTCTTTTGCAAATGATTTAGTCATAGTATTTGTACCACCTTTTGATGCAGCATAATTTGTTTGACCAGGATTTCCCATCTCTCCTACAATTGAAGAGATATTTACAATTGATCCAAATTTTTTCTTAGACATCATTTTAAGAGCATCTCTACAACCTATAAATGTAGATTTTAAGTTTGCATTTATTACATCATCAAAATCTTGTACACTCATTCTAATAGCTAGTTTATCTTTTGTGATACCTGCGTTGTTTACTAAATATGAAAGTTGCCCATCACTATCTTTAATAGTTTTTAACATTTCTTTCCAATCATCTTCTAATGATACATCACCTTTAATTACTGCTGCAGTTCCACCAGCTGTTTCGATTTCATCTTTTACTGCATCTGCTAATTCTGGCTTACTTCTATAGTTTATCCATACTTTTAGTCCTTGTGCTGCTAATTCTTTTGCAATACTAGCTCCAATTCCTTTACTCGCACCAGTTACTAATACATTTGTTCCTGTAAATTTCATATAATACTCCTATTTTTTGTATTTTAACATATTTTTAATCAATATATCTTTTTGTAATATCAATGTACGATTCTATTCTTCTATCTCTTAAAAAAGGCCACCATCTTCTAACATTTGCACTATTTTTTTTATCAATAGATGCATATAGTATCTCTTCTGTTTCTTTTGCTTGTGCTAAAAATTCACCTTGAGCTCCTACTACAAAAGAATTTCCCCAAAACTTAGTACCTTTTAATATACCACTATTATCTAATTCAAAGCCAACTCTATTTACACTAATAAGAGGAATACCATTTTGTATTGCATGACCTCTTTGTACTGTTATCCAAGCATCAAGTTGTCTTTGTTTTTCATCTTCATTATCATCTTCAAACCAACCAATAGCTGTAGGGTATATTAAAATTTCAGCCCCTTTTAGTGCCATCAGTCTAGCAGCTTCACTAAACCATTGATCCCAACATATTAAAACTCCAAGTTTTCCTACACTTGTTTGTATTGGTTCAAATCCCAAATCACCAGGGGTAAAATAAAACTTCTCATAAAAACCAGGATCATCAGGTATATGCATTTTTCTATATTTCCCAGCAATACTCCCATCACTTTCAAATACAACAGCAGTATTGTGATATAAACCTTCAGCTCTTTTTTCAAAAAGTGAAGTTACTAATACTATGTTGTTTTGTTTTGCAATTTTTGCCCAAAATATTAAATCATCTTCATAAGAATTTGCTAAATCAAAGTTATTTACATCTTCATTTTTACAAAAATAATCTGTTTGATGTAACTCTTGAAGAACTATAAGTTTAGATCCATTTTGTGCTGCTTGGTGGATTAATTCTATTGTCCTTTTGATTGTTTTTTCTTTAGAACCATAATATTTTTGTTGAATTAGTGCTGTTTTTAAAAGATCTTTTTCTTGAGTAATCTCTTTTTTATTATGGTATTGCATAGTTACACAATGTAAACTTCCATGTTGTTTTATTAAAGTTGTACAATCTATTGCTATAATATCACGAGATGGAAATATTTTTTTAAATATTTCAAGAACTATAGAATCATTTTCATCATTGTAAAAAGGAATTAATACTGCCCCATTTATTATTAAAAAATTAGCATAAGTTGCAGGAAGTCTATCATCTTTATAATATATTGGCTTTATACTTGGAAGTGGTATTATATTAAAAGGTTCATTGTTTAAATCTCTTAAAGTTTTTAGTTCATTTTCCATTGCTTTTAAGCTATTGTAATTTATACCATTTTTATCATCACAAGTTTGATATACAATAGTGTTTTTATTTACAAATCTAGCAAGTGTATCTATATGAGAATCTGTATCATCTCCAGCTAAGCTTCCATTTTCAAGCCATAAAACTTTTTTAGCTCCAAGATGTTCACAAAGTTGATTTTCGATACTTTTTTGATTTAGATGTGGATTTCTATTTTTTTCAAGTAGGCATTTTTTAGTTGTTAAAATTATACCAGCTCCATTACTATCTATACTTCCACCTTCAAGTACCATATTTACACTTTTATGTCTATATTGTTTTAGTAAGCCTTTTAGTTTTAGTTGTTTGGTGATTTTATCATCTTTAGTAAATTCAAACTTTTTACCCCATGCGTTGAATTTAAAATCCAAGATAATATATGTATCATCTTGTTTTACTGTAATACCACCAAAATCTCTAGCCCAAGTGTCATTTGAATCTAGTTTTACAAATTGTAAGTTATCATAATCTTTAAATAATGATTTTACATATAATAATTCATTTGCTACTATTAAAACTTTTTGGTATTTTCTAATACTATTTGCAATATTTACAAAAGTATCAATTGCATCATCAAAATACTCAATCCAATCTGTCTTTTTATGTGGAAATACAAGTTGAACAAACTCTTGATGTTCCCATTGCGCTGGCATTATAATTTCACTCATAAACTATACTCCTCTTTTATTATCCCATACTCTTATATGTAATCTATCTGAGTATTTAAAACCTTTTTTTATACAAAGTTCAATTACACTTAAAGAGTTTTTATCTATATCACTTGCAGTATCTCCCATAGGCATAAGATATGTATCACAATGTGGTATTTGACTTTTTATATCTTCAATCTCTATTAATGCATTATTGATACATTCATTGCTTACTACAAATTTTAAGTATGATTCTTTATTTAGATCAATAATATTACTTATATTTGTTATGTTTATTCTTTTACTTAAACTCTCAGCACTATTACTTAGTTTTACACTCATAGAGAACAATATCTCTTTGTGCCAAGGCTGATTTAGATCTATACTTATACTTGCATTTGTTTCAATTGTTATTTTATATCCAAGGTTTATATAATAGTGCATAAATTTTTGAAACTCTATATCTTTCCAATATAAAAGTGGTTCACCACCTGTTATTACTATATCACACCTATAAGAGGGTAGAAGTTTATTTACCTCTTCAATTAATGGCTTACTACTTTCGTATCTGCTCCATTGTTCTTTAAATGCACTATCACTGGCATAATAGCTATCGCAAGAGAATTTTTTAATTCCACTTGGTGTTTCATATTCAACACCAAATCCCTCACATGACATATTACAGTTTCCAAATCGCACAAATACGCTAGGGTTTCCTACTAGTTTACCTTCTCCTTGGATTGTTGGTCCAAATATCTCATTTACTTCAAGCATCTATTTTTATATTCCTTTGGATTTTTATGATGATTTGCAATTGCAAGTATGTAAATAGTATCATTCTTTATAGTATATAAAATTGTATATGGAAATTTATTAAGTACGCATTTTTTAATATTAGTGTCTATATTTGGATATAAATTTGGAAAAGATAATATTCTATTTAATGATTGTTCTAAATCATATTTAAACTTTTTATACAAGTTTTCTTCTTGTGTTTTATAATAATGTTTAGCTTCATCAAAATCATATTTTGAGTGTTCTTGAAATTTAATCTTCAAGAAAGAACTCATCATAAGATAATATTTTTGATTGATTATTATTTAGTAATTTTAATCTTTCATTAGCTTCATCAATCCAAGACTGTTCTATGTTTTTATCAATACTATTAAAACTACTTGTTAATAGATCTACTATTTGTACTCTTTGATTTATAGGAAGTTCTAATGCACTATTTAATATCTCATTTATTGACATAACAATCTCCTTATAATTTATTTTAACAAAATTCTATACAATTTATAATTAATTATAAACAATACTTCTACTTTTTGGAGTTTCAAAATATTCTAAATGGGATACTTTAACACCAATTTTTGACATCTTTTTAGAAACGATTTTTAACAACCATGCAGATATATTTTCACTAGTTGGTACAAAATCAACTATTATATACCCTTGGTATAGTTCATATATATGTATAGGTTGATCTTTTATATATGATAGGTCTGGTATTTTATAACCTTCACTCATATTGTGAAAATGAAGTTTATCTTTATAATGGGGAAGTAGGGTATCAAATAATGGATCATTTATATCTATTATAAATTTGTGATCTAAAGTATCATCTAAAAACTTTTTAAACCAATTTAGATGTTTAAAATCTGTTACCATTCCATTTTCTAGTTTGTCTGATTCTAAATGAACTAATATTTTACCTTGATGACCATGAAGGTGTCTACACATTAGGCATTCATCTAAAGAATATTCAATATTTAGTTCTTGAGACCAAACTCTATGTCCATAACAAAAATCAAATTGTTTACTTATTTGCCATTTCATAAATTAGCCCACCACATTCTAAGTTTAAGACCTAAAGTTGAGCTATAACCAACTTCAGTAAATACTAATTTACCATTTTTATCATATATAAAAGATGTAGGATATACAGCTATATTATAGTTATTTGCAATTTTTGATTGAGTATCATTATGAACTTTAAAATTTACATTATTATCTTTTAGATATTTTTTTATATTTTCATTATCTTTTGAATCAACAGCAATTGTAATAACTTCATAAGATTTTGAAATAGCATCAATATTACTAGCTTCAAGTTTACAAACAGGACACCAAGTACCCCAAAAATGAACTAAAATAGCTTTATTTTTAGGTATATTATAAGTTGATCCATCTATTAGAGTTAAAGTTTTAATATCTAAAGAATCTTTTTTTAAATCATTACTTTTATAATATGATATTGCATTTGATATTATAATTAATGTTACTACAAATACTAGTATCTCTTTTGCAAATGATTTAATTTTATTTAACATAAGGAATTTTATCTTTACTATTTGCTAGTTTAAATCCATTTAATCTTAATCTACAACTATCACATACTCCACAAGCTTGCTCGCTATTTTTATAACATGACCATGTAAGTTCAAGTGGAACATTTAGTTCTAAACTTTTTTGTACAATTTGTGCTTTACTTAGGTGAACTAGAGGTGTTTTTATCTCTAAAGATGTATTTTCTTTAGTACCTTGATTCATGGCATTTTGCATTTTGTCTATAAATGTATCTGTACAATCAGGATATCCACTACTATCTTCTTGAACCACACCTATAAATAATGCACTTGCACCTTCTTTTTCAGCAATTGCTGTTGCAATACTTAGAAATATTCCATTTCTAAATGGAACATAAGTAATAGGAACACCATCTTCAATACCAGTAGTTGGTACATCTATATTGTTATCAGTTAAGGCAGATGCTCCAATAGTACTAAAAAATGGTAAATCAATTTCATATTTTTCTTTTACATTTAATGCTTTTGAGATATCCCTAAACGCTTGAAGCTCTTTATCTTGAGTTCTTTGTCCATAATTAAAGTGTACAGTTATAAGTTCATAACCATCTTGAAGTGCTATATAAGATGCTAATGTTGAATCCATTCCACCACTTAAAATACATACTGCTTTTTTCATAAATATTCCTATATTTTATACTTTTATATAATCGAATAATAGTATAAAAGTGCTTAATAGTTTACTTTATATATTTAGTTGTTTATAATATCCATTGTTTTATCATATACTTTTGTTTGAACATTAAAAATACCTAATAATGTATGAAATAAATTATCATGTGAATAACTTTTATCTTTATTTTGTTTTATTTTATCAACATCTATATCTTTTTTTCATTTGAGATAATTTTTAAGATAAATTTTCTTCCAAATTTAAGAGCAAGTAAGTAGTTTAACCATGTACCAGCTAAACTTCCAGTAACTCCTGATAAAATAACTAATGTTAAATTCATATCTCCTTTAAATGCTAAATAACCAGCTGGTATCATAACAACCTCACTTGGAAATGGAAAAAATGAACTCTCTAAAAATATTAAAGCAAAAATACCAAAATATCCTAAACTTCCTATAGTTGAAACTAAAAAGCTTATAATCTCATGCATCTATTATTTATCTTTTCTTATTGCATCTTTTGATTTTGCAAAGCAAAACATACCCATTTTTTCGTTTGTAAATGTCATAATACAAGTAGAACCTGGATCACTAACAGGAGTAAACTCATATACTCTTACATTGTATCCTTCTGTAGCTATTGAATATTTTACATCTGGTTCTATTGTTTTATTTGTCCAAGACATCATTTGTGACCAAGTAATTGCATTTAAATTTGTAGCTATTATTAAAGCTATTAATATATATAATTTTTTCATAAGAATCCTTTTATTTTTTATAATTATAACATAAAAGTTAAAATAAATAATATTAATAAATTTATAAAAGATTTATTTAATTATTTAATCTTTATTATACTAGAATAATAATCTAAAATAATAATAAGGATAATTTTTGCAAATAAAAGAAATGATAAAAAATATAGATTTTTTTACAAATTTAAATGAGGATGATATTTCAAAGTTAGTAGATATATCAGATATAAATAAATTTACAAAAGGAACTATTATATCTTATGAAGATGATCGAAATAATTCTTTACAATTTTTAATAAGTGGTCGAGTAAAAATATATAAAATAGATAAAAAAGATAATGAAATTTATCTATATAATGTATATGAAAATTCAATGATAAGTCAAATAACATCAATCGAAGAAGATTATATACATTGTTTTTCAAATGCCCAATGTATCGAAGATAGTATAATATTAAATATAAATTATATTGAATTTATCAGGTTATTTATAGATACAAATATTTTAACAAATAGTTTACTTAAGCAAATCCTTTTCAATAATAAAAAGTTGCATTTTATTCTTAATAGAGAATTAGTATTTGATTCAATTGCAAAAGTAGCATACTTAATAAGTAATGAACTAGAAATATTTAATAAACTAAAAAGAAAAGAGATAGCATTTAAACTTCATATTCAAGCAGAAACATTATCTAGGGTTATAAATAAATTAAGAGATTCTAATATTATTTCTATAGATAAATCACATAAAATCTCAATTATTGATAAACAATCTTTAGATAATTATTTTTATGGAATTGCAAAATAATTTTAAAAATTTCTGTTACAAATAATCATAATTTATAATAAAATTAAAAATAACTTATAATTCTTGACTAAAGTCAAGAATTATATAAACCTCAAGTGTTATACTTAATTGTTGTATTTTTAAATATAATTTTAAAATACTATTTTATTAACAAAGGAAATTAATATGGCACTTTCAAGAAGAGACTTTCTAAAAAGTTCAGCAGCAGCTTCAGCAGCCGCCGCTGTTGGTATGAGTGTTCCAAACGATCTAGCAGCAGCTTCCAATGAAGCTCAAAGTGATTGGAGATGGGATAAAGCAGCATGTAGATTCTGTGGAACTGGATGTGGAATTATGATGGCCACAAAAAATGGTAAAATTGTAGCAGTAAAAGGTGATCCAGCAGCACCTGTAAATAGAGGATTAAACTGTATCAAAGGTTACTTCAATGCAAAAATTATGTATGGTGCAGATAGATTAAAAACTCCACTTTTAAGAGTTAATAGCAAAGGTGAATTTGACAAACATGGAAAATTTGCACCAGTTTCTTGGAAACGAGCTTTTGATGAGATGGAAACAAATATCAGAAAAGCCCTTAAAGAGAGTGGTCCTGAAGGTGTAGCAGTATTTGCTTCTGGTCAATATACTATTATGGAAGGTTATGCAGCTC
>CAYZWZ010000021.1:0-28434 GCA_964482285.1 uncultured Helicobacter sp. | reverse complement strand
CTTAGGATCTGGTGCTTTACGGCGTGAAGGTTCAAGTCCTTTCATCCGCACCATTTTAGTGTGATTACTTGATAGTAAATATAAATTTAGCTCCTTGGTCAGGGGCTTTTTTTATGCCTAATTTTTATCCCCCATTACAACTTATCTATCAAACTAATAATCTTTATTTTACAAATTTAATTTTAATATTTTTAAATAAGACTATATTTATCTTATTTCAGTTATTATTTTATTAATACTACATTTAAGGAGAAATAATGAATTTAATACCAGATGATTCAACAAAAATAGATTTAGAGGGAGCTACTGTTCCATTTTACAAATATACTAAAGATAATCAAAAATATTTACAATTTGATACTAGCTTATGTGGACACCCTGAACCAATGGTTAATGCTATGACTGGATTACAAAACCTAGAAGATGGTGAGAAACTAGTGATGATAAACTCTAAACCACCTATGGGATTGTTTCCAAAAGTAGAAAAAGATTTCTCTCATGAGATAGAAGAGCTTGAAAGTGCTAAATTTAAAATAACATTTTGTAAGAATTCTGAGTCTTCAAATAGCACAAACTTTAACGATACTACGTGTAATGGATAAAAACTAAATGGCTGTATCACAAGACTTTGCACCACCATTTAAACTTATAGCTCCATATTTTATTATTGGGGTTATATTTTTGGTTCTTAGTTCTATTGCTTTATTCTCAATAGATATCACAACACTAAGCAATATCGATCCTAGAACATTATCATTTGTTCATCTATTTTTGCTGGGCTTTGTAATGATGGTGATATTTGGTGCAATGGCTCAGCTAGTACCTGTGGTACTTGAAACTGGTCATTTTGCAGTTGATCTATATTATATAATATACCCCCTACTTCTTATAGGTACAATTTTGATGTCTTATGGATTTTTAATACTTCCAACACTTCTTCCATATGGTGGAGTTGTTGTTCTTATATCGCTTATGGTATTTGTATTAGAAACATTTTTAACCATAAATAAAGTCAAAAAGTTAAATCTAGTGATGACTAGTGTACTAATAGCAAATATATCACTATTTTTAGGTCTTATATTTGGAATATTAATGGCTCTAGGATATGCTGGTGTTATAAGTATTGATATATACTTATATCTAAAAGCACATATATACCTAGTACTTATAGGTTATGTAGGTGTTACTATTATGGGTATGAGTTTAGTTCTACTTCCAATGTTTTGGCTATCACATAGCTTTTCTTGGAAGCCTATTACTTATGGATTGTATTTAATAACTACTGGTGTGTCAATAGTGATGTTTTCTAGTATCTTTGATAGTACAGTATTAGAATATCTTGGATATATTTTAAGTATTATTGCACTTGGGTTTTATTTTTATCAAATATTTATACTATATAAAACAAGGGTAAGACTTGAAAAAGATATATATCTAAACTCATTGGTATTTTCATACTTATCTTTGGCTTTAATACTTGTAGGCTCTTTGATTTATATATTTGTTCCAAATATAATATTATTTTTAAGTATAGGATGGATGGTATTATATGGATATATCACATTTATGATAACTGGACATTTATATAAAATAGTTCCATTTTTAGTATGGTATCAAAAGTTTTCACCACTAATAGGAAAACAAAAAGTACCTATGTTAAAAGATATGATACCCGAACTTGCTGCTAAGATGCAGTTTTATTTAACTGGTATTGGAGTTATTATTGGTCTTGTTGCAATTGTTATGCAAGATAATGATATATTTAAAGCTGGTGTTAGTTTTGTAGTGGTTGGTTCTTTTTTTATGTTAAAGAACTTAATATATATGATAAAATACGAAGGATAAAAAATGATAAGTAAAGAAGAATTATTTAAAGCAGTATCAACTGTAAATGACCCAGAGGTTGGGTTTAATCTTGTAGAGATGGGTTTAATATACGATGCATCTTGTAATGATAAAGGTGACGCTAAAATCACAATGACACTTTCTACAAAAGCCTGTCCACTACATCAGATGATTGTACAATGGGTTGAAGAAGCAGTTCTTAGAGAATGCCCAGAAGTACAAAATGTAGAAGTAGAGGTTGTATGGGAACCAGCATGGAATATCACTATGGCAACACCAGAAGTGAAGAAAAAGCTAAGTGGACTATAGGATAATATCTTGAAAGTGATATTTGGAACACTGATATTTTTCTTTTACTTTGTAAAATATCCTATAGCTATATTTTTACCTGTTGCATATATGCAACTAGACTACTCACATAACTTTATTATGGATATTTTATGGTTAATATCTGTAGTTCTTATAGTAATAGACTGGTTTTTCCCTCATGAAAAACCAGAGAATTGTTCAAGAAAATAAATATATTACAAACTATTTAAAAATCAAGTGGAGATTTAATCTCATCTTTATTTAATTCCTTAACCACATGCGTAAATATCATAGTAGTTTCAACTGATTTATGCCCAAGTAATTCTTGAATTGTACGCTTGATTCTGTGTAATGGGAGATACATTTTTTTTAACAGCAAGATAAGTTAAATATTGTTCAATTTCAATTTTCCCCATATCTTTGGGATGTTTTTTATTATGATATAAAATATACTCTTTTACCCATAATTAAATTTAAAGGACAAAATGTCCTTTTAAGACCGAAATACCTATATAAAATGTACATAAAAATAAGTTTTACAGATAGTATGTTATTTTGACATACTATTTGTAAAATATTTTATACTTTGCTTATTTAATGGCTTTGCAGCACTTTCCTTAACGGACATTTAAAGTGTTCTGCTATTGGATAATTTCAGGGTAAGTGTCTTATAATGTGTGTTAATAAATAGTTATATACACAAAGGAACATTACTTGAATATAGAATATAAATTAAACTTAAACATCACAGTTAAAGAATTTATTGAAGTTTAAAAAAATTCAACTTTAGGTAAGAGAAGACCTATTGATGATTTAGATACAATTAAGGGTATGCTTGAAAATTCAAATTTAATTATAACTGCTTCAATAGATAATAAAATTATAGGAATTGCAAGAGCTGTAACAGATTTTAATTATTGTTGTTATTTATCAGATTTAGCAGTTGATAAACAATACCAAAACAATGGTATTGGAAAACAACTTATTTCAAAAGTTCAAGAACAATTAAATGACAAATGTAAAATTATACTTTTATCAGCTCCAGATGCAAAAGAGTATTATCTAAAAATTGGATTTATTCAACATAATTCAGCTTGGACATTGCCAAGAGATAAAAAGTTAATTTGATTGTTAAGAAGAGGTATATAACAAATCCTAGAAGCGAACAAGCCTACCCTGCAATTTTTCAAGCTTTAATATGATAAAATAATATCAATTAAAATTTAAGCTTTCAAGTGTATTTATCGGCTTGTCCACTTAAGTAGGTCGTTAACATATATATTTTTACTTTTATTTTGATATAATAAATTATTGGAGTTCGTTATACAAATCATATCAGTACAGATTGAAGATAACTATATATCTGATTTTATAGCTTATGTATCTAATAATAGTAAGAGTATTAGTATAAAAAGTGATCCTAATTTAGAAGAACTTTGAAAATCAATTATTACAAATTGTAAATTATATAGCAAAAGATAAACCATTAAGATATTAAATGTCAAACACCACTATAAGTAAAAATCACCATCATTTCAAAATATTTAAACCATATGGATTTTTAAGTCAATTTGTACCTGAAAAGAGAAAAAAGAAAAAGCTATTGGGTGAATTATTTAATTTTCCTGATAATATTATGGCAATTGGAAGATTAGATCATGACTCGGAAGGCTTATTATTACTTACAACTGATGGTATGCAAAGCCATAAAATAAGAGATAAAGGTATTGAAAAAGAGTATTATGTACAAGTAGATGGTAAGATTACCCAAGATGCCATATCACAATTAGAAGCTGGTGTTGAAATTGGTGTTAATCACGCTAAATACAAAACTCTTCCTTGTAAAGTATCCATTCTTTTAGATGAGCCAAAACTTCCTATTCGTAGTCGTCATATTCGTAATAATAGACATGGTTCTACTAGTTGGATATCTATTACTATTAATGAAGGTAAAAAACGACAAATCAGAAAAATGACAGCTGCTGTTGGCTTTGCCACACTAAGACTAATTAGAGTTAGAATTGGCAATATTCATATAGATGATATGGATAGTGGTGATGTTATTGCTCTTAATAATTTTAACTATATACTACTTACTCAAGATAGATCAAAAGAGTAAGTTTCTTACTTTAAACTATATATAAATATATCCATCCATATATTTAACTGCTTGTCCTAAAAGGATAACATTATCATCACAAACTTCACATTTTAAAACTCCACCTCTTTTAGATGCTTGGTAAGATAATAGATGATTTTTATTTAATTTTTCACTCCAATAAGGTGCCAGTGCTGTGTGAATTGATCCAGTAACTGGATCTTCATCTCCTCCATTTGCAGGCCAAAAGTACCTAGATACAAAGTCATATTTATTAGATTTTGCACTTATTACTACATCGTAAGGTTTTAGCTCTTTTAGTAGTTCTAAATCTAGCTTTATATTATAAATATCTTCTTCATTTTCATATATTAAACAGTATGCTTGATTATTTAACAATACCTCTTTTGGCTGTATTGATAAAGCTTGTTTAAATATTGTAGGTACTTCATTTACTATAGTTGGTTTTGTATTTGGCAGAACCATTTTAATATAGTTATCTTCTTTTTTATATATTTCAAAAACTCCAACTTTTAAAGTTTCAAAATAAATTTTATCAATATTTGAAGTGTCAAATATCACAAATGAAGCAGCTAGAGTTGCATGACCACAAAAATCTATCTCACAAATAGGTGAAAACCATCTTATTGTATATCTGTTATTATCAATTTGTTGTATCAATGCTGTTTCACTTAAATTATTTTCTATAGCTATATTTTGCATAGTTTTTTCATCTAATTTTTGATCTAGTATCACTACTGCTGCAGAGTTACCTTTATATATCTCATTTGTAAAAGCATCTATTTGGTATATTTTTAATTTCATATTATATCCTTATTTTAAGTAGATCAAACTAAGTGTAACAACACCACTTACTATAAACTGAACTGCAATAGCACCAACAATTAGTCCCATTATCTTTGTAACAACATTTTGCCCAGTTACCCCTAAATATTCTTTTATATATAATGCTCTTTTAAATACCATATACATAACAAGTGCATTTAATAAAAATGCTAATACAATAGCTCCAATATCTTGCATAGTAGTAGCTTGTTGTTTTAAAATAATAATAGTAGAAAACATTCCAGGACCAAAAGTAATAGGTATTGCTATAGGAATTACAGATAGATCTTCTTGTTTATTTATATCTTCATCTTCCTCTTTTGTGATATTTTTAGCTTCTTTTGAACTTTGAAGCATATTTATAGCCATAAGTATTAATACAATTCCACCTATTACTTTTAAAGAGTTCTCATCTATTCCAAATATTTTTAATATAAAGTTACCACCAATTAATACCACAAAAAATGCAATTACAACTGTAATTGTTGATTTATATGCTATTTTGTTAATTTCTTCTTTAGTTACATTTGCATGCAAAAGTGATAGCATAATAGCACTAACCCCAATAGGATCCAAAATAGCAAAAAATGTTATACTTTGTTGCATAACCAATTCTATAAAATTTTGCATAATATTACTCCTTTATTAAACTTTTTATGATATTTAAGCCTTTAAATATTTGTGCAGGTGTTGAGTTTGTGAAATTAAATCTAATCTCATCTTCTTTTATATTGTTTATATAAAATTCAACTCCTGGTACAAATAAAACATCCTCTTTTAAACACTTGTTAACTAACTCTTTTGTATTTATACCTTCTAATCTACCATATATAAACATCCACCTTTTGGTTTTATATATTCAAATTGTGGTAATACATCATCTAAGAAGTTACAAAATATTTGCATCTTTTTAGAATATATCTTTCTTATTTTATTTTTGTGGTTTTCAAACTCATTTATATTTTCTAAATAGTTATTTAATATAAACTGACTTAATCCATTTGTATGTAAATCCATTGCTTCTTTATATACTATTAATGGCTCAAGTAGTTTTTCATCTGCTCTTATCCACCCTATTCTCAAACTTGGAGCTAATACTTTAGAAAAACTACCAAGATGATATGAATTTTGAGGTATATTTTTACTTATACAATCAAATTTAGTTTTAAAATATATATCACTATATGGAGAATCTTCTATTAATATTGCATTTTGTTCTTTTATAATACTAGCTATTTGTTCTCTTTTTTCATTACTATATGTTATTCCTGTTGGATTTTGAAAATCTGGTATTAGGTATGCTAATTTACTTTTACTAATACTTTGTTCCAACTGCTTTATATCACATCCATCATTTTGAAGCTCTACCGTGTCTATAATCATATTATTTAGATTAAAAATATTCATAGCTCCTAAATAACATGGTGCTTCTATTGTAATATTTTTATTACTATTGTATCTTGCAATTATATCTAAGGCTTGTTGTGAACCTGAAGTTATAAGTATATTTGATGAACTTGTAAGAAATCCATCATCACAATAAATCTTTGCTATTTTTTCTTTTAGTTTTTCATAGCCTGTTGAGTTTCCATATTGTAGTGATGATGTATCATCTAAAACAACTTGGGCTGATCTTTTTAATTGCTCTATTGGAAATAACTTTGCATTAGGTAAACCACCAGCAAATGAAATTGTATTGTTATTAGTATGTTCTAATATCTCTCTTATAAATGATCTTTTCATCACTACTCCTTTTATTTGGTGTAATGATAACTGTAATTTATATTTATTTCTTATCTAAAAGTGTGTTTATTATTATCTTTTATTGCTAATTATATATACTAAAAATACTACTATTATTAATAAATAGTAGCAATATTATTATCTATTTGTTGAATTCTTGATTTACTATAAACTCTTTTAGAGTCATTGATTTGTAAGCTTTGTTTGCAGTGTAGTTTATGATATTTATAAACTTTGGTTTATTTCTATATCCTCTTATTCTATAAACTATCTTCATATTATTAAATATTAAAGTAGTAGGATAAAAATAAACTTCATATTTTCTAGCAAAATCTATTTTGTCCATTTTTTTATTTTGATAAGTTATTGTACCTTCTGTTTCTACATCTAAACTTACAAATATAAAATCTTTATTTATCATATTTTGGATTTTTTTATCACTTAGACTTTCATTGATAAACTTGTGACACCATGGGCAGTGTTCCATATGAAAAAATACCATTATCTGTTTATTTTGCTCTTTTGCTATTTTGATTATGTTATCAAAGTTTGTTTCATTTGCATATATATTTATACTTAGAAGTATAAGTAATATTAATTTAAATTTTTTCATTTGCCCTCTATATCTATTTATATATAACAATTTTATCATATATTTTTATTATTTAGATAAAATTCCAAATGCCTTTAACAAACCTAAATTTTGAACAACATAAATCAGCAACAGCATCAAGTGGTTATAACCTTACAATTGCTAGTGCAGGTACAGGAAAAACATCTACAATAGTAGGAAGAATCGCCCATTTGATAAATTCAGGTATACAACCTCAAGAGATACTACTACTTACCTTTACAAATAAAGCAGCAGCTGAGATGGTAGAAAGAGTTGCTAGTTTTTTCTCAAAAGAGTTAGCGAGTAAAATAGTTGCAGGTACATTTCATAGTGTTTCATATAAATTGATGAAATCTATGAATATAAATGTTTTACTAAAACAACCAAGTGAATTAAAATCTCTTTTTAGATCTTTATATGAGAAAAGAGTTTTCCCAAGTGTTGAAGATGTACAACCATATGATCCATCATACTTATATGATCTATTTTCACTATATACAAACAGCACTTATGATGAAACATTTGAAGATTGGATGATGAATAACAATGGTGATCATAAACCATTTTTATTAATTTATGAAGATCTATTTGAAGAGTTCAATAAACTAAAAAAAGATTACAACTATGTTAGTTTTGATGATTTACTTACAAATATGTTAGAGATACAAAAAGATCATACTTTTAGTTTTAAAGAGATTTTAGTAGATGAGTATCAAGATACAAATCCACTTCAAGGTAAACTACTTGATGGATTTAAAAGTCCTAGCTTATTTTGTGTTGGTGATTATGATCAAAGTATTTATGCATTTAATGGAAGTGATATAAATATTATCTCATCTTTTAATGATAGATATAAAAACTCAAATCTTCACACTTTAAATAAAAACTATAGATCTACAAAACCAATTTTAGATTTGGCAAATAAAGTTATCAAAAATAACGAAAGAATATATGAAAAAAAACTAGAAGTTATAAGAACAAAAAATGATCATCAACCAACTCTACTTGAGTTTGATGAACTTTATAGTCAATATGAATATATCTCAAAAAATATATCAAAATCAACAACTCCACACGATGAAATAGCTGTAATATATAGAAATAACTCAAGTGCAGATGGAATAGAAGCAAACTTACGAGAAGCAGGGATAAACTCAAAAAGAAAAGGTGGACATAGTTTTTTTGATAGTCGTGAGATCAAAGCAGCTTTAAATATGCTAGTATTAGTTCACAATAGCAATGATATGATGGCATTTATTCAGCTAATAGAACATGGTAAAAATATAGGAAATGCCATAGCAAAAGATATATTTGATGCGCTAGTTAAGCTAGGTCATGGAGATCTAAAAGAGGGATTGTTAAATCCTGATGATAGTATAAAAACACCTTATGTAAGTAGTAAAAATACAAATATCCAACTAGGTCTATTTGATGATTTTATAGAGATGGGTTCATTGAGTAAATTTAAAGATTCTAATTTTAATGAAAGTTTTTTAGGTAATCCATTTTTAAAACACCCAAAATTATCTAAAGAGGGTGGAGAGTTTTTATATGAGTTTTACAAACTATACAAAGTTTTAAGAAGGATGAAAAACCCAGCAAACCTTATAGATCAGATTAAAAAAAGTAGCTTTTTTCAATCTATTTTAGATAAATTGGGCGATCAAAGAGCAAAACAAAAAGATGGAACTATAAAACAAAGTATAAAAGATAGATATCTTTCAAAGTGTAACAGAAGATTAGAAACTTTAAAGCAACTTTCACATAAACATACAAATATAAAAAACTTTTTAAATGCTATGATATTAGGTGGAAGTGAATTAAGCCAAGGAGTTGGTGTAAATCTACTTTCTATCCATGCTAGTAAAGGATTAGAGTTTAAAGAGGTATATATAATAGACCTTATGGATGGAAGATTTCCAAATAGAACTCTAATGAGTAAAGGCGGAAGTATAGAAGAGGAAAGAAGGCTTTTTTATGTTGCAGTTACAAGAGCAAAAGATATTTTATATTTAAGTTACGCAAAATATGATAGAATAAAGAAATTAGATTTTGTACATAGTCCATTTTTAGTAGAATCGGGACTTATAAAAAAAGAGGACAACAACAATGATTAAAAGTTTAAAAGATAAAATTATAGATTTTACATATGTTATATCAAATCAGCCTGTAAAACTGCATGAGTTATTAAGTGCAAATAGCTTACTATTAGAAGGTATGCACCTAGATGGCAAAAGATTAGGATTTAGATTAAAACTTGGTCGAGCTTATGTTGTATTTTTATTCTTAATAAATATTGTTATGTTACCTATTGCACTACTTACACATGAGATATTTAGAACAGGAGATTGTCATATCTCTATTTTGATAACTTTATTTGTTACTGGTTTAATCTTTGCTTCTTTTGGATTATTTAGAGATTGGTTAAGTGATGAAGTAGCAATAAGAAGGATAAAAAGGATGTGGTCTTTACATTTTCCATTATTTAAATATGATGAGTATTATAAAAAAGTAGATGATATCTATAAAAAAGCTCTAAAAAACAATATCTCAAACAACGAACTTCAAAGATATATTATGGATGAATTATCAAAGTAATTACTATAAAATAGTAATTACCTCTTTTTCATTTATTAATATCTGTTCTACCCTTTCTTGCCATAACTGACCAAATAAAACTTTTTCATCATCATTTGCACTACCTGATAAAACTTTTTGCATTAACATTTGCATATCTTTATGTGGTAATATAGAACTTGGATTATAAATAAGTTCTACACTTTCATTTGTATCTATTCTTGTTAATTTAATACTTGAGTTTATATTTGCATTAAATTCCATAAGTGAATGTCTAGCAAAGTTTCCATTTAAACCTTTAAATCCACTTTTACTAGTTGCCCCTGTTATTTGTGATACTACATTGCTAATAACTCCAGCAACTCCATCTTCTAAATCTTCTTTAAAATAAACTTTTATCTCACCTCTTTGTGCTAGACTATTTTTATAAAGCTCTTTTAAACCCTCTTTTACAAGTAAATATGCACCTGCAACTGTAGGACATGAATGCCCTGCACTTTTTACTACATCTTTGTATGAAAACTCAATAATACCATCACTAAATGCACCTAAAGTTTGTGATAATTGATCTTTTAGTTTGATAGTTTCTACTGTATCAAAAAATTCTGGATAGTTCATTTTATACCTTTTATTTTAATTTATTATTTCTACTATAATGTAGTATAAATATAGTTATAAAATTATTAAATGATCTATATAAAAAACTATTAATGAGTTTTTAGATATAATCACTTAAAATTTAAAATGGAGTTCATATTTATGACATTTAACACAAAAAAGATAGACGAAGCAAACGCAGTAATTTCTGGGACAATAGACGCCCAAACTTTAGAAAAAAACTTAGATAAGCTAGCTAAACAAGCTGCAAAATCTATGGATATTCAAGGTTTTAGAAAAGGTAAAGTTCCTGTAGCTGTTGTAAAACAAAGATATGCAGACAAATTAAAGCAAGATGCTCAAGGTGATGCAATTAGAGAGATGTTAACTCAAGGATTAAAAGAATTAAATATTGATAATTCAGCACTAATTGGTGAACCAGCTATTACTAAGTTCGAAGAAAAAGATGACAAAAGCTTAGAAGTAGAACTTTCAGTATCTTGTAAACCAGAAGTAAACTTAGGTGATTATAAATCATTAGTGCCAGAAATGACTTCACCAACAGTTGATGACAAAGAGGTTCAAGAACAACTTGAAACTATGGCATCTCAAAATGTACAACCTACAAAAATCAAAAGAAAAAGAATGGTAAAATCTGGTGATTTCGCTGTTATTGATTTTGAAGGATTTAAAGATGGTGAGCCATTTGAAGGTGGAAAAGCTGAAGGTCATGTTCTTGAAATTGGTTCAAACTCATTTATCCCTGGATTTGAAGATCAAGTTATTGGTATGAAATATGATGAAACAAAAGATATTGAAGTAACATTCCCAGAAGAGTACCAATCAAAAGATTTAGCTGGTAAAGATGTAGTATTTAAAGTTAAATTACACGAAATTAGAGAAAAATTAGCTCCTGAAATCACTGATGAATGGGCTCAAACAATTTTACCAAATGAAAAAGATGTAACTGTAGATGTTTTAAAAGAAAAATTAAAAGATCAACTTTTAGCTCAAAAGAAAACAACATACTTCAACGAAGAAGTAAAAGCAAAATATGTTGATGCACTAATTGAAAATATCGATTTTGCAGTTCCTGAATCAATCTTAGAGCAAGAGATTAACCAAGCATTAAATGTAAAAGCTCAAGCTATGAGTGAAGAAGAGATTAAAAAACTTCAAGAAGATCCAAAAGCTGTTGAAGCATTAAGAGAAGAGATTAAACCAGAAGCTTTAAAAAGTGTTAAATCAACATTTATAATTGATGCTCTTGCAAAAGCTGAAAATATTGAAGTTACAGATCAAGAAGTAACACAAACTATTTATTATGAAGCAATGATGAATGGTCAAGATGGTGCAGCTGTAATTAAACAATACGAAGAAGCTGGTTATTTACCAATGATTAAAATGTCAATTATAGAATCTAAAGTTATGAATAAAATTTTAGATGAAAAATTAACTAAAAAAGACGGTAAATAATAAAATGTCTTATGTTCCAGTAGTAGTAGAACAAACAGGAAAAGGTGAGAGAAGTTACGATATTTACTCTCGTCTTTTAAAAGATAGAATTGTGATGCTAAGTGGTGAAGTAAATGATGCAGTTGCAGCAACTGTTGTAGCTCAGTTATTATTTTTAGAAGCTGATGATCCAAGTAAAGATATATATTTATATATAAACTCTCCAGGTGGTGTAGTAACAGCAGGTCTTAGTATGTTCGATACAATGAACTATATAAAACCTGATGTTTGTACTATATGTATAGGACAAGCTGCATCTATGGGTGCATTTTTATTAGCTGCTGGAGCAAAAGGTAAAAGATACTCTTTACCAAATTCTAGAATTATGATCCACCAACCAAGTGGTGGAGCACAAGGTCAATCTACAGATATTCAGATTCAAGCTGCTGAGATTCAAAGATTGAAAGATTCATTAAACCAACATCTAGCAAATGCAACAGGTCAAGATGTTAAAAAAGTAGAAGAAGATACAGAAAGAGATAACTTTATGTCTGCTGTTGAAGCTATGGAATATGGTTTAATAGATAAAGTAATAGAGCATCACGAATAAAATGATAAAAGAAATTTTAGTTTATCCAAATCCGATTCTTAGAAAAAAATCACAAGATGTTGAAAAGTTTGATAGTGAACTTCATTCTCTTCTTGAAGATATGAATGATACTTTAATACACTCAGGTGGGGTAGGATTAGCTGCAGTTCAAATAGGAGTACTTAAAAATGTACTTCTTATAAACTTACCAGTAGTTGATCCAGATGATGAAACAAAAGATATTATTCTTCCTGAGAATCTAATAGAAGCTATTAATCCAAGCATAACATATCAAGAGGGTGAACAAGTTCACCAAGAAGGATGTTTAAGTGTTCCTGGTTATTATGATGATATTAAAAGAGCATATAAAATTACTGTAAACTATTTTGATAGAGATGGAAATAAAATCACTAAAGAAGTAGATGATTTTGAAGCAGTTGCTTGGCAACATGAGATGGAACATCTAAGTGGTCATGTATTTATAGAAAACTTATCTTTTTTGAAGCGTAAAAAGTTTGAAAAAGAGTGGAAAAAGAAACTAAAAGAAGAAAAAAAAGCTAGGTAAATTACCTAGCTTTTTTTATTTTATAATTAAAATTATTTAACAATTCTAATTTTTTGACCTGGATATATTTTATCAGCGTCTTTGATAACTTCTAAGTTATCTTCTACAATTTTAGTGTACTTAGCACCATTACCATAGAATTTAGTAGCAATTGCCCATAGTGTATCACCTTTTACAATTGTATAATATTCAACTTCAACAGAATCGATATCATCTGCTCCCTCTTCTACAACAACTTCAGTAGCTATAACATTAGTTACACCTTGAATATTTCCAGCCATTAAAACAGCTTTTTGCATTGCATCTGCTGATTTAGCTTTACCTGCTATTGTTACATTTCCATCTTCATCTTTTGTTACTTGTAAATCGTTAATCCCTGGATTGTCAGACTCAATTTCACTTTTTATTTTATCAGATGCAGTTGCTACATCATCTTCACTTGAAAATAGTTTTTTTCCATAATCTTTAATAAAATCAAATAATCCCATAATAATCTCCTATAATTTTGTTTTAATAGTTCTAGCTAATAAAACTTAAATAATTATACTATTTTTTACTTTTTATATACTGAATTTCTATAATTTAAATATGTAAAAAAAGGCTAAGTATCTCTACTTAGCCTTTTAAAATCAAATATATTTATAAATTAAATTATAACTTCAATCTCTCTACTATCTGATTCTACTTTTTTCTCTTTTATTACTCTATCTTCAGTTAATTTAACTGCTAATTCATTATCTGTCAAAGCTAAAATTTGCATTGCAAGATATGCACTATTAACCGCTCCTGCTTTTCCAAGTGCAACAGTAGCTACAGGCATACCTGCAGGCATTTGAACAGTAGAAAGCATAGCATCCATACCATCCATAGCTCCACCTTTCATAGGTACTCCTATAATTGGTTTTGTTGTAGTTGCTGCTAATGCACCTGCTAAGTGAGCTGCCATTCCTGCAGCTGCTATAAATACTTGAGCACCTTTTTTTTCTGCTTGTTTTATGTATGTTTTAGTTCTCTCTGGAGATCTATGAGCTGAAGATATGATTAACTCATACCTAACATGAAACGACTCTAATGTGTCAGCACAATGCTTCATTATCTCATAATCACTTTTACTTCCCATTACTATTGATACAAAATTCATTTTTTTCCTTTTTATTAATTTAAATTTTTATTTATTTACTTTACAGCTTTCTTCACCATCTTTTGCTATAACTCTAAACATAGTTAGATATGGTAACTCACATGGTAGTTGTATAGGGTTTGTATTTCCACTATGAACAGCTTCTAATACTTTTCCACTTTTTGTTATTATTTGTTTGAAGTTTATATAATATTGTCCATCTTTTTTAAATACTTTTCCAATTTCATTATCTACTTCTTCAAATTGGCTTCCAAATGGAGCAAATATCTCTATATCTTCGTTTGGCAATGTTTTATATTTACACATAAAATGTTTTTTATCTTCTATTACTAAACCAGATACTTCATAAGTACCAACACTCATAGCATAATCATGATTTTGAGTATCAAGTCTTTCAAATGGTTTATGCACTAAATATGCATCTGTAAATCCACGATTCTTTGTAGTATTTAACTCTTTTTCATATTTCTTAGGATCAAATTTTCCATTATAGAAATCTTCAATTGCCATTCTATATGTATATGCCGTAATTGCTGCATAATAAGGTGATTTTGTTCTACCTTCAATTTTTATACTATCAACTGCACCACTTTTTAATATCTCATCAACATGAGCAGATAGATTCATATCTTTTGCATTAAATATATATGTACCAATATCTGGTTGCTCTTCTAATCTAAATAGTGTACCATGCTCTTCATTTCCTGCATAAAGTGTATATTCAAATCTACAATCGTTTGCACAAGATCCTCTATTTGGAACTCTTCCCATTTGAACAGAACTTACTAAACATCTACCACTATATGCAAAACACATACTTCCATGTACAAATATCTCTATTTCTAGATCTGGTAATTTCTTTTTAATCTCTTCAACATCTTTTAAAGATATCTCTCTAGCAGCTATTATTCTTCTAACACCCATATCGTAATATACTTTTGCATCTAAATAATTCATAACATTTGCTTGTGTTGAAAGATGTATAGGTATATTTGGTGCTAACTCATGACAAAGTGCAACAACTCCAGGAGTTGCAACAATTAATGCATCAGGCTCAAGAGCAGCAATATTTTTTATATGTGTTTTTAATAATTCTATTTGAGAGTTAAATGGAAATCCATTTATTGTTACATAAACTTTTTTCCCAATATTGTGGGCATAATCTATACCCTCTTTAAAAGTTTCCATTGTAAATTCTTTTCCACTTCTAATACGTAAACTAAAATGGCTAACTCCACCATAAACTGCATCTGCACCATACGCAAAGGCAATTTTTAGTTTTTCCATATTTCCAGCGGGTGATAATAATTCAACTTTTTTCATAAACTCTTCTTTTAATTTTAATATTGAAATAATAGCTAAAATTAGCAAAATTTATTAAATAATAATTTTATTAGGTAAATGTATATTTTATTTTTATAGTTTTTATAAGTATTGTGCTTAAATATTATTATTTAAGCACAATTTATTAGATTTTAGAATAAATCTATTTTAGTTTTCTGGATCTGCAAATTTAATTTTTTGATCTCTATAAAGTCCTGTTCCAACTGGTATTGTTCTACCAATAACAACATTTTCTTTAAGATCAGTTAACATATCCATTTTAGATGATATTGCAGCTTCTGTTAATACTTTTGTAGTCTCCTGGAATGAAGCAGAAGATATAATAGAATCAGATGTAACAGCAGCTCTTGTAATACCAAGTAATACTGGTTCAGCTAAAGCAGGCTCTCCACCCATTTTAATAATTCTAGCATTCTCTTCTATAAATCTTTTTCTAGAGATCATATCACCTGTAACAAATTTAGTATTACCTGGATCTATAATATTAACTTGTCTTAACATTTGAGATAAAATAACCTCAATATGTTTATCAGCAATACTAACACCTTGACCTCGATATACACCTTGTAC
Source organism: uncultured Helicobacter sp. (assembly GCA_964482285.1). GTDB lineage: Bacteria > Campylobacterota > Campylobacteria > Campylobacterales > Arcobacteraceae > CAIJNA01. Next base: position 12,142 of record CAYZWZ010000021.1, on the reverse strand, counting down.
TTCTGAAACAATAAATTCATTTAATGCTTTTTCACCAAGTACTCTTAATATATCGTGAGAAGAAATTTGACCATCTGTTAATTTCTCACCAGCATGTACAAACTCACCATCTCTTACAAGAATCTCTCTAGCTTTTTCAACTAAAGTTTCAGATTTTTCACCTGAGTTATTTGTGATAATTAATCTTTGTTTATTTCTAAGTGGCTTACCAAATGAAATAACACCATCAAACTCTGCTAATACAGCAATATTTTTAGGTCGTCTAGCTTCAAATAATTCAGATACTCTAGGAAGACCTCCAGTAATATCACTTGATTTCGCAACAGCTTTAGGAGTTTTACCTATAATATCAGCTACTTTAATCTCTTCACCATCTGTAACGTTAATTGCAGTTTTTGGCTCTAGTACATATCTAGATACTTTATCATCTGCACTTTTTACTAAAATAGCAGGTTTATATCCAGCAGGGATATATTCGTTTACAACTAATTTAGATGTACCTGTTAATTCATCATATTGTTCAGAAACTGTAAGTCCTGGTATAATATCTTCAAATACTGCTTTACCATTATCTTCTGCAATAGTAGGGTTTGCATATGGATCCCATGATGAAATAACAACATGTGATTCACCAGAAGGTTTAGCAATAACATCACCTTTTTTAACTTTTGCATCATTTTCTAATACAATCTCAGAATCTCTAGAGATATAGTATCTATTAGCTTCTCTATCTTTATCATCAATTACAACAACAAATAAACCTTTTTTAGTGATAACTTCACCAGCTTTTATATTATCAACTGGCTCTAAATAATCACCTGTTAATTTAAAGTATTTAATAGTACCTGTAGATCCAGATTTAATTTCACTTGTAACTGGTGCTCCATCATCAACTAATAATTCAGACGCATATGGTACTCGTGATGGTACATTCCATGAATCTTTAATAATCTCAACAATTGATTCATCAGCTTTTACACTATCACCATTTTTATATGGTAAATATAATTTAGATTCAATTTTACCAGAGATTCCAGCTAACTCATTTGGTTTAGCAATAGAATCTTTTCTTAAGTAATATTTCTTCTCATTATTACCTTTTGAAATAGTTATAATAACTTCTTCATGTAATGAATCAATATTAATTACACCGTCAAATGGACAGTTTATTTTAGGTTCAACTAATAATATAGCTGCATTTCTTCTGTTAGCGATGATCTTCTTACCATCTCTTGCAGTATGTGTATTAATGTTGTAGTATCTTAAGAAACCTTCACTTGTAGCTCTTAATTCTTTCTCAGCTTGAGTTGCACTCGCAGTTCCCCCAACGTGGAAAGTTCTAAGTGTAAGCTGAGTTCCTGGCTCACCAATAGATTGAGCAGCAAGTACACCAACAGCTTCACCTGGATTTGCTTTTCTTTGCTCACCAAGGTTAAGACCATAACATTTAGCACATAAAGTATTTTCAGCTTTACATGTAAGTGCAGTTCTAATTGTAACAGATTTAACACCTGCATTGTCAACTACAATTGCATCTTCTTCAGATATTAAAGTACCTTCATTAAATAGAATCTCATTTGAAATTGGATCAACAATATCATTTGCTATAACTCTACCTGTAATTCTTTCTGCTAAAGACTCAACTAATTCATTACCATTTACAATAGAAGAGATAGTAATACCTTCATGTGTTCCACAATCTTCAACTGAAATTCTAACATTTGCAGATACATCAACAAGCTTTCTTGTTAAGTAACCAGCATTGGCTGTTTTTAAAGCTGTATCGGCAAGTCCTTTTCTAGCACCGTGAGTAGAAATAAAGTACTCAAGTACATTTAGACCCTCTCTAAAGTTAGAAACAATTGGAGTTTCAATAATAGAACCATCTGGCTTAGCCATAAGACCCCTCATACCAGCAAGCTGTCTAATCTGCGCAGCAGACCCTCTAGCCCCTGAATCGGCCATCATATAAATAGAGTTAAATCCATCTTTATCAGTCTTAACAATATCCATCATCTCAGATCCAAGTCTATTGTTAAGAATAGTCCAAACATCAATAATCTTATTATATCTTTCTTGCTCTGTTAATAAACCTTGGTTAAATTGTTTTTGAACTTCAATAACTTCTTTTTTAGCAATCTTAACTAATCCATCTTTTGAATCAGGAATTCTAATATCATCAATAGAGATAGAGATACCAGCAGATGTTGCGTATTTAAAACCAATATTTTTTAAGTTATCTAAGAATCTAGGAGTTACTTCATAACCACCATGTTTATAAATATAATCAACTAATGCACCAATATCTTTTTTCTTTAAAATTTTATTCCAGTAAGATTCTGGTACAAACTCTGGTAAAATATCTTTAATAATCATTCTACCAATAGTTGTAGTAATCATTTTACCATCAATTGGAGTTCTAACTTTTGCATGAATATCAACTTTTTTAAGATCAAGTGCCATCATCGCTTCATTTAAGTTAGAGAATATTTTATTCTCACCTAATACACCCTCTTTTTCAAGAGTAATATAGTATAAACCTAAAATCATATCTTGAGAAGGAACTGCTAAAGCTCTACCTGAAGCTGGTAAAAGAATATTCATAGAACTCATCATAAGAATTTTAGCTTCTGCTATTGCCTCTTGTGATAATGGAATATGTACAGCCATTTGATCCCCATCGAAATCGGCATTGAATGCTGAACAAACTAATGGGTGTAACTGAATAGCTTTACCATCAATTAATACAGGGTGGAATGCTTGAATTGAAAGTTTATGTAGAGTTGGAGCTCTGTTTAGTAAAACAGGGTAATCTTCAACGATCTCACTTAAACATTCCCAAACTTCATTTGTTTCTGCTTCAATTAATCTTTTTGATGCTTTCAAAGTAGTTGCATAACCTTTCTCTTCAAGTTTTGCCATAAGGTGTGGCTTAAATAACTCAAGAGCCATTTTCTTTGGTAATCCACATTGATCCATTCTTAATGTAGGACCAACAACAATTACAGATCTACCAGAAAAGTCAACCCTTTTACCAAGTAAGTTTTGTCTAAATCTACCTTGTTTACCTTTAATAATTTCAGATAATGATTTAAGAGGTCTTTTATTAGCACCTTTTACTGCATTAGCTGTTTTTGCATTATCAATTAAAGCATCAACTGCTTCTTGAAGCATTCTCATCTCATTTCTAATAATAATTTCAGGAGCATCAAGTTCTAATAATCTTTTAAGTCTGTTATTTCTGTTTATTACTCTTCTATATAAATCATTAACATCAGAAACAGCAAATTTACCACCATCTAAAGATACAAGTGGTCTAATATCAGGGGGAAGAACTGGAACAACTTTTAACATCATCCACTCTGGTCTATTTCCACTTGATAAGAAGTTTTCAACAACTTTTAATCTTTTTATAATAGTTTTCTTTTTAGCTTCAGATTTTGTAGCTGCCATATCTTCTTTTAAAGAAGCTAATAGTTCTACAAGGTCAAGATTCATTAACATATCATGAACAATTTGTCCACCCATTTTAGCAACAAATCCAGTATCATCATAGTTTTCATCTATATGTCTATATTGTTCTTCATTAATAATATCATATTTTTTAACAGGTTTACTAGACTCACTATCGTAGTATGCTTCACCTGGATTTTCAACTATATATGCTTCGTAGTATAATACTCTTTCAAGATCTTTAAGTTTAACACCTAAAAGTGTACCAATTCTAGAAGGTAAAGATGATACCATCCAAATATGTGCAACAGGAGCAACTAAATCAATATGTCCCATTCTGTGTCTTCTAACTTTAGAAGATGTTACTTCAACACCACATTTTTCACAAACGATACCTTTGTATCTCATTTTTTTATATTTACCACAAAGACATTCGTAATCTTTTACTGGTCCAAAAATTTTAGCACAAAACAATCCATCTCTTTCTGGTTTAAGAGTTCTATAGTTAATAGTTTCAGGTTTTTTAACTTCTCCAGATGACCAAGATAAAATCTTAGCAGGTGATGCTAAGTTTATCTGGAATGCAGCAAAATCTTTTGGCTTGTCTAATTCATGTATTTCAATAGGTTTTAATACTGTATTTTTACTCATTTTCTTCTACCTCGTCGTAAATTTCTACATCAAGCCCAAGTGCTTGAAGTTCTTTTGTTAATACAAAGAATGTTTCTGGAACACCAGATGCTGGTACATTCTCTCCATTTGCAATTGCTTTATATGCTGCACTTCTACCTTCAACATCATCAGATTTAGTTGTAAGCATCTCTTTAAGTACATTTGTTGCACCATAAGCTTCAAGAGCCCATACTTCCATTTCCCCAAATCTTTGTCCACCAAATAGTGCTTTACCACCAACTGGTTGTTGTGTTACTAGTGAGTAAGGTCCTGTTGATCTAGCATGAACTTTTTCATCAACTAAGTGATGTAGTTTAAGCATATACATAACACCAACATTAACTCTCTCTTTCATTTTTTCACCAGTCATACCATCATAGATCTCTGTTTTACCATCTGTATCTATTTTTGCTAATTGGAATAATTTTTCAAACTCATCAGCTTTTGCACCATCAAATACTTGTGAAGCAAATCTAACACCATTTGACCAATCTCTAGCATGCTCTAATAGCTCTTCATCATCCATAGAATTAAGTACTTCTGCACCATTCATAAGTTTTGCAACATCTGCAATTTCAATCATTTTAGCTCTTAAATCAGCAATAAATGTAGCTGTTTTAGCTTCAAACATATCTTGAATTTGTAATCCAAGTTTTTTACCTACATAACCTAAGTGAACTTCTAGGATCTGTCCAATGTTCATTCTTGATGGAACCCCTAGTGGGTTAAGGATAACATCAACAGTAGATCCATCTTTCATATATGGCATATCAACTTCAGGAACGATATTTGAAACAATACCTTTATTTCCATGTCGTCCAGCCATTTTATCACCAACTTTTATTTTTCTTTTTGTAGCAATATAAACTTTAACTTGTTTAATAACTCCAGAAGGTAAAATATCATCATGCTCTAAAATTTGTAATTTTTCTTCATGCTCATCTCTTAAAGCAGCTTTTTCTTTTATAAAGTGTGCTTTAATTTCATTGTATTGTTTTGCAACTTTTGAATCATAAGAAGATACTAGTTTTTTCATAGCAAATCTATTTACATTTTCAAGTTGTTCAATTGAAACAGTATCACCTTTTTTGAAGCTCATATCAGCAACATCTACATCAGTTACAAGTTCATTTTTAGATAATAATGAATTAATTCTTAAAATCTCTTCTCTATCTAACATTTGAAGCTTATCTTGGTGCATTGAATCAAGAACTTCTTTCTCTTCATTTAATGCTTTGATTGCTCTTTCATCTTTTTCGTAACCTTTTTTAGTAAATACTTTAACATCTACTACATAACCTTCCATAGAAGCTGGACAATACATTGATTTATTTATAACATGACCTGCTTTTTCACCAAAGATAGCTCTTAATAATCTCTCTTCAGGAGTTGGTTTTATTTCACCTTTTGGTGTAACTTTTCCAACCATAATCATTCCTGGTTTTAAGTATGTTCCAACTTTTACAATACCAGACTCATCAAGGTGTTCAATTGACTCAGATTTAACACCTGGAAGATCTTTAGTGATCTCTTCATTTCCATGTTTTAATTCTCTTGCTTCTACTTCTTTTTCATAAATATGAACAGATGTAAATGCATCTTCTTTGATTAGTTTTTGAGATAAAATAATCGCATCTTCGTAGTTGTATCCATTCCAAGGCATAAATGCAACAGTAGCATTAATACCAATACCAAGCTCACCTTTATCCATAGAAGGACCATCAGCAATAACTTGACCTTTTGCAACAATATCACCCTCTTTTACTAGGTTTCTTTGTCCAAATGATGTATTATTATTTGTTCTTTGGTTTTTAGATAAAATGTATTGATCAATAAATGCACCATCTTCATCTTCACCTTTAATATAAATATTTTTAGAATCTGATTTTTCAACAACACCTGCTCTATTAGCTTTAATAACTGCCCAAGAATCTCTAGCAATTGTTTTTTCTAAACCAGTTCCAACAATTGGAGCTTGAGGTTTAAGTAATGGAACAGCTTGTCTCATCATGTTTGATCCCATTAGTGCTCTGTTGGCATCATCATGCTCTAAGAATGGAATAAGAGATGCAGCAACACCCATAACCATTTGAGATGAAATATCAATAAGTTCAACTTTACTAGCTTCAACCATCATAATCTCACCATCAATTCTACCCTCAATTAGAGTATCTACAATTTTACCTTTTGCATCTAATTTAGTAGATCCTGGAGCTATAGTTTTACCCTCTTCTTGAGAAGCTGTGTAATATTCAATCTCATCAGTAACAACTGAATTTACAACTTTTTTATATGGAGTTTCAATAAATCCTAATTCATTAACTTTTGAATATGTAGATAATGTATTAATAAGACCAATATTTTGCCCCTCTGGAGTTTCAACTGGACAGATTCTTCCGTAGTGAGTTGGGTGAACATCTCTAACTTCAAATCCTGCTCTTTCTTTAACAAGTCCACCTTCACCAAGTGCAGATAGTCTTCTTTTATGTGTAACTTCAGATAATGGATTTGTTTGATCCATAAATTGTGATAATTGTCCAGAAGTAAAGAACTCAGTAACAGTTGAAGTGATCATTTTAGACATAATTAAATCGTGAGGCATAAGCTCTTCTAATGCACCATTTAGAGTTGTCATTTTATCTCTAATAGCTTTTTGCATTTTTACTAAACCATTATGTAACTCATTTGATAATAATTCACCAATTGATCTAATTCTTCTGTTTCCTAAGTGATCTCTATCATCGATATGACCATGACCAGCTTTTACTTTAATAAGGTATTGAATAGTTTTAATAATATCTTCATTTGTTAAGATTGCAACATATTCAGGTACATTAACACCAAGTTTATGGTTCATTTTCATTCTACCAACTTTAGTTAAATCATATCTTTCTGGATCGAAGAATAATTTTTTAACAAAATCTTGTGCAGCATCAGCAGTTACAGGCTCACCTGGTCTCATAACTTTATATAATCTAATTGCACATAATTCATTTTCATCTTCAATCTCTTCTGTTTGTTTAAGAAGTTTGATAGACTCAGCATCAGCTTTAAATGCATTGATAATAGAATCATCATGACCTTCAGCTAAATCATTTGCTATATTGAAGTCTTTGAATCCTAAATCGATTAATTTTTTTAATTTTAAATCATCCATTAATGTTAATGTATCAAATAAAACTTCTCCTGATTCTGGATCATAAATTGCTTCTGATGTATGTCTTTCCATAAGCATTTCAACTGGGTATTCTACGTATTTTAATCCACCTTCAGCTAAAGCTTTTGCTTTTCTTTCAGTAAGTCTTTTACCTTTAGAGATAATGTTATTACCTTTTTCATCAATAAGATCAAAGTCAATTCTTCCTGTAAATCTAGCAGGATCAAATTTAGTTAAAAATTTGTTATTTTTAATTTTAATATTTAATACAGGGTAGAATAATTTTACAATATCTTCTTTTGAGTAACCAATAGCTCTTAAAAGAATAGTTACAGGTACTTTTCTTCTTTTATTGATTCTTACGTATAAAATATCTTTTGCATCATACTCAAAGTATAGCCAAGATCCTCTATTAGGTATAATTTGCCCTGTGTATATAAGTTTATTAGAAACAGTAGCTGATTCCTCTTCTTTAAATATAACACCTGGAGATCTATGTAATTGGTTTACAACAACTCTTTCAACACCATTTACTACAAATGATGTCCTATCAGTCATTAAAGGTATATCTCTTATGTATATTTGTTGCTCTTTTATATCTTTAACACCAACTTTTTCACCAGTTTTTTCATCTAGCTCCCATAATGTTAATCTAACATTTATTTTTAATGGAATTGAATAAGTTAGTCCTCTAACCATAGCTTCATTAACATTGTATTTTGGTTTACCAACTTCACTATTTATATAGTCAAGAGTAAATCTATTTTGATTATCGTGGATTGGGAATATTGTTTTGAATACTTTTTCAATACCTGCTTCACTTCTATCAGCAGCGCCAACCATCAAAAAGTTATCATAACTATTTTGTTGTAATTGTAGTAAATTTGGAATTTCAATTTTTTGTGAATTTTTTGCAAAATCAACTCTTAGTCTATTTCCAGATTTTAATGAATTTAACATAGAATACCTCATATTTTTTATATTTTGAATTGCTTTTTTCTTTTAGATCAAATCTAAGAAAAGCACAAAGTTATTTAGTCTATACCAAATAACCCCATTGCGAAAAAAGCACTCTAAACTATGTGTCAGTACACATACTTCAGAGTGCTATATTTTTATTAATTACAACAAACTATGTTCTAATAGTAATAAATGACTAATGCTCCGCCTAAACGGAGCATTAAAGTCGTGCATAAGTTGAAGTTTAATTACTTAACTTCTACTGTAGCACCTGCAGCTTCTAATTCAGCTTTTGCAGCTTCAGCATCTTCTTTAGATACAGCTTCTTTAACTACTGCTCCAGATTCTTCAGCCATTGCTTTTGCTTCTTTTAATCCTAAACCAGTTAATGCTCTAACTGCTTTAATTACGTTGATTTTTTTAGCTCCAGCATCTTTGATGATTACATCAAATTCTGTTTTTTCTTCAGCCGCTTCACCAGCAACTGCTCCACCTGCAACTGCAACTGGTTGTGCAGATACTCCAAATTTTTCTTCAAATTCTTTTACTAATTCAGAAAGCTCTAATACGCTTAATCCTGAGATATATTCTAATACGTCTTCTTTAGAAATTGCCATTTTATATTCCTTAATGTTTTTTCATTATATTTGCATATTTTCATATGCTATTGTTGCATTTTAATTATGCAGCCTCTTCTTCTTTTTTCTTTCTAAGAGCATCAAGCCCAATAGTAAAGTTAGCAACAGGAGCCATCCAAGTAGCAGCAAGCATACCAAGAAGTTCTTCTCTACCAGGTAATTTAGCGAATGCATTAATTTTAGCAATATCAGCAACTTCACCATCGATAATACCTGTTTTAATTGCAAATGTATCTTTATTTGCAGCAGCAAATTTATCAGCTATTTTACAAGCAGTGATTTGATCTTCAGCCCAAATAAATATACTGTCGCCTTCTAATTCAAGTACTGGCAGTTCAGCATTTTTCATAGCGATACCAGCTAAAGTATTTTTAGCAACTTTAACTTTTGCACCAGCTTCTAATGCTGATATTCTTAATGCTTCTAGTGATTTATGGCTTGTTCCTTTAAAACTTGCAACAACAATTGCTTCTGAAGTTTTAAATTCTTCTGTTAATAAATCAACAATTACATTTTTATTATTTCTAGTCATAGTTTTCCTCCTTTCTAAAACACAACCTACACTGGAATTATGAACAAGTTCAACCAGTGGTCTTTAGTTTTAAGATTAAAGCAAATTAAATTTGCTTTTTATTTTTATATTATTTAATGTCCATTAATTCTAATGGTTCAACTTTTACAGCTGGACTCATTGTTAAACTTAATGTTGCAGAAGAAACAAATCTTCCTTTTGCTGAAGCTGGTTTTTGCTTATTAATAGCAGCCATAATAGCTTCAACATTTACTTTGATATCTGCTTCTGAAAATGATGCTTTACCAATTCCAGCGTGGATAATACCTTTTTTATCAACTCTATAAGCTACTTTTCCACCTTTTGCTTCAGAAACAGCTTTTGTAACATCCATAGTTACTGTTCCAACTTTTGGATTTGGCATTAAACCTTTTGGTCCAAGAATTCTACCAATTTTACCAACTAGTCCCATTGTATCTGGAGTAGCAATTAAAACATCAAAATCGATATTTCCAGCTTGGATAGCTTCAACTAAATCGTCGTTACCAACAATATCAGCACCAGCTGCAGTTGCTTCGTCCATTTTAGTTCCCTTAGCCATAACTGCAACTCTTACAGATTTACCAGTTCCACTAGGAAGTACAACAGCACCTCTAATCATTTGATCAGCATGTCTTGGATCAACATTTAAGTTTAATGCTAAATCAATTGTTTCATCAAATTTTGCTGAAGCTAAACTTTTTACAGTTGAGATAGCTTCATCAACACTATATCTTTTTTCTACATCTACTTTTTCTAATAAAGATTTATATCTTTTACTCATATTTTTCCTTTTCGCAATTTTTTTGCTTCCACTTTTTAAGCCGATGTGGTCTTTGGCTATTAAATCACAAGAGATTAGTCTATTGTGATTCCCATACTTCTACATGAACCTTCAACAATTTTTGCAGCTTGTTCTTCATCATTTGTATTTAAATCAGCGATTTTTTGTTTAACGATTTCCATAACTGTATCTTTAGATATAGATGCAACTTTATTTTTAAGTGCATTATCACTACCTTTTTTAAGATTAGCAGCTTTTAAGATTAATTCACTCATTGGTGGTTGTTTAGTAACAAATGTAAAACTTTTATCACTATATACAGTAATCTCTACAGGTATTTTAAATCCTGCATTTCCTTTTGTTTTTTCATTGAATGCTTTACAGAATTCCATGATATTAATTCCTCTTTGTCCAAGAGCAGGTCCAACAGGTGGTGATGGATTTGCAGCACCAGCAGGTATTTGAAGTTTTAATATTCCTTCGACTTTTTTTGCCATTTTATTTCCTTATTATTTTTTGTAAATGTATGCCATAGGCATTAAAATAAACTATAATTAGTATATTTTAATACCTACTATAGAAGAGTTGGTTGAATATTATTCAACAACTCTTTCAACTTGAGTATATGATATTTCAACAGGAGTATTTCTTCCGAAAATTAAAACATTCATAGTTATCATTCCAGATGTCATGTCAAATGCTTCAACATGACCATTAAAGTTGGCAAATGAACCCTCTTTAATTCTAAGTAGTTCACCCTCTTCAAATGAAACTTTAGGTTTAGGAGCATCTCTTTTTTCAACTTTATTTAATATTTGTTCAATATCTTTTTTTCTTAAAGGAGATGGTCTTTTTGATTCACCAATAAATCTACCTACTTTTGGCATAGATTGAATAGCATGCCATAATGCAGTATCAAGATCAATATTAGCAAATACATATGCAGAATATAAAGGTTTTTCTATAATTTTCTTTTGACCTTTTTTGATCTCAATTAAATCTTCTGTTGGAACTAATACATCTTGTATTCTTCCATCATTTAGATCTTCTTTTAGACTTAATAATGCTCTTTTTATTGTAAGTTCACTTCCAGAGTGAGTTTGAATTGCGTACCAATTGTGTGCCAATTTATTTCCTTTAGTTCATAATAGATGATAAACTTACTGACATAATTGAATCAATAAGTGCTAAATATAGTGATATAACTGTCACTACAACAAATACAGATAAATATGCACTTTTTACTTGTTCTTTTATAGGAAAAATTACTTTGTGTAATTCATCTTTAGCTTGTTTATAATAATGTATTAAATTATTCAAAAGTGATCCTTTAAATCTATGTATCAAATATTAAAAAATACTTATATTTCTTAATATTTATTACTGTTAAAATATTAATGGCAGGCCAAGAGGGACTCGAACCCCCAACACCCGGATTTGGAATCCGGTGCTCTACCATTGGAGCTATTGGCCTAGTTTACAACAAAGCAAAAACTTTGTTGTAAATTAAAGTCTTACGACTTTAATTTTACTTCTTTATGAAGTGTATGTTTTCTCAATCTTGGAGAATATTTTTTTACTTCAAATTTTTCTGTATGTGTTTTAGGATTTTTCATTGTAGTGTAGTTAATATCACCACACTCTTCACATTTAAGTCCTATTTTAATTCTTACACCATTTGCCATAGTCTAATCCTTATTCGATGATTTCTGAAACAACACCAGCACCAACAGTTCTACCACCTTCTCTAATAGCAAAGTTTGTACCTTTTTCTAGAGCAACTGGAGCAACTAATTCTACTGTTAATTCAACATTATCACCTGGCATAACCATTTCTGTACCTTCAGCTAATGTAATAGAACCAGTAACATCTGTTGTTCTTACATAGAATTGTGGTCTATAGTTATTAAAGAATGGAGTATGTCTTC
>CAYZWZ010000020.1:0-29343 GCA_964482285.1 uncultured Helicobacter sp. | reverse complement strand
TGCGGAAGCTGGATTTGAACCAGCGACCTACGGGTTATGAGCCCGTCGAGCTACCGTGCTGCTCTATTCCGCGACTTGAAAGTAAATGGATGGGGTAGCAGGATTCGAACCTGCGAATATCGGCACCAAAAGCCGAGGCCTTACCGCTTGGCGATACCCCATTCGTTTAACTGGCAGAATTATAGTACAAAAATAAAAATAAGTCAAGTAAATTTATAATAAATTTTAAAATTTCTGCTATAATCAACAATAATTTATACAAATAATAAAAAGGCTAATTAAATGTCAGCAATACAAAGAGTAAAAGACGCAATCGAAGAGATTAAAAAAGGTAAAATGGTAATTATGCTTGATGATGAGGATAGAGAAAATGAGGGTGATTTAGTATATTCAGCAGCTCTTAGTTCTCCTGATCATGTAAACTTTATGGCAACTCATGCAAAAGGTTTAATATGTGTTGCAGTATCTAATAACACTGCTTCTAGACTTGGCCTTAATCCAATGGTACAAAGTAATACATCATCTTATGAAACAGCATTTACAGTTTCTGTTGATTGTGCAAAAGCTAGTACCGGAATTAGTGCAAAAGAAAGGGATGATACTATTAAAATATTAGCAAACCCTATTAGCAATGAAAATGAGCTAGTAAAACCAGGGCATATATTCCCACTTATTGCAAAAGATGGTGGTGTATTAGTAAGAACTGGACACACTGAAGGAAGTATTGATCTTTGTAGATTAGCAGGACTTGCAGGAGAATCTGTAATATGTGAGATTATGAAAGATGATGGAACAATGGCAAGAAGAGATGATCTTGATATTTTTGCAAAAAAACACGATATGGTACAAGTATATATATCTGATTTAGTAGAGTATAGATTATCTCATGAATCTTTAGTAAACGAAATTTCAAGAGAAGATATAGAATTTTTTGATACTAAAGTTGCAAAATTTATATTTGAAGATCATTTAAACAATCAACATACAATTATAAAGTTTAAAGATAATAATGATGATAGTACAAATATTAAATTTCATACAATAGAGTTTGATATAAATATGTTTATGAATAAAAAATCTTTAGATTCTATGTTAAATAGTATTAATTACTTAAAAGAGAATGGTGGATTATTAGTATTTTTAAAATCAAATGATGAAGTAAAACAAAATATGAAAGATTTTGGGGTAGGGGCTCAAATATTAAATAAAATGGGTATAAATAAAATAAATTTACTTACATCAAGTAAGCAAAAACATTCATTTATAGGATTAAATGGGTTTGGACTAGAAGTTAGTTCTGAAATAGCAGTATAGTTACTGCTAGCTCATTTGAGATGCCATTTTTACTAAGGCAATATTTTTTTCTAAACTTTCTATAGTTTCTGATAATTCTTTTTTATTGTCATTATAATATTTAGATCCTTTTACATGATCTAACTTTTCACAAAAATTTTCTATTGTTTGTATTTTTATATCTTCATCACTTAAACTCATAAGTAAAGATGGAGTTTGTTTTTGAAGTTTTTTTACAATATGTTCAAATGTATATTTATTATCTATACTTAGATTAAAGTGTTTACATAGCTCTGAATATATAAGTTCTACACTACTATTGTGTTGTCTATATATTACACCCGCATAATCGTTTAAGTATCTAAGTAAAAAAGAATAATCTTCAACTATTTTTAGTAACTCTTCTTTATTCTCATGGTCATTTTCTACATCATCATATAGTTTGTTTAGTATATGTCTTATTGATAAAAATGATATATATGAACAGTTATCTGCAATATCATCTAAAAAGTCTGTTAGTTTTATTTTCATATCTCTTCTTTATTAAAAAAGGGATAGAAAAACTCTATCCCTTTTATTCAGTATTTGTTTAATATTAAGATTATATCTAAACTGTAGGTCCTGCTTCTGTAAAATCAAAATCACTATCATCTGTTAAGTATTTTTTAAAGTTCTCAACATACATAGATGCTAATTTTTTAGCAGATTCATCATATGCAGATTTATCTTCCCAAGTATTTCTAGGGTTTAATACTTCTGTATCAACACCATCTAAAGTTTTAGGGATTTGAAGATTGAATATATCAAGTACTTCAAATTCACTATCATTGATGTTTCCATCTAAAATACCATTGATACAAGCTCTTGTATTTTTGATACTCATTCTTTTACCAGTACCATAAGCACCACCTGTCCATCCTGTATTTACAAGATATACATTTACATTATGTTCTTCTATTTTTTCACCTAATAGTTTTGCATAATCTGTTGGGTGTAAAGGTAAGAAAGCTTCACCAAAACAAGCACTAAATGTTGCAGTTGGTTCATTGATACCTCTTTCAGTACCAGCAACTTTTGCAGTGTATCCACTTAAGAAGTAATACATAGCTTGTTCTTTTGTAAGTTTAGATACTGGAGGTAATACACCAAATGCATCAGCACTTAAAAAGATAATATTAGTAGGGTGTCCTGCCATAGAGTTTTCTTGAATATTTTCAATATGATCTATAGGATAAGAAACTCTTGTGTTTTGAGTTTTAGATGTATCGCTGTAATCGATTTCACCTTTTTCATTTGCTACAACATTTTCTAATATTGCACCTTTTTTAATAGCTGCAAATATTTCAGGTTCACTTGATGCATCAAGATCGATAACTTTTGCGTAACATCCACCTTCAAAGTTAAATACACCTTCATCATCCCAACCATGCTCATCATCACCAATTAAAGCTCTTTTAGGGTCTGTAGATAGTGTAGTTTTACCTGTACCACTAAGTCCAAAGAATAAAGCTGTATCACCTTTTTCTCCAACATTTGCAGAACAATGCATAGCCATTTTATTATCCAAAGGTAACCAGTAGTTCATCATTGAGAAGATACCTTTCTTGATCTCACCTGCATACCAAGTTCCACCAATAACTGCTTCATTTTCTTCAACATTAAACGCTACAAAAACTTCAGAATTTAATCCTTGTTTTTCATAGTCAGGGTTTGTAGCTTTACATGAATTATAAAGTGTAAAATCAGGTACAAAATTTTCTAATTCCTCTTTTGTTGGT
Organism: uncultured Helicobacter sp.; assembly: GCA_964482285.1. GTDB lineage: Bacteria > Campylobacterota > Campylobacteria > Campylobacterales > Arcobacteraceae > CAIJNA01. Next base: position 26,272 of record CAYZWZ010000020.1, on the reverse strand, counting down.
CTAATAAACATATTTTGAACAAAATGTGATTGCCATGCGATCTCTGTAATAATTCTTACAGATTTTCTACTACTTGGACTTGAACCAGCAAATACATCAGTTACATATAAATCTTTTCCACTTAATTGATCTAAACTAATTTTCTTTAAATCTTCATATACTTCTTTTGTGATCTTTTTATTCACTTCACCCCAAGATATATGTTGATTTGAAGGAGCTTGATCTACAAAGTATTTATCTTTAGGACTTCTTCCTGTAAATACACCAGTATCAATCATAAGTGCACCTGTAGATGATATAGAAGCACCTTCATTTTTAACTGCATGATCCATAAGAGTATCAATATCTAGGTTTCTATATATAGTTCCTACATTTTCTAGATTTAGTGAGTTTTTAATATCAGACATTTTTCTTTTTTCCTAATTATTTGAATATTGATAATAGTACACCAGCTGCCACTGCTGAACCAATAACACCTGCAACATTTGGACCCATTGCGTGCATTAATAATATATTTGATTTGTCAAATTCTTGACCAACTTTACTTACAACTCTCGCACTCATAGGTACAGCTGAAACTCCAGCTGCTCCTATTAGTGGATTTATTTGATTATCTTTACTTGAGAACTTATTCATAAGTTTTGCCATAAGTACTCCAGCTGCTGTTCCTGCACTAAATGCAAGTAAACCAATAACCATAATTCCCATAGTATCAAGTACTAAGAATTTATCTGCTGCTAGTTTTGAACCAACACCTAAACCTAAGAATATTGTTACAACATTAATTAGTGAATTTTGCATTGTTTCATTTAATCTTTCAACAACACCAGATTCTTTTGCAAAGTTACCAAATGCAAATGCACCAATAAGTGGAGTTGATTCTGGTAAAATTAAAATAGCCATCATTAAAATAAGAATAGGTAAGAATAATTTTTCTAATCTATGTACCTTTCTTAAAGGTGGCATTTTAATTTTTCTTTCTTCTTCATTTGTAAGAAGTTTCATAATTGGAGGTTGAATAACAGGTACAAGTGCCATATAAGAATATGCAGCAACTGCAATAGTTCCAAGCATCTCTGGAGCTAGTCTATTTGCAATAAAAATTGATGTTGGACCATCCGCCCCACCAATAATTGATATAGCAGATGCAGTTTGAAGATCAAATCCAATCATAACAGCACCAACTAATGAACCAAATATACCAAATTGAGCTGCTCCACCTAGAATTGCTGTTTTAGGGTTAGCCAGAAGCGGACCAAAATCAGTCATAGCTCCAACACCCATAAAAATTAGAAGTGGAAAGAATTCATTCGCTATACCCATATTATAAATAATACCAAGCATACCATGTTCCCCACCCATATGAGCTAAAGGAATATTAGCTAGTAAACCACCAAAAGCAATTGGTAATAAAAGTAAAGGTTCAAAGTTCTTAGCAATAGCTAAATAAAATAATAAACCTACAACAATAAACATAATAATTCTTCCCCATGTTTGCTCAAAAGATGTCATAGGTCTTTGATTTGCAGCATTAGGTTCAGATGTCATTACATCATCTCTTGGGTTTATCAGGGCATTAATACCTGTTGTTTCATAAAACGATACCATTAATTCTGATAATGTTTTAGATTGGTATTCTTTTTTTTCAACTTGCTCACCATGAGCTTGGACTGCATCATTTGCACTCAAGTTCATAGTAAACATTGAAAAAGTCATAATCAGCATTGCTGCAATTATTTTTCTCATTCTTTTCTCCGTAAAGTAAATTATTAGCTAATTACAGCTAAAGTTTGTCCCTCTTCAACAGCATCATTGGCAGCGACATTTAGTGAAGATACAGTTCCAGCACATGGTGCTTCAATATCAATTTCCATTTTCATAGCTTCAAGTATTGCAACAACTTGACCTTTTTCTACTTTATCACCAGCTTTAACTAGAATTTTCCATACATTACCATTTACACTTGCAGGTACTTCTGTTCCACCAGCACTACTTGGTACTTCAGCTTGAGTTTGAGCAGCAGGAGCTGCACTTGGAGCAACTTTAATATCTACATCACCTTGTGCAACTTGTACACTAAACTTTTTACCATCAACAACTACTGTGTAATTTCCATCTGCCATTGTATTATTTCCTTTTTCTTCTTTTGTTTCTGTTTTTTCTTTTTCACTTATTTTTCTAATATTTAAAGTTGATTCACCTTTTAAGAATGCAATCCCTTTTTCTTCACAAGCTGCAGCTATGAATATATTTTCTTCAGTAGCTGAAATACCTTCTATTTCTAATCTTTCTTTCCATGCATCTAATGATTTTCTTGGATCTTTATCTGCTAAATCAAGAGGATTTTCATTTGTAGGCTCTAATTTTAGTTTTTGGCTTGCTAATTTAATAATCTCTGCATCTGGTGCAGTTGGAGTGTCTCCAAAGTAACCTAATACCATTTTCCCATAACCTGGAGCTATTTGTTTCCATGGTCCAAACATTACATTTGCATATGCTTGTTGCCAGTAAAATTGAGATACTGGTGTAACACTTGTACCAAATCCACCTTTTTCTACAACTTCTTGCATAGCTTTTATAACTTCTGGGAATTTATCTAGAGTATTATCATCTCTCATCATTTGAGTATTTGCAGTTAATGCTCCACCTGGCATTGGAGAGAATGGAATTAATGGAGAAACTTGAGTTGCTTCAGGTGGCATCATGTAGTCACTTAAACAATCTTTTAATGTCTCTTCATAAGTTAAAATTTTTGATAATTCTAATCCACCAAGATCATATTTAGTACCTTTAGTAGCATGTAAAAGTGTAAGGATATCTGGTTGAGATGTTCCACCACTTACAGGACTAGCAGCTAAATCTATACCATCTGCACCTGCATCAAGTGCAGCTAAATATGCAGAAACTGAAACACCTGCTGTTTCATGAGTATGTAATCTAATATGAGTATCTTCACCTAATAATTTTCTAGCCATTTTAATTGTTTCATGGATTTTATTAGGATTTGCTGTTCCACTTGCATCTTTAAAACAAATAGAATCATATGGTAAACCAGAATCTAAAATACTTCTTAATGTTTTTTCATAAAATGCAACATCATGCGCACCTTCACAACCAGGTGGTAGATCCATCATAGTAACAACTGCTTCATGTTTTAAACCATGGTTTTTAATACATTGTGCAGAGTATTCTAAGTTTTTAACATCATTTAATGCATCAAAGTTTCTAATTGTAGTTGTACCATGTTTTGCAAACATTTTTGCGTGTAGGTCAACTAATTCTCTAGAACCAGTATCTAGCATAACAGTGTTTATACCTCTAGATAGAGTTTGTAAATTTGCATCTGGTCCAACAATAGATCTAAATCTATCCATCATTTTAAATGCATCTTCTTGTAAGTAGAAGTATAAAGACTGGAATCTTGCCCCTCCACCAAATTCGAAGTGTGTTATTCCAGCATGCTTTGCAGCTTCAACTGCTGGAAAGAAATCGTCCATAAGAACTCTTCCTCCAAAAACAGATTGAAATCCGTCTCTAAAAGTAGTATCCATTATATCAATAAATTTTTTAGCCATATTATTTTAACCTTTTATATTGTTGTGATGTATTATTGCAGCAGTAATAGCTGCAGTGATAGCAGAATCATCAGTAGTACTTGATGATGCCTTCATATGTTGCGTAGTAACTTTTTTCTCTTCTTCTTTAAAAAATTTAGCAATCAAATATGCTTGCAGTTTAAGTGCAAAAATCATAACAGTAAGGAATGTAAATACAATTCCCATACCTAATGCCATAAATTTTAAAGCTTCTGCTGTTAAATTTATCTCTTCCATATATTCTCCGATAATATTATTTAATTTAGAAAATCTCTAAATTAAATATTTGCCTAATTTTATAAAAATAATGCTTTAGGATAAATTATTTTTACTGATTATAAAAGTATTTTGTCTAATTTATGTAAAAACTTATCAAATTTGGAATTTAACTTTTTTATATTTTTATACATTTTATTTCCTCATGTTGAATTTATAAAAGTATTATGACAAAAAAATATCTTATTTTATAAAAACATTGCAATTTGTAATATTTTTTGTTATAATTTAATAAAATAAAATAATTTTAAAGGATTTTTTATGTTAGATGTTATTAATATAATTGAAAAATTAAAAGATGTATTAAGTAAAGATAGCTCAAATGGGAAGATATTTGATAAAGATGTTGCAGATTCTTTAAATATCACTCAAGCAAATTTAGCCACAATGAAAACAAGAAATAAAATACCATTTGCAAATATACTTGATTTTTGTGCAATAAAGAAAATATCCATAAATTGGTTGCTTTATGGGCAAGATCCAAGTTCACTTATAGATAGTACTGATAAGTATTGGATTAAATATTTTCCCGATATTTCTGTAAGTGCAGGTGGAGGTGCATATGATGCTGATGATTCTTATGAAAAACTCGATGTTCCTGATTATTTTATATCTATATTAGGAGGTGAAGCTAATATTAAAAATATTGAAGCTATAAATGTTACAGGTGATAGTATGGAGCCAACACTAAATACAGGTAATATTATATTTTTAGATACACAAAAAAAAGATATAAGTAAAGATGGTATTTATGCATTTACTAACGAAAATGGACTTTTTGTAAAAAGAATACAAAAAAGAATAGATGGACAAATAGATATAATTTCAGATAATAAAGAATACCCTGTACAAGTAACTTCAAAAGATGAAATTAATATTATGGGTAAAGTTGTAGGTGTATTTGGTAGTATTTATTAATAATTCAACTTTTTTAGATATAATAATAAATAAAATTAAAATTAAGGACTTAACAAATTGGATACTTATTCCCCCATACTTATAAAAACTACTAAAAAAGGTTTAAAATGGAAACTTTAGTAATATTATTTATTTTAGTTTTGAGTATTTCATTTTTATGTTCTGTTCTTGAATCAGTTCTTTTATCTACAAATATAACATATATATCTGTATTAGAAGAAAAAAATCCTAAAGCAGGAAAAGCACTAAAAAAATTAAAAGAGGATATTGATAAATCTATATCTTCTATTCTTATATTAAATACTTTTGCTAATACTTTAGGAGCAACTGCTATTGGTATACAAGCACAAAAAGTATTTGAAGGTAATCCAGATATTATACTTGCGGTATCTATTATACTTACTTTCTTAATCTTGTTTGTTGCAGAGATTATCCCTAAAACAATAGGTGCAGTTTATTGGAAACAGCTTGCAATTCCAGCTACAAAAATAATAAACTTTTTTGTTATATTAACTTATCCTATAATCATTATCACTTTATTTGTTACTAGAAAGATAAATAAAAATGATGGTTCATCAGAAGTTACAAGAGAAGAGATTCTTCACACAGCACTATTAAGTGAAGAGAACGGTGTTATAAATGATTTAGAATCAGATATTATTGAAAATACACTTACTATGAAACAGATGAAAATAAAAGATATTTTAACACCAAGATCTGTAGTATTTGCAGTATCTAGTGATACAAAAATAAAAGATATACTTGATGATGAACGAACATATAAATTTTCAAGAGTTCCCGTATATAAAGATAGTATAGATAATATTGTTGGTATGGTTTTAACAAAAAAATTATTTAAAAATGCTATTAAAAATAAAGAACAAACTATGGAATCAATAATGATTAAAGTAGATAGTATTAATGAGAATATACCTGTATCTAAAGCTTTACATAGTTTTACAAAAGTAAAAGGTCACCTTTTAATTGTAACTGATAGTTATGATCAAACAGAAGGTATTGTTACCCTTGAAGATTGTATTGAAACATTACTTGGATTAGAGATAATGGATGAATCAGATACTACAGAAGATATGAGAAAATTAGCTTCATCAAATATGAGAGCAGCAAGAAAAATTAAAGAAAACAAAAAATAAAAAAATAATATTATTTTATTATTTTTTTATTACATCTATGTTACAATTTATATTATAAATTAAAGGATGTACTATGCCAAGAATAGCAATTATTGATGACGAACAAGATATTTTAAATATATTAGAGAGATATCTTTCTAAAAATGGATATGATATTCAAACTTTTTCTAATCCTCAAAATGGATTAAGTGCAGTTAAAAGTGGAAATTACGATCTTTTACTTTTAGATATTATGATGCCAACTCTTGATGGTATTAGTCTATTAAAAGACTTACATAATTCAGGTAATAAAACAAAGGTTATGATGATGACAGCTTTTGATACACTTGAAAGATCAATAGAAGCTCATAAATTTGGAGCTAGTAACTATATAACAAAACCATTTAAAAGTTTAGATGTAGTTAAAAGTAAAATAGAAGATATTTTATTTGAAGAGTAGTATATAATATTATTTAAAATAAAAAAAGCAGCTAAATAATTTAGCTGCTTTTTTAGTTTAAGAAGAGTTTTTTACTCTTCTTGTTCTTTTGTTAGTTTACAGTATTCATATTTGATCATATCTATACCATTAAATGTATCTGTAATTGCTTGATTTAGTTTTTCAGCAGTTATTCTAAGCTCAAAGTTTGATGCTTTTTTACTATCTTGATTTATATATTTTTGAACTATCTCATGTACATTTGAGTGGTATTCTTTTAAATTAGACCAGTTTTGAGTTTTTGTAAATACTTCACCTTTATTTTCACACTCTTTAATCCATTTTCCTAGATTACATTCATTTGGATTTGTTACTGTCCATGTTTTATTTTCACCTAGCTTGTTAAAGTTATTATCTATAAATGCAATATGTTCATATTTTCTTTTTGATAATTCATTTAACAATTGAACATTACAAACACCATGTTTTGTCTCTTCATTTATTATTGCATTTTCTGCAGAAGAAGTTAATTGTTTAGATAAGTTAGATACTTCATTTGATAATTGAGAAATTTGCGATGAAGAGTGGGCATTTTTTTGAGTTACATTATCTAAAGCAGTTACTGTTGTATTAATTTGTTCTATACTTGCTTCTTGTTCTCTTGATGCTAACAATACTTGATCAATCATATTTTTATTTTGAATAATTTTTTCGTTTAATTCATTATATCCATGGATCATCTTATCTGATATTGCTTTACCTTTAGTTGCTGTTTGATTTGCACTATCAACTAATAGTTTAATCTCATTTGCAGCATCTGCAGATCTTGAGGCAAGATTTCTAACCTCTTGTGCAACAACAGCAAAGCCTTTTCCTGCTTCACCTGCAGTTGCAGCTTCAACAGCAGCATTTAATGAAAGAATATTTGTTTGGAATGCTATTTGATCAATAATAGTAATAGCATCATTGATTGCTTCTACTTTTGTATTTATCTCATCCATTGATTTTGTTGTTTCAGTTGCTAGTACTTCACCCTCAGCTGCTGATTTTGTAACACTATCTGCAATATCTGACATTGCACTAACATTAGAAGTTGTATGTCTAATATTTTGAGTGATTTGTTCAACTGCAGCTGCAGTTTGTTCAAGTGATGCTGCTTGTTCATTTGATGAATTTGCAAGTAGTGTTGAAGATGATAATAATACATTTGTATTTTTTTCTAATGAATCACCTGCATTTGATAATTGTGCAAGTAGCTCTGAAATATTTTGACCTAATAAAATTGTAGAATTTAATACACTTCCAAAGTCTCCATACATACCTTTTGAATCTTCTTCAGATATTTTATAAGTAAAATCTCCAAGACCATAAGTATCTAGTAAATTATTGATAATATCAAATTTTCTTTTAGCATCTTTTGCCATTGTATTAATAGTATCTCTTAATTTTCTAACTTCACTAGAAGCTCCTGTTTGGTGGATATGATATCCATAGAAACCATTTGTAATTTTACCCATGATATCATCTATCTCTTCTACTGTATTTTTATCAACTTCAATAATTTTAGATACTTGTTTTATTTTTTTATTTACATCTGTTGCCATTTGAGCAAATTCATCTTTACCTTGAACTTTTATAAGTTCAACTTCATCTTTTTCTCTTACAACATAAGATAGGAATTCATCTAATCCATCTTTAAATAGTTTAATAGATGATTGAAGATTGTAAATAATCATTGATGATATAAATAGTGTAATAATTATACCTACTACAGATATTATAAGCATAATCACTAAGATATTAAAAGCATTATTTTTAATCTCTTGAACATCAGCTAATAATCTAGTTGATAATTCATTATCAATATCTTTTAAAATATTGATTTTTTCAGTCATTTGACCAAACCAGTATTCTGGTTTTACAGAGAATAAACTTTTATTTAATTTAGCAAGAGCATTAACAGCTGGAGAGTCATTTACTTTTACTATTTTATCAAGTTCTCTTATTGTCATACCATTTTGAGTAGCTTTAATAACATATGGTAAACCTTTTTTATATGTTGTAAATACTTTTACAATATTATCAAGTAGTTGTTTCTCTTGAGTTGTAATATCATTCATATTTTTATATTGATTTACTAAATTTAATAATTCTTTGTATTGTGCATTAAATCTATTTACATATTTACTTTTTCCTCTTAGAACATAGTTTTTAAAGTTATGTATCATTCCACCATATCCAACTAGCTCTTTTATTCTTGCTATTAATGCATGTTTATTTGTTGAGTTAATTATTGTTTTTCTAATTTTATTTACTTCTTTTATTGCACTGTTGTCAATTGCATTAAAGTAGTACTCTTTTGCTTTTGGATTTGCATTTAATAAAAATAGATTCATAAATATATTTTGTGCTTCAATAAGATTGATAAATTTAATTCTCATCCCCTCTTTAAATGCATCATTACCTAAAAATGAAGTACCTACAGCTCTTTCTATACCAGCTTTCTCTTTTGATAATAAAAAGTTTGAATATGAAATAATCTCTTGAGTAATTTTAGATACATCAGAATGTGTAGATATATAAATTATCTCATTTAACATAATATTATTTATAGTTGAGTAATATTTTATAGCATCTGCTAATGATATATTTAAATTATCAATTCTATCTCTTATTGAATCTAAATCTTTTAACATATCTAAGGCTTTTTGAATATTATTTAATAAATCTTTAGTTTCTTCAGAAAATTCTATTGTAGCTATAAATTTTTTTATATCTTTATATTTAGCATCAGTATTTTTACGCTGTTCTTGAAGTTTAAATTTAAATTTTTTACCTTCACTTCCTAAATAACCTGCTGTTAAACCTCTCTCTTTTTGAGTTTCATGAACAAACTTTGATATTTTTGTAGATAAAATAGTTAAAGTTTCTATCTTCTTCATACTTGAATATGAATTATAATAGTTATAGCTTTGTAAGCTAGAGAAAAATATAAATCCAATTAATGGAAAACTTAAAAGTATAAGTAACTTTTGTTTGAATGATAGGTTAAATAATAACTTCATTGTTTTAGTCCTTTTATCTTGTTATAATAGATAGTATCATAAATAGAATTTGTTTAAAATTAAAAATTACAATAGATACTAATAGATTAAATTAATTTACTATCTAGCCATACCATAATAGCTTTTTGAGCATGTAGTCTATTTTCAGCTTCACTAAAAATAGTATTTGAGTGTTTTTCGAAAATATCTTCACTAACTTCATAACCTCTATAAGCTGGTAAACAGTGTAAGAAGATAGCATCTTTTTGGGCTTTGTTCATTAAATTATTATCAACTATAAATCCATTAAATTGTTTTATTTTTTGCTCTTTTTGATCCTCTTGCCCCATAGATATCCATGTATCAGTTGTTACAACTGTACAGTCTTTTACTGCTTCATTTACATCATACATTGTTTTAATTATTGCACCAGATTCTTTTGCAAAATTTAATGCATCATTTAAAATATTTTGATCTACTTCACAACCTTTTGGTGTTGCAATATTTAGATCAAATCCTAATTTACTAGCTAACATTAGCCAAGAATGAGTCATATTGTTTCCATCACCCACATATGCTACTTTTAGATTCTCTTGTAAGTTATGTTCTATTATTGTTAAATAATCAGCCATAAGTTGAACAGGATGATAAAGATCTGTAAGTCCATTTATAACGGGCACTTTTGAATAAGAGGCAAACTCTTCTAGCTCTTTTTGAGAGTCATTTCTAATCATAATCATATCTACCATAGAAGATATAACTCTAGAAGTATCTTTAATAGGCTCTCCTCGACCTAGTTGTATGTCGTTTGAACTTAAAAATAATCCAACACCACCTAGTTGATATATACCAGTTTCAAAGCTAACTCTAGTTCTAGTACTTGATTTTTCAAAAATCATACCTAAAGTTTGTTTTGGTAAGTAATCTTTAAAAACTTTAGCTTTTGTCTCTTTTTTGATTTTAATAGCTAAATCAATTATTTCAAGAATTTCCTCTTTTGTATAATCTTTTAAAGTTAGAAAGTGTCTCATATTTATCCCTATTATTTTACTTTTTTTAATTTGAAAAGCAATAATTATAGTAAAATTAATATTATTTTAAACTTAATGTTTTATATATACTTATATGTTCAGTTTTGTGTTTTATATAAATATCATATTTGATACTATTTTCTTGTATATATTTAACTATATTTATAGAGTATCTAGTATCATTTATATCAATATCTTCTATTGGAGTATTTTTTAATAATTGATCTTTTATATATTTAATATGGATTAAGGCTTGAAGTTCAAAGTATTTTAGTTTATCAATTTTTGATGAGTATGTTTGATTTTGTATAGTAGATATACTTAAATATGAAAATAAAAGGAGTAAAAATAATGAACTTATTAAAATAAAACCTTTTACTTTTTTCATATTTAAACTATTATAATCTCTAATTCTAAATCTATATTGAACTTATCTTTTACTTTTTGTTTTGCTAAATTTATAAGTTCTATTGCTTCATTATATGTACCATCACCTAAATTTACTAAGAAATTTGCATGTTGAGATGAAAAAGACATACCACCTATAACATAACCTTTTAGACCAACATTTTCGATTAAGTATCCTGCACTATATTCTTTTGGATTTTTAAAACAAGATCCAGCACTTGGAAGGTTTGGTTGATTATCTCTCATATGTACAAACATATCTTGTGTTTGTTTACAGTAACCTTTTTGTATATCAAAAGTTACTTCATATACTATCCCTTTGATATTTGTATATCTATAGCTATGTGGAATATCTTTTTTTAGTATAATTCCATCTTGAGTTTTTATACTATGTAGATGATTAAAAATCTCATATTCTTTTAATCCAGCATTCATTTTTACTAAGCCACCCATATTCCCAGGTAGTTTTGCTAGCAACTCAAAATTAGCTATATCATTTTTTTTACAATATGTAAGTAGCTTACCACTAGATGTTGCTGCACCTACTATTAATTTTTCATCTTCTTGATATATATAATCAAATTTATTTCCTAATATTGCAAGATTTTTTGCATTTGGAGAGATTAGGGTGTTGTTACATCTTCCTAAAATAGTATAGTCATCATAGTTTGCTATATCGTTGATTATTTTTACTGAGTGTTTATCACCTATATGTATAGATGAATATCTTTTGAAGTCTATTATTTTATCCATTAGTGATTATACAAATATATATTAAAAAGTATTATTAAAATATTTAATAATATAAAAGCTTTTTTTGATTTGATACTTGCAAAACTAACAATTAAATAGAATATAAAAAAGTAAATATTTGTAAAACTATTTTTTACTTCAATAGTATGGTTTAAAAATATTTCAATATATTTATCTAAAATATTTCCCATATTTACTAAATGCAAAAGTAACTCAAGTGGATAAAATATAGAAAACAGCATAGTTAAAAATGGTGAAAATAACTGATATAAACTAGTGTTGGCAAAAAACATATGTGATATTGGATTAATAGCAAGATATAGCCATATATTTAAAAATATAAATAGTACTATCTTATTTAATGATTTAAAATATTGTAAAAATAAAAAAATATAAAAAACACCACATATACTAAACCAAAATGATAAAGAAAATAAGAGTTTAGGAAATAAGGATATAATAATTAATATACATAAAAGTAGTGTTGTAAAAGATAATAATTTAATATTTGATCTAAGGGCAAAAATTGCAAAAATATACATAACAAATGCTCTTAATAAAGGAGCTTGAGAAGATAAAAATATTAGGTATAAAAATAATACAATAGAACTAACTAATAGTAAATCATATTGTTTATTTCTATAAGGAAGATATCTTTGATGGATTGGTTTATATAATATATTAAATATAAAATAAACTATCAGTGATAAAACACTAAGATGAAATCCACTAATTGCAATAAGATGTGAAATCCCATAAGATGATATAATATTTTGTAAATCTTTATCTAAAGGTATTGCTAAAAATAGGGCATTGAATAGTGAAGAGATATTTTTATTTTTATGTTCAGAATCAATATATGACTTTGCTTTATCAAATAAACTATTTTGGTTATTTATTGGATTTTCATATATATTGAAACTTTTTGCATAAAAACCTTTTAGATAAGATATAAAGTCTATATTTGTAGTTATGATACTAATAAATATATTGTTATTTTTATTAAAGTTATTTTTTGTAGAAGTAAAAAAAGTAAAATCATTATTTGAAAGTTTTAAGACTTTATAATTAGGTTTATCATAAATATTTATGATTTTTGAAGTGTTTGTATATATCTCTTCTTGTGTTAAGTTTTTATATTTATAATATTCAAATGAAATATTTATAAAAAATATAACAACAAAAAAAGAGACAATATAAAGCCATTCTTTTTTATTTTTTGCTAAAAGAAGGCTTTGCATAGTGTTTTACAAATAGATCCCATCAAGTAAGCTATCTACAAAATTATCAGGTGAAAAAGGTATTAAATCCTCTTTTTTCTCACCAATACCTACAAATAATATAGGAAGTTCTAGTTGATTAGATACTGAAAACAAAGCTCCACCTTTACTTGTTCCATCTAATTTTGTTACAATAATACCATCAATATCTACCATCTCATGAAAAGCTTTTGCTTGAGCAATTGCTGTGTTTCCTTGAGTACCATCTAAAATTAATAATTTTTGATCAGGAGCACCTTCTTTTGCTTTGTTACAAACTTTTACAATCTTTTGTAACTCTTTGTTTAAGTTTGTTTGAGTTTGAAGTCTACCTGCAGTATCAATTATACAGTGATCGATATTTTTAGCAATAGCTGAAGATATAGTATCGTATGCAACTGCACTTGGATCATGACCTTGTTTTGTTTTAATAATTGGTACTTCAATTTTATTTGCCCAAATACTTAATTGTTCAATAGCAGCAGCTCTAAAAGTATCGCCAGCTCCTAGTATTACAGATTTATTTTCACTTTTATATTTAGTAGCTAGTTTTGCAATTGTTGTAGTTTTTCCTGCACCATTTACCCCAATGATTAATTGTACAAATGGTTTTGGTAAATTTGACATATCAACTTCTAGTGAATGTTCAAAAAGCATAACAAGTCTATGTCTTAATTGTGCTCTTGTGATCATATCAGGAAGTCCATCCATAGCTTTTTCTACTATTTCATATTCCATATCAGATTCTATTAAAAGTTCTTCTATAACATCAAACTCAATCTTTTCTGCTTTTTTAGGAATAATAGAAGATAAGTTTCCTATAGTTTTTTCTAAAGCTCTTGCAAAAAAACTTTTCTTTTGTTCTTTTACTACTACCTCTTTAGTTTCTTTTATAGGCTCTTCTTGTTCAACTTTTTCTTCTTCTTTTATTTCAGATATTACCTCTTTTGCAGTATCTTCTTTTATAGGCTCTTTTAAAGACTCATCTTCAGTTAATGGAAGTTCTTTTTCTTCTAAAACTTCCTCTTTATCTTCCTCTTTTTTTTTCTTTTTAAAGAAACTGAACATTATTTTTCCATTGCTTTTTTAATATCAGTTCTTAGTATTGTTTCATCAACAGCACCAATATAGTTTTGTAATACTAAACCTTTTTTTGTAAATAGATACATAGCAGGTATAGAATCAACACCGCCAACAGCACCTGCAACATTAAAGTTTTCTGGTGTATTTGTAACAGGATAAATAATATTGTATTGTTTTATAAACTCATTTATCTCTTCATTTGTTTTGTTCTCTTCAACTAAAACAGCGATAACAATAAAATCATCTTTGTACTCTTTTACTAAATTATTTAGATGAGGAATCTCAGCTTTACAAGGTGGACACCATGTAGCAAAAAAGTTTAATAGTACTACTTTATTTGGATATTCTTTAAAATTCCAACCATCTTTAGTAACTTCAATAGTAATGTTTTGATCATTAGTTGTTTTTAGATGAAAAGTTGGAAGTCTTCTCTCTTGAACTTTTTGTTCTTTTACTGGGTTAACTACGCTTTCATCAATAGTTTCTTTGTCTTGACAAGCCGTAAAAATAGTTGTAATTAAAATTAAAAAAAAAGTCAATACTTTAATATTCATTTCATTTCCTTATGGTAAAATATATTTAATTATATCGCAATAGGCTTAAATATGAATAACAGATCTAAAGATAGTCTTAGAAAATATTGTATAAATAAACAAAAAAATATTAAAGATATATTTAAATTCACAATAAATAAAAATATAAATAAAATATTACAACAAATTATCAAAAAAAATAACTATAAAAATATACTTTTATATCTACCTTTAAAACAAGAAGTAGATATTAGATATTTCATTAACTATTTAAGAAAAAATAATATAAATGTATATGTACCTTATATGATAAGTAAAAATGAATTTAAGATTGTGCCATATAGGTTGCCATTATCTAAAAAAAAATACAATATTTATGAACCAAATAGTTCAAATTTTAAATATAAAGTAAAAATAGATTTAGCAGTAGTACCAACAATCGCTTATGATAAAACATTTAGAAGAGTAGGTTTTGGTGTTGGTTTTTATGATAGATTTTTTTTCTCTTTGGATTACACTCCAAGAGTTATATTTACACAATTACTTGATTGTGGGTGCAAAGATATAGTAACAAATAATTATGATGTAAAAGCAGATATTATTATAAACAATAAAGGTTTAAAATGGAAAATATAATTATATATATAATAGTTTCTATTGTAAGTATATTAATAGGATATTTTATTGCTATGAAAAAATATTCATCTTCTAATAGTGCTTATATGCAAGAAGCAAAAGCAAAAGCTCAATTAATTGAGCTTGAAGCAAAAAATAAATTAAATATTGCAAAAGAAGATGCAAAAAAATATATAGATAAAGAGTTTGAAAAAGCAAGAGAAGAGATAGCCAAGAAAAAAGAAGATGTTGATAATTATGTAAAAACTGAATTAGATTCAATAAAGCTTGATAAACAACTTATCTTAAATAGTAAAAAAGAGATTGAATCACTAAAAAGAGGTTTATCTTTACAAGAGCAAGAGTATATAAATAAAACAAAAGATTGTCTAAAAATATTAGAAAATGCAAGTGGATTAACAAGTATAGAAGCCCAAGATAAGATGATTGAGCTAGTAAAAAATGAATCAAGAGCAAAAGTAGCATCTATTTTTAGAAAAGAGTATAAAATTGCACAAGAAAAAACAAAAGAAGAAGTGAATAAAATATTATCAAATGCAGTTACTAGATATGCTGGAGAATTTGCAGCTGAAAGGTTAGTTAATCATATAAATTTACCAGATGCTGATACAAAAGGTAAAATTATAGGTAAAGAGGGACGAAATATAAAATCTCTTGAGATGACTTTGGGAGTTGATATTATAATTGAAGAGGAAAATACTATAACAATTAGTAGTTTTAATCTTTATAGAAGAGCAATTGCTACAAAAACTATTGAACTATTAATAGAAGATGGAAGAATTCATCCAGCTAAAATAGAAGAAGTATATACAAGTGTAAAAAATGAGTTTGATGAAAGTATAAAAAAAGAGGGTGAAGAAGCAGTTTTAGAGCTTGGAATTACAGATATGAATGAAGAGCTTATTATTTTAATTGGAAAATTAAGATATAGAGCATCTTATGGACAAAATGCATTAGCTCATACTTTAGAGGTTGCATATCTATCCGGT
This sequence comes from uncultured Helicobacter sp., assembly GCA_964482285.1. Lineage (GTDB taxonomy): Bacteria > Campylobacterota > Campylobacteria > Campylobacterales > Arcobacteraceae > CAIJNA01. The sequence continues at coordinate 10,174 of CAYZWZ010000020.1, read as the reverse complement.
CTTATTGCTTCACAACTAGGTGGAGATACTATAAAAGCTAGACGTGCAGGGCTTTTACATGATATTGGTAAATCACTTACTTATGATAAAAAAGGATCTCATGTTGATTTAGGGGCTGATTTATGTAAAAGATTAAATGAACCACAAGAGGTTATAAATGCAATATATGCACATCATGGGCATGAAGATGCAAGTAGTATAGAAAGTGCAGCAGTTTGTGCAGCAGATGCCTTAAGTGCAGCAAGACCAGGTGCAAGAAGAGATGCTTTACAATCGTTTTTAAAAAGGGTAGAAGATATAGAAACTATTGCCATTTCTAAAAATGGAGTTCAAAATGCCTATGCAATTAATGCAGGTAGGGAACTAAGAATAATAGTAAATGCAAAACTAGTAAATGATGATGAAGCAGTATTATTAGCTAGTGAAATAGCAGATGATATTGAAGCAAAAGTTCAATATCCAGGTGAGATAAAAATAAATGTAATAAGAGAGAGTAGATCAACTACTTATGCAAGATAAAGGTAAAAAATGGCAAAAAATAAATTAACTACACGAATAATAGCAGGAAAATATAAAGGTAAACAATTAGAGTTACCAAGTTTAGATTCTACAAGATCTAGCAAATCAATCTTAAAAGAATCATTTTTTAATGTACTTCAGTTTGATATTATAGATACTATATTTGTAGAAGCATTTGGAGGTAGTGGTAGTATTGGTCTTGAAGCCATAAGTAGAGGTGCTAAACATGCTTATTTTGTAGAGATAGATAAAAGAGCATATAAAACACTTAGTAATAACTGTAAAAGTATAGATAGTTCAGCTTGTACTACGATACTAGGAGATAGTTTTGAGGTTGTACCAAATATAGTAAATAATCAATTAAAAAATACAAAAGATCCTATAATAGTATATGTAGATCCTCCATTTGATTATAGAGATGGAATGGGTGAGATATATCACAATACATTTAAAATGGTAAAAAGTTTAGAAAATGAAAATATAATGATGGTAGTATTTGAACATAAAACAGAATTAAGTATGACTCAAAATATTGGAAAATTTAAACAATATAAAAGTAAAAAGTTTGGAAACTCTACACTTACATACTACACACTAGAGCAATAAAAATTACTTTATCATCTTATTACTCAAAAGATGATATAATCGCGAAATATATGAATAAATAAGGAAAACTAAATGAGTTTTATAGAAACAAGAGGAAATGATGGTATCAAACCACAAGAGGTTGAATTTTCATTTGCTATATTAAATCCAAGTGCATCTTTTGGTGGACTTTATGTACCTAAAACTTTACCTAGTTTAGGTGAAGATTTTATAAAAGATCATATAAATAAAAGCTACAAAGAGTTAGCTTTTGATCTTTTAAAAGAGTTTAAAATAGATATTGAAGATGAGGTTTTAAATGAAGCTCTATCATTATATGATAACTTTGATGATAAAAATAATCCATCACCAGTAGTAAAAGTAAGTGATACATTGTTTGTAAATGAACAATACCACGGACCAACACGTGCTTTTAAAGATATGGCATTACAACCTTTTGGTTCAGTTTTATCTGCTATTGCTAAAAAAAGAGATGAAAAATACTTAATACTTGCTGCGACTTCAGGTGATACAGGACCAGCTGCACTTAATACATTTAAAAACAAAGATGGTATTAAAGTAGCTTGTTTATATCCAAATGGTGGAACAAGTGATGTTCAAAGATTACAAATGGTAACTGAAGATGGAGAAAATCTAAAAGTAATAGGGATAAATGGAAACTTTGATGATGCTCAAAATGCACTTAAAAATCTTCTTGCATCTGATATATTTAAAGCTACTTTAGAAAAATCTGGGGTTAAATTATCTGCTGCTAATTCAGTTAACTTTGGAAGAATTATATTTCAAACAGTTTACCACTTTTGGTCATATTTAGAACTTCTTAGAAAAGAAGAGATCACTTATGGTGAAAAGATATACCTTACTGTTCCATCTGGAAACTTTGGAAATGCACTTGGTGGATACTATGCTAAAAAAATGGGTCTTCCTATAGAAAAAATACTTATTGCTTCAAATGAAAATAATATTTTAACATCATGGATAAATGATGGTGTATATGACCTAAATGACAAAAAATTAATAATGACAAAATCTCCAGCTATGGATATACTTAAATCATCAAATATAGAAAGAATTATGTACGATATGTTTGGAAGTGCTAGAACTAAAGAACTTATGGATGATTTAGCTAGTAAAAATGCATTTAGATTAACATCTAGTGAAACAGCACAACTTAAAGAGGAGTTTTTAGCAACATTTAGTGATGATGATTATGGTAAAAAAACTATCAAAAAATATCTTGATAATGGATACCTAATGGATCCACATACTGCTACTTGTATAAAAGCACATGAAGATTTAAAAAATGACAATCTTAAAAATGTGATATATTCAACAGCAGAGTGGACAAAGTTCTCTCCCACAGTATTAAATGCTTTAAATGAAGATGATGCTAAATATAGTGATAAAGAAGCATTAGAGATAATATCTTCTAAATTTAATGCAAAAGTACCAGCTAGTATTGAATCTCTATTTACAATGGATATTAAACACGATACTATAATAGATATAGAAAACTTAGAAAAAGAGATTGTAGATTTTATATAAATTTACAATCTTTTAAATGAAGTAGAAATAAAAAAGCCCAAGCAAATTTACTTGGGCTTTTTTATTAGCTAAGATAGTAGTTTAATACTATCTATGACTCATAAGATAAGTTAAAACTGTATCTATAAAGGCATCATGCTTTCTCTCTTTTAGATATGCAATATATAAAGTTCTTTTCATAGTAACTTTAGGTAGTCTTGCAATAAATAGTTTACCTTCTGCTTCATAACCTTTTAGAGCTTTATATGAAGCAATAGAAACTGTAGGTGTATCATATTGATTTGAGTGTAATACTGTTTGAAGTATAGTTGTAAGTGAAGATGATTCTGTAATTGTGTTAAAAGTTTCACAGTCATCATAACCAGCATTATCTAAGTATTCTTTGAACATTTTTCTTGTATGACTATCTTTATTTCTACAAACCCATTTATAAGATTGTAAATCTTCATTTTTTAATCTTTTTGGTAATGGTTGATTTGAGAATATTACAATCTCATCTTCCATCCATTCTCTATACATAACACCATCTACAAATATTGGTGATTCAATAAGTGCCATATCTGATTTTTTATCTAAAAGTGAATCAATAGCAGTTTGACTAAGTCCTACTTCTATTGTTACTTCATTGTCTATTTTAGCTCTTATGCTATTTAAAAATGTAGGTAATATATAATCACCAATAACAGCTGAAGTAGAAAAAATAAAGTTTATTTTTTTATTTATTATCTCTAATAACTGTTGTTCTGATGCAGAGATTACTTTTGATAATTTTTGAGCAACTATAAGTAATTTTTCACCCTCTTTAGTAAGTCTAATACCATTTTTCTTTCTATCTAAAATTTTTGTATCTAAATAATCTTCAATAAATCTCATTTGTTGAGTAACAGCAGGTTGAGAAATACCAAGTTTTGCAGATGCCTTAGAAAAAGACTTCTCTTTAACTACTGTTAGAAAAGTGTTTAGTTTTGTAAAATCTGATAACATAAGATCCCTTTATAAATTAATTATAATAATAATAACATAAGTTTATATAAAAAACCATTAAAAACATTCTTTTATAAAGTTTTTGATATAATAAATACAATAATAACAACAAGGATTTCATATGTTATCAAGTTTAAATGATGAACAAAAAGATGCAGCTCAACATATAGACGGTTCACTTTTAATTTTAGCAGGTGCTGGAAGTGGAAAAACAAAGACAATTACAACAAGACTTGCATATCTGATATCGATTGGTATTGATCCAGCTTCAATTCTTACGCTTACATTTACAAATAAAGCTGCAAAAGAGATGCAACATAGAGCATTTAAACTTATAGATAATATGACTTATCCTCCATTACTTTGTACATTTCATAAGTTTGGATTACTTTTTTTAAAATTTAATATTTCAAAACTAGGTAGAAAGAATAACTTTGTGATAATAGATAGTGATGATAAAAAGAAGATATTAAAAACAATTGATAAAGAAATAACAACATCAATTTTAGCAAATGAAATCTCAAAATTTAAAAACTCATGTATGGATCCTGATGCTGCTAAAGAAACTTCACAAGATAAGCTTTATACAAAAATATCAAATGTTTACGAACAATATGAGGCGTATTTAGTTAAAAATAATCTTGTAGATTTTGATGATCTACTACTTCTTACATATAATATTTTAAAAGATAATGAAGATCTAGCTAAAGAAACTAGTAATAGATATAAATATATTATGGTAGATGAGTATCAAGATACAAATGAACTTCAATATAAATTGCTTAAAATGTTATGTAAAGAACATAATAATCTTTGTGTTGTTGGTGATGATGATCAGAGTATTTATGGATGGAGAGGTGCTACTATTAAAAATATTCTTACTTTTAAAGATACATTTGAAAATACAAAAATAGTAAAATTAGAAAAAAACTATAGATCAACTCAAAAAATACTTGAACACTCAAATTCACTAATTGAACACAATAGAGATAGACTTGGTAAAAAACTTGAATCAACAAGAGGTGAGGGTGAACCAATAGTTAGATATGAAAGTAAAGATGAAACATATGAAACTAGAAAAATAGCAGATGATATTAAAGAGTTGATCCAAAGTGGAGTAAATCCAAAAGAAATTGCAATACTTTATAGGGTAAATGCACTTTCAAGAGCATTAGAAGAGGGATTTAATAAAGCTAGAATAAACTATAAACTTGTAGGTGGTATGAAGTTTTATGAAAGAGCAGAGATTAAAGATCTTATTGCTTATTTTAGAGTTATTACAAATAAAAATGATAATTTTTCATTAAAAAGAATTATAAATAAACCAAAAAGAGGAATTGGAGCTACAACAGTATCTAAACTTGAAGTTGAAGCAATAAGAATAAAAAAATCTATATTCTCTTTAGTTGCAGATCTATCAAATGATGAATTAAGTGAAGTTGTAGGTAAAAAGAATGCTAGAACATTAAAAGTATTTATGGCTTCTATTGAAGATCTACAAGATGTTTTAAAATTATCAAAAATGAGATTTGTAGATAGTTTTGATGAAACATTTGATTTTAAAGCATCATTTGAAAAACTTGTTGATGGAACAGATAGAATAGCAAATATTGATGAGTTTTATGGATATTTAAGAGACTACTTTTTACAAAATCCTGAATTAAACTTAGAAGACTTTTTAAATGAGATATCTCTACAAAGTGATCAAGATGCACTTAGTGATGATGCCGTTGCTATGATGAGTATCCATGCTAGTAAAGGTTTAGAGTATGAATATGTATTTATAATAGGTTTAGAAGAAGGATTTTTTCCACTAACTGGAGATGGAAGTGATTTAGAAGAGGAAAGAAGACTTGGATATGTTGCATTTACAAGAGCAAAAGATAGACTAACACTTTCTCATGTTGATTCTAGATTTTATAAAGGTAGAAGAACACAACTTACAAAAAGTAGATTTTTAAGTGAAAGTGGAGTGATTAAAGGAAGCTTAAGTATACAAAAAACGAATGCATATAAAAAAGATGATTTAGTAAAACATAAAATATTTGGTATGGGTAGAGTAATAGGTGTGAGTAAAGCTGGAAAAGAGTTGAAATTAAATATCAATTTTGGTGGGGCAAAGCGAGAGATATTATCATCTTTTGTTGAAAAAATCTAAAAATAATTTATAGTGTTTCTCTTGCTTTGAATTTCAAATTATATTTTTAAATTTAATCAATCACATACTAAAGTATGTTCATTCTTAAATTTTATTTTTTGATTAAAACTTCTTGGCATCTAATATCTTTAAATACTTTTTTATAATAATTAAATATTAAAAAGGAAAAAATTGAACAGACTATTTGTAGTAAATAAACCTATAAATCAAGGTAGTAATTATTATTTACGAAAAATAAAACGAAAATACAAAGTGAAAAAGGCTGGATTTTCTGGAACACTTGATCCATTTGCTTGTGGTTGTTTGATAGTTGCTTTTGGTAAATATACTCAACTTTTTCAATTTCTTGCGAAAACTCCAAAAATATATCGTACAACTATATGGCTAGGGGCAACAAGCGATAGTTTAGATAATGAAAATGTATATAATCTACATGATCACAAAAGTTATGATGAAAAATTTATACAAGAAAAACTACAAGATCTAATTGGCAATATAACTTATCTTCCTCCAAAATATAGTGCAAAAAGAATAGATGGAAAAAGAGCCTATGACTTAGCAAGAGATGGAATAGATTTTGAACTAAAAAAAGTACATAGTAAAATTTATGATGTAAAATTTATAAACTATAATCACCCCTATATTAGTTTTGATATAAGTGTTAGTGAAGGAAGCTATATAAGAAGTATTGCACAAGAGTTTTTAGACTCTATAGATGGAGTGGGTACACTATCTTATTTAGAGAGGTTAAATGAAGGTAAATTTAAATTTGATAATGAAAAAGCACTAAATCCTTTAGAATACTTAGCTTTAGAGACAATAAAGTATAGTGGTACAAAAGAGTGGATAGAACTAGGTAAAAAGATTATGCCAGAGTATCTAGAGCATAATATAATAGGAAAATATATAATTAAATTTGATGACTTCTTTTCTATAATAGAGATTAAAGAGGATAAAATATCTTATATTTTAAATAGGGTTAGTTTATGATAAAAAGAGAGTATTTAAACAATATAATAAATCTTGTAAATATCAATAAAAAAGATAATTATAATACCTCTTTTATAAGTATAGGTGAATATGATAATAAAACTGTAGGATTAAGTGAATTTTTATATGCTAAAAATAGATCATGGATAAAAAATATTCAAGGTCATAGTGAAATTGATGATAACTATTTTTTACTTTTACCTTATATTTTACAAAACTATGATGAAATATATCAAAATATTAAAAAAAACAATAGAATAATATTAAGTATAAATGATAATGAAAATAGAAAAATTTTTCATATTATAGATGAAAATAACTTGTTAATAAGTATATATGTAATAAGTAAAAATAATTTTGATAAGCAAATTAATAAAAGATTTAAAAAAATATTTGCAAGGGAGGGCGGACATCTCCTCCATACTAGAATAGAAAATCTAAACTGTCCAGCTGGTCCTTTCTGGCGTCATGCAAATATATTAAATAAATTATACCAAAATATTTTATATAAATCAAATTATATAGATAATTCTTATGCAAAAGTAAATATATTTTTAAAAATAGTAGGGGTTAGAGATGGTTATCATCTATTAGCTTCAAGATTTGCAAGAGTAAAAAACTTATATGATGTTATAGAGTTTAAAAGTGGATCTTTTGATGAGTTTACACTTGAAGGTAATTTTGGATGTACTACACAACAAAATACAATATATAAAGCATATTTAAAATTAAAAGAGATTAATCCTATTGTTGAACAATATTTTAAAACTCATAAAGTTGTAGTAAATAAAATAATACCTGAGTTTGCAGGATTAGGTGGTGGTAGTAGTAACTCGGCTACTTTTATACTTATGGTAAATGATATTTGCTCTTTAGGTTTAAGTAAAGATCAATTAAGTATTATAGGTGCTAGTATTGGAGCTGATGTTCCATTTTTTATATATGAATATGACAGTGCAAATGTAAGTGGAATAGGTGAAATTGTCCAAAAGTTTGATGAAGAAACTTTGAATATAAAAACATTTACTCCAAAGATACAATGTAATACAGGAGCAATTTTTAAATCATTTAGAGAAAACTTTTACAAAGAGTGTTCTAAAAAATATGCATCTAGATTATTTCAAACAAAAAGTAAAGATATATTTAATACTTTAGATATAAAAGAGGCAAATGATCTATATGAACCAGCACTTAGTTTAAATAAAAATTTAAATCCAAAAGATCTAGGACTTGAAAAAAACTCATTTTTTTCAGGTTCAGGTTCTAGTTTTTTTAGTATAATATAGTAGAGGAAAATTATGGCAAAAGAAAAAAATAAAACAAAAGCAAGAGAGTTTTTAAATAAAAAAGCTTTTCATGATTATACTATTGAAGATATATTTGAAGTAGGAATTGAACTAAAAGGTAGCGAAGTAAAAGCTATTCGTGCAGGAAGAGTAAACTTAAAAGATAGTTTTGTTAGAATTATTAAAAATGAAGTGTTTATTTTAAATCTTCATATTGGAGCACTTGAAACAACACATAGTACATATAGACCAGTAGAAAACAGAGACAGAAAGCTTCTACTTCATAGAAAACAAATAGATAAACTTTATGAAAAAGTAACAAAAGATGGATATACAATAGTAGCTACAAAGATGTATTTTAATGATAAGAATATGGTAAAACTAAATATAGGTATTGCTAAGGGTAAGAAAAATTATGATAAAAGAGAAGATCTAAAAAGAAAAACTATGGCAAGAGAAACACAAAGAACTCTTAAAAATTATAATAGATAATATGAAGTATTTTTTAATTCTTTTTCTGTTTATAAATATATTATATGCAGATCCTTTTTATATAAATAAAGATGATATAAAAAGGATTAAAAACCTTTATGAAAAAACTCAAACAATTCAAAGAATATATAATTTTAAAAAATTTTTCCAAAAAACAAAAACTTATGATGAGATTAAAAAATTAAATAGAGTAAATAGTTATATAAATAAAATTATTGGAAAAGCAGATAAAACTAATGAATGGATAACTCCAAAAGAGTTTATGATAAGAGGTCGTGGTGATTGTGAAGATTATACTTTGACTAAATATTTTGCACTTAAAAAATTAAATATAGATACAAATAAAATATATCCATCTGTAGTAAAAGTAAAAGGAAGTAAAGATTACCATATGGTTTTATTGTATGAGAAGGATAATAAACATTTAGTTTTGGATAATCTATCATGGAAAATGTTACCTTTACAAAAGAGAAAAAATCTTGAATTTTTTTATGCTTTTAATGAAAAAGGTTCTTATATTATGAAAAATAATAGATTAGTAAAAGAGAAAAATAAAAAAAGAGGGGAAGTTAAATACTTTCAAAAGATTATAAAAGATATTGAAAATGGAAAATAATAAAGAGTAAAATTACTCTTTATCTCTTATTATATTAGCACCCAATGCTCTTAACTTTTCTTCAAGATTGTTATAACCTCTATCTAGGTGATAGATTCTATGAACTCTTGTTTCATCTTTTGCTACAAGTGCAGCTAAAACCATAGCAGAACTAGCTCTTAAATCTGTTGCCATTACATCAGTTCCTAGTAGTTTATTTGGTGTTCCTGTAATAGTAGCAACTGTTCCATTTAAACTAATACTAGCGCCCATTCTAACTAATTCACTTACATGCATAAATCTATTTTCAAATAGTTTTTCATCTATTACACTTACACCTTCTGCCATAGTAGCTACTGCCATAAATTGTGCTTGCATATCAGTTGGAAACCCTGGATACTCTGTAGTTACAATATTTACTGGTTTAATTTGTTCTGTAGGATATATTGTGATATTTGAATTATCAATTTTTGTTTCAAACCCCATATCGTTAAACTTTGCTAATACTGCATCAAGATGACTTGCATTTGCATTTGTAATTGTTAATTCACTATTTGTAATAGCTCCAGCACATAGATAAGTACCAGCTTCTATTCTATCTGGAATAATCTCAAATGGTTTAAATTTAAGAAGTTCTTGATTTGATCCAACTATTGTAATAGTATTTGTACCAATCCCTTCTATTTGAACTCCAGCATCTTTTAGTACTTCACAAAGTTGAACTACTTCAGGTTCTTTTGCTGCATTTATAATTGTACTTTTTCCATGTGCTAAAGCTGCTGCCATTAAAATATTTTCTGTTCCAGTAACTGTTATTTTATCAAATACAATAGTAGCACCTTTTAAACCTTCAGGAGCAGTAGCTTGTATATAACCAGATTTTATCTCAATTTTTGCACCCATAGCTTCTAAAGCTTTTAGATGTAGATCAACAGGTCTTTGACCAATAGCACAACCACCAGGAAGTGATACTTCACAATGACCAAATCTAGCTAATAT
>CAYZWZ010000019.1:0-29806 GCA_964482285.1 uncultured Helicobacter sp. | reverse complement strand
TTTTACAATCCTTGCATAAGTATCTCTGAATCCCTCTTCTTTTACCAATTTTAATTATATTTTTAGAAGAGCATTTTGGGCAGTTTTTAGTGTTTTTTTATAATCCATTATAAAATATCCTTTGTTTCCTACAATTCTATCATACTTTTAAGCTGATTTCAAACCCCCAAATTTTTCATTAAGCCAAAAATTTAAAGAAGATATATAAACACCTTATCAACTACAAAGTCATTTTTTAGTATAATCGCGAATATATAATTTAAGGATATACTAAAAATGACTAAACCTTTACTAATAGAAATAGCAGTTGAAGAACTTCCTGCAATACCTTTTTTACAAGAGTTACCAAATATAAAAGCAAAATGGAAAAAAATATTACAATCAAATGATTTAGAATGTGATTTTGACTTTTTTTATACACCTAGAAGATTAGTGTTTTGGCATAGAGAATTTAAAGTATCTCAAGAAGATAAAATAGTAGAGCAATTTGGAGCTCCAATAGCAATTGCATATAAAGATGGAAATCCAACAGGTGCAGCACATGGTTTTGCAAAAAAATGTGGAGTTGCATTAGATGAGATATCTAGTATAGACAAAGGTAGAGGTGAAGTTCTTTATTACAAAAGTCAAGTAAAAGGTACACTTGCTAAAGATCTACTAAATACTATGATAAACGAATTTATCAAAAATTTAAATTTTGGAAAATCTATGAGATGGGGAAGCTTAAAAGAGAGTTTCATTAGACCAATAAGAGGACTAAGTATTGTTTTAGGTGATGAGTTAGTAGATGGTGAACTATTTGGTGTTAAATCAGCTATGAATTCATTTGCCCATAGAATGGTATCTTATGATAAATTTGACTTTTCATTTGCAGGAGATTATTTTTGTAAAATAGAAAAAAATGGTGTAATCTTAGATCAATCAAATAGAACAGCACTTATTTTAAATCAAATGGCAAAAATAGAAAAAGATAATAATCTAGTAATAGAAAAAGATGAAGATCTTTTAGCAGAAATTGTAGCTATTACAGAATACCCAACAGCACTTTTAGGTAGTTTTGATGAAGAGTTTTTAGAGCTTCCAGAAGAGGTTATTATAGGTTCTATGAAAGAACACCAAAGATATTTTGCAATATATGAAAATGGAAAAATTACAAATAAATTTGTAGTAATATCAAACTCATATACAAAAGATTTCTCTGAAATAATAACAGGAAATGAAAAAGTTTTAAGACCAAGATTAGCAGATGCTATGTTCTTTTGGAATAACGATTTAAAAAATGGACTACAAAATGAAGGTTTAAAACAGATCACATTTGTAGAAGGTTTAGGAAGTGTATATGATAAGTCTTTAAGAGAAGAGAGAATTGCTCTTAAATTAGCAGATATGTTTGATGTAAAAGAGAAAGATCTAATTAGTAAAGCTGTAATGATGGCAAAATCAGATCTAATGACAGATATGGTATATGAATTTACAGATCTTCAAGGTCTTATGGGATACTACTATGCAAAAGCTGCTGGTGAAGATGAAAAAGTATGTTTAGCAATCAAAGAACAATATCTCCCAGATGGAGAAGATAGTGATTTACCATCATCTGTATTTTCAAGTATTATCTCATTAAGTGCTAAACTTGATACTCTTATGGGATTATTCTCTGTAAATATGATACCAACAGGTAGTCGTGATCCATTTGCTTTAAGACGAGCAGCTGCAGGTATTGTAAAAATTTGTGTTGAACATAAATTACCACTAGATCTAGATAAACTAATAAATAGTTCACTAGACCTATATAAAAACTTAAATGTACAAACACTAAAAGAGTTTTTCAATGATAGATTAATTAAAATCTATAATGATGTAAATCCAAGTGTAATCAAAGCAGTATTAAGTAGTGCAGAGAGTAATATTTATAAAATTAGTTTAAAAATAAATGCACTACACAATAAAGTAAATAGTTCTGATTTTAAAGAGATATCTACAACATTTAAAAGAGTTGCAAATATCATAAAAGATATAGATACAAATGCTACTTTAGATATAGATGAATCTTTATTTATTGATCAAGAAGAGAAAGATCTATATGAAGCTTATAAAAATGTTGTATCAAAAACATATAATTCATATGATGAAGAATTAACAGCATTATTTAGTTTAAAACCTCAATTAGATAACTTCTTTTCAAATGTATTTGTAAACCATGAAGATGAAAAAATAAAAACAAATAGAAAAAATCTTATTGGTTTAGTATATCAAGCATTTAAAAATATTGCAGATATTAAAGAGATAAGTATATAGATATAAACAATTAATTGTTTGATATAGTACAGTACAATATAAGAATTGAAAGTGCCAACAAAAACTAAAAAAGAACAAAAAAAAGAAGATATAATACAAGCTTCTTTAGAGCTTTTTGCTTCAAAAGGATTTTATAACACTACAATCCCTGATATTGCTTCATCTGTTAAAATAAGTGTTGGAAATATGTACAACTACTTTAAATCAAAAGATATTTTAGCAAAAGAGATAATCTAATATATCTCTAAATATTTAGGTTTAAAACTAAAAGATATAAATGAACAAGATATATCTACAAAAGAGAAAACAAAAAAAATAATCGAAATATATTTTAAAATAGCATCAATAAAACCAGAGATGATAGATTATTTTTTAAGAATATATCTAAGTAATAGAGAAGTTTTTCAAGATGCACCTAAAGCTCTTGAGATATTACAATAATTCAATAAAAATGCGGTAATATTAGCAAATGTAAGTGATAAGCATTTAGAAAAAGTTATACTAAATAGTAGCTATGGAACTTCTAGATTTTTAGATACACCAACAGGTGAATTACTACCTAGAATATGCTAAAAGCAACTTATGTAGCATAAGTATTTTTTATACTTTGGTATAATATTATAAATTAAATTTAGGAGAATTATATGTCAATGATTATGTTAATCGTAATGAACTTAGCAATAATGGCATCACTTTATGTTGTGTTATATATTTTAGGTGCATTATTTGGAATAAATATTGATTCAAGTTCTATGACTAGTTTATTACTTATGTCAGCTGTTTTTGGATTTGGAGGTAGTTTTATATCTTTGTTTATGTCAAAAACAATGGCGATAAAAGGTATGGGTGTAAAACTTATTGAAAATCCTACAAGTTCATTTGAAATTTGGCTTTTAAATACTATACAAAAACAAGCCAATGATGCAGGTATAAAAATGCCAGATGTTGGTATTTTTGATGCTGCTCCAAATGCTTTTGCTACAGGATGGGATAAAAATAACGCCTTAGTAGCAGTAAGTACTGGTCTTATAGATCTAATGAGTCGTGAAGAGATAGAAGGTGTGTTAGCACACGAGATGAGTCATATTAAAAATGGAGATATGGTAACAATGACACTTATGCAAGGTGTTTTAAACACTTTTGTAATGTTTATATCAAGAGTTATTGCAAATCTTCTTACAAGCAATAGAAATGGAAGTTCTAGTACTATGAGTTATTATGCAGTTAGTTTTGTACTTGAGATGGTATTTAGTTTATTTGCTAGTGCTATTATGATGTGGTATAGCAGATATAGAGAATTCAAAGCAGATGAAGGTGCAGTTGATCTAAATGGAGCAAGAGGTATATACTATGCTTTAGCAAAACTTGGAAATGTACCACAAGAACAATTATCTCTAAGTGATGATTATAAAACATTTGGATTTGTTGGATTTATAGGTGATCTATTTAGATCTCATCCGCAAATAGAAGATAGATTAAATCATATTAAAGAGTATTCTAGTAGATAGAATAATTTATAAACAATATGATACAATACTCTAAAGAGTACTCTTTAGAGTATTAAAAAGGATACTTTATATTTATACTCTTTTATAGAAGAACAATATACTAGAAATTGTAACTTTATAAATGATTTAATAAAAATATTTTTTATATTATCAATTGAAATTAAAGCAGGTACTTTCGATAAAAATAATTTAATTGAATATGATAATATTAAATTTTTAATGACTAAAAACTCTGATGACGAAAAAAAAGATTACTCAAAAATAGAAAGTATGCTAGTAAAATATCAAAGGATAAATCATTTTCAACTATTATTTAAGAATGAATTGATAGTTGATATATTATTTGAATCAAGTATTAATAAAGTTACTTTAAATAATAATATATTAAATAATATTTCAAAAAAAGATAAACCTTTAAAATACTTTAGATTAAATAATTTTAAAGAACATATAAAAAGTGATATATTAGATAATATTGAAAAATATAAAAAAGAAAATAGATGAAAATAACTTTACTAATAAGTACTTTTAACTCAATATCACAAAGCTATTATACAATCCTAAAAGATAAAGGATATAGTGTAGATATAGTTTATGCTATAAATGATACTCAAATAATAAATGAAATAGATGAGTTTAAACCAGATATTATTCTTTGCCCTTATCTTAAAAAGTTTGTACCTAAAGAGATATATAATATTTATGATACTTATATACTTCATCCTGGTATCATAGGAGATAAGGGTGCATATAGTATAGATAATGCTCTTAAAGATAATAAAAAACAATGGGGCGTTGTAATTCTAAAAGCAAATGAATCTTATGATGGTGGAGATATATATGCAAGTGTTGATTTTAAATTAAGAGATACTACAAAATCTAGTATATATAGAAATGAAACAAAAATAGCAAGTATAAAAGCACTTGAAATATTACTTCAAAATATAAATAACACTACATTTGAACCTATAAAACAAAAACAAACTTCAATGCATACACAACTTACTCAAAAACTAAGATCTATAAATTGGCAAGAAGACACAAGTAAAGCTATTATAAAAAAGATAAATTATTCTGATAGTTTTCCTGGTGTTTTAGATGAAATATTAGGTGTAAAATGTTATCTTTATGGAGCTTGTGTAGAAGATAAACTAAAAGCAAACAATCCAAAAGAGATATTAGCAAAAAGAGATGGTGCTATTTGTATAAGTACTATTGATGGTGCTATTTGGATAAGCCATCTAAAAGAGATAAATATGTTTAAACTTCCTGCAACTTATACTCTAAAAGATAAACTAGCAGGTATAAAAGAGCATAGAATTCCACTAATTTTTGATAAATCACATAATACATTTTATGAAATAAGTGTAGAGATAAAAGATGAAATAGGATATTTACACTTCAATTTTCACAATGGTGCATTTAGGGCTGAACAATGTATACGACTAAAATATGCATTTCTTTATTTAAAAGAACAAGTAAAAATAATAGTACTTATGGGTGGTGATGATTTCTTCTCTAATGGAATAAATCTAAATATACTAGAAGATAGTAAAAAAAGTGGTGAAGATGGATACAGTAATATAAATGCCATAAATGATCTAGTAAAATCAATCATTTTTGCACCAGAAGTAATTACTATAGCAAGTATGAAAAAAAATACAGGTGCAGGAGGGGTGTATTTAGCACTTGCTTGTGATAAAGTTATCTCTTCCAATACTACTATACTAAATCCACACTATAAAAGCTTAGGTCTTAGTGGAAGTGAATACCACACATATAGTTTATATAAAAGGGTATCAAAAGATATAGCAAATAGTTTACTAGATGAGTGTTTACCAATAAGCTCAAAAAAAGCAAAAGATATAAACCTAATAGATGAAGTTTTTGATATAGATAGTTATGATAAAGATTTAGAACAATATTGTTTAAAACTATTAGAAGATGAAGATAGTTATGATGATTTTTTATGGCAAAAAGAGGATTATTTAGATGAAAACAAAGAATTTATAAACTCATGTAAAGATAAAGAACTAAAAGTGATGTATGATGAGTTTTTCAAAGATGATTCTATTTTTCATACTCTACGATATGAGTTTGTATATAAAATTTGCCCAATACAAACACCAAAAAGATTAAAATACAAAGGATAAAAATGCACGAATATAGTATAGTACAAAGTTTACTTGACCAATGTGAAGAGAA
Organism: uncultured Helicobacter sp.; assembly: GCA_964482285.1. Lineage (GTDB taxonomy): Bacteria > Campylobacterota > Campylobacteria > Campylobacterales > Arcobacteraceae > CAIJNA01. The sequence goes on along the minus strand of CAYZWZ010000019.1, from coordinate 23,798 downwards.
TGCAAGAGCAAATGATGCTACAAAAGTAACTAAAGTAGTAGTTAAAATTGGAGTTATGAGTGGGGTTGAACCAGATCTTTTACAAACTGCATTTGATACATTTAAAGAGGGTACTATGTGTGAGGGTTGTGAATATATTCAAAACATACAAAAAGTAAAAATAACCTGCTTAAAATGTAATACCACAAGTGAATTAGAGAAAAATGAATATTGCTGTCCTAAGTGTCAAAGTGTTGAACTTGATGTAATAGATGGTGAAGATCTTATGCTTATGCAGTTAGAGCTAGAATAATTATTAAATAATATTATATTTTAATATGTTATAATTAATCAATAAAATTAGGAGTGAATAAATATGACTATAAATACATCATCACTTTTAAATATGTTGCAACCTTCAATAAATGATAATATAAAAGAGAAAATACAATCTCTAAGTAAAGATGGAAAAGTAGAGATTAGTTCACTTCTAAAAGAAAAAAGTGTTACAACACTTCTTAGTTCATTGTTTAATGATATTATAAAAGGTAATAAATCAAAATCAACTATATCTTCTAGTTTACAAAACTCAAAAGCTATGTTTGATTTTAAAAGTGTAAGTAGTGATATAAAAGATATTTTAAACAATCCTAAAATAGCTAATAACCCCAAACTAGAACAACAAGTAAAAACTTTAAAAAACTTTTTAGTAGATATAAAAGATCTAGATGATAAAAATTTAAAATCAAATATAAAAAACTCAGGTGTATTTTTAGAATCAAAACTTTTAGAAAATAGTAAAGAGTTTCAACAAAGTGAACAAAAATCACAAATAGATATAAAAAATACAATAAAAGATATATTAAAAAATATTGATGATCCTAAAATACAAAAAGCTTTAGATAATCCAAAATTAAATGAACAAATAACATTATTAAAAAAGTTTTTAGGGGATATAAAAAATTTAAATGATAAAAGTATTAAACAAAATACCCAAAATATTGCAAAACTTATACAATCACAAGTACAATCAAAAAGTATTGATAGTGGTAGTTTAGAAGAGTTAAAAACAACACTAGATCAAGTAAAACAGCAAATCCAAAATCCAAAAATCCAGCAAGAACCACTGCAAAATAAACAAATAAATACACTAAAACAATTTATGAGTGATATAAAAGAGCTTTATGATAAATCACAAAATATAGCTTCAAAAACTACAGCATTACCACAAGAGATAAAACAAAAAGTTGAGCAAAGTATCACAAATGATTTAAAAGCTACACTTTTACAAGTAAAAGATCAAATTGATGACCCAAAAATACAAAAAGTCTTAGATCAAATATCATACCATCAACTTCTATCATTTAGTTCATATTCAAATAGTAGTTTTTTACCTTTTATGTGGGACAATGTTGAAGATGGTAGTGTAAACTTTACATCAAATGAAAAAGAGATATTTACTTGTAGTATAGATCTACAGTTAAAAAACTATGGTGAGTTTAAATCAGTATTACTACTTGAACAAAAAAACAATATCTCAATAAACCTTAGAATAAAAAGTGATACATTAAAAGCAAAAGTACAAGATAACTTAAAAATACTAAGAGAAGGTATCAATAAAATAGGATTAAATCTAGTTAGTTTAAATATTTTAACATACAATGATACTGTATCAAAAGAACAAAAAGCATACCAAGATAATATAGATAAACTATCTTACGGTATAGATATAAAAGTATAGGAGTAAAAATGGATTATCAAAAAATTTTAGATGAGATATATACAAATATTCAAGAAGAATTACCAAATGGTAAAGTAGCAAACTATATACCAGCACTAGCAAATGTAAATCCAGATCAATTTGCTATGAGTATAACTTTAAAAGATGGTACACAATACCATGTTGGAAATTATGAAGAGAAATTCTCTATACAAAGTATCTCTAAAGTGTTAGCATTTTCTTTAGCTATAGATATATATTCAACAAGTTTATACAAAAGAGTAGGAGTTGAGCCATCAGGAAGTGCTTTTAATTCACTAGTACAACTAGAATATGAAAATGGAATACCTAGAAATCCATTTATCAATGCAGGTGCAATAGTAATAGCAGATGCCCTTATAAGTAATTTTGGTGGAGAGTATGCAGCACTAGAAAAAATAATGCAGTTTACAAGATCTATAAGTGATGATGATACTATCACATTTGATTCAGAAGTAGCAAGATCAGAGATGGAACATGCAAGTAGAAATCTATCTTTAGCTCAACTTATGAAAAGCTTTGGAAACTTCGAAAATGATGTACATAAAGTAGTAGAAAACTATTTTAAACAATGTGCAATAACAATGGATACAAAAACTTTGAGTAGATCTATGATGTATCTTGCTTTTAAAGGTAAAGATCCAATATCTAAAAAACAATTTTTATTAGCTCGTCAAGCTAAAAGGGTAAATGCCTTGATGTTAACTTGTGGACATTATGATGCAAGTGGTGAGTTTGCTTTTCATGTTGGTCTTCCTGCAAAATCTGGTGTTGGTGGTGGTATAGTAGCAGTTATACCAAATAAAATGAGTATAGCTGTATTTTCACCAAGATTAAATAAATATGGAAACTCTCATAGTGGAACAATAGCTTTAGAGATGTTTACAACTATGACAAATATGAGTATATTTTAAAATTATTTTTTGATACTAAGATAAAGTTTTTCTACTTTTTCTCTTGCCCATGGTGTTTTTCTTAAAAACTTCAAAGACGATTTTACACTAGGATCATGATTGAAGCATCTTATATTTATAATTTGTCCTAATTTTTCCCATCCATAGTGGTCTTTTAAAAAGTTTATTATATCTTCTAATTTTACTCCATGAAGTGGATTGTTTGGGTTTTCATTCATAAGATAGCCTTTATTTTTTTGATATATTATCATATTTGTAGAATATTTAAGATAAAATAGTATTTATATAAAGTAAAAGAGAATAGTCATGAAAAAAGCAACCGCACTACAATATGATAAAAAATCTCAAAATGCACCAAAGGTAACAGCCCAAGGTAAGGGTGCCATTGCACAAAATATAATAGATGTTGCAAAAAAACATAATATACCTATAAAAAAAGATGAAGATCTATTAAATATGTTAAGTGTAATAGAGGTAAACGAAGAGATACCAACAGAGCTTTATAAAGCAGTCTCTGAAGTGTTTTCTTTTATATATGGACTTACAAATGAAGAAGATATAAATCACAAGGATGAATCATGGCAAGAGTAATTGTATTAAGTGGAGCAGGACTTAGTGCGCAGTCAGGAATAAGTACATTTAGAGACTCCGATGGATTGTGGGAGAACTATGATCTAAAAATAGTGTGTGATTCATCCTCTATGTATGAAAATAAAGATATCACAATAGAGTTTTATGATAAAAGAAGAGAAGATATAAAAGATAAATTACCAAATCATGCACATAAAGTTTTAGCAAAACTAAAAAAACAATACCCAAATGATATAGCATTAATTACTCAAAATGTAGATGATTTATTTGAAAAAGCAGGTTTAGATGAAAATGAACTAATACATCTGCACGGTTATTTACCACAAATTAGATGTATAAATGAACCATGCTCTAATATACAAAATATAGGATATAAAAAACTATATTCATACAATAATGGTATATGTGAAGTATGTAAAAGTATTATGCGACCAGATATTGTATTTTTTGGTGAGATGGCACCAAAATATGAAGATCTAAACAAATATATACAAGATTGTGAAATGTTGGTTGTAATAGGTACAAGTGGAAATGTAATAGGGGTTAATACCCTTGCAAACTTCGTAGATATAAGTATATTAAACAATCTTGAACCAAGTGATGCAATAGATCATAATCTCTTTACAAAAGTGATTTATGATAAAGCAACAAATGCTATAGATGAGATAGCATTAGATATAAAAAAGTTTTTAAATGAGTAAGCATATATATGATTATATAATAATAGGTGCAGGAATAGCAGGTTCTTCTATAGCTTATGAGTTAAAAAAACATTCTAATAATATATTAGTAATAGAAAAAGAGAATAAAATTGCTTTTGGAGCTAGTGGAGCTGCTGGTGGACTTATGTCACCACTTTTAGGAAAACCAAATAAGTTTAAAACTTTAGTAAATGAAGCATTAAAATATTCAACAAATTTTTACAAATCAAATATACCAAAACATATAAATCAGTGTGGAACACTAAGAATTCCAAAAGATAAAGAGGATGAAAAAAAGTTTCAAGAATATATACCTTTTATAGATATGCCTTATAAAATAGAGCAGGGTGGATGTTTTTTTCCTGAAGCTAGTGTTGTAAATAGCCATGAAATATGTAAAGCCTTAATGACTGATATAACTATACAGTATAACGAAGAAGTAAAAAATATAAATTATGAAGATAAAATATGGAATTTAGATAATAAGTATTATACAAAAAATCTAATACTAGCAACAGGTTCATCAAAAAAACTAATTGATGAGTTCTATGTGAATATTAGGGCTATTTGGGGACAAAGAATAGATATTTCTACTACAACTTGTATAGGTATTAACTACCATAAAGAGTGTTCAGTAACGGCTTCAAAGGAAATAGATGAAAAAACTTATAAAGTTAGTATTGGTGCTACTCATCATAGATTTGTAAATACAAAAACTATAGATAAGAATGATACAGAAGTATTACTAAAAAAAGCTAGTGATATTATTAAATTAGAAGATATAAATGTTATAAATGAATACGCAGGTGCAAGAGCAGCTAGTGTTGATTATTTTCCAATAGTAGGAAAAATAATAGATTCTAAAAAAACTATTCAAGAGTTTCCTTACTTAAAAAATGGTACAAATGTAAATGAACAAAGATTTACAAGATATGATAATTTGTATATACTAAATGGAGTTGGGGGTAGAGGATTTGTTTTATCTCCTTATTTAGCAAAACAACTTTGTGATTTAATTATCTATAATAAAGAAGTACAAGAAGAGATAAATCTAAATAGACTTTTCAAAAGAGAAGTAAAAAGATTAAAATAGATTAAAATATAAAAGGATTGATATGACAGGTGGATTTTTTGCAATATTAGATGATATAGCAATGTTAATGGATGATGCAGCAGCAGTTACAAAAGTAGCAGTTAATAAAACAGCACCAATTTTAGGAGATGATTTAGCAGTAGGTGCTCAAAAATCATCAACATTTAAAGCAAGTAGAGAGCTACCAGTATTGTGGGCTATTACAAAAGGATCTTTCAAAAATAAGTTAATAATACTTCCTATAGTATTTTTACTTAGTTCATTTTTCCCTTGGCTTATTAAATATATATTAATAGCTGGTGGAATATATCTAGCGTATGAGGGTGCAGAAAAGATTGTAGAAGTAGTAAATAAATATACTTCAAAACATGAAGTTCATCAAAGTATAAAACAAGAGCAAACAGAAGAACAAAAAATAAAATCAGCTATATTAACGGATTTTATACTTTCTATTGAGATAATCGTAATAGCTTTAGGTACAGTTATTGAAGAACCACTTGCTACTCAACTTATTGCAGTAAGTGTAGTAGCAATTGTAGCAACAGTTGCAGTTTATGGTATTGTTGCATTACTTGTTCGTATGGATGATGTAGGTTTTTATCTTATAGACAATAGCCAAGAGGGTAGTATCAAATCAAAGTTTGGAGAATTTTTAGTTGCTTCATTACCAAGAGTTATAAAAATATTAGCTGTTGTAGGAACTATTGCTATGCTTATGGTTGCTGGTGGTATTTTTACACACAATATTGAGTATGTTCATCATATATATGAAACTACATTTCATGCATTACCTGCACTTGCTTTTGATATAGTTTTAGGACTTATTATTGGATATATTGCAGTATTAGTACATGGTATGTTTGTAAAGCACTAAAATTAACAATTAATTAACACTTCTTTGTTAGACTTACATATAAGCAAAGAAAAATTAGAATAGTCTAACTAATTTTAAATATAGCCCTTCCTCCTTTAGGGCTTTTTATAAATCAAAACTTCAAATATTATTCGCTATAATCACTTATAATTAATAACAAGGAATTCAAAATGCTACTAGGTGTAAACATAGACCATATCGCAGTTTTAAGAGAAGCTAGACAAATAAACGATCCAAATCCATTAGATGCTTTGGGTATTTGTAAACTTGCAGGTGCAAATCAAATCACTATTCATCTAAGAGAAGATAGAAGACATATAAACGATGCAGATGCAAAAGCTATTATTGAACAATCACAACTTCCAGTAAATCTTGAATGTAGTATAAATGAAGATATCATAAAAATTGCTTGTGAACTTCAACCACATAGAGTAACAATCGTACCAGAAAACAGAAATGAAGTTACAACAGAAGGTGGACTTGATTTAGAAAATAACTTTGAAGCAATCAAAAAAGCTATATCTACAGTAAGAGATGCTGGTATTGAAGTATCTCTTTTTATAGACCCTACAGAAAAAATGGTAAAATTAAGTGATAAACTAGATGTAAACTGGGTAGAACTTCATACAGGTACATTTGCAAATGTATATGCTATGTTATTTTCTGGGCTTAATAGATCAGCACATAGTATTGCTGAACTTGACTTAAGTAGAAAAGAGCTATCAGCTAAACTAAATCAAGCTTACGATGCAATAGTATCTTGTGCTGAATTAGCAGAAGAATTAGAGATAAAAGTAGCAGCAGGTCATGGACTAAACTATCAAAATGTAGAGCTAATCACTGAAATACTTGAAATTGATGAATTAAATATTGGTCAAAGTATTATTGCAAGATCTGTATTTACAGGATTAAGTGAAGCTATAAAAGAGATGAAAAGTTTAATAAAATAATGAAAAAAGTAGCAATCTCACTTGGTGATATAAATGGTGTAGGGATACAATTAGCCTTACAAAATCATAAAACTATATCAAAGTTATGTACACCAATATATTGTATAAATAAAAGCTTACTAAAAAAAGCAGCTAAAAAATTAGACCTAAAAATACCAAAAGATTTTAAACTATACAAAACAAAAGGTGATTTTAAAATAAAGCCAGGAAAAGTTAGTAAAAAATCTGGACAGTTTTCGTATGATTCATTTAAAGATGCTATAAAATTAGCAAAAAAGAAAAAAGTAGATGCAATTTGTACTTTACCAATCAATAAAGAATCATGGAGTAAAGCTGGTATCTCTTATGTAGGTCATACAGATATGTTAAGAGATATATTTAAAAAAGATGCCATTATGATGCTAGGGTGTGAAGATATGTACATAGCACTTTTTACAGAACATATACCACTTAAAAAAGTAGCTTTAAGTATCACATATGATAAGTTATATAAGTTTTTACAAGATTTTTATAAAAGTGAAAAACCATCTAAAGTAGCAGTTTTAGGACTAAATCCACATGCAGGGGACAATGGTGTTTTAGGTGATGAAGAGCTTATTATTACAAAAGCTATAGATGATATAAATAAAAACCTAAAACAAAAGATATTTGAAGGTTGTAAAGTACCAGATATTATATTTAGCCCAAATGCTAGAAAAAACTATAAATATTTTGTTGCTATGTATCATGATCAAGGTTTAGCTCCACTAAAAGCTTTATACTTTGATAAGTCTATTAATGTATCTTTAAATCTTCCAATTTTAAGAACATCAGTAGATCATGGAACGGCTTTTGATATAGCTTATAAAAAGAATAACAATCTTTCAAATCTAAGCTATATAAATGCTATTAAAAAGATTACAAATTAAGATTTAGAAAAATATATTTCATATTTATCTAAATATAAAGTTTGGGTATTAAATATAGGATTTATTGTTATTGCACATTCTAAAATCGAATCATCTGCTAATTTAATATTGTGATTAGATATTTTGAACTTTTTTTCGTATAAAGATTCAAGCATTAATTTTTGAAAAATAATATTATCAGAGACAGATGATGAAATTGCAGATATATTTTTATCTAATATAGCTTCTTTTTTATATTTAAACATATTACAAAAACTATCATCAACTTCTATTATTAAAGCATTTTTATTTATTAATATTTTTGATGTATGATTTTTTGTAATACTTTTATATAACTCAAGCTCTTTTTGTAAGTTCTCTTTCTCTTTTATCAATTTTGATATTTCAGATTCTGTACTTTTAGATTTTTCTATTAGTTTTGTTGCAATTGTGTGTACATTTTTATTTTTTCTATATTCTACTACTGCTTCTTGGATATCTTCTATTACGGTTTTTATATTGATTGGTTTTGTTATATATTTAGTAGCTCCAAGATTAATAGCTGTTTTCATATAATCTATATCACTATATGCAGTTGTAAATATAAATGGTATATCCGAAATAGGGTGTATTTTTTGTATTAATTCAAGACCAGTCATATTTGGCATATTTATATCAGTTACAATAATATCTATTTCATCTTTATTTGCTAGGTATTCATTATATGCATCTAGTCCATCTTTACATGAAAATACCTTTTTAAATAGCTTACTGTATGCTTTTAATTCTTGTGCTCTAATACCATCTTCATCTTCTACATATAAAAGTGTTATAGTTTTTAATATTGAAATATCTATAGTCATAATTTTCCTTTTTATGTAAATAAACTATCGTTCATTTGTATATCTGGTGGAGTTAACCTAAAAAGCTCATAAGCTTTTACTGTTGGTACTCTTCCTCTTGCAGTTCTTTGAATATATCCATTTGCTAGTAAATATGGTTCAATAGCTTCTTCTATTGTCCCTTCATCTTCACTAAGTGCAGCAGCAATAGTAGATAATCCCATAGCACGACCTTTATTTGAAATAAGAAGTTCTAGTAGCCTTATATCCATCTCATCAAAACCTTTGTCATTTACACCTAATTCATTTAGTGCGTATTGGCATCTTTTTAGTGTGATAGTATCTTCATTTTCAACTTCAGCAAAATCTCGAACTCTTTTTAAAAGTCTTAATGCAACTCTTGGAGTTCCTCTACTTCTTTTTGCTATTTCATTACTAGCATCTTTATGAGTCTCTTTTTCAAGTTTTTTTGATGCTATTGATACTATTTTTGCTAATTCATCATGTTCATAAAAGTTCATTCTAAAGTGCATACCAAATCTATCACGAAGAGGGTTACTTATCATTCCTGCTCTTGTTGTCGCACCTATTAATGTAAACTTAGGAAGATCTATTTGTACTGTTTGAGCTGCTGGGCCACTTCCTATTATGATATCAAGTCTATAATCTTCCATTGCAGGATATAATATCTCTTCAATAGCAGGACTGAGTCTATGAATCTCATCAATAAAAAGTATATCTCCCTCTTCAAGATTTGTTAAAATTGCTGCTAAATCACCAGCTTTGTCTATTGTAGGTGCTGCAGTTACGTTTATACTTGCATTCATTTGGTTTGCAATTATATGAGATAGTGTAGTTTTACCAAGACCTGGAGGTCCAAATAACAATATATGATCTAATACATCTTCTCTTTTTTTACATGCTTGAATAAACACTTGAAGATTTTTTTTAATTTTTTCTTGTCCTATATATTCATCCCATATACTAGGTCTTAGTGAGTTTTCTGTATTATTTTCTTCAAACGATACTGATTCTACTTCTACGATTCTTTCCAAATTTAGCCTTTTATTTATATATGTTTATTATACTATAAAATATATTGTAAATAATAAAACATTACAAAATGAAATATTTTTTTGTTATAATTATATTATAAAGGAAAAAAATGAAAAAAACAATAGAACTATTGATTATTTTTACAATTACTGCAATATTAGCTTATTTTATCAATAATACATACCATCTATCAAAACAATATGAAGCAACATATATACAATATAGTAAAACAAAAACATTAAATAACAATGTAGAAAAAAAAATAGGTACTTTACTAAATACTTTTGTTAGTTTACTTACAAATACAAAACAACTAAATATTACACAAGAAACAGTTAACTACGAAGATGAACTAAAACAAATAAAAGTGAAAATACAAACAAACTCAATATATATTTTAAGTTTATTACTTATATCATTTTTGTTATATTTTATTATCTCTAAAAAAATAGTTATATCTTTTTTATATATACAATCGATGATATTTTTAATATATGGTTTAATATCACCTATATTTCTTATGTATGTAACACAAAATTTTGGATCAGATATAATTATTTTACAATTTGAATCAAATAGTATATTAAGTTCTATAGAAAAATTATTTAATCAGAACAACTATTTTGTAGGTGGAGTTATATTGATCTTTTCTATTATTTTTCCAATATTAAAAACAATCATATCTTTTATGGCATTATTTTTTAAAAATATAAATATATTATCAAAGTTAGCATCACTATCTTCATCATTATCTAAAGTTTCAATGACAGATATATTTGTATTATCAATATTTTTAGTTTATTTATCACCTAAAAGTGATGGTATTATAAAAACTGAACTACAAGTAGGTTTTTTATTTTTCTTTGTATATGTTATTATATCGCTATTTACAGCACTAGTAAATAAGAAAAATTAATATTTTTAGCACTTAAAGCAAATAAGTGCTAGATAGCTCTTGACAAATTAAAACCAATTTGCTATAATCCTCCTAGCACTTGTATATAGCAAGTGCCAATTGATACAAATAGGTTTGATTTATGGATAAAAAAGAGTTTTTATTACATTCTATTATTCGTGCTTACATTGAGCATTGTGAACCAATAGGTTCTGCTCAACTTAAATCTATGTATAATATTACATTTTCACCTGCAACTATTAGAGGATACTTTAAAAAGTTAGGTGAAGAGGGATATTTAGCACAAGAGCATATAAGTAGTGGACGAACACCAACTGTAGAAGCGTTAAAAGAGTATTGGATTAAAAAATTACAATTTGATCTTCCATATGTAAACTATGAAAGATTAAATGAACTTGCAAATGAGATGAGTTTAAGTATTTTTTTAAAACAACAAACAAACGATATCTTATATAGAGTTCTAAATATTGACAACACATATATGATTTTAGAATTTTATAAAACAGCGTCAAATATAAATAGTGAATATGCAATGACTACATCAGATGATAGTTATGCTGTAACTATAAAATATAATGAAGCATTTTATAAATTTTTAAATGATGTTGTAGGTAGAACATTTGACGAGATACTTGATATTTCGCTTCAAGTTGGTGCTAGTCATTTATATACACAACTTAGTGATCATATGCAAAACAATACTTTTAGTATAATTAATACTAAACAGTATTTAAATCTTGCTGTACAAAATGGATTAAACGAAAGAGAGATTAATCTATTTTTACAAGGTGATATTATGCCTAGAATTGATGATGGAGTTTATGTAGAAAATCTTGTACCACAAGGTAAGATAGCTATTTGTCATAAAACAAATATTGATGGAACTGATACTAAGATGTTAGTAATTGGTGATCTATCAAGAGATTATGAATATTTTTATAAAGGAATTACACAATGAGTGAAGAGATAAAAAAAGAAGAAACTTCTACAGAGGTTGAACAAGAAGCAACAACACAAAATGAGAATGAAGAAACTCAAACAAATGAAGAAACAAACGAAGATAAATATGCAAATATTGCAGATGAATATAAACAAGAGATGGAAGCAAAAGTAAAAGAGGCTGAAGATAAATACCTAAGAGCTTATGCTGAATTTGAAAATATTAAAAAAAGACTTGAAAGAGAAAAACATCAAGCAATAGATTATAGTAGTGAGAAATTTGCTAAAGATCTACTTGCTCCAATTGATGCACTTCAAATGGCAGTATTAAGTACTCAAGGAGATCTTCCAGCAGAAACTATAGTTGAAAAATTAAAAGAGGGTATTGAATTAACATTAAAATCATTTAATACTGCTTTTGAAAAACATGATATAACTGAAGTTGAATATGATAAGTTCAATCCAGAACATCACAATGCAGTAATGCAAGTAGATAGTGATGAAGTAGAATCTGGTGAGATTGTATCTGTTATGCAAAAGGGATACAAGCTAAAAGATAGACTTCTTAGAGAAGCTATGGTTTCCGTAGCCAACTAAATAGTTCTCTTTTGGATGATTTCGGCGTCGAAACAAAGAATTTAAAATAGTCATTTACTGAAGTAAACTCCTACTTTAAATTTTTGATTTCTTCTTGAACTCATTCCAAAATAAAACTATTTTATAATGGTTAGCAAAATGCAACATAGGTTGCATTTAAGTTTTTTAAAATTGTGTATAATTTTAAAACAAGTTAAGAGATACAGATCTAAGATTTGTATCTTCTTTACAAAATTTAGTAAGTTTTACTAAATGCAACAAAAGTAGCATTTTAAAATTTCAAAACTTACTATAATATCAAAACAAATTGACCGAGAAGTCAAAAAACTAAAATTACCACCTCGACAAATAAGTTTTATTAAATTTATTTGCCGGGGTGGTAATAATAAAATAAATTAAAATTTAAAGGATTTAATATGGGTGCAACAATAGGAATAGATTTAGGAACAACAAATTCATGTGTAGCGGTTTACGAAGGTGGAGAAGCTAAAATTATAGCTAACAAAGAGGGTAAAAACACAACTCCTTCAATCGTAGCGTTTACAGATAAAGAAGAAGTTTTAGTTGGAGATAGTGCAAAAAGACAAGCTATCACAAATCCAGAAAAAACTATATACTCAATTAAAAGAATTATGGGTCTTATGATGAACGAAGAGCATGCAAAAGATGCTATTTCAAAAGTTGGTTATAAGATTGTAGATAAAAATGGAGCAGCTGCAGTTGAAATTGCAGGAAAAGTATATACTCCTCAAGAGATATCTGCAAAAATTCTTATGAAACTTAAAACTGATGCAGAAGCTTACCTTGGTCAAGAAGTAACTGATGCAGTAATTACAGTACCAGCATACTTTAATGATGCTCAAAGAAAAGCAACTCAAGAAGCTGGTGTTATTGCAGGACTTAATGTTTTAAGAATTATCAATGAACCAACAGCTGCAGCATTAGCTTACGGACTTGATAAAAAAGGTGAAGAGAAAGTTATCGTTTACGATTTAGGTGGTGGAACATTTGATGTTACAGTACTTGAAATTGGTGATGGTACATTTGAAGTACTTTCAACAGATGGTAATGCATTCTTAGGTGGAGATGATTTTGATAACGCAATTATTGATTGGTTAGCAGATGACTTTAAATCAGAATATGGTATCGATTTAAGATCAGATAAAATGGCTCACCAAAGACTTAAAGATGAAGCTGAAAAAGCTAAAAAAGAATTAAGTAGTGCAAGTGAAATTGAGATCAATATTCCATTTATAACTGCAGATGCTACAGGACCAAAACACCTTGTTAAAAAATTAACAAGAGCTAAATTTGAAGCTATGACTGAAGATTTAGTTGAAGAAACATTAGAACACATCAAAACAGCAATGAGTGACGCTGGTTTAGATAAAGGTGAAATTGATGAAGTAATCATGGTTGGTGGATCTACAAGAATACCAAAAGTACAAGAAGTAGTAAAAGAATACTTCAATAAAAAACTTAACAACTCAGTTAACCCTGATGAAGTAGTTGCTGCAGGTGCTGCAATTCAAGGTGGGGTATTAACAGGAGATGTTAAAGATGTATTATTACTTGATGTTACACCATTATCTTTAGGATTAGAAACATTAGGTGGAGTTATGACTAAACTGATTGAAAAAGGAACTACAATTCCTGTTAAAAAATCACAAGTGTTTAGTACAGCTCAAGATAATCAACCAGCAGTTTCTATTGTAGTTGGTCAAGGTGAGAGAGAATTTATCAAAGATAATAAAATCTTAGGAACATTCGAACTTTCTGGAATTGAACCAGCACCAAAAGGTCAACCACAAATTGAAGTAACATTTGATATCGATGCAAATGGTGTTTTAAATGTATCTGCTAAAGATAAATCAACAGGTAAAGAAAACCAAATTACAATCTCTGGTTCATCTGGACTTTCTGATGAAGAGATTGCAAAAATGGTAGCAGAAGCTGAAGCAAATAAAGAAGCTGATCAAAAGAAAAAAGAGCTTGTTGAAACTAAAAATCAAGCAGAATCTATGCTTCACCAAATTAGAAAAGCATTAGAAGATAATAAAGATGATGCAATAGTAAGTGAAGATGAAGAAAAAGAGATAGTAGATGCAGCAGCAGCTCTAGAAGAGTTATTAAAAGATGATAACACAACTAAAGAAAAAGTTGAAGAAGCATTAAAAACTTTAGCTGATAAGTCACAAAAACTTATGGAAGCTGAAATGAAAAAAGCTCAAGGTGGGGATGCATCACAAGGTGCAGCTGACACTAAAAAGAAAAAGGAAGATGACGATATTATAGACGCAGATGTTGAATAATTAAGTCTAAGTTAGCTTGGCTAATGATTGAGTACTATAATGCACTCAATACAATGACGATATTGTTGAATAATATATCATTATAAATAAAAAGGCTAGTTGGATCTCCAACTAGCCTTTTTTTATGCCTAAAAATTATTTTATAATCATATTTTGTGATTTATTAGTACTATGAAATATCATCACATTATATTTTCTTGCATAATATTTTAATAATAGTTTTTGTAATGTTGGCTCAATAGATGGTGTAAACCAAGCATTATTAGATGTAGCTATTATATATTTTGTATCTAAATTTTGATATATTTTATCAGCTGTTGCTTCATAACAAATAGCATTTCTAAATTTTATCCCTTTTATATTAAAAGTTGTTGGTTTTTTAGCTACTTCATAATCACTAGCACCATTAAAAAAAACTTTATTTATAAAATCTCTTATAAATTTAGGTGCAGGAACTTGTTCTCCAAATGGAACTAGCTCAACCTTATTTGCTATAGTTATATTACCTTTATTAAACATATATGTTGAGTTATAATAAGCATTTTCTTTTATAGATAATCCACCTGTTATAATTGTAATCTTATTAGATAGTTCTAATAAAGTATTTTTTATATTATCAAAACTATTAATATCAAATGGAAATACAGTTTCAGGTAATATTATAATATCATAGTTATTTTTAATACCATCTTGAATATTTGAAATATTTTGCATAACGATATTTTGCATATTGTCATTTTGCCATTTACTATCTTGATCTATATTATATTGTGGCATATATATTTTAAGATTTGGTTCTTTTATATCACTTTTATAGGTATTAAAATATGTATTTATAAAAGGCAAGTCTAGTTTTAGCCAGTTAAAACCAAATGGCTCTATAAAACTTAATGTAATAAGTAATAATACTCTTAATAAAATATTTGAAAAATAAGCACTTAGATAAAATAACAATCCATAAATAAGTGATATAACTATTACTATAATTGGTATTAAAAATTTTAAATCGTAATAAATAAAAGAATAACTAATCCAATAAAACCATAAAATTCCAATAAAAAATCCAGTGAAAAATATAGACCTTTTATCGAGTGTTAAAAACATAATATATGCTAATATTATGCTAATAGTATTTACAAGTTTATTGCTTATGTTGAAATATTCACAATAAATAAATAAGCTAAATAAAAAAGCAGCTATAAAGCCGTTTATTATGATGTTTTTAGTATAATTGTTACATTTTAAATTCAAAGGAATAACCATGGAACAACAAGGTAGTATATTAGGTTCATTGATGCCTCTTGTAGCATTATTTGCTATATTTTATTTTTTAATTATTAGACCACAACAAAAGCAACAAAAAGAGCATAATGCAATGCTTGAAGCTTTAACTAAAGGTGATAAGATTATAACAACAGGTGGCTTAATAGTAGAAATTGAAAAAGTAGAAGATGCTTTTTACACTATAAAACATATAGATGGTAGTACATCAAGATTAGCAAAAGCATTTGTATCAAGTAAACTAGAAGAGTAAAAGGAAAATTAATTGAAATTTTTAAATTATAGGCTAGTTATATTTACACTAGCTACATTATTTGGAATTATATTTTCAATACCATCTTTTTTACAAACAGATGATGGCAAAAAAATATCATTAGGGCTTGATTTACAAGGTGGATTACATATGCTTTTAGGTGTTCAAACACAAAAAGCAGTAGAATCAAAAATCAAAACAACAGCAGCTACAATATCTTATTTCGCAGATGATAAAGGTATTTTAATTGAAGATTTAACTATAAATAAAAATAATCTTGAATTTGTACTTTTAGATGATACAGAAGAGAAAAATCTTGATAAAATGTTAGGTGAAATACAAGGTTTAGTAGTTCATAAAACAGATGCTTTAGAGTATGATATATATTTAACAGATATTGAAATTCAACTTACAAAAGACCAAGCAGTAACACAAGCTGTTGAAACTATTAGAAATAGACTTGATCAGTTTGGACTTGCTGAACCTTCAGTTACAAAGCAGGGGGCTACAGATATTGTTGTTGAACTTCCTGGTATAAAAACTCAAGAAGAGGAACAACGAGCAAGAGAACTTATAGCAAAACCTGCTAACTTAGAGCTTATGGCTGTTGATGAAAAAAGAGCAGATCAAGTATATACTCTTACAAATGAACAAGCAAAAGCTATGGGTGATAGAATACTTGAAGACTCAGCTAACCCTAAAATAAAGTATTTAGTAAAACAAATACCAATATTAACAGGATCTGATGTAACAGATGCAAGAGTAGCATTTGATCAAGGAAATCAACCTATTATTTCATTTCAATTAAATGCATTTGGAGCAAAAGTATTTGGAGATTTTACAGCTAAAAGTATCAATAAAAGATTAGCAGTTGTATTAGATGGAAAAGTATTTTCAGCACCATATATTAGAGAAAGAATTGGTGGTGGTTCTGGTCAAATATCTGGAGGATTTACTCTAGATGAGGCTGGTAATGTTGCAATCGCTTTAAGAAGTGGAGCTTTACCAGCACCAGTAGTTATGCTAGAAAAAAGATCTGTAGGACCTAGTTTAGGTGCAGATAGTATTAAAGCTTCAATGATAGCACTTATTTCTGGTTTTATTATAGTATTTGTATTTATGATGTATTACTATAGATTAGCAGGTGTTATTTCAAATATCGCACTTATTACAAATGTATTTTTGATTATTGCTATTATGGCAATGTTTGGTGCTACTTTAACACTACCAGGGATGGCAGGTATTATTTTAACAGTTGGTATGGCAGTTGATGCTAATGTTATTATAAATGAAAGAATAAGAGAACTTCTAAAAGAGGGTAAAAGTGTAGCAAAAGCAGTTGAAGATGGATATTCAAATGCAATGAGTGCAATTTTAGATGCAAATATTACAACACTTTTAGTTGCAGTTATTTTATACGCTTACGGTACAGGACCAATTAAAGGTTTTGCTATTACTATTAGTATTGGTATATTAGCTTCTATGCTAACAGCAATACTTGGAACTCACGGTATTTATGAAGCACTTATGCCTAAAATATCAAGAGATAAAAATTTAAAGAAATGGTTTGGTATTAGTTAATGGAATTTTTTAAATCAAATAAAACATATTCGTTTATGGAAAGAAGATTAGCTTTTTTAGGTTTATCTTCTATTCTAGTTGCTATATCAATTATTTTACTTTTTACAAAAGGTTTAAACTTTGGTATAGATTTTTCTGGTGGTACAGTTGTTCAAGTACAATACACAAAAGTTGCTCCACTTAATGATATAAGAGATCTTTTAAACTCAACAACAAAATTTGATAAATCAAGTGTTACAAATTTTGGTAGCGATAAAGAGGTAGTGATTAAGTTCCCTACATCTTCGGATTCATTGGGTAAAGATGTTGGTGATGAGATAAGAGAATTATTAAAACCAACAGGTGAATATAAAATAAGAAGAGTAGATATAGTTGGTCCAAAAGTTGGTGGAGAGTTACAAGAAAAAGGTCTTATGGCTTTATCTTTATCAATTTTAGTAATACTTATTTATGTATCATTTAGATTTGAGTGGAGATTTGCTGTTGCTTCTGTTTTAGCACTTGTTCATGATGTTACAATCACTTTAGGTGCTATTTCATTATTTAATGTTGATGTAAACTTAGATATATTAGCAGCAATTCTTACAATTTTAGGTTACTCTATCAATGATACTATTATTGTATTTGATAGAATTAGAGAGGGTGTTAAAACTTCTAAAGAGAATGATCTAAGTAAAGTTATTAATGAATCAGTATCTAAAACTTTAAGTAGAACAACTCTTACTTCACTTACAACATTCTTTGTTGTTCTTACACTATTCTTATTTGGTGGAGAGATTATACATGGATTTAGTTTCACTCTTTTAGTTGGTATTATAGTTGGAACATATTCTTCTATATTTATAGCAGCTTCATTTTTAGTACAACTTAGTTTTTCTATTAATGATTATAGAAATAAAGAAGCAGAGAAATTAAAAAGACAAAAAGATAAAGAGAGATTAAGAGCTCAATTTGAGCAAGGTACAGTTTAAATAAAACTACCACAATCTTTAAAAGCTTAGGCATATAGCCTAAGCTTTTTTTATTTAGAGCTATCCCTTAACCAACATATCAACAAAACTTAAATATAATGCCAAAATATAAAACTAACAAAATTAAGGAAAGATATTAATGCAATATAATCCAAAAGATATAGAAGCCAAATGGCAAAAATACTGGAATGACAATAATACAAATGAACCATTAGATGAAGATTGTGGTAAACAAAAGAAATATATCCTTTCTATGTTTCCATATCCAAGTGGTAGAATTCACATGGGACATGTAAGAAATTATTGTTTAGGTGATGCTTTTGCAAGACACTTTAGAAAAAATAATTTTAATGTATTACATCCAATTGGTTGGGATAGTTTTGGAATGCCTGCAGAAAATGCAGCTATTAAACATAAACTTCATCCAAAAAAATGGACTTATGAAAATATAGATTATATGAGAAAAGAGCTTGAAGGTTTAGGACTTAGTTTTTCAAAAACTAGAGAATTTGCAACAAGTGATGAACTATATACAAAATGGGAACAAGAGTTTATTATCAAAATGTACGAAGAGGGTATTTTATACCAAAAATCTACAACTGTAAATTGGTGTGAACCTTGTCATACAGTTTTAGCAAATGAGCAAGTTGAAGAGGGTTGTTGTTGGAGATGTGATACACCTGTAGAGCAAAAAGAGATGCCTGGATATTATGTTGGGATTACTGATTATGCTCAAGATCTACTTGATGATTTAAAAACTTTAGAAAATAAATGGCCATCACAAGTTCTTACTATGCAAGAAAATTGGATAGGTAGAAGTGAAGGGCTTGAATTTGATTTTAAATTGAGTGATGAAAGTGTTGCTAAATTAAATGGTAAATTTACTAAATATTCTGTATTTACTACTCGTCCTGATACTATTTATGGAGTGACATATACAGCTCTTGCACCTGAACATCCAATAGTAAAAGAACTTATTGCTTCAAAACAATTAAGTCCTGCTAAAATTGAACTAATCAAAGATATGCAAAAAGTTAGTGAAAGAGATAGAGCTACTCAAGATAAAAAGGGAGTATCACTTGATATAGAAGTTATCCATCCTTTAACTGGTGAGCTTATACCTGTATGGGTAGCTAATTTTGTTCTTCTTGGATATGGTGGTGGTGCTGTTATGGCAGTACCAGCTCATGACGATAGAGATTTTGAATTTGCAAGTAAATATAAACTTGATATTAAAATTGTAATTGATACAAAAGAGGGTATTATAAATCTAGAAGAAGCTTACACAAAAGAGGGTGAGCTAATAGATAGTGACGAGTTTACAGGTATGAAAAATACTAAAGCAAAAAAAGCTATTATTTATTATTTTGAACAAAATAATTTAGGTAAAAAAACAATTAATTACAAGTTAAGAGATTGGGGAATAAGTAGACAAAGATATTGGGGAGCTCCTATTCCATTTGTACATTGTAAAGAGTGTGGAATAGTTCCAGAAAAATTAGAAAATTTACCAATAGCATTACCTGAAGATGTAGAAATTACAGGAGAAGGAAATCCACTAGATACTCATCCTACATGGAAACACTGTGCTTGTCCTAAATGTGGAGCTGATTCAATAAGAGAAACAGATACGCTTGATACTTTTGTACAAAGTTCTTGGTACTTCTTAAGATACGCTACAAATCCTAAAAAATGGGAAACTCAAGGTATAAGTAAAGAAGATACATCATATTGGATGGATGTAGATCAATATGTAGGTGGTATAGAACATGCTATTTTACACCTTTTATATGCTAGATTTTTTACAAAAGCATTAAATACATTAGGTTATACAAATTCAAAAGAACCATTTAAAAACTTACTAACTCAAGGTATGGTTTTAAAAGATGGTGCTAAAATGTCTAAATCAAAAGGTAATGTAGTAGATCCAGATGAGATTGTAAGTAAATATGGAGCAGATACTGCTAGATTATTTATGATGTTTGCAGCTCCTCCTACAAAAGAGTTAGAGTGGAATGATAGTGCTGTAGAAGGTGCATATAGATTTATTAGAAAATTTTATGAAAAATCAACACAATTTGAAGTTTGTTCAAGTGAAGATATAAACTCAATTGATCATTCATCTTTAAATAAAGATGAAAAAGAAGCTAGAAAAAAAGTATACGATGCACTTAAAAAAGCAAATGAAGTTATGAATAAAACGTTTGCATTTAATACACTAATTTCATCTTGTATGGAAGCTTTAAATGCACTAAGTAATCAAGAAAATAATAAGGTATGGTCAGAGGGATATTATATATTATCAAATATACTTGAACCAATTATTCCACATACTTGTTGGCAAATTAGTGATGAACTATTTAAAAGAGAAAACTTTGAAAATACACTTGAAGTAAAAGATGAAGTGTATGTTGTTGATAGTGTTACTTTAGCTATTACAATTAATGGTAAAAAAAGAGGTGAGATTGAAGTAAGTCCTAGTGCATCAAAAGATGAGATACTTGAACTTGCAAAAGCTACAGAAGTTGCTAAAAAATGGTGTGAAGGGAAAGAGATCATAAAAGAGATAGTTGTACCAAACAAATTAGTAAATATTGTAGTAAAAGGTTAATTTTGAAAATTGGATTTAGTGTATTATTTATTATATTTATTTTTACAGCTTGTGGATATAAACCTACAGCTTCATATACTTCAAAAGCACTAGTTTCACAAGTATTTATTGAAGTGCCAATAGATATAAATAATGCACGAAATTCAGTTTTAATTAAAGATGCATTAATTGAATTAGTTGTAAATAAATTTAGACTACAAATAACAACAAAGAAAAATAAAGCAAACTCTTTTATAAAAGCAAAACTATTAAGTGTATCTCAAAAAGAGTTACAATCAGATCTTAAAGGTTATGCAAAAGTTTATAGAGAAACAGTAAGTGTTGAAGTTAAATATAATCTAAAAAATCAAAAATCAAAAACAATTACAGTTAGTAATTATTTTGATTTTATTGTAAATAGTGATTCAACTATAACACAAAGTAAAAAAGATGAAGCTATTAAAATTGCTATAAACAAAGCATTAAGTGAAGTTTTTTCTAAAATTGCAATAAGCTCATATTAGGTTAAAATGTCTAGTAATTATTTAGAATTTTTAGATAATAAGACTATGTTCTATGATAAAATTGATTATACAATTATTAAAAAATCATGGGACATATTATCTAAACATATAAAGATTCCATATGTTATACATATAGTGGGTACAAATGGAAAAGGTACTACAGGAAGATTTATTGCTTCTTTTTTATATCAAAATAAAAAAAGTGTATTACATTACTCTTCTCCACATATTATAAAATTCAATGAAAGAATATGGATTAATAATATAGATTCTAGTGATGAGTTATTACAACAAGCTCATACAAAACTTCAAAAACTATTACCAAATGATTATTTAAAAAAATTAACATACTTTGAATATACTACAGTAATGGCACTTATTTTAAGTGATGATTTAGATTTTTTAGTATTAGAAGCTGGTTTAGGTGGAGAGTTTGATGCTACAAATGTTGTTAAAAATGATTTAAGTATTATCCCTTCAATCGGATTAGACCATATAGAGTTTTTAGGTGATACAATAGAAAAAATAGCAACTACAAAACTAAAATCATGTGATAAGAGATATATGTTTGGTATAAATATGACAAAAGAGATAGACTCTATAAAGAATAAAATATTAAAAGATAAAGAAGAAATAGTATTAGATCAATCACTAAATTTAGCACAAAATACTAATAATATAGCTATATATTTAAAAAATAATTTAAAATTAGCTTTAAATGTTATAAAATATTTAAATTTTAGTATAGATAATTTAACTCTTCCATTATTATTTGGACGATGTCAAAAAATAGATAATAATATAATTATTGATGTAGGTCATAATGAACTTGCTGCAAATGTAATTTATGAAGAGTTTAAAAATAAAAAAGTGATACTTATATACAATAGTTACAAAGACAAAGATTATAAAGCAGTTTTAAAAAAATTAAAATCTATAATAAAAGAGATAAAGATTATTAAAATTGATGATTCAAGAATAGCTAGATATTTTGATATTGTTAATACTATAAAATCTTTAGATATAAAATATAGCGATTTTAACAATGAAATATCTAAAAAAGAACAATACTTAGTTTTTGGATCATTCAAAGTAGTTGAGGAATTTTTAAAAATAAAGGATAAAATATCAAAAATAGATTAATAGATACAATTTCAGATTCTTATGAGAGTAAGACAGATCATCATTATAATAAAAAAATAAAAAGAGTTACTATAATTTTTTCATTGATTATTTTTGTATTTGTGATTGGAAGTTTTTGGTTTATTGAAATATTAAGTAATAAAGTAGAAGTATTAAAAGAGAAAGAGAGAAAACTTTTAACACAAACAAAACTTTATTCAATGGAAATAAAAGATAGAATGAAAGATATAGATGAAATATCTTCAAAGTTAGATAGTATTGAAGAAATGATTGGATTAAAACAGTCACCTGAAATAAGTGAACTTCAAAGAGTTAATATAGCACAAATGACTTTGATGGATAGAATGTATATGCTAGAGATAATACCAAATGGATCACCAATTAAAAATCCTAGAATATCATCTAGATTTGGATATAGAATACATCCAATTACAAAAAAGAAAAAATTTCATAGAGGTTTAGATTTTAGTGCAAATAGAGGAACACCTGTATATGCTACTGCAGATGGTATTGTAAAATATGTTCAAGCAAGTAATATAGGAAGTTTTGGACGACTTGTAGTTATTAGTCATAATTATGGTTTTGAAACACTTTTTGCACATTTGAAAAAAACAAAAGTAAAAGTTGGAGATGCTGTATTTAAAGGTGATATTATTGCTTTAAGTGGAAATAGTGGAAGAAGTACAGGTGCACATTTACATTATGAGGTAAAACAAGGTAAAAAAAGTTTAAATCCATATTATTTTGTAAAATGGGATTTAAAAACATATGAGTCAATATTTAAAAAAGAGTCAAGGGTAAAATGGCAATCGTTGTTAATGCTTATAGATAAGCAAAAACAATTATTAAACTAAACAAAAATGGTCGAATGAAAATTCGACCCTTTTTAAATAGTAAAAAAGTAAGAAAAATAGAGATAAAGATAAATTGAAAATCTTTTTGATAAGTTAAGCTTTACTAAAGTATAACTTCTCTATAATTCCATACACAAAACGAGATGACCAATAGGAAATCGAGATAGAATGTATGATATTTAAAAAAAATA
>CAYZWZ010000018.1:0-31153 GCA_964482285.1 uncultured Helicobacter sp. | reverse complement strand
TGGAGGATATGTTGTATCTTCAAAACTTTTTGCTGAATCATTATATGCTGAAAGAAATATCGATTGGATTATTGGTGCTCACGTTAGTAAAGTTGAAGAGGGTAAAGTTGCTTATGAGCAACTAGATGGTTCTATGCACGAAGAAGAGTTTGATTTTGCTATGCTTATCCCACCATTTGCTGGTGTTGGAATTAAAGCTTATTCAAAAGATGGTTCAGATATTACTGATACTATTTTTGCTCCAAATGGATTTATGAAAGTAGATGCAAACTATGCTGCAGGTGCTTACGAAAACTGGAAAGCATCTGATTGGCCAAAAACATACCAAAACCCTACATATCCAAATATGTTTGCTGCTGGTATTGCTTTTGCACCACCACATATTATTTCTAAACCAATGAGTTCACCAAATGGTACTCCAATTAACCCAACACCACCAAGAACAGGTATGCCTTCTGGTATTATCGGTAAGTTAGTTGCTCATAGTATTTGTGATTTAATCACAAAAGGTAGTGATGCTCACTTACATGAAGGTTCTATGGCAGAGATGGGTGCAGCTTGTGTTGCTTCTGCTGGTAAAGGTGTATTCTCTGGTACTGCTGCAGCAATGACAGTTTATCCAGTTGTACCTGATTTTGAAAAATATCCAGGAACAGGTAGAGATACAGATTATACATTTGGTGAGATTGGACTTGCAGGTCACTGGATTAAACATATTTTACATTACTTATTTATCTGGAAAGCTCAGCTTAAACCAGGTTGGACTTTAATCCCAGAATAAAAATAAATCTTTTAACCTAAATCTTCGTTAAAAGCTTCACTCATTACTTAAGTAAACTTCGTGAAGTTTTGCCTTGATTTAGGCTAAAATCTTAATTTTTATTTATCTATAAAAGATAAAAAAAATAAAATAAAAAGGAAATACAATGAAAAAAGAAGAATTAAACTTTGGAAAAAGTGAAGAATTTAATTTAACAATGATCCCAGGTTCATTTGCTAAAAAAATGAGAACTTGTGTTATTTGGCAAGCGATTAGATTTGTTGCAATTAATATCAAAATGTTAGTTGTAGTTTCAAAAAGTCACTAATAATAAACAATATTAAAATAGCGATTTAATCGCTATTTTAAGTTTAAAAAATATGTATAAAGTATCTATTTTTTAAATTTAAAGAAGAATATATGATAAAAGAACTTATAAAATATCCACAAAGCTTAGGTAAAGAATTTAATGCACCAGTTAGATTTTTTGATGATAATCTAAAATCACTAATAGAAGACCTAAAAGATACAATAGAAGCAAACAATCTTAAAGGGTTAAGTGCTTTTCAAATAGGAGACCCATATAACGTAGTAGTAATAAAAGAAAAAGATGATTTTTTAGTATTAATAAATCCTAAAATATATCAAGAAAAAGGTTCTATTACTACAACAGAAACAACTACATATTTTGGTGATATTAGTGCAGAACTCACAAGAGCTTCAGAGATAAAATTAACATATGAAGATATAGATGCTAATACAAAATATCTAACTGCCACTGATGATTTGGCTGTTTTAATACAAAGAAAAGTTGATTATACATTTGGTGGAACAATTAGATATAGGTTAGATGGTAAAAAACAAGAAGAGTTTGATATGAAACTAGAGTATGGAAATGATGCATTTTTAGATACATCTTGTCCAACAAATAGTATAAAAGATAAAATATCTGCAGTAATTAATTATCTTTTAGCTGCTTCATTTGTAGCTTTATTATTAGTATTTATTTTAGATGATAAAAATACTATGATACTTCAAGATGTAGAGAATTATGCAATGATAGCTATCTTATCTTTAATATTAATATATGTACCATATGGTTATTATGAAGGAAAAGTAAATAAAGGCTGTACATCTTGTCAAGTAGGTAATATCCTAGGTACAGCATTTATAGCATTAATAAAACTAACGCTTCTATTTACTCTAAATTATTTTATATTTTAGAGTAACTATATATTGGTATTATTTATAATATCCATGATATTATGAGCACTATTATCATCTTTGTATTTTTCTTTTATAACTAAAAAATCTTCTAAATTATCTAATAACAACTCTACTAATTTTGGATCAAATTGAGTTGCTGAGTTTTCTTTTATAATTGAAATTACAGTATCTA
This sequence comes from uncultured Helicobacter sp., assembly GCA_964482285.1. Taxonomy (GTDB): domain Bacteria; phylum Campylobacterota; class Campylobacteria; order Campylobacterales; family Arcobacteraceae; genus CAIJNA01. The sequence continues at coordinate 28,994 of CAYZWZ010000018.1, read as the reverse complement.
AAGGCATAGCTTCTTTATAACATCTTTTTGAAGATAGAGCATCAAATACATCTGCTATTGCAACTATTCTTGCATAAAGATGAATATCTTCACCTTTTAATTTATTTGGATAACCATTACCATCCCATCTTTCATGGTGTTGAAGTGCTATAGTATGACCTACTTTAAGTACAGGAAAATCATCAGCACCTTCAAGCATCTTTGCACCTAGTAATACATGTTGTTTCATTATCTCAAATTCATTTTCATCAAACCTACCAGGTTTTAGTAGTATTTTATCTGGAATACCAACTTTTCCTATATCATGTAAAGGTGCTGCATATAAAATAAGTTCACAATCCTCTTGTGACAATCCATATAGCTTAGCTAAAAGTGCAGAGTAATGACTCATTCTTTTAATATGACCACCAGTTTCTAAATCTCTAAATTCACTAGCAAGTCCTAGTCTTATTGATATTTCATATTCAGTTCTTTTAGCTAGTTTTAATGCTTCATTTAGCTCTTTAGTTCTTTTTTGAACTTCATCTTCTAAAATCTCTTTTTGATTTTCAACTATTGTATAATATTTATTCAATTTAGCATAGTTTAGTGTTCTTGCAGTTAGGATGTCTATATCGTATGGTTTTGATATAAAGTCATTTGCGTTAAGTGATATTGCATCATATTCTTTTTCTACATTTGCAGTTACCATAATAACAGGAAAATTTAGTAGCTCTTTTCTTTGTCTTATTTGTTTTAGAGTTTCAATCCCATCTAAAACAGGCATAGAAATATCTAATAGTAGTACATCAAACACCTCTTTTTCTAATATATCTAATACCTCTTGTCCATTATTAACATAGGTAATATCTACATTATCAAAATCCATAAATGCTGCATCTATAAGATCTAGATTAAATTGTTCATCATCTGCTGCTAAAATTGAATATCTATCATCCATAATAACTCCATTATTTGTATATATTATAGTACTATTTATATACTGTTAAATCTATTAATTAATTATACATTTAAGCACAAATAGTAAAATATTTCTATATACTTTAGTAGTTAAAAATACTTTAATTATAATATAAAAGGATTAGTTTGAATAAGAGTAAAAGTAAAATCATATTAAGTTTAGTAATTTTGTTTATTATCTTATCAAGTATAATTTATGTACTTGTAGAAAAAAATAAAAATCATAAAATAGATATTATATTGGATAAACATCTTGAAACATTATCAAGACATTATAATATGATAATGTATGATCAAAAATTTAAAGCTCAAACTATTTATAAAAGAACAATTAGAAATAAAGAAATAATGTATACTTTAATTAAAGCAAATTTTACTAAAGATGAGAAAAAATTAAATAAGTTAAGATATAAATTAAAGAATTTAATTAAAGATGAATATAAAATATATCATGAAGATGGAGTATTGCAATACCATTTTGTATTTCCTAATAATATTACATTTTTTAGAATGCATAAACCAAGTAAATATGGTGATGATTTATCTAAAATTAGATTAGATTTTGCATGGGCAAATAAAAATAAAAAACTAATAAGTGGATTCCATAAAGGAAAAACAAGTCATGCCTTTAGAAATATAAAACCTATATTTTCTCCAAATGGAATTTTTTTAGGAACTTTAGATATTGGATTTACAACTGGTGAATTACAAAAAAGATTAAATAATGTAAGTAAAATACACACTCATTTTATAATAAAAAAAGATATTTTCTCTTCAAAAGCTTGGAGTAGAGATGATATGAAAGCACAATATATCACTTCATCTGAATCATCTGATTATATGACAGAGATTGATCATAACTACAACTTTGGACATATAGCTAAAAATAGAGAATATCTAAAAAATATAAAAGATAAAATATTACAAGGACTTAAAGGTGATAAAGTTTTTTCTGTGTTGGGCACAGCGAATGAAGATTATAAAGCAATAGCTTTTTATCCTATTAAAAGTACAATTACAAATGATGTTTCAGCATGGATTATATCATACACAGAGGATCAAAATATAAATCTTGCAATTAAAGAGAGTAAAGATCTATTCTTAATTGCTACATTTGTATTATTTTTATTATGCCTATTTTTATATAGAATACTTACTCAAAAATATGTACTAGATGAACTTGTAAAAAAACAAACAAAGTCTTTATCTCTAGCGAATAAAGAGTTAAGTGAAGTAAATAGTATAATTAAAAATAAAAGTAAAGAAACAATAAATCTATTGGAGCAATACAAATATACAGTTGATACTGCATTAATTGTATCAAAATCAGATCTAAGAGGAAATATCACTTTTGCAAATGATAATTTCTGTAAATTAAGTGGATATAGTAAAGAGGAATTAATAGGTAATCCCCATTCTATATTAAGAGATCCTAGTGTAGGTAGTGAAGTATTTAAAGATCTATGGGATACTATTAAAAGTAATAAAATATGGAGAGGAAGCTTTGCAAATAAAGGTAAAAATAAAATATATTATGTAAAAGCAACAATTGCTCCAATTACTGATGTTGATGGAAAAATAATTGAATATATATCAATTAGAGAAGATATAACTGAGCAAATAGAATTACAAAAAAAAGCAAAACAATTATTAGCAAGATCTCAAGAGATTATGAATTCTCAAGATAGCTTAATAATTATCTCTAGCGCAACAGATATTATTGAAGCAAATAAAAAGCTATATGATATTACTGGATTTAAAAGTTTAGAAGAGTTTTTATCAAAGCATAAATGTGTGTGTGAATTATTTGTTCCAAGAGAGGGATATTTAAAAGAGAGTACAGCAGATAGACTTTGGGCTGAACCAATATTTGAAAGACCAAACGATATTCATAAAGCGATAATAAAAGATATATATACAAACGAAGATATTATTTTTGAAGTAAAAGCAAATAAGATTATACTTGATGGTGAAAACTTTACAATATTTACTTTTTCAGATATTACAGCTATAGAAAAAATAAGAGAAGAAGCAGTAGCATCACAAAAAGCAAAAAGTGATTTTTTAGCAAATATGTCACATGAAATTAGAACACCAATGAATGGTATTTCTGGATTCTTACAACTTCTAGAAAAAACTAATTTAGATGAAAAACAAGCTAAATATTTAGATATAACTCAAGCTTCTATGAAGACATTACTTCAAATAATAAACGATATACTTGATTTCTCTAAAATTGAAAGTGGTAATATGACAACTGAGATGATTGATACAAATCCATTTACAGATCTTTATAAGTCATATATATCATTTTCTGCAAAAGCAAAAGAAAAAGATATACAATATAATATTAATATAGATGAATCTCTACATAACTGTTATTTAATGGATCAACTTCATATTCATCAGGTTATGCAAAATTTAATAAATAATGCTATTAAATTTACACCAAAAGATGGACAAATTAATATAAATGTTAAAAAAATAGAAGATTTAGATACTCATGATAAAATTAGATTTTCGGTTGTTGATACAGGTATAGGAATTGCAAAAGAGAATCAAGATAAAATTTTACAAGCATTTTCTCAAGCAGATAACTCTACAACTAGAAAATTTGGAGGAACTGGACTTGGACTTAGTATTAGTAAATCTCTTACTAACCTTATGGGTGGTGAATTGAAAATAAATAGCCAAGAGAATAAAGGTAGTGAATTTTATTTTGAATTAAAGTTAGAAAAAACTAATAACTGTGAAAAAGAAAAAGAAGTACTACCTGGTTTTGTTACAATATTATTTTCAAATGAGGGTGTATATTTTGATAAGATAGTTTCTCAACTAAGTAGTTTTGAAGTTCAATATAATACTATAAAATCAATAGATGATTTTGAAATAAAAAATAATCATAACAATCTATTAATTACTGATAATGAAAATGATGCAAAAATAATAAAAGAAAAATATCAAGATGAAATAAAAATAATATTGTTAAGTGAAGAGAATAAAAATAGTACAAAATACACAGTAATAAATGAATATAATCTAAACTCATCAAAACTATTTAATGCACTATTATCTCATGGTGTTATAAATAGTGATATAAATATCAATAAAAATATAAAAAGTTTAAATATATTAATAGCTGATGATTATGAGATAAATAGAATTTTACTTGATGATATATTAAGTGAATATGAAAGTGTAACTTATTCATTTAAAGAAAATGGAAAAGAAGTTGTTGATGAGATTTTAAATAATGAAAAAGATAAATATGACTTTATTTTTATGGATATAAATATGCCAGTACTTGATGGTATTGAAGCTACAAAAATAATAAGAGATAATAATATTGATATACCAATTATTGCTTTAACAGCAAATGCACTTGAAGGTGATAAAGAAAAATTCTTAAGTGTTGGAATGAATGATTATTTAGCAAAACCAATTAATATTGATAATTTAGATAAAATAATTAAATACTATATGATACAAAAAAATGATATTTTACTTGATGATATGGTTGAAGAAGATAAAAGTGATGATATTTCAAATATAAAAGAAATTGATGATGATGGTATAAAAAATGCAATAGAGATCACAATGAAAAAGATGAAATTTCCAGAGAAAATTGTGATGAAGCTATTTAAAAGTTATGTAAATGGCTCTGTTAAATTATTAGAAAAATACGAGGATGGCTTAAAAACAAATAATTTGGAATTAATAGCTAAAGCAGCACACGATTTAAAAAGTTCATCACAAACTTTAAACTTTGAAGATATAGGACAACTTGGACAAACTATTGAATCTAAAGCAAACAATAATGAAGATTTTGAATATCAAGAATCTTTTGAAATATTTAAAAAACACTTTTCAAAATTACAAGAGTATATAGCTAAACTTTAGCAATATACTCGTCTCAACTAAAATTAAGCATAAATTAAATATAATTCGAACCTGTCTATAGACTTTGGTGAAGTTTTTATAAAGTTTCTTTATAAAGGTTACTTTATAAAAAGTTGGTAAATAGAGTTTATCTAAACCACTATAGCAGAATAATTTGAAGGACGGTTACTATGAAAGTAAGAGCTTCAGTAAAGAAGATGTGTGACAAGTGTAAAATTGTCAAAAGAAGAGGTATCGTAAGAGTAATCTGCGAAAACAAAAAACACAAACAAAGACAAGGATAAGTAAATGGCAAGAATTGCTGGTACAGACTTACCAAACAAAAAAAGAATGGAATACGCTTTAACTTATATCTTTGGTATAGGTTTACATTCATCAAGATTAATTTTAACAGCTGTTGGAATTGATTTTAATAAAAGAGCGCATGAATTAACAGAAGATGAAATAGCTGCAATTAGACAAGAGATTCAAGCTAATTATACTGTTGAAGGTGATTTAAGAAAAGAAGTTTCTTTAAATATTAAAGCTTTAATGGATTTAGGTTCATATAGAGGTTTAAGACATAGAGCAGGCTTACCATGTAGAGGGCAAAAGACTAAGACTAATGCCAGAACTCGAAAAGGTAAAAAGAAAACTGTTGGCGCAGCGTAAGGATAACTAATGGCAAAAAGAAAAGTTACAAGAAAAAAAGTAGTTAAAAAAAATATTGCTGACGGTGTAGTTCATATTGCAGCTACATTTAATAATACTATGGTTACAGTTACAGATAAAGCAGGAAATGCAATTTCTTGGTCAAGTGCTGGAAACTTAGGATTTAAAGGTAGTAAAAAATCTACACCTTTTGCAGCTCAAGCAGCAGTAGAAGACGCTTTAGAAAAAGCAATAGAGCACGGTATTAAAAATGTTGGTATTAAAGTACAAGGACCTGGTTCTGGTAGAGATACAGCAGTTAAAGCAATCGGTGCTATGGAAGGTATTACAGTTAAATGGTTTAAAGATGTTACTCCTTTACCACATAACGGTTGTAGACCTCCTAAACGAAGAAGAGTGTAAGGATAAAGCATGGCAAGATATAGAGGACCTGTAGAAAAATTAGAAAGAAGACTTAACGCTGACCTTGGATTAAAAGGTGAGAGAAGACTTAACGGTAAAAGTGCTTTAGAAAAAAGACCATTTGCTCCTGGACAACATGGACAAAGTAGAACAAAACTATCTGAGTATGGTCAACAACTACAAGAGAAACAAAAAGCAAAGATTCTTTATGGTGTATCTGAAAAACAATTTAGAAAATACTTTAAAGAAGCAGCAAGAAGAGAAGGTAATACTGGATCTAACTTAATTACAATAATCGAACAAAGATTAGATAATGTTGTATATAGAATGGGATTTGCTACAACAAGAGCAAATGCTAGACAATTTGTAACGCATGGTCACATCTTAGTTGATGGTAAAAAAGTTGATATTCCTTCTTTCATGGTTAAAGCTGGACAAAAAATTGAGATTAAAGAAAAATCTAAAAAGAACAATCAAATAGTAAGATCTTTAGAACTTACTGCTCAAACAGGAATAGCTGAATGGGTTGATGTTGATAAAGATAAAGTATTTGGTATATTTACTAGAATCCCTACAAGAGAAGAAGTAGTAATTCCAGTTGAAGAAAGACTTATAGTAGAGTTATATTCTAAATAATAAACAAAAGGATAATAAATGAAAAAATTTGTAACAGCACCGTTTTTACCAACAGATGTAAACATTGAGCAAGTATCTGCTAATGTGGCAAGAATTAGTGCTTTTCCTTTTGAAAGTGGATACGCTATAACATTAGCGCATCCATTAAGAAGATTATTAATGAGTTCATCAGTAGGTTATGCAGTAATTGCAGTTAACATCGAAGGTGTAGCTCACGAATTTGACACAACTAGAGGTATGTTAGAAGATATATCTTTATTTATTTTAAATTTAAAAAATATGAAATTTAAAATAACAAGTGATGCAGAGCAAATAGAAGTTAAATATACATTTAATCAAAAACAAACAATAATTGGTTCAGATTTATCTACAGACGAATTAGAAGTTGTTAACGAAGATGCACATTTAGCTTCATTAAATGACGACGCAAGCTTAACATTTTCAATTATTGTTCAAAAAGGTATTGGATATGTAGCTAGTGAAGAGATTAGAGAGATAGTTTCAAAAGAATATATTCCTATAGATGCTTTCTTTACACCAGTAAAAAAAGTAACTTATGAAATTGAAAAAATTCTAGTAGAAGATAACCCTAACTTTGAAAAAGCAGTATTCACTGTTGAAACAGATGGTCAAATATCTCCAGTTGATGCTTTTAAAGAAGCAGTAACTGTAATGTATGATCAAATGGCAGTATTTAACAAAGTATTTAATTTAGCTGATGTTCAAATTGTTGAAACATCAACTACTGAATCTACAGTTGATTTAAAACCATTAATTGTTAAGATTGATGAGCTTAATTTAAGTGCTAGAAGTTTTAACTCACTTGATAGATCAGGTATTAAATATGTAGGTGATTTAGCTTTAATGAGTGAAATTGAAGTTAAAAACATTAAAAACTTAGGTAAAAAATCTTTAGAAGAGATATCTGATAAATTTGCATCATTAGGTTACCCTATTGATGGTAGTTTAGATGAAGAAACTTCTTCTGCATTAAGAAAAAAACTTGAGCAATTAAAAGCTTAAGAATAAAGACAAAGGACAGTTATGAGACATAAGCACGGATATAGAAAGCTTAGTAGAACTTCTTCTCACAGAAAAGCAATGTTTAAAAACATAAGTATTGCAATGATCGAAAGAGAAAAAATTGAAACTACTTTACCAAAAGCTAAAGAATTAAAAAGATTCATGGATAAATTAGTAACAAAAGCAAAAGTTGGTGATGCTAACGCACACAAAGCAGTATTTGCAGTGTTACAAGATAAAGAAGCAACTAAAAAATTAATGAATGAAATCGCTCCTAAATATGAAACTAGAAACGGTGGTTACACATCAATCGTTAAAACTAGAATCAGAAGAGGTGATGCAACACAAATGGCTTATATTTCATTTGTATAGTATTTAATTTACTTCTATATTAAAAGGCTTGATAGAGATATCAAGCCTTTTTTTATGCCTAAAATATCTGAAAATAGGACTTAATGAAAAATCTGAGTGCCAGATTAATCACTTTTTCTTATAACTAACTAGATAATCATCTACCATTTTTAGCTTCAAACTTTTAGTAAAACCATTGTGTATTTTCAGCAATTTTTTATAAATCAAGACTTTGTCGTGTCATAGGAGAAAATACTCCACCATCAATAGAATTTGTAGTGTTATGAATAGTGATATTTTTATGATTTTTATATGTAAAAAGATATTGTAAGTTTGTCACTAAACTTCTGTAAGCAGATCTAACTCTTGGATGAGTAAAACTACAATTAATAATGTAAATTTAAGTCATCAGACTTCTCAAGATAATAATAGTTATAATTATGGGTATAAAGCCTTATTTTATAGTGCTTTGTGATACTTGATGATATGTGTTGATTTTGTTGATTGGTGGAGTCGTCGAGAATTGAACTCGAGTCTTGAAATAACTCATATTAGCGTCTACATGCTTAGAAGGTTTGATTAATTTCACCTAAAAGCAACTCAAACCCCAAAAGAAAACTTTTAGGCTGAGATTTGGATGTCCCCATAAAGTCAATCAAGCTTTATGGGTAATTTATCAGTTTGTGAACCAACGAAATCTAGCTAGATAAAATCACTAGTGTTGGCCTCCTGGTCTCGACCCAATTAAGGGGAGTTCCAAAAATTAAAACTTACGCAGCGTGTGCGTAAGCTGGAGCGTAATCTGTATTGTTTGCGTCTAAATAAATTGGATAGATTTACGATATATCCAAATCGACATGCAACTAATACTCGTTATTCCAATCGATACCAAGTCGACCCCGAATAAGAGTTGTGATTATAACTAAATTTTAGTATAATTGCAATATGAATTATATACAAGCAGATAAAAAACATACATGGCATCCATACAACTCTCTTCCAACAAAAGAAAACATACTTGCAGTTAAAAGTTCATTTGAACAAACTATAACATTAGAAGATGGAACAAAGCTAGTAGATGCTATGAGTTCATGGTGGAGTAGTATTCATGGATACAATCATCCAAAATTAATCCAAGCACTTACTACTCAAGCTAATATTATGCCACATATGATGTTTGGAGGGCTTACAAATTCTTCTGCAGCTCTTCTTTGTGAAAAATTAGCAAATCTTACAAAACTATCTAGCGTTTTTTTAGCAGATAGCGGAAGTGTTAGTGTTGAAGTTGCATTAAAAACTGCAATTTTATATCAAAAAGCAAAAGGAAAAAATGTAAGTAAATTTATAGCATTAAACAATGCTTACCATGGAGATACACTAGCTTGTATGGGTGTATGTGATCCTATTAACTCTATGCACTCTATATATGGAGATTATTTACCTAAAAATATATTTTGTGATGTTGATGATTTAGAAAATACTATAGAAAAATATAAAGATGAAATAGCAGGTGTAATCCTTGAACCAATAGTTCAAGGAGCAGGAGGTATGAAAATACATAGCCCTGAGTATTTAAAAATAGCTAGAAAATTATGTACCAAATATGATATTGTACTTATTGCCGATGAGATAGCAACAGGTTTTGGACATACAGGAAAGATGTGGGCTTGTGAACATGCAAATATTATCCCTGATATCATGACAGTTGGAAAAGGGCTAACTGGTGGATTTATGTCCCTTGCAGCTATGTGTACAACTAAAAATATAAGTGATACAATTAGTTCTAGTGATATTGGTGTTATTATGCATGGACCAACATTTATGGGTAATGCTCTTGCTTGTAGTGTAGCAAATGCTAGTATTGAACTTTTAGTTAATTCTAATTGGGAAAGTAAAGTAAAAAATATAAACAATATTTTTAAAACTGAATTAGAAGAGTTACGATCTAATAAATTTGTACAAGATGTAAGATTTATTGGTGCTATTGCAGTTGTTGAGTTAAAAAGTGATAAATATGCTAGAGTTATTCAAGATGATTGTGTGAAAAATGGTGTTTGGATAAGACCATTTGCAAAGCTTGTATATAGTATTGTTTCATATAATATAAGAGATAATGAATTATATAAAATAACAGATGCTATAAAAAAAGCAATAAATAAGCTAGATTAATCTAGCTTATTTATTTACAATATCTAAAAACTCTTTTGGATTTTTATATCCAACTATCATTTTTGACTTCTCTTGTTTACCATTTTTATCAAAAAATACTAATGCAGGTGGTCCATATATATTAAATCTTTTCATTAGTTCTTGATCATCTTTTGTATTTTGTGTTACATCTACTTTTAATAAAGTATAAGACTTTAAAAACTCTTGTACTTTAGGATCTGCATAAGTTATAGTTTCTAACTCTTTACAAGATACACACCACGATGCCCAATAATCAAGCATAATAGGTTTAGTAGTATTTGCTAAAATCTTATCTAACTCTTGAGATGTTTTTACATAAGTGAACTTTAGATGATCCTCTTTTATATTTGTACTTAAATAAGCAAAGTATGAAGCAAGAGCTAGTAATAATACTGCAACTATTTTTGCTAGTTTACCTGAAGTTTTAAGTAAATATATAGCTGTACCTAAAGATAAAAGGGCAAATAAAATATATATAATATATTGATCTAATAATCTATCAAGCATATATATTGCAAGTGCTAACATAACTACACCAAATACTTTAGATACTACTTCCATCCATCCACCTGGTTTTGGCATATATTTTCCAGCTCCTATTCCTACAAGTAATAAAGGCATACCAAGTCCTATACTCATAATAAATAGTGCCATACCACCTAAAACTGCATCACCTGTTTGACCAATATATACTAAAGCACCAGCTAGTGGTGGAGCTACACAAGGACCAACTATAAGTGCTGATAAAAATCCCATAATAGCAACAGAACTCATACCTTTTTTACTGTTTCCAGTAATACTGTTTATCTTATTTTGAAAGCTTTGAGGTAACTCTAAAGAGTAGTACCCAAAAAGTGAAAATGCTAAAGCTACAAATACTAGAGCAAATGTAACTAATACATAAGGGTTTTGAAGCATTGCTTGGATATTTGCTCCAAACACACCAGCTAGTATCCCTGCAATTGTATAAGCAACACTCATAGCAAGAACATAAACTAAAGATAGTTTAAACCCTTCAAAGGCTGATATCTTTCCATCATTATTATTTGAATGTTGTACAATAATACTAGATAAAATAGGAATCATAGGGAAAATACATGGTGTAAGTGATAATGCTAAACCAAATAGAAAAAATGTCCCTAATATTATTAATATATTTCCATCTTTTAGTATATTTGAAATACTAGTAGTTTCATCTACTTCATTGTTTTTTTTTACACTACTAGTGTTATTTGTACTATTTAAAGAACCTTTGTAAGTTTCTTTCATAGGTGCATAACAAAGACCTTTTTTTGAACAACCTTGATATTTTAATACTATCTCATAGTTATTTGAATCTATATTGTTTTTTATAAACTCTTTAGATATTTGTGTATTTATATCTCCCATATGTACAATAAAATCGTGATAGTTTATAGCTTTATGTTTTAGAACATCTTTTGTGATATCTTTTTTATTTAGATATATTTTCAGTTTATCATCATATAGATAAATTGTATCATCAAGATTTATATTAATATTTACACTATTTTGTTTTTCAAAAATATTAACTTTAAAAGCTTCAGATGGCTTTAAAAAGTCATCATTTGAAAACAATGTTGAAATAAATAAAAATATTAAAAGTAGTTTTTTCATTTTTAATCCTTAGGTATAATATAAAATACTAACATCTTAGTATGTATTATTTGTGTAGTATATTATTTTTATATGAATATAGTATTAATATTTTTAACTGATAATGAATCAATTACAAAATCAGCATTACTTGAAGTAAATTTATGTCCTGATTTTACTTGAATAGTATTTTTGATATTTGCATTTTTTGCACATTCTATATCACTGTTTTTATCTCCTACTAGCCAAGAGTTATCTAAATCTATATCAAAATTTTTTAAAATATTATCTATCATACCTGTTTTTGGTTTTCTACAAGTGCAGTTATCAGTTGGAATATGTGGACAAAATTCTACTTGAGATATTGTAATATTTTGTTTTTTTAATTGATCTAACATCCAAGATGTAAGGGTATTAAAATCATCTTTTGTATAATAGTTTCTTGCTATACCTGATTGATTTGTGATTATAAATAATAAGAATCCTTTATTTTGTAAATACTGCATAGCTTCTATAACACCAGGGATAAACTCGAAATCTTCTATTTTGTATAAATACTCTTTTTCTATATTTATAACACCATCTCTATCTAAAAATATTGCTTTTTGTTTTTTCATAAGCGTATGATACTAAAATATTGATATAATATCAAATGTTAAAATTTACAAATGAAAACTTATATACAATACAAAATATATTAGAAAAAGAGCTACAACAAAATGATGAAGTATCGTTTGCAGTTTTAGATCCAGATATATTAAATAACTCATACAATGGAACTGTAAAAACTATAAATAATATAGACTATGTCCATAGGTCATATAAAACATGGATAGATTTAGCTCAAATATTTTTATGCAATATACAAACTCCTAAAATAATAAATGAAAATATAGTAAAGATAACATATAAAAAATTAAATAAAAAAACATCATTTCATAATGACTCTAAAAATGATGAAAAGTATGGAATCCAAAGTGAATTTTTTAATATAAATAAAAATGAAGAGATAAGTTTTTTACATTATTATACACAAGCCCTTAAAAATATAAAAATCAATACAAGATTAAGAGTTCTTAATCTTGGGATAAACAAAGGTGATGAATTTGATATAATCAAAGAGTTTTCATCAAACTTTTCTAATATTGAGTTTGTAGGAATTGATTATAGTAAAAGTGCTATAGAGTTTGCAAAAAATAGATTTAAAGATGATTCAAATATCAATATGATTTGTGCAGATATAAATAAGCTTGATGAGTTAAACTTAGGTAAGTTTAATCTAATCATCTCAATAGGAACTTTACAAAGTTCATCTATAAATTTTAAACTCTTATTTAATGATATAGTACAAAATTATTTAAATAAAGATGGTGCTATGATATTAGCATTTCCAAATTGTAGATGGATAGATGGAGCTATGGTATATGGAGCAATGGTAAAAAACTACAACTACTCTGAACTTTCAAATCTATATAGCGATGCAATATATTGTAAAAAATATTTACAACAAAAAAAATTTAGAGTTACACTAACTGGAAAAGATTATATCTTTTTAACGGCTAGTTCTATACGAAAATAGTGTAAAACTAATCAATAACCATAATTATGCTATAATGAACAATATAATAAAACAAGGTACAAAATATGAACTACGATAGTTTAACAAATGAACAAAAACAACAATTACAACAAACATTAGAAGAGTATGCTTCAAAATTAGGTGGGACAAATGCACTTTTAACATTAATAGAAAACATAAAAGATACAAAACCAAACCCACTTCTAAATAAAATAGCAAGTTTTAAATACAAAGATGGAACGATTACATGGGAAAAATCTATATATAAAGATACACTTACGACACTATTTAATGCAATAAGACATGAAGATAAAACAGGAGATATACTTAAAGATTTAAGTCCTAAAGATTATAAAAACACTATGACTATGATGAAAATATTAAAACCAATCACTATAAAAATCAAACCAAATGATGAAACACTTGAAGGATTAGAATTTCCTATATTAGATACTAGTGTTGCTAAAAATACAAAAATATCATATCTATTTAAAACAATATTCTTTTATAGTGTAGGATCTACAAAAAAAGCTATCAATTTTAAGGCTTAGATATGATAAAAGATGGCAAAAAAAGATTTGATATTAAAATTGGTGCAAAAGTAAATATAGTATTAAAACAAGATCAAAGAAGTGGTAACTTAACTTCAGGAATAGTAAAAAATATACTTACAAATTCACCATCTCATCCTCATGGCATAAAAGTAAGACTACAAGATGGACAAGTAGGAAGAGTAAAAGAGATATTATCTTAATTAATTTGCTATTAAATTAAATTGGATAGAATATATTTTTAAATAAAAAGGAATCAAATTGATTTATAAAAAACTTATATTATTAGCACTTAGCATGCTATTTATAATGGGATGTTCTACAAAAGATATGGAACAAGAATACAATAAACCTGCAATGTACTGGTACAATAAGATGTTAAAAAGTATTTCAAATGTTCAACTTGATAAAGCAGATGATATTTTAACTTCATTACAATCAGAACATAGAAACTCTCCACTTTTACCATCAGCTATTTTGATAATAGCAGATGCTCATATGCAAGAGGAAGAGTATGAATTAGCAAACTATTACTATGATACATATATTAAAAGATATGCTAATCAAAGTTTGCAATCATATGTTAGATATTTAAAAATAAAATCTAAATTCATGGCATTTAAACAACAATATAGAGAGCAAAAACTTATAGATGATACACTTTTAGAGATTAATACTTTTCTTTATAAGTATCCAAACTCTCCATATATTTATCTTGTAAAAACAATGCAAAGTAGATTATATATGTCAAAAGCTATTCTAGATAAAGAGATAGCTGACCTATACAAAAGAAAAGATAAGCCAAAAGCATATGAGATATATATGCAAAAAGCAAAAAAATCTTGGCAAAATACAGATGTAATACAACCAGTATCTATACCTTGGTATAGAGGAATATTTGAATAAAAAGGGATACAAATATGCAATTAAAAGATTATGATTCATTTCCAGATACACTACCATTAGTAGTTGAAAAGGATATGTTTTTATATCCTTTTATGATAGCTCCATTATTTATAGAAGATCAAAAAAACAAAGACGCAGTACAATATGCAATAGATAATAACAAACTATTAGTTGTAGCAATACAAGATAACAAAGTTGATGATAAAAAATCAGTAAATAATTTTTATAATGTAGCAGTTGCTGGTAATGTAATGAGAAAAGTATCTTTACCAGATGGTAAAATAAAAGTACTTTTTCAAGGGCTTACAAAAGTTATTATTCAAGAAGTAGTATCAAATGAACCAAAACAAGTTGTTGTAGATAATCTAGTATTAGAAGATTACAATAAAGAAGAAGTAGATGCTATAATTGATATATTAAAACAAAATGTAACAACTCTATCAAAAGCAAACAATAAATTTCCAGCAGATCTGATTAAAACTTTAGAAGAAAATACAGATCCACATAGAATTGCTGATTTAATATCATCTGTTTTAGCTATGAGTAATGAGCAAGCATATGAGATATTAAGAGAAACAAATATCAAAAAAAGATTATATGCAATAATATCAGTAGTAAAAAATGAAATAGAAGCTATAAAATTACAAAGTGAGATAAATCAAAAAGTAAATAAAAAAATAGAAACTACAAATAAAAAGTATTTTCTAAAAGAGCAATTAAAAACTATCCAAAGTGAACTAGGTGATAACACTAAAGAGGAAGAGATTCAAGAGTTTAGAACTAAACTTAAAAAACTTAAAAAACATATGCCTAAACTTGGATATAAAGAGGTAAAAAAACAAATAAATAGATTAGAGAGGATGCATCCTGAAAGTGGTGATGCTTCTATACTTCAAACATATTTAGAACAAGTTTTAGAGATACCTTTTGGAAAATATGCAAAAGATCAGCTAGATATAAAAATTGTACAAAAACAATTAAATAAAGATCACTATTCTTTAAAAGAACCAAAAGATAGAATCCTAGAATATTTTGCAGTAAAACAATATATCAAAAGTAAAAATGCCTCACAAGAGGGTAAAAACTCTACAGTATTATGTTTTGTAGGACCTCCAGGTGTTGGTAAAACATCATTGGCAAACTCAATTGCAAATGCACTTAAAAGACCACTACAAAGAATAGCTTTAGGTGGACTAGAAGATGTAAATGAATTAAGAGGTCATAGAAGAACTTATGTTGGAGCTATGCCTGGAAGATTGATAAATGCACTTGTAAATGCAAAAAAGATGAATCCAGTAATAGTACTTGATGAGATAGATAAAGTTGGACAAAACCATAGAGGAGATCCTAGTGCAGTGATGTTAGAACTTTTAGATCCTGAACAAAATAGCGAGTTTAGAGATCTATATTTAAACTTTGATATTGATCTAAGTGCTGTTGTATTTGTAGCAACTGCAAATGAACTAGGAAATATACCAGCCCCTCTTAGAGATAGAATGGAGTTTATCCATATAGATTCTTATACTCCTATGGAGAAGTTTCATATTGCAAAAGATTATTTAATACCACAAGAGCTTAAAAAACATGCTTTAGAAAAATCACAAATTACGCTAAACGATAACACTATAAAACTTATTATTGAAAAATATACAAGAGAAGCAGGGGTTAGAAATCTAAGAAGAGTATTTAATAAGCTTTTTAGAAAAACAGTTAAAAAACTAATAGATAATAAAGATCTAAAAAAAGTGGTTATAAACTCTAAAAATATAAAAGAGTATTTAGATAATCCAGTATTTGAAATAGACCCAGCAGATAAGCAAAATAGTATTGGTGTTGTAAATGGTCTTGCATGGACAAGTGTTGGTGGAGATGTACTAAAAATCGAATGTGTAAAATTTGATGGAAAAGGATTACTAAGTCTTACAGGTTCTATGGGTGATGTTATGATAGAAAGTGCAAAAATAGCCCATAGTGTTGTAAAAGGTTTAATAGATAATAAAAAACTAAAAAAAGCAACATTTAAAAATAAAGATATACATATGCATATGCCAGCAGGTGCAACTCCAAAAGATGGACCAAGTGCAGGTATAGCTATGGCTCTTTGTATAGCTTCAACATTAAGTCAAAAAGAAGTAAAAGCAGATCTTTGTATGACTGGTGAGCTTAGTTTAACAGGAAAAGTACTTCCTATTGGTGGATTAAGAGAGAAGTTAATAGCAGCATATAAAGCAAAAATGTCAATGGCTCTTATTCCATATAAAAATGAAAAAGATCTAAAAGATGTACCAGATGAAGTAAAAGATAATATGAAAATAGTATGTGTAAAAACTATTGATGAGGTATTAAAAGCTGGCTTAGTTTAAAAAATGGAAGAACAAAATGAGTTATTAGAAAAGATTGAGCAAAGAAAGTTTAAATACCAAAAAAAACAAAGCTCAATCATTAATAACTTTTTTACTATAATAACTATTGCTATTATTTCAATAGTTATTATCTGGTATGTAAATTTTATTTTACCAGGACAAAAGCAAGAAAAATACTTGCAAGAAATAAAATATAAAAAATTAGAACAATTAAGACAAGAACAAATCAAAAGAGAAAAACAAATAGAACTATCAAAGAGATTACATGACAAATCATAAAAAACTATATACCTTAACAAATATAATAATAGCTTTTACCGTATTTATGTATATTGTACAAATTTCAATACCAAATGGTGGATTATATTTAGGCTTAAATATATATTTTTTTACAGCAGGTTTATATTATCAAGTTATTAGTACAATGTTTTCTCATGGTGGAGTGGAGCATCTTGCTATGAATATGTTAGTACTTTGGCAAGTTGGTAACATGTTGGAACAATATATTGGTAAAATAAGATTTTTATTATTATATTTTCTAGGTGGAGTTTTAACATCAGTTGGTACTTTAGTATATATGTACTATTTTGGTGACTTTGCAAATGTTGTTGGAGCTAGTGGAGCTATTTCTGTATTATTTGGATATATTGCACTAAAGGTGAAAGAACAAAGAATGGGTATGGTTATATATATACTTCTTATATCATTTGTTCCATTATTATTTGGTATGAATATAGCTTGGTATTCACATCTTATAGGATTTGCTATTGGAATACTTGCAGGATTTGTAATATAATTTTAGATATAATAATTCATAAAATATAAAAGGGTTTGTGTGTATACAATAATTTCAACACTATTATTATTTTTGATAGTTGTATTTTCTATTCTTTTATTATTTAAAAGTAAAAAAGATAGACAAGATACACTAGAAGAGGGTACTTGCCCATCTTGTAATGCTACATATAGAACTTTTACAGATAATAAAACCAACACATCTTTTAAAGTAGATGTTATAAAAAAACGACTTCTTAAAAACCATGGATGTAGTGGTGTAATTGAGTATGAATATACTTGTAACTCATGTGGATTAAAAGAGGTTCATAATTCTATTGCTCAAGGATGTAGTTTATAGATGTCTAAAAATATCTTATTACAAAAGAAAAATAACTATCAAATCAATGAAGATGTAAATATTATCTTATCACCAGAACTATATAGTGCTAGAATATTTGATATCCCAATAGATTCTGCAAAAGAGTTAAAACTAGTAATTCCTAATTTTTTTGAAGAGTATTTTAATATAGAGGGGTATAGTTTTTATCATATAAAACTAGATCATCATAAATACTTATGTTTTGCATATAAACAAAGTGAGATACTTGAAATTTTAAAACAAAGTAATATCGATCTAAAGTTTGTAAAAAATCTTTACTTTTTACAAAATGAGATAGAGTGTCAAGAGAATGAATTATATGAATATGAAGATATAAAATATATCTGTAGTGAAAATATAATAGTTAAAATACCATCAAATATACCTATAAATCAAAAAGCAAAAAAACTTGAAATAGAAAATATATCATTATCTAAGCACAATATTTTTTTAAATAAATCATCAAAATATATAGATAATAAAACAGCATATATAATATCTTTTATATTTATAATATTTGCACTATTTAATTTCTATAAGATGAGTGTTTTAAATGAACAAATAGATAAATATGATAAAAATTTAGATAATCTAAAAAAACAATATAAACTGCCATCATCGATGATACAAACAAAATCAATAATAAATGAGTATCAAGAGATTGAAAATACTAATAAAGAGTATAGAGATGCTTGTGAATATGTTTTAAACTACAAGCATTCAATAAATACACAACTTAAAAATATTGAATATAAAAATAATAAAATATTACTAAGTTTTGAAAATAAAAACAAACAACAATTAGAAAACTATATAAAAAAAAGATATAAAATATTATCTTCAAGAGTTATTGGTAAAAATTTATCTATAGAAGTAAAAATATGAAAAAGCTAGATATAGATCCACTATTTTTAATCTTTAGTGTACTAATAATATTTATTTTATCTATATACACTCTAAATAATAAAAAAGAACAAAAGCTAGATTCTTTTAGGTCTTATATTGAAAATAAAAGTACAATAATAAAATATAATGATCTTAAAAAATCATGGGCAACAAAAAGTGTTCAAATATCAAAAGTAAATAATATAATAAAAACTATGAATATTAAAAATGCAAATATAATCCAAACAAACAATAAAATAGAAGTAAATATAAAATCTAATATAAATAATATACATAGATTTACAAATAAACTTCTAAATGAAAAGATAAATATAAAAAGATTAAAAATAACAAAAGATAGTATATATTTTCAAGTAGGTCTTATATGAAATATCTAATTAAAATATTATCTTATGTTATTGTATTTTTTATAGCTTTTATATTGTTTTTTCCAAAAGAGCAATTGTTTTTGTATGGTATAAATAAGTTATATGAACAAAAAATATATATAAGTGATTATACTTATGAAGAAACACTTACCAGTAGTAATATAAAAAATATAAATATAATCTATGATGGTATAAATATTGCAAATATAAACAATATCAATAGTAAGATATTTTTAGCATATAATAATATAGACATAAAAGATGTTAGTTTAGATGATAGTTTAAATAGTTTTATACCTTCACAAATAAGATATATAAATATAAACTACAATATATTAAAGCCATTATATATTTACTCTTTTGTAGATGCAAAACAATATAGTGTAAAAATAAAGTTTGATATATTGAATCTAAAACTAAAAGCTATATTTAAAACATCTAAATTTTTTAGAAAAAAATATCCAAAATTATTAAGAGAGTTAAAATATGATAAAACTATAAAGGATTATACTTATGAATATAAATTATAATTCTTTATTTAAATTATTTGTACCTTATTTAATAATAGTGTTTATATCTGTTTGTTTAGATTTTATTATATATACAGTTTTACCAAAAGAGGCTTTAGTATATCAAGTAAAACAAAACTCAAACCTACCATATAAAAGATATGAGATAAAATCAGCATTTAGTACAAATAAAATTGTAAAGAAAATAGTAAAAAAGAAAAAGAAAAAGAAAAAAGAAAGCTATAGGATTTTAAATAATATAAACCTAGTAGCAATATATTCTATGAGTAATAATAGTGGATATATAATAATTCAAGAAAAAAATAAAAATGACACTATAATATTAAGTCAAAATGAGAGTTTCAAAAACTATAAATTAAAAAAGATTTATAAAAACTATGTAGTGTTTAGTAAAAATAATAAAGAGTATAAATTATCTATAACAAATGATAAGAAAAAAGATAAATATCAAGTAATAAGTAAAGATGAAACAACAAAAACAATCAAAGAGATAAGTATAAATGATGATAAAGTTACAATAAAAAGAACACTTATTGATAACTATATTCAAAATTTTGATAAAATATGGCAAGATATTGCTATAAGTGATGTAAGAACAAAAAACGGTATTGATGGATTTAAAGTAAGTAGAATAAAACCAAATACACCATTTTCTAAAATAGGTCTAAAAAAAGGTGATATTATTAAAAGTATAAATAATATAAAACTAAAAAGCTATAATGATGCTTTTAAAATATATAAACAAATAAATAAAATAAAAAGTCTAAATATAGAGATATTAAGAGATAATAACCCAATGGAGATATACTATGAGATACAATAAGATATTCAAAATATTATTAATATTGTTTTTGAGTTTAAATATACTAAATGCAAAACAAGAAGATACAATTAATATAAACTTTAAAAATTTAAAAATAACAGATTTGATAAAAATAACATCTAAAATAATAAATAAAAATATACTAATAACACAAAAGATAAATGGTAAAGTAGATTTTATATCAAATAAGCCATTAAAAAAAAGTGAAATATTAAATGTACTTACATATGTACTAGAATCAAAAGGTTATACTCTAATAGATAATAATGGTATATTAAGAATTGTAAGAATAAATGATGCTAGTAAATATAATATGCCTGTAGTGTCTAATTCATCTGCTAATTCATATCAAATGGTAACAGAGATATTTACAGTTCAAAATGAAAATGTAGATTATGTAAGTAGTAAAATAAGACACCTTTTAAGTAAAAGTGCAAAACTAGTAACTGATAAACAATCAAACAGTATAATAGTAACAGATTTTACGTCAAATATAAAAACAATAAAAAACGTAATAAGACTTATCTCAAAAAATAATAAAAAATATATAAAAACAGTAAAACTACAAAATATAAATGCAGCTACAATAATTGCAGATCTTAAAAGTATAGCAAAAACAATATATAATGAAAAAATAGCAAAAGAGAAAGTTGATATATTATTAAATAAAGATACAAACTCAATTATGTTTGTAGGTAAAAAGAAAAATGTTCAATATATGGTTAACTATGTAAAAACTATGGATAAAAATGGTTCTTTAGTAGAAAAAACTGTAAGAGTTCTGTATCTAAAAAATGCAGAATCAAAAAATATAATAAAAATCCTAACAGGTGTAATAGCAAATAAAAAATATAAAAATCCAGATGATAAACCATATGTATCTAGTGATGATGAATCAAATTCTATAATATTAATGGGACAAAAACAACAGTTGCTTTATTTTGAACAACTTGTACAAAAACTAGATATTGATAGACAACAAGTTTATGTAAAAGCTAGAATAATAGAAGTAAGTGATAAAAAATCAAGAGAAGTTGGTATAAAATACGGTCTAGCAGGTGCAAAGCAGTATACAGATGGATTGGCTTCATTTACAGCAAGTTTAACAAAAAAAGCTATCTTACCTTCAATACCAGCAGTAAGTGCAGATAGTGATGGAAATTACCACACTAATAATATTTTAGCACTTGGAGTTAGTTTAAATCTTTTAAATCAAAATGGTGCAGCAGATATAGTATCTGAACCATCTTTATTATGTTTAAATAATAAATCAAGTTCTATATATGTAGGGCAAACAGTATCTGTTAAAACTGCTACTACAAATGGAACAGCATCAACAGAATCATTTAAAAGAGAAGATATAGGTTTAACGCTAAAAGTAAAACCTAGAATCTCAACTGGTGGAAAAGTATTACTAGAGATTGAGACAAAAATAGAAGATGTTACAAACCCAGAAGGTGCAAATAATCAACCAGATACTTCTAAAAAAGAGCTTACTACTAGTGCTATTGTAAATGATGGTGAGAGTGTAATTCTTGGTGGATATACTAGAAATATTCATAGTAAAACAGTAGATAAAGTACCATTTTTTGGAGATATACCAATCTTAGGAGCTTTATTTAGAAATACATCAACAACAGATGATAAGATAAATTTAGTAATAATTATTACACCATATATAGTACCAAAAACAAAAGATCTAACATTTATAAGAAATAAACTTTCAAGACTAAAAGCACTTGAAAATGATTATACTCAAAAAGCAATATTAAAACTTGAAAAAAAATCACAAAAGATAAAAGAGACAAAACAACAAAAAGAAGAGATAGATCTTCATCAAAAAAGAGTCAATGAACTTTTAGGTATATAAATTATGTTTAAATTAGAAGAGATACACGATACAAATATACAAACAGTTTCTAAAGAAAACTACGAAGTTGCACTAAAAAACTTCGTATTATTTGGAATATATGAAGAGCAAGAGGTTATATTTGTAAGTAATAAAAACCTAAGTATGGCCTTTGATTATATCAGTAAAAATAATCTAGAACAAAAAGTAGTTTGTCTTGATGAGGTCTCTTTTGATAAACTTTATAATAAATATATAGAGATAAAAACAGATAAACAAATGACAGATATATCTGATGTTCATGAACAATCAGTTATTGAAGAAGA
The DNA here is from genome assembly GCA_964482285.1 of uncultured Helicobacter sp. Classification (GTDB taxonomy): domain Bacteria; phylum Campylobacterota; class Campylobacteria; order Campylobacterales; family Arcobacteraceae; genus CAIJNA01. The sequence continues at coordinate 5,910 of CAYZWZ010000018.1, read as the reverse complement.
TGATATAAGTGTAGCAGAGTTTTTACAAACATCATCAGATATTATGACAAGTGAACAATCGGCGCCTATTATTAAGTTTGTAAACTCTTTATTTTATCAAGCGATTAAGAAAAAAGCTAGTGATATACATATAGAGCTTCATGAGTTCAAAGGTGAGATAAGATATAGAATAAATGGTGTTTTAACAAAACATATAGAATTAGATAAAAATATTATGGCTTTGGTTGTAAGTCGTATAAAAGTTATATCTCAACTTGATATTTCTGAAAAAAGACTTCCTCAAGATGGTAGAACATCTATAAAATTATCTGGTCGTACTTTAGATATTAGGGTTTCAGTTTTACCTACTTTTTATGGTGAAAGAGTAGTTATGAGAATACTTATGCAAAGTGAAGATATACCAAGCTTAGAAAATCTAGGTATAGATCTAAACACTATTAAAGAGCTTGAAAAACTAAGCTCAAATGCACATGGTATGATACTAGTAACTGGACCAACAGGAAGTGGTAAATCTACAACTTTACATTCACTTTTACATAAAATACAAAGTAGAGATAAAAACATAATAACAGTAGAAGATCCTGTTGAATATAAAAGTGACACAATAAATCAAATACAAGTAAACACAGCAGTTGGACTTACATTTGCTTCAGGTCTTAGAAGTATACTTAGACAAGATCCTGATATTATAATGGTTGGTGAGATAAGAGATAATGAAACAGCGAGTATAGCTATACAATCAGCACTTACAGGTCACTTGGTATTTTCAACTTTACATACAAACACAGCACCATCAGCAATTACTAGACTTCTTGATATGGGTATTGAGAGGTTTTTAGTATCTTCTGCACTTTTAGGACTATTGGCTCAAAGGTTAGTTAGAGTTGTATGTGATGAGTGTAAAGAGGAAGATACTCTAAGTTCATATTATGCAAACGAATTAAACGTAAAAGAAAATACAAAGATATATAAAGAAGTAGGGTGTAAATCTTGTAACTTTACAGGATATAAAACAAGAGTAGCAATAGCTGAACTTTTTGTGATGAAAGAAAATGTACAAACTGCTTTAAAACAAGATGTAGATGACAATATATTAAATGATCTTGCCAAACAAAATAATATGGTAAGTATAAAAGAGCAGTTAATAAAAATGGTACTAGAAGGAACTACTACTTTAAGTGAGGCTATAAGAGTAGGTCTAAAATAGTGAAAAAAAGCTCTTTTACACTTATTGAAGTGATTATTGCTGTTACATTACTAAGTATTGTAATAGTAAGTGTACTAAAAATAAAAGAGAACAACTTTTCAAATATATCTAAACTAAATATTATAAATCAAGACCTACAACTACTTAGTATCGTAAGTATTACTCCTAACTATGATGATGGTATTAATAAACATCTTTATTTAGATAAGATATTAAGTGTAAAAGATGATAACCTTAGAAAAAAACTAAAAAATACAAAAGTATATATTAAAAGCGAAGAAGATAACTACCAAGAGCTAGATAATTTTGCACTAAAAACTATAAAGACAAATTATACTATCAAAAATAAAGCATCAAATAGTACATATACTTTTAAAATAAAGACAGTACAATGAAAAATATAAAAAGATCTTTTACTCTAATAGAAGTTATAATAAGTATTACACTATTTTCTATTATTATAATATTTTTATACTCTACACTAAATATAACTCAAAGATCAAACCAAGTATTTAAAGATGAACTAAATAAAAATATAGCTAAAGAAGATATAAAATTTATATTTTTTGAAGATCTAATAAATAGTAAAAATACTATAAAAATATATGAAGATAAAGATAAAAATAGTATTTTAACTTTTAGTACAAATAATACTTTTCATAACCCTTTTTATACAAATATTACATATCTTATAAGTAAAAAAAATAATCTTCTACGAATAGAATCAAATCTACCATACGATTCTAAAAAGATATATCAATTTAAAGATAATGAAAATAGATATATTGATAAATTAGTGGAAAATATTAAATTATTTAGAGTTTATCAAGATGATAAAAATAAAAAAAAATATACAATATATATTTTGTATAACAATGAAAAAGAGCTAATTTTTACTTTAAATACATTATAAGTGATAACTTGATAATATAGCAGATGAGGTATAAATATGAAACTAACATATAAAGAAAGATTACAAAAAGATTATTTACTATTACAAAAGCAACTTTTATGGCTAGATTTAGCATATAAAGATGTGAAAAAAATAAAACTTCAAGATAAATATGAAGTGGAAGATTATATTATATTTGAAACATTAGCTACTAGATATATAAAATCTATTGAGTTTTTATTAGAAGATTCTTTTATAGCAATAGATAATTATGAGTTCAAAAGACAATATTCTCAAATGACATTGATAAAACATGCACAAAATAGAAAAATAATCACAAATATAGATGATTTTAGAGATCTATACGATCTAAGAATTAAGCTTCTAGATGAATATAGTATTGATAAACTTTCAAATCATTTTGAAGAGTTGTATTTTAGTACGAAGTTACTAATAACAACAATAAATAAAACACTAGATTATATAAATAAAATAATAAGATAAAACAAGGAAAATAAAATAATGATCAAAAAATGCTTATTCCCAGTAGCAGGGTATGGAAGTAGATTTTTACCTGCAAGTAAAGCTATACCAAAAGAGATGTTCCCAATAGTTACTAAACCACTTATACAATATGGTGTACAAGAGGCTAAAAATGCAGGATGTAATAATATATCTATGGTTACAAGTAAATACAAAAAAGCTATTGAGGATCATTTTGATACAAATATAGATATATCAAATGCAGTTAATGGTTCAAGTAAAGAGGAGTTATTAAGTGATATAAATAATATTATAGATACTACTTCGTTTTCATTTACAAGACAGCCTGAGATGAAAGGTTTAGGAGATGCAATACTATGTGGACAAGCTTTAATTGGCGATGAACCATTTGCAGTTATTTTACCTGATGATTTATGTTATAACGATGGTGATGATGTACTAACTCAAATGACAGATCTTTATAAAAAGTACCCAAATCATTGTATAGTTGCAATAGAAGAGATACCAATGGAACACACAAATAAATATGGTGTAATAAGTGGAGATGAAATAGAAAAAAATATTTTCAAAATAGACAATATGGTAGAAAAACCAGAATCAAAAGATGCTCCATCAAACCTTGCAATAATAGGAAGATATATACTTATTCCTGAGATATTTGATATTATCAAAAATACACCAGCTGGAAAAGGTGGTGAGATTCAAATCACTGATGCTCTTTTAACATTAGCAAAACAAGGAAAAGTATTAGCGTATAAATTTCAAGGTAGAAGATTTGATTGTGGTAGTGTTGATGGATTTATTGAGGCTACAAACTTTTTTTATAATTTAGAATATTAAAGAACAAAAGCAATGAAATATAGCAAAAACTTTTATCAAATAAAATCAAATGAAACTATCTTTGATTCAATGAAAGATGAGATATCTGAAATAGGTTATTATAGCTTACCGTTTCAAGATATAAGTGACATTAAATCATTTGCCTCAAAAGTTAAGCAAAAATATATAGCAATAATAGGTATAGGTGGAAGTAGTTTAGGAACAAGAGCTATATATGATTTTTTAAGACATTCAAATAATTATGAAAAATCATTGCACTTTTTTGAAACAACAGATCCTATAATACTAAATAGTAATATAAAAGATCTAGATTTAGATGATACTTTTTTTATAGTTATTAGTAAAAGTGGTAGTACTATTGAAACAATAAGTAACTTTAAATACTTAGATAGTTTAGTTACAATTGATAAATCAAACTGTGCAATGATCACAGAAGAAAATAGCAAACTATATAACTATGCAAATAATCATAAAATCAAAACTTTTATCATACCAAAAAATGTTGGAGGTAGATTTTCTGTTTTTTCTGCTGTTGGATTACTTCCTTTAGCTATTGTTGGAGTTAATATAGAAAATATTTTAAATGGATGTAAAAAACTACACAATAGTTTTTTCAATCAAGAGGAATACTACGAACCTATTATGCAAAAAGCAAGATTTTTTGTAGAAAATAAACATAGATTTAACATAAATGTACTTTTCTCTTACTCATCACTTCTTGAAAGTTTTAATAAATGGTATATACAACTATGGGGAGAAAGCTTAGGTAAGATAAATATAAACGGAACAAAACAAGCTCTAACACCTATTGGACTAATAGGTCCCATAGATCAGCATAGTTTTTTACAACTTATAGTTGAAGGTAAAAGAGATAAAACAGTTACATTTATAAAAGTAAATAACTTTGCAGACACTACAAAAGTACCAAATACACTAGAGGAAATAAAAGGCCTAGAGTATATAGATGGCTTAGAATTTAGTTCCCTTTTAGAAGAGCAAGCAAACTCAACAATCCAAGCAATAGAAGAACAACAAGATATCCCATGTGATGTTATAACTATTCGTGCAGTAGATGAATACAATATTGCAAAACTTATGTATGCATACCAAATACTTACATCTGTAATTGGACAATTTTTACAAATAAATACTTACGATCAACCAGGTGTGGAGTATGGTAAAATAATACTAAAAGATAAACTATCAAAAGATATTATTTTATAACAACAAATGTATAAAATTTTAAATTTAAGTTAGTTTAAAACCATATTTATAGTATGAATACTAAATATGATCAACAAATAGAGTTACTAATATTAAAAAATATAAATAAAACTACATCTCAAAAATCTATTGCTCAAGAGATAGGCTATAGTGTAGGAAAAGTAAATTATATATTAAAAGCCCTTATTGAAAAAGGTTTGGTAAAAGCAGAAAACTTTATCAACAATAAAAATAAGATTCAATACAAATATTTATTAACAGAAGATGGTATAAAACATAAGATAAATATAACAGAACAATTTATCAAAAGAAAAAAAGAAGAGTATGAACTACTTCAAGAAGATTTAGAACAGTATAGAAAAATATATGGAGATAAAGTTTAATGAAAAATTACAAAATAGCAGTAGCAGGAACAGGATATGTAGGTATATCAAATGGAATTCTGATATCTCAACATAATGAAGTAATAGCTTTAGATATAGTAAAAGAAAAAGTAGATATGCTTAATAATAAAATAGAAGATAAAGAGATATCTGAATATTTAGCTACTAAAGAACTTAATTTTAAAGCTACTTTAGATAAATATGAAGCATATAAAGATGCTGATTTTATTATCATAGCTACTCCTACAGATTATGATGAAGTTACAAACTATTTTAACACTTCATTAGTAGAACTAGTAATCAAAGATGTACTAGATATAAACCAAAATGCTACTATGATTATTAAATCAACTGTACCAGTTGGTTATACTAAAGAGATAAATAAAAAATTTAATACTAATAATATTATATTCTCTCCTGAATTCTTACGTGAAGGTAAAGCTTTACATGATAATCTATACCCCAGTAGAATAATAGTAGGTGAAAAATCAAAACGCGCAGAAGTTTTTGCAAACCTATTAGCACAAGGTGCTATAAAAAAAGATATAGATATCTTACTTACTGATTCAACTGAAGCTGAAGCTGTTAAACTGTTTTCAAATACTTACCTTGCTATGAGAGTTGCATTTTTTAATGAACTAGACTCTTATGCTCAATCTCATAACCTTGATAGTGAACAAATTATTAGAGGTGTTGGTTTAGATCCAAGAATCGGTACACACTATAATAACCCTAGCTTTGGTTATGGTGGATACTGTCTTCCTAAAGATACAACTAAGAGCTAACTATGCAAATGTACCTTCTAATATAATTGGTGCAATTGTAGATAGTAATACTACTAGAAAAGATTTTATTGCTGA
>CAYZWZ010000017.1:0-33299 GCA_964482285.1 uncultured Helicobacter sp. | reverse complement strand
GAAAGAGTAAAATATGAAGTTCTAAGAGCAAAACAAGAAGCTCAAAAGAAAGCAGCTTTAGCTCAAGGTGAGGCTGATAAAAATAGAATTGAAGCACAAGGTAGAGCTGATGCAGTTACTATTGAAGCAAAAGCACAAGCAGTAGCAAATAAAATTATTGCAAACTCATTAACACCAAACTTACTTCACATGCAACAAATAGAAGTACAAGGTAAATTCAATGAAGCACTAAAAGTTAATAGAGATGCTAAAATCTTCTTAACTCCTGGTGGATCTACTCCAAATATTTGGGTAGATACAAAAGATAAAGCAAGACAAAGTGGGATGAACTAGCCCCTTGTCTTTTATAAAATATAGTATTATTAGTGCTTTATTAGTATTACTATATTTTATATGGCTTGATAAAAATTATTTTTATAACTCTTTTTTAACTCAAAAAGATAAAAATACAGAACTTATAAAACAATTTAAAGATTTAAATCAAAAACTTCAAAATAAACAAGAAGAGATTAATAAATTACAAAAAGAGATCCAAAAAATTAAATCAAAAAAAGTAGTTGTATATAAAAAAAGAAAAGAAAAGAAAAAAGTTATAAAAATAATTTTACCAAAAGAAAATATCGATTATTCTAAAATAATATCAAAAGAGAAGTACAATTTTTTAGATGATAAAAAAACAACTATAAAAGATGGTGAAGATGATCTAAAAATTATACCTAGTATATCATTTGATAAAGAAAAACAAGAGATCGATGCAGTAAAAGTAAATATAAAAACAAAGTTTTAAGGAAATAATATGAATATTTTAGACAAAGTAGATTTTGCTAAAAATAATGGAATAGTACCAGCGATTGCACAAGATGCAAAAACAAATGAAGTATTGATGATGGCATATATGGATAAAGAATCTTTAGAATTAACACTAAAAACAGGATTTGCTCATTATTATAGTAGAAGTAAACAAAAGCTTTGGAAAAAAGGTGAGACATCAGGACATACACAAGAGATTGTTGATGTTTTAATAGATTGTGATAATGATACAATACTACTTAAAATAAATCAAGAAGGTGTTGCTTGTCATACTGGAAGAAAATCATGTTTCTTTACATCTATAAAAAGTGAAGAAAAAATAATAAGTGATATTGAAATTAATACAACTGAAGCTTATGGAATAATAGATACTTTATATCATACAATAGTTGATAGAAAAAATGCAGATCCTACAAAATCATGGACAGCAAAACTTCTTCAAGGTGATCAAAATTCTATGCTTAAAAAAATTGTAGAGGAATCTGGAGAGTTTACATTTGCAATAAAAGATGATGATAAAAAAGAGATTATTTATGAAGCAGCTGATATAACATATCATGTTTTAGTGGCCCTTGCATCAAAAAATATAAATCCACATCTTGTTAAACAAGAGTTATCAAGACGATTTGGACTTAGTGGAATAGAAGAGAAAAATAGTAGAAATAAATAGATGAAAATATTAGTTTGTGCATTAGAAACATCATCAAATTTACATCTAAAAGAGTTAAAAAAACATCTACCTAATGAGGTGGAGTTTATAGGTATATTTGATAAATCATTAGGTAATCCAAGCTATGATATTTCACAAATGGCAGTTATGGGATTTGTTGATGCTTTAAAGAAATTGTCATTTTTTTTAAAATTAAAAAAACAGATGGTAGAGTTAGCTAAAGATGCAGATAAAATTTTACTTATGGATAATAGTGGATTTAATCTACCTTTAGCAAAAGATATAAGAAAACAATATCCAAATAAAGAGATAATATATTATATACTACCTCAAGCTTGGGCTTGGAAGAAAAAAAGAATACCAGTAATTGAAAATACTTGTGATAAACTTTGTTCAATTTTACCTTTTGAGAAAGATTATTATAGTAAAAAAGAGAAAATAACTTATGTAGGACATCCTTTATTAGATGAAATAAATACATTTAAAGAAGATGAAACTAATAATGATATTGTAGTATTTATGCCAGGAAGTAGAAAAAGTGAAATAACAAAACTTATGCCAATATATAAAGAAGTAGCAAAAAAACTACCTAAAAAAGCATTACTTGTAATACCTAAACATTTTACAAAAGAGTATATTTCAAATACTTATGGTGATACATCAAATTTTATAATTTCAAATGATACTTATAGTAGTTTAGTAAAAGCTGATTTTGCTTTTATTTGTAGTGGAACGGCTACTTTAGAAGCATCACTTATAGGTACACCTTTTATACTTACATATATTGCAAAGCCACTTGATTATTTTATTGCAAAAAGATTTTTAAAAATAAAATATATAGGTTTGGCAAATATATTTTTTGATAAAATGGGTAAAGATCCTATACATAAAGAGTTTATACAAGAGCAAGTTACAGTTAATAACCTATATAATGAATATATAAATTTAAATACAAAAGATTTTTTAAAAAATTCAAAAATACTTAGAGAGTATTTGTCACACGGTTCTTCAAAAAATGTAGCAAATATTTTATTATCATAAAAAATTATTAATCCAAAAATAATCAAAATTTAGCTAAAATAGCCATAATATTAGTGTACACCACTAAAACTTAATAATTAGGATTTAAAATGCTAGATGTAATACAAATACAAGAAATATTACCACATAGATACCCATTTTTACTTGTTGATAAAGTTACAAGTATGGAGATTGGAAAAGATATAGTTGCTTATAAAAATGTTTCTATTTCAGAACCAGTATTTCAAGGTCATTTTCCAGGTCACCCAATATACCCAGGTGTTATGATACTAGAAGGTATGGCTCAAGCTGGAGGAATTCTTGCTTTTAAAAGTGGTGGATATACTGAAGATGAGATGAAAGAAAAAGTTATGTATTTTATGAGTATAGATAAAGCTAAATTTAGAAATCCTGTTAAACCAGGTGATAGATTAGAATATAGAGTTGAGATATTAAAACATAGAAAAAATCTTGTTGTTTTAGGAGCAAAAGCTTATATTGACGATGTATTAGCAGCTGAGGCTGAATTAAAAGCAATGATTGTTGATAAATAGGCTATTTCTTGAATAATATTCATAAAACAGCAATAATACATGATGGTGCAAAAATCCATCCTAGTGTTACAATTGGTGCATATAGTATAGTTGGAAGTGAAGTTAGTATTGATGAAGGTACGACAGTATCAAGTCATTGTGTAATAGAAGGTGATACAACTATTGGTAAAAATAATAGAATTTTTCCATTTAGTGTACTTGGAACAATTCCTCAAGATTTAAAATATGATGGTGAAAAAACACAATTAATTATTGGAAATAATAATACAATTAGAGAACATACATTAATCAATATAGGAACTGCAGGTGGTGGTTATAAAACTGTTGTTGGAAATAATTGTTTAATAATGGGACATGTACATTTAGGACATGATTGTATTTTAAAAGATAATATTGTAATAGCAAACTCAACAGCAGTTGCAGGGCATGTTGAAATAGATAATAATGTTGTTGTAGGTGGACTTAGTGCAATTCATCAATTTTGTAAAATTGGTGAACACTCTATGATTGGTGGGGGTAGCATTTTAGTACAAGATATACCTCCTTATTGCATTTGTGAAGGAAACCGTGCAACACTTAGAGCATTAAATATAAATGGTCTAAGAAGAAGATTTGAAAGATCTGATATAAATGAGATAAAAAAAGCTTATAAAGATATATTTAATTCAAACGAAGCAATATCAGATAGTGCAAATAGATTATTAGAGGAATCTTCAAATGAATATGTTATTAAGTTAGCTTCATTTGTAAAAAATACAAAAAGAGGGATCCCCTTTATTAGGAAACAAAATGGATAAAAAAATAGTATGTGATTTTTGTGGAGTTGGTGATTCTGCTGAAAATCCAGTAATATCTGGTGATAAATCTAGTATTTGTAAAATATGTGCAAAAAGTGCATATGAGATAATAGAATCACATCAAGGTGGAAATACTTTAGATAATACAAATATAAATAAAGAAAATCAAGAAGAAGATATTCAAAATATATTAAAACCAAAAGAGTTAAAAGCAAAATTAGATGAGTATGTTATTGGTCAAGATAAAGCAAAAAAAGTTTTAAGTGTAGCAGTATATAATCACTATAAAAGAATATTAGATACTACTTCAAATGATGAAGATACAGTTTTATCTAAGTCAAATGTACTTTTAATTGGACCAACAGGAAGTGGTAAAACTCTTTTAGCTCAAACAATTGCAAAACAATTAGATGTTCCCTTTGCAATTGCTGATGCTACATCTTTAACAGAAGCTGGATATGTAGGTGATGATGTTGAAAATATTGTAACAAGACTTATACAAGCAGCTAATGGTGATGTAAAAAAAGCTGAACGAGGAATTATATTTATAGATGAAATAGATAAAGTTGCTAGAATGAGTGAAAATAGATCTATAACTAGAGATGTATCTGGTGAAGGTGTTCAACAAGCTTTACTAAAAATAATAGAGGGTGCGAGTATAAATGTACCACCAAAAGGTGGAAGAAAACATCCAAATGGTGAATCTATCTCAATTGATACTACAAATATATTATTTGTTTGTGGTGGAGCATTTGATGGTATAAAAGATATTATCTCTAAAAAACAAGGTGCAAATGTACTAGGGTTTAACCAAGATAAAAAGACTAAAGATGAGCAAAATAATATTTTATGTGAAGTTGAAGCAGATGATATTGTAAAATATGGGTTAATCCCTGAATTAGTTGGTAGATTACATATGATTACAACTTTAGATGAGATTGATGAAGATGCTATGATTCATATATTAACTGAACCAAAAAATGCTTTAGTAAAACAATATAAGAAATTATTTGCTATGGATGATGTAAATTTAGAATTTACAGAAGATGCACTAAAAGAGATTGCAAAAAAAGCGATTGAGAGAAAAACAGGTGCAAGAGGATTAAGAGCAATACTTGAAGATGTAATGCTTGATATTATGTTTGAACTTCCTGAATATTCATCTAAAACAGTTACTATCACTAAAGATGTTGTAACAAAAGAAAAAACTGCAATTGTAGCGTAAAGGAAAAATATGATTTTTGATAGATTAATTGGAATGTTTTCAAATGATATGGCAATAGATTTAGGTACAGCAAATACACTTGTATCTATAAAAGGTAAGGGGATTATTATAAATGAACCTTCAGTTGTTGCTGTACAACATGATAGATATGGAAAAGATAAAATATTAGCTGTAGGTGCTGAAGCGAAACAGATGATTGGTAAAACGCCTATGAATATTCAAGCTGTAAGACCTATGAAAGATGGTGTTATTGCTGATTTTGAAATGACAGAAAGAATGATTAGATATTTTATTGAAAAAGCACATAATAGAAAATCATTTATAAGACCTAGAATTATTATTTGTATACCTCATGGAATTACACAAGTTGAAAGAAAAGCGGTTAAAGAATCAGCACTAAGTGCAGGTGCTAGAGATGTATATCTAGTAGAAGAACCAATGGCAGCTGCAATTGGAGCTGGTATTCCTGTTTCTTCACCTGAGGGTTATGTTGTTGTTGATATTGGTGGTGGTACAACTGAAATTGGTGTTACTTCACTTGGTGGATTAGTGTTAAGTAAATCAATTAAAACAGCAGGTGATAGATTTGATAGAGCTATTATGAATTATGTAAAACAAAACTACAATTTATTTATAGGTGAAAGAACTGCAGAGAGTATAAAAATAGAGATAGGTTCAGCTATTAAATTACCTAAAGAGGTTTCTATGAAAGTAAAAGGTAGAGATTCTTCTGGATTATTATCTACTATTGAACTTTCAAGTGAAGGTGTTAGAAATGCACTTAAAGAGCCATTTAAAGATATCTCAATAGCAGTAAGAAATGTATTAGAAGAGATGCCACCTGATTTAGCAAGTGATGTTGTAGACAATGGTATAGTATTAACAGGTGGGGGAGCTTTAATTAAAGGTCTTGATAAATATCTTGCAAATGATGTTAAACTTCCAGTTAGAATAGCAGATGAGCCTCTTTTAGCAGTTGCATATGGAACAAGTAAAACATTAGATGAAGAGAAGCTTTTAAAATTAATATCAAATGAATAAAAAATTTTTATTCATTTTAGTATTTATCCTAGTTATGCTAGGATATATATTTAAAATTGATAAAATTATTGTTATTGAAATAACAAACCTAATAGATAATATAAAACAATCTTACAAAAATACTTACAATGACTATAGTATAAGTTTTTCTAGCCACTTTGATCAAGCAAAAAAAATACAAAAATTAGAAAAATCTTTAGAAGAAAATCAAAAATATAAAATTTTATATACTATTACGAACCAAAAAAATAAAGAATATGAAGAAAATATTATCAAACCAAAAGATACACACACTTTAAAATATGTTGAAATTTTAAGTTATCTAAATATAAATGATTTTTCAAAAGTATTATTAAATACTAATATGAAAATAGGAAATAAAATATTAGCACTATCAACAATAGATGGTTATAGTGCAGGTATAGTTATGCAAAAAAACAATCAAATAATTGCATATTTAAATAATAATCCAAAATCAAATTATGCTGTTTTTATAGGTGATAATAAAATACCAGGAATAACAGCAGGTATAAATAAAGATAATAATATAAAAATAAAATATATACCTAAATGGCATACTATAAATGTAGGAGATGTTGTATATACAAGTGGTATGGATAATATTTTTCCAGCTGGTTTAAAAGTAGGGGTAGTTGAAGAAGTTAAAGATGATATAAATACTCAAATGGCTTATATAAAGCCAAGTATTGAGATATTAAATCAAAAATATTTTTATATAATTAAAAATAAATAAGAGATATACAAATATAAAATTATATTTGTATATTATTTTGTTGTTTTAAACTAAGACCTTCAATCTTACTAATTGGCATAGAGAATGCTATTCCATCACCTGTAGTTTTAATATGAAGCTTTTTGATTATACCTTGAAGTATTGAATCAACAACAGTTGATGAAACAATAAATAAAAGTAAAGAATCCTTCTCTTGAGCAGTATATCTATAAATATGCTCTAACTCACTAAGCTTAACTCCACTTGCATTTAGTATTGTTGCACTATAAGCACCAGCATCTTTTGCTACATGAAGTGCTTCATCTTGTCTATCTTTTGGAACAATTACTATTAAAGCAGATAGATTTAAAGTATCTAGTATATTAGGAGCTTTTACAAGCATATCATCAGTTCCAAGAAGTTCCTCTTCTGAAGCAATTTGTGAATCTGATTTTATATTTAATTTTTCAGCAATTATTCCATATAACATAACTGTTATCATAGGAAATAAAGAAGCAAATGCAATAAGACCAAATCCATCAATAAGAGGACTTCTTCCTTCAATATTTGTGGCAAGTCCTATTCCTAAAGCTGCAACAAGAGGTACAGTTACAGTTGAAGTTGTAACTCCTCCACTATCATAAGCAATAGGTATAATATGTTTTGGTGCTATAAATGTAAGTGCAACAACAATTATATATCCTACAATAATATAGTAGTGGATATGTCCACCATCAACTATTCTAAATGCACCTAAAGCGATACCAAATGCAACACCAAAAGCAACAAATAATCTTAAACTCAGATCATTTATTTTACCATCACTTATCTCTTTTGATTTTTTGGCTATTGCCATAAGAGCTGGTTCTGCCATAGTAGTTGAAAAACCAATTGCAAATGCAAAAGCATAAATTACCCATACATTTTGCATTTGTGTTAATTGGTATGCCATAGATTCACCTAAAGCAAATAGTCCCATCTCTAAACCTAAAATAAATGCATATAAACCAATAATCACAAGTATAAATCCTATAATTACTGTTTTTAGGTTTTCAATTTTTTTCTTTAAAATACCATATTGGAAGAAAAATATAATTGCTAAAATTGGTAATACATCTTTAACTACTGCTAAAATACCATGAGCGACACTAGTTAAAGTAACTGAAGTAGATACTGAAACTTTAGCTTCAATTACAACTTGTGCTACTTCCTTAGCTTCTACAAAGTTATATACAAATATTCCATAAATTTGTACAAATATCATAGGTGTTAATGAAGCAAAGGCTATAAGTCCAAATCCATCTATCATAGGATTTCTACCTTTAATAGTTGAAGCTAGACCAATACCAAGTGCAGCAACCAGTGGTACAGTTACAGTTGAAGTAGTTACCCCTCCTAAATCATAAGCAAGTCCTATAATCTCTGTTGGAGCTAAAAATGTAACACCAACTACTAGTATATATCCTGCAATAATATAATAGTGTATTGGATGACCTTTGATTATTCTATAAACTCCAAGTAATATAGAAAAACCAACTGAAAATGCTACAACATATCTAAGAATATTAGCATCAATCCTTCCACTTGATATTGCTGCTGCTTTTTCAGCAATAACTACAAGAGCAGGCTCAGCAATAGTTGTACCAAAACCTATCATAAATCCAAATATGAGAATCCATATGGTTGAACCACTTTTTGCAAAATCCCTTGCTAGTCCTTCACCTACAGGAAATATTCCTATTTCTAATCCTTGTAAAAATACAGCCAATCCAATACCAACTATAATCATACCTATAGTTGTAGTGATCCAATCAGCTGGAACTGTTTGAATAACAGCTAATTGAAAAAATACAATAACTAGTACTATGGGAAGTAGATCCCTAAACGATTCTTTCAATAATCTAAGAAAGAAATAAAATTGTGTCATCTAATTTACCCTTTTCATTTTAATATTTTGACATGATATTATCAACATCATCCCATGTAAGTTCATCTTTTTTACTATTAAACATATTAAAAACATATCTTGCAAACATATCTGTTTCTACATTTACTCTAGAGTTTGTAGTATAGTTTTTAAATAGTGTGTTTTGTATAGTATGTGGAATAATTGTAAGTCTAAAAGTATGTTTCTCTTTATTTACATCGTTTATTGTTAAACTTACCCCATCTATAGTTATACTACCTTTTGGTATTACAAATTTTATATACTCTTTTGGAATTTTTACAAAAAAGTCTGTACTATTTCCATTATTAATTATAGATGTAATTTCACCTATACAATCAACATGACCTTGTACTATATGTCCTTCAAATCTGTCCCCCATCATCATGGCTGGTTCAATATGAACTTCATTTTTATAATTTTCTATAGCTAGTAAGTTTTGAGATTCAGGAGATAATTCAACACTAAATAACCCATCACTAATAGATACAACAGTTAAACAAGCTCCATTTATAGCAATACTATCGCCAATTTTTGGTTTGTAGTTTGATTTTATAGTTAAAGTTTCATTATAAAAGCTATCAACTTTAGCCATCTCTCTTATTAATCCAGTAAACACAATAATCCTTTTTTATCTATTATCATGGATATTCCATCCAGATCTTTTACCTTTTAATTTTTTCCTTTTTGGTTCAGTTTTTTTTGCCCCATAAGCACCTTTTGTTTTTTGTTTTTTCTCTTTTTTTACAGATATTTTTACAGTTTTTTCATTATCTTCTCTACGATTTGAAAATCCCTCTTCGTAAACTTCTGTCATTTTAAATTGTAATGTTTTTTCAATAATAGTAAAGCTATGAACTTCAGCAGGACTTACAAAACTAAGTGCAACTCCATCTCTTCCAGCTCGTCCTGTTCTGCCAATTCTATGGATATAATCATCTACACTATTTGGTATATCATAGTTTATTACACACTCTAAAGCTTCTATATCAATACCTCGTGCAGTTATATCAGTAGCTACAAGAACTTGTGCTTTATGGTCTTTAAATTTAGCTATTGATTTAAGTCTTGCTGCTTGGGTCATATCTCCTTGAAGATTTAGACATTTTAGACCTCTTTTTATAAGTTCATCATATACAATTTTTGCCATATGTTTTGTTCTTGTAAATACAATAAATCTATCTTGATAGTTTTTACCTATTAAATACGAAAGTAGATCAATTTTTTCCTCTTTACTTAAAAAATATACCCTTTGATCGATTTTATGTGTTGCTTTATTTACTTTGTCAACATTTACACACACTTTTTTCTTTAATATCTTGTCACTTAATATTTTTACACTTTTTGGCATAGTAGCAGAAAAAAGTGATATTTGAGAATCTCCTGGTACAGCTTCTAATACTTCATTTATTTCATTTATAAATCCCATCTCTAGTAAAGTATCAGCTTCATCAAGAACTAAATATTCGATATGTCCTAGATTTATAGTTTTTTGTTTTAGATGTTGAGATAGTCTACCTGTTGTACAAACTAATATATCAATATGATTTTCAAGTTTATTTATATCTGTTTGCATTTTTGTTCCACCAAAAATAACTTCAGATTTTAGTGTTGTGTATTTTGCATATTTTATTATATTTTGATTTATTTGAACTGCTAACTCTTTTGTTGGAGCAATTATTAGTGCTTTTAGTTTATATTCATCATCTTTTTTTAATAGATTATGTAAAATAGGTAATATAAAAGAAGCAGTTTTACCACTTCCTGTTGGTGCTATTGCTTGTACATCTCTATTTTTTAATATATGAGGAATGATCTCTTGTTGTATTGGTGTAGTTGTTTCATAATTACAATCTTGTAGTGCATTTAGTAATTTTGAGTCTAATCCTAGTTCTTTAAATTGCATATTTTATATACCTTATATTATTTTTATAAGTATATCTAAAAATTTAAAATTTTAGCCTAATCTTTGCAACATATGAGTCTTCATCATATATTTTACACCAAAGATATTTATCACAATATTCAATTTTTAATAAAGTATTTTTAGATAAATATTTAGTTACTTCTGATTGGCTTGTTGCTTTTGCATGAACTTTTAAGTTGTCATATTTTACTTTTGCATATTTGTAAGGTAATTTTTGTATAGTTTTTTTATTTATTAATTCTTTTTTTAATTTAATTTTTAAAAGTTCAAGCTTATTATTTAAATTTGTATTTTGTTTTTTAGAATAATTATTAGCTATATTTAAATTTGAAGATAATTTATTTTTAGATTTAGTATCACTTAAAAGATCTATTTGTTGTTGTAACTTTTGTATAGCAAGACTGTTTTGATCTAATATTTTTCTTTGTTCTTCTACTTCACTAGCTAAAGATTTAAATCCAATTTTAAATAAAAACATATCCAATGATGTTTGATTTAAATCTTCATTAGAAAATACTATTGATTTTAGTATAAATATTAATATAAGTATCTTTTTCAAAACTAACCCTATGTTTTTTTGCTATTATAACCAAATTTAATTAATATATATCCGTATGATGAATAATATAAATTATTAAAATTCCTTAAGATAATTTTATGCAAAATAAACATATAATCAGAAAAATTATTCGTAGTATGAACTATAAAGGAAAATATTCATGAGAAGTTGGTTAGATAATCACAAAAATGATAAAGTAAGAACACAAATGTTCTATGCTAAACAAGGTATCATCACAGATGATATGAAAAATGTTGCAAAAGTAGAAAATATAGACCCTGAACTTGTAAGAAGTGAAGTTGCAAAAGGTCGAATGATTATTCCAGCTAATGTAAATCATAAAAACCTAGTTCCAATGGCTATTGGGATTAAATCATTATGTAAAATAAATGCAAATATTGGTTCATCTTCACTTGCATCTGATATACAAGGTGAGATTGAAAAAGTTGATGTATGTTTAAAATATGGTGCTGATACTATTATGGATCTAAGTACAGGTGGAGATTTAGATGCAATTAGAGAAGCTGTAATTGCCCACTCTAGTGTGCCTATTGGTACTGTACCTATTTATCAAATAATCCATGATTGTGGTGATGATATTAATAATCTTACAATTGAAGCTATGCTTTCAACTTTAGAAAAACAAGCAAAACAAGGTGTTTCATACTTTACAATTCATGCTGGTTTCTTACTTGAAAATATGCCAAATATTGCAAAAAGAAAAATGGGAATAGTTTCTAGAGGTGGATCACTTATGGCATCTTGGATGATGCATTACCATAAAGAAAACCCATTTTATGAAGCATATGATGAGATTTTAGATATTTGTGCTAAATATGATGTATCTTTATCTTTAGGAGATTCTTTAAGACCTGGTTGTTTAGCTGATGCATCTGATGAAGCACAATTAAATGAGCTTAAAGTGTTAGGTGAACTTACACTTAAAGCTTGGGAAAAAGATGTTCAAGTTATGATTGAAGGTCCAGGACATGTTCCATTAAATCAAATTGAAAGAAATATGAAGCTTGAGCAAGAGTATTGTCACGAAGCACCATTTTATATTTTAGGACCACTAGTTTCTGATATTGGTGCAGGATATGATCATATCACTTCTGCTATTGGAGCAGCAGTTGGTGGATGGCATGGTTGTTCTATGCTTTGTTATGTAACACCAAAAGAGCATTTAGGTTTACCAGATGCACAAGATGTTAGAGATGGAATTATTGCATACAAAATTGCAGCTCATGCAGCTGATATTGCTAGAGGAAGAAAAGGTGCTAGAGATATTGATGATGAGATGAGTGATGCTAGATATAACTTTGATTGGAACAAACAGTTTGAATTAGCTCTTGATGGTGATAAAGCAAGAGAACTTCATGATGAGACACTTCCTCAAGATGTATTTAAAGAAGCTGAATTCTGTTCTATGTGTGGACCTAAGTTTTGTTCATACAAAATTACAAGAGAGATTGTAGCAAACAATCCTGAATTAGCTCAATAATAGCTAATAAATATAAAAATGAAAAAAGGTTCTTTTAATTAAGACCTTTTTTATCTTATTTAGTTAAAATCAAAAAAATACAAATAATTAAAAGGAGTTTTCATGATTACTGTTGAAAGTATAAAAGAAAAACTATCAAATGTAACATATCCAGGATTTACAAAATCTATTGTAGAGTTTGGCTTTGTTAAAGATATCGCATATGAAAATGGTATGGCAATGATATTTGTTGATATCACTTCAAGTGCAAAAGAAGTAGAAGATCAAATTAGAGCTGATATTACTAAAGAACTAAGTGTTTTAGGTGTATCAAATGTTCAAATCACTATAAATAAACCAAAAGCACCAGTACAACAAAGTAATTCTCAAAGTGGAAAAAATATAGCTCCACAAGTTAAAAACTTTATTATGGTTAGTTCAGGTAAAGGTGGAGTTGGAAAATCAACAACATCAGTAAACTTAGCAATTGCTTTAGCAATGCAAGGTAAAAAAGTAGGTCTTTTAGATGCAGATATTTATGGTCCAAATATCCCTCGTATGATGGGATTAGAACATACTGAACCAGAAATAATTGGTGGTAAAGTTATGCCATTTAAAGCTTATGGAATAGAAGTTATGTCTATGGGTTCTTTAGTTGAAGAGGGTGCAGCTTTAGTATGGAGAGGTGCTATGGTTCAAAAAGCTATACAGCAACTACTTCAAGATATTTTATGGTCAGAATTAGATTGTTTAGTTATTGATATGCCACCAGGTACTGGTGATGCTCAACTTACTTTAGCTCAAAGTGTACCAGTTGCAGCTGGAGTTAATGTAACTACTCCTCAACATGTTGCACTTGATGATTCAAGAAGATCTTTAGAGATGTTTAGTAAATTACATATTCCAGTAGCTGGAATTGTTGAAAATATGAGTGGATTTGTTTGTCCATCTTGTAATACAGAGTCTGATATATTTGGAACAGGTACTTGTGAAGGTTTAGCTAAAGAGTATGATACAAAAGTACTTGCTAGTATACCAATTGAACCATCTATTAGAGTAGGTGGAGATGAAGGTAAACCAGTTGCATATTATTATCCAGATTCAGTTACTGGTAAGAAATACCAAGAAGCAGCAAAAGCTTTATGGGAAAATATAGAAAAATCACAAGAAGAGGGTGAAATAGGTAATGATTCTATTCAACCAAATCTTCCAGCAGGCGTAAGTGCTTGTTCTCCTGAAGGTCAAGCATATAAAGAAGCACAAGAAAAAGCAAAAGCTGAACAAAGCGGTGGTTCTTGTTGTGGTGGTGGACACTGTAGTTAATAATTACTATAATTATATAATAGACAAAATAAAAAGGTCAAAGTTTTATTACTTTGACCTTTTTTATTTTATATTTTTTATCCATTTTGATAATATATCTATCTCTTCTTCTGTAATATTTTTAAATGCAGGCATAGAAGCTTTTATACCTTTATAATTATTTTTACTTCCATTTTTAATACCATATTTAATCTCCTCTAAGGATCTTAACTTTGAGATAGTTTTAAAACTAGGGCCTACAAGTTTTTTATCTATTTTATGACAAGAGTTACAATTATATTTTAAAATTAACTTCTGCTGTTTTGATAATGATTTTAGATAGTCATTTTGTTTTTGAATTTTTAATAAATTCTCTTGTGTATAAAAGTTTAACATATAAGTTGTTATTGCATCTAGTTCCTCTTTAGTTACATTGTTTTTTTGTGATGGCATTAATCCATATTCTTTTAGACTATTTTTATCACATAATGACTTTTCTAAAGAAGGGTTTAATACATAATTACTTATAAACTTTTTACTTGAATAGTATTTTGTAGCAATATCTTTATCAACTAAATCATAAACATGAAATGTAACAGCCATTATAGGAGGAGCTAGTTTAGAAGCCTTCCAATTAGCAGGAAGATCTAAATTATGGCAAGCGGAACATTTCTCTTTTAATAAAGCTTTTCCATCATAATTATTGCTAGTATTATTGCATCCATATAAAAAAAGTAATACAAAACTAGAAAAAAGTAAAGTTTTCATAAATATCCTAAGTATTAATATATATTATAATTAATATAACTTTAAATTAAGTTAAATAAATTAAGTAAAATTAGGTTAAAATAAGGTAAATATTAAAAGGAAATATATGAATAGATGTGGTTATGTAAGTGCAATAGGTAGACCAAATGCTGGTAAAAGTTCTTTACTAAATTGGCTTGTAGGTGAAAAAATAAATATGGTTTCACATAAAGCGAATGCAACAAGAAAAAGGTCAAATACTATAGTGATGCACAATGATGATCAAATAATATTTGTAGATACTCCAGGTTTACATAAACAAGAAAAATTAATAAATCAGTTTATGCTAGATGAAGCATTAAAAGCTATGGGTGATTGTGATCTTATATTATTTTTAGCACCAGTTACAGATAAGATAGTTCACTATGAAAAGTTTTTAGAATTAAATACAAAAAATACTAAACATATATTACTTCTTACAAAAACAGATTTTGTAACAGCTGGTGAAGTACATGATAAAATAGAAGAGTACAAAAAATATAGCGATCAATATGAAAGCTTAATACCTATATCGATTAAAAAAGGTACAAAGCAAGAACAAATTTTAGATGAAGTTGTAAAGCATCTTCCCGAGTCTCCTTATCTATATGATACTGAGATATTAACTACAACACATATGAGAGAGATATATAGAGAGTTTATTAGGGAATCTGTATTTGATAATATCTCTGATGAAATACCTTATGAAGCAGATGTAATAATAGATAGGGTAGAAGAGAAACCAAATGTTGAAGTTATAAAAGCCACAATAGTAGTTGAAAAATCAACTCAAAAAGGTATGATAATTGGAAAAGGTGGAGAAGCTATAAAAAGAATAGGGCTAAACGCTAGAAAAAAAATAGAAAAAATAGCATATAAAAAAGTTTATTTAGAACTATTTGTTTCAGTTAAAAAAGGGTGGAGTAAAAATAAAACATCTTTAAAAGAGTTAGGATATGACTTCGAGTGATATTGTAATAATATCACCTCTTTTATGTAAAAATATCACAATACAAACAACACAGAAGATCAAATCTTCTAATTTATACAACTTTTTTACAACATCCATACAATCAAATGACACAATTTTAGAGTTAGATGATAAAATATTTTATTACTATATTATAGAATCAAATATATATGAAATTTATATTCTAAATACTAAATATGAATATATAAATCTACAATCATCAATTTTTAAATATTTTTATAAAAATAATACAAATACTACAGATCTATTTATTACAAACGATTATTTTGTTGTATTTAAAAATGGTGAGCTTTATTTTTTTAAAGAGAATATAGATTATGAGATTGAGGATATAAAATCATTTATAAAATATAAATACAAAATTAATATTAACAATACATATTTAATAAATAAAGAACAAATAAAACTTTATGAAGAGGAGTTTTTAAAAAATAATAAACAAACAATAGAATTTATAAAACCAAAACAATCTAAATTTATATGGTTATATATAGTTTATTTGATAATATTAATAGTGTTATTTATAATATATAATAGTAAATTTGAAAATAACAAAGTTATTCAAGAAAATAAAATAGTATATGAAATTAATAATAATATTTTATTTGATATTATTAAACTTTGTAATATTTATAAACTACAATTAGAAAAACTTGAATATAAAAATAGATATATTATAAAAATAAAATCAAATAATAAAAAAAATATAAATAAATTTTTATCTTATTACGAAGATAAAATAGATATAAAAAATATCTATAAAAAAGGTAAATCTTATATATTGGAGTTTGATATTGCAAACTAAAATATATTTTGATACTATTAGTTTAAAAGAGAAGATACTACTTCTTTTAATACCAATCATGATTATAATTTTATATATAATATATAAACCAACAAAATATATAAAAGTAAATCAAAATATAAATAATAAAAAAATCTATTCTCAAATTGAAATTATAAATTATTTTGAAAAATATGTAAAATTACATAAAATAGAGATACAAAGTATTAATTTTGCAAATAAAATTTTAGGTATAAAGCTATATGCAGATATAAATAATATAGTAAAATTTATTGATTATACATATTTAAAATATAAAATAATTGCTTATTCTATAAATTCAAATAATAAATATATAATGCTAGATATAAAATTTAATCTTAATAAAGATGTTAACTATAAAAGAACAAAAACAAAAAGATATGATTTAAAAAATCCATTTAGCAAAATTAGAAGTAAAAATAAAAAATTAAGTAAAGCAATAATAGGAGAATATGTACTTATAAATAATAGATGGTATAAAAAAGGGGATCTTTATAAAAATAAAACAATTGTAAATATATATAAAGACAAAATAGAGCTAAAAGAAGATAATAAAATATCAATATTAAAGGTTTTTGATGAATAATAATATTAATAATTATATTATTGATTACTCTTTAGTAGAGAAAATAACACTGCAAAAAATATTAAAATATAAGATAGTACCTATTTATAGTTATGATATGTATATTTTATTTGCAGTAATAAATAATATTGATAAAAATTTATTATCACAATTATTTGATTATCCAGTTAAACTAATTTCAATTACAAATAGTGAATATAATAACTTTTTATTAAATATAAATGATAAAATATTAATATATAACTATAGTCAAAAAGCTCTCAATATGGTAAATAAAAAAGATAATAATAACTCTTTTATAAATATATTTTTAGATCAACTTTTGCAATTAGCAATTAAATCAAATACTAGTGATATACATATAGAAGCACAAAAAAATATATTAGCAATAAGATTTAGAATAAATGGAGTGTTAAAAAAGGTATTTAATTTTGAATTTGAATTATATAATATATTAAGTTCCGTTATTAAAACATTAGCTCTTATGGATATATCACTTATTAGATTACCACAAAATGGAGTTTTTTCAAAAACTATTAATAAACTTGAGTATGATTTTCGAGTTTCTGTTTTACCAAATACTTATGGGGAATCTATAGTTATAAGGATATTAAATAATAAAAATGCCAAAATAACTTTAAATCAAATTGGATTTAATAAAAATTTATATGAGATAATATCTAAAAATATAAATCAAACTCAAGGGCTTATTTTAGTAACAGGGCCAACAGGAAGTGGAAAAACTACAACTTTATATTCTATGTTAAATTCAATTGATAAAAAAAGGAGAAAAATAATAACAATAGAAGATCCAGTTGAATATAAACTTGAAGATATAACTCAAGTTAGTGTAAATAACGATATAGGATTAACATATGACTTAGTACTAAAAAATGTACTAAGACAAGATCCAGATGTTATCTTAATTGGTGAGATAAGAGATGAAGAGGCTTTAAATATTGCAATTCAAGCATCTCTAACAGGACATTTAGTAATTGCAACATTACACACCAATGATGCAGTAAAAACAATAACAAGACTTTTTGATCTAAAGGCAAAACCATATTTAATTGCATCTGTACTAAAACTTGTAATTTCACAAAGGTTATATAGAGTATTGTGTGATTGTAAAATAGAAGATGGCAAATTATATAAAGAAAATGGATGTAAAAAGTGTAATTATAGTGGATATATTAAACGAGATATAGTAGCTCAATATTTACAAATAACAAAAAATAATGAAGAATATATAAAAGATATAAATAGCATTGAAAAGTTATATGATGATATAAATATCAAATCATTAAATGAATATCTATATGAAAAAGTTCTTGATGGAACAACAAGTTTAAATGAGTATTATAAAAATGAAATATAAAATATATTATCAAAATAATAATAAAATAAAAACTATAGATATTGAAGCAATAAATAAAAAAGCACTCTATAAAAATAATTTATATCCTAATAATGTATTATATATAAAAGAGTACCAAGTAAATAAATCTAACTTATTTATAAATGAAAATGAAAAATTAGAACTATTTTATGAACTAAAAATAATGCTTGAAGCAAATTTAGAGTTTAAATATATAATAGAGATTTTAATATCAAACTTCAAAGGTATAAATAAAGATTTTTTAAATGATATATTAAATAGCATAAATAATGGTCAAAACATTTATGAAAATATAGCTCAATATAAAAATTATATTGGAAGTAGTATTATATTTTTTAAAATAGCACAAGAAAATTCTAATTTTAAAGACTCTATATCTTCTATGTATAGTATGATAAAAATAGAACAAAGAATAAAAAATAAAGTAAAATCATTATTAACATATCCAACTATTTTATTATTTACTATAGTTATGACTATATTTGTATTATTTATATATGTAATACCAAAATTTGAAAATATATATAATCAATTTGGAAATAATCTTCCTTATTCTACAAAGTTATTATTAGATATAAAATATTATATAACAAGCGAATATTTTACTATTATTTTACTATTGATATTTTTGCTTTTTATAATAAAAATATTATTTAGTATTTATAAATACCAAATTGATAAGTTTATAATAAATAAAATACCAATATTTAGTAAAATGTATAAAAATATAATATTTTATAAACTATTTTTGAGTATATCTTTACAAGTTAATTCAAAAGAAAGTTTTTATAACGCTCTATTAAATAGTATGGATATGATAAATAATATATATTTAAAATCAAAATTACAATATATATTAAAAGATATAAAAAATGGGAAAAGTATATATTATTCATTTGAAAAAACCAATAGTTTTGATCTTTTTGTTATTCGTATTTTAAAAACTGCATACTATAGTAATGAGTATGAAAAGTTATTAAAAAATATTGTAAATATATATGAGTCAAATATAAATAAAGATGTAAATAAATTTAAAACTAACTACCAACCAATATTGATATTTATTATATCAAGTATAGTTTTATGGCTAGTTTTAGCTATTATGGCACCTATTTGGGATTTAGGAAGTGTTATAAAGTAATTTTTAGTATAATATCAAATATTAAAAAAAGGTAATACTTAATTATGGAAAAAGCAGTAAAAGATATATTAACTCATATTGGTGAAGACCCTTCAAGAGAGGGTTTAGTTGATACTCCAAAAAGAGTTAAAAAAGCATGGGAATTTTTATGTGGTGGATATGATCTTGATGCACAAGAGATAATAAAACAAGCACTATTTACATCAAGTAATGATGAGATGGTTGTAGTAAAAGATATAGAGTTTTATTCTCAATGTGAACATCATATGTTACCAATTATTGGAAAAGCTCATGTTGCATATATACCAAATGGAAAAGTAATAGGACTAAGTAAAATACCAAGAGTAGTTGATGTATTTGCAAGAAGATTACAAATTCAAGAGCAGCTAACAGAACAAATAGCAGATGCAATAAATGAAGCTATATCTCCTAAGGGTGTCGCTGTTATGATAGATGCAAGACATATGTGTATGGAGATGAGAGGTGTTCAAAAGATATGTTCAATAACAGTAACTTCTGCACTTAGAGGATTATTTAAAAAAGATAAAAAAACAAAAGATGAATTTTTATCTATAGTATCACAAAGATCTAGTAAATAATAGCTGAATTTTATTCAGCTATTAAACAAACCATATTAATAATACAGTCCCAAATAATATTCTATATATTCCAAAACTTACAAAAGTAAATTTTTCTAAAAATTTTAAAAATAATTTAATAGTAATAAATGCCATAATAAATGCAACAACAAAACCAATACCTAAAACAATAAAGTTAGCATCGCTAAACTCTTTGTAGTGTTTAAGTAAGTCATATCCAGTAACAGCACTCATAACAGGTAAAGCTAATAAAAATGAAAATTCTGCACTAGCTTTTCTACTAAGTCCTACAAACATAGCTCCAAGTATAGTTCCCCCAGCACGACTAGTTCCAGGAATTAAGGCTGTAACTTGAGCTAAACCTATAAGTATGGCTTGTTTATAACTTATATCTTCAACATCATCTATATGTGCTTTTTTTTCATCATAAAACTTTTCTGCTATTAAAAATATAATTCCACCAACTATAAACATAATAGCTACTGTTTGTATATTAAATAACTCTTTTATTTGATGTGAAAATATAAATCCAACTGCACCAATAGGGATAAAAGCTAAAATAAGTTTTTTCCAAAGTTCTATTTTTTCAAATGTAATCTTATCATTGTAGTTAAATACTACTGCTAAAATAGCAGCAAATTGGATAATAACTTCATAAGCTTTATTAACAGCTGTTTGATCTATATTTAAAAACTGTGAAGCTACTATTAGATGACCTGTTGAACTAATAGGTAAAAATTCAGTAAAACCCTCTATAATTCCTAATATTATTGAATCTAGTATTCCCATTTATTATAATCCTTTTTCTTTTAGTAATTTAAAAAATAATTTCAATGATTGTTTTTCTTTATATCCTATATCGTATGAAATTAAATCTAAGTAGTTTTTTATTTGTGTTTGTGTTAAATTAGTCTTTTCACAGTATTTATTTAAAATATACATAGGTATTTTGACTTTGGATTTTTTAAATTTATTTGATAATTTTGTTAAATAATTTTTATGATTGTTATAACTCAAAAGTGCAAACACAAATGGTAAGTCATATTTATCATTCCAAAATTTGGCTAAATCAATAAAGTCTTCATTCTTGTTTGAATAAAAGTACTTAAGTGCTTTATCTCCAATAAGTACTTCCCCATCTAGTTTTAATACTTTTGCCAAGGCATTTGAAGTTTGTGATTGATAATCTTCTTTACTTTGTTTATTTAGTAATAATACAGATAGAACCTCTTTTTTAGCGACAATACCTAAATCTATACTTGATTTACCTCTTGATGCGATACTAGAGATAAATGCAGCATCAATTTTTCTTTTTGAAAATTGATTATTTATTTTAGCAGGATATGATTTTTTGTAATTAATGATTTGTTTTACTTGTGATGATTTTATATTTTTTTTAATAAACACATAAAACGGTAATAAATTAATAAAATCAATTTTTGCAAAAATCACATATATCCTTTTATATTTAATACTTAAGTAATAATACTAGTGATATAATAGTGTAATAACAGTAAAAAAAGGGTTAAAATGGTAAAAGTTGAGTTCCTAGGACCAATCAAAAAAGAACCTATGCAAATAGATATAAGTAACTTAAATCAATTAAGTGAAATATTAAAAAAAGATACAAATCTAGCACAATGGCTTGAAAACTCTGCTGTAGCAATAAACGATGTACTAGTAAGTAATAAAGATCATATATTAAATGATGGTGATAAAATTTCATTATTACCACCTGTGTGTGGTGGATGATATGGAATATTTAAGTATTTATGATGGAGATTTACCTGTAAATGAGATCACATCATCATGGTATAATGAATTTAAAAAATCAAACTATGGTGCAATAATTACTTTTGTAGGAGTTGTAAGAGATGAAGATAATATCTCTGGACTTAGTTTTGATATATATGAACCTATATTAAATAATTGGTTTAACTCTTGGCAAAAAAAAGCAAAAGATAAAAATGCAATAGTACTTATGGCACACAGTCGTGGAGATGTTCTAAATCATCAAAGTTCATATATAGCTGCTGTTTGTAGTCCAAAAAGAAGAGTAGCTTTAGAGTTAATAGATGAGTTTGTTGAGGACTTTAAAGCATCAGCTCCTATATGGAAATATGATATAAAAGATAATAAAAGAGATTATGCTCTTGATAGAAGTACTAAAATAAAAGGGGCAGGAATTTTAAATGACTGAGAATATATTAATAGTAGATGATAGTAAGACAATATGTGCAAAACTATCAAATAAAATAAAAGATGAATTGGGCTTTAATCCAATAATTGCAAATTCAAAACAAGAGTGTGCAAATAGATTACTAGAATATAAGGGTAAAATTGCTGTAGCATTACTTGACCTAGGACTTCCAGATGCTCCAAATGGTGAAATAGTTAAATTTGTAACTAAATTTAATATCCCAACTATAGTTCTAACAGGACAAGAGGGGAAAGAGGATGAATTTAGAGATATGGATATTATGGATTATGTTATTAAAGATTCATCTTTTTCATTTGATTATAGTGTGAGCTTAGTTAAAAGGATAGTTTCAAATAAACAAAAGACTATTTTAGTAGTAGATGATAGTAAAACTATGGCTAATATAATTATAGATTTATTAAAAAAATATCAACTAAATACTTTATATGCAAAAGATGGAGTAGAAGCACTAGAGGTATTAAATAAAAATAAAGATATTTGTATGATATATACAGATTATAATATGCCAAATATGGATGGTTTAAAATTAGTAAAAAATATTAGAAATAGATATTCAAAAGATGAATTAAATATTACAACAATAACAGATAATAAAGAGAATCATCTAATTGCAAGATTTTTAAAATATGGATCAAATGACTTTTTATATAAAGGTTTTAGTAAAGAGGAATTTTATGCAAGATTAAACTCATCTTTAGATATTTTAGATCTATTTGAAGATATTAAGAATAAAGCAAATAAAGATTTTTTAACAGGTGCATATAATAGAAGATATTTCTTCCAAGAAGGATTTAAAAAGTTTCAAAAACATGAAAATGTAAAATTATGTATGATAGATATTGATAAATTTAAAAATATAAATGATACATATGGACATGATATTGGTGATATTGCTATCCAAGAGGTTGTTAGAATTTTAAAAGAAGATTTAAAAGATGTTGATTGTATAATATCTAGATTTGGTGGAGAAGAGTTTTGTGTAATGATTTTTGATCAAAATGATGATGAGTTTTTACAATTGTTAGAAAAAATAAGATCTTCATTTGAAAATAATATTATTAAAACACCAAAAGGTGATATATCATATACAGTATCTATTGGGTATTGTTTAAAAAAATTAAATAATATAGATGAGATGATATTAGCTTCTGATGAGGGACTATATAAAGCTAAAAAATCTGGTAGAAATCAAGTAAGATCATAAAATATGAGAGTTGATTTACATAACCATACTACAAGATGTAATCATGCAACTGGATCTATGGAAGACTATATAAAAAGAGCAATTGAGTTAAAAATAGATATATATGGATTTAGTGATCATGCACCAATGGCTTTTGAACCAGAATATAGAATGGATATAAAGCATAGTAGTGAATATGAAAATGAAGTATTATTCTTAAAAGAAAAATATAAAAAAGATATTGATATAAGATTAGCATATGAGGTTGATTTTATGTCGAACAAAGTTTATATGGAAGATAAAATATTAAATTCAAACGTTGATTATCTAATAGGTTCTGTTCATTTTTTAGATACTTGGGGATTTGATAATCCTGAATATCTAAAAGAGTATGAAAATCAAAATATAGATAATATATGGATTAAATATTTTGATACAGTTGAAGATATGGCAAAAACAAACTATTTTGATATAGTTGGACATTTAGATTTAATAAAAGTGTTTAAATATCTACCTAAAAAAGATATAAAATCTATTGCATATAATGCATTAAAACAGATAAAAAAATCAGATATGACTATAGAAATTAATAGTGCAGGATTAAGAAAACCAATCAAAGAGCAGTATCCATCTAAAAGTTTATTAGAGTTAGCATATGAATTGAATATTGATATAACATTTTCTTCAGATGCACACAGTATAGAACAAATTGGATATAAATATGATGAGGTAAGAGATATTGCTAAAGAAGTAGGTTATAATAAATGTATAAGTTACAAAAATAAACAAAAAATATATCATAAGTTTTAATAATTAAGTAAAAAATCGATAAAATAGTCAATATATAGGTTATTAGTAGGAGAAGAAATGTCAGGAACAGTTTACAGGCTTGTAACAAGAAGTGATATGGATGGTCTTGTTTGTGGTACACTTTTAAAGTACCTTGGTATTATAGATGAAATTTCATTTGTACATCCAAAAGATATGCAAGATGGTAAAATAGAGATAACAGAAGATGATATAACAACAAATCTTCCTTATGTAAAAGGTGTTCATTTGGCATTTGATCATCACTATAGTGAAACCTTAAGAAATGAAGAGAAAGAAAATCATATAATAATACCTGATGCTCCAAGTGCTGCTGAAGTTGTTTATCAATATTATGGAGGAGATGAAAGGTTTCCTAAAAAATTTAGAGAGATGATGGATGCTGCAAATAAAGCAGATAGTGCTCAATTTGATATAGAAGATATTTTACATCCAAAAGGATGGGAACTATTAAGTTTCCTTATGGATAGTAGAACAGGTCTTGGAAGATTTAAAGAATTTACAGTTTCAAATTATCAGCTTATGATGGATCTAATTGATCATTGCGCAGAGCTTACTATTGATGAGATATTAGAACTTCCAGATGTAAAAGAGAGAGTTGAATTATATTTTAGATATGAAAAAGAGTTTATTTCTCAATTAAAAAGATGTTCAAAAATATATAAAAATTTAGTTCTTGTAAATTATATGACAGAAGATATTATTTATCCAGGAAATAGATTTATGATTTATGCTTTATATCCAGAAGTAAATATATCTATCCATGCAGCATGGGGAAAAAATAAACAAAATGTAGTTTATAGTACAGGAAAATCTATTATAAATAGAACTTCAAAAACAAATATAGGTGAGTTGATGCTTAAATATGGTGGTGGAGGACATGAATCAGCAGGTGGATGTCAACCAAAAATTGAAGATGCAAAAAGAGTTTTAGAAGAATTAATCAAAAAAATTAATGAAGATGGGTAAAATTGTATAAAATGTATATTTATTAGACAATTTATTAGTTTAATAAATTATTTTTTTGCTACAATAATACAAAGAGTATCTCTAAAAATAGTATAATGTTTTATTATTGTTTTTAGAGGTACTTTAAATTTAAGGAGAATTATAAATGGGTAAATTTGTAAATAATACAGAAGAGTTTTTTTCATTTTGTAAAGAAAATGAAGTTCAGTTTGTGGATTTTAGATTCACAGATATAAAAGGTGCTTGGCATCATATTTCATATAGAATGAGTGCGGTTACTCAAAGTCAACTTGACAATGGTATGCCATTTGATGGATCTAGTATAGATGCATGGCAACCAATTAATAAATCAGATATGATTTTAAAGCCAGATGTAGAATCTGCTTTTTTAGATCCATTTACAGCTGATAGTACAGTTATTGTTATATGTAATGTTTATGATATTTATAAAAATGAATTATATGCAAAATGTCCAAGAAGTATTGCTGCAAAATCATTAGAGTATTTAGCAGAAGCAAATGTAGGTGATGTAGCTTACTTTGGACCTGAAAATGAATATTTTATTTTTGAAGATGTTAAAGTAAAAGATACACCAAATGAATCTTTCTATTATGTAGATACTGAAGATGGTGAATGGAATACTTCTGCTACAATTGAAGGTGGAAATATGGGTCATATCTCTGGAACAAAAGGTGGATATTTCCCAGTAGCTCCTGTAGATAAAGGTGTTGACTTAAGAGCTGAAACTATGTTAGTTTTAGAGCAAATTGGATTAGAAGTAGTACTTGGACACCATGAAGTTGCTCAAGGTCAACATGAAATCGGTATTGTTTACAACACATTAGTTGAAGCTGCTGACAATGTACAAAAACTTAAATATGTAGTTAAAATGGTAGCACACCTAAATGGTAAAACTGCTACATTTATGCCAAAACCAATTTTTAGTGATAATGGAAATGGTATGCATGTACACCAATCAATCTGGAAAGATGGAGTAAATACATTCTATACAGAAGGAAATTACGGTAACTTATCTGATACTGCTAGATATTATGCTGGTGGTGTATTTAAACATGCTGCTGCTGTTTCTGCATTTACAAATGCTTCAACAAACTCGTACAAAAGATTAATTCCAGGATACGAAGCACCAAATATTTTAACATATTCTGCTCAAAATAGATCTGCAGCTTGTAGAGTTCCGTATGGAGCTGGAGCACCTGCTACTAGACTAGAAATGAGATTCCCAGATTCAACAGCTAACCCATATTTAGCATTTGCTGCACTTATGATGGCTGGAATTGATGGTATTAAAAATAAAACTGAGCCTGTTGGTCCAATGGATGAAGATTTATTTGAATTATCATTAGATGAAATTAGAGAGAAAAATATTCCTCAAATGCCTGCTACTTTAAGAGAGGCATTAGAAGGTTTAATCACTGATAATGATTTCTTAAAACCAGTATTTACAGACGATATGATTGATACTTATCAACATTATCAATTTGAAAGACAAGTTTGGCCTGATGAAGCTAGACCAACTGCTTTTGAATTTAAATCAACTTATTCTTGTTAATAAAATAAATAAAGTAGAGATACTTTATTTATACAAATAAAAAAGGCTAACTATTTATATAGTTAGCCTTTTTTTTAATCTTATATTGTATTAATATAAAGTTATAAATAAAAATAGAATTTTAATCTTATTAAAATTCTATCTCCTCTTCAGAATCTGTTTTTATTTTAATTACTTGATGTTGAGGCATTGGAGAAGTCTCTGTAAAATATTCCATTTTGCCATTATATTTTCTACTAATTACATTTTTAGGCATATCAAATTTTCTTTTTAATTCAGGATGAATATTTAAGTATGATTTATAAAAATAAGAAAATACAGGAGCAGAAGCACCACCACCAGTTTCTTTTCTTCCCATTGGTGAGTTATCATCATTCCCAAACCATACTATAGTTTGTATTGTTGGACTATATCCACAAAACCATGCATCTTTATAATTATTTGTTGTTCCAGTTTTTCCTGCTGTTTCTAAGCCTTTAACTTTTGCTCTTCTTGCCGTTCCTCTTGTAACTACATCTTTTAGTATAGTTGTCATTAAAAATGCTTGTTCTGGGCTTTGTATCTCTTTTGTAGTTGTTTCAAAAGTTACAATATTTCCTTCTTTATCTTTTATAGAATCAATAATATATGGAGTTACCCTTGTACCTTTATTAGAAATAGCAGTATACATTTTACTTAATTCTAGTGGAGATATACCAAAACTTCCAAGTGTAATAGATAGATCCATAGGTAGATTTTTAAATCCAAATAATATTAAATTTTCATAAATTACATCAATACCCATCTCATTTACAAGATTTATAGTTGCAAGATTTCTTGAGTGAACTAATGCTTCTCTTAATGAGATCATACCTTTATAGTTACTCTCATAATTTCCGGGCTTCCATTTTTTTGTTTTATTATATTTGTCTTTTTTTGTTTTATCTTCATATTCAAATGTTCTTGATATATCTATTAGTTCACTAACAGTTGAGTATCCAAGGTTTAAAGCTGTTTGATAAACAAAAGGTTTGATTGCACTACCTGGTTGTCTTCTACTTTGTGTTGCTCTATTAAAAGATGATTTTTTATAATCAACCCCTCCAACTAAAGTTAATATTTTACCAGTACTATTTTCAATACTTACAATTGCACCATTTAGAGTTTTTGTATTACTTTTATTTGTATCAACATATTTATCTCTTTTTTTGATTTTCTCATAACCATATAGTAAAGCTTCTTTTGCAATAATTTGTGCTTCTAGATCTATAGTTAATTTAATTGTATATCCACCAGTTTTTAGATCTTTTAACTTATTTTTTAACTCTTTAAGTGCATAATCAACTGCATATGGGGCTTTATTTTGTGTTAATGTTTCATTATATATTTTTGGCTTAAATTTAAGTGCCTCATTATATTGATCTTCATTTATCCATCCTAGTGTATGTAGTCTTCTTACTACTTGATTTGCTCTAGCTAGAGAAAATTTAAGATTTTTTGTAGGTGCATAGAAACTAGGAGCTTGAGGAAGACCAACAAGTATTGATATCTCTTTAATATTTAATTGATCAAGTTCTTTATGAAAATAACCTAAAGATGCAGTTCTAATACCATAATAACCATGTCCAAAGTATATAGAATTAAGATATCTTTCAAGTATCTCTTCTTTACTTAATACCTCTTCTAATCTAAGAGATAATAATATCTCTTTTATTTTTCTCATTATTTTTTTATCTCTGCTTAAAGCAAGAGTTCTAACTAATTGTTGTGTAATAGTACTAGCACCTTCAACCATTTTCATATGTCTTAGATCTTTTACAACTGCTCTTAGTATTGCATCTACATTTATTCCATTATGTTCGAAAAATTGTGTATCCTCTATAGCAATTAAACTCTCTATTACTTTTGGAGGTATTTGATCAAATTTTACATAAAATCTATGTTCCTTATTAAATACATTAGATATTAAGTTCCCATTTCTATCTACTATTCTTGAAGTTGTAGTTGGTTTATAGTCAACAATTTTATTTACATCGTATCTAATTTTAGAATACAATATAACAAGCCAAATAAGGATACCAATACCTATAAGTATAGATAATATAATAAGTTTTTTTAACATTTTTTAACTCTTCTCATCTAAAATAGAGCTTCATCCATCTCTTGTGGAATATCTAATTCCATAAGTTTTAGAACTGTTGGAGCAATATTATTTAATCCACCATCTTTTATATTAGATACTTTAGATGATATTACAAAACAAAATACATCACCAACTGTATGGTTTGTAAGTGTTATTCCATTTTCATCTTTCATCTTTTCACAATTTCCATGATCACTTGTTAGTACTATATTGTAGTCTAATTCTTTTGCTTTGGATAAAATTCTACCTAGTTGTTCATCTACACACTCAACAGCTTTAATTGCTGCATCCATATTTCCAGTATGTCCAACCATATCTCCATTTGCAAAGTTTACAACGATAAAGTCATTTTTTTCATCCATAGACTTCAATACACCATCACAAACTTCAGGTGCAGACATTTGTGGTTTCATATCATAAGTTTTAACATCTGGTGATGGTACTAGTAATCTTTTTTCACCTTTAAATTCATCTTCTATTCCACCATTAAAGAAAAATGTAACATGTGCATATTTTTCTGTTTCTGCTGTATGAACTTGAGTTAAGTTAGCATCACTAATTACTTGAGCTAAAGTATTTACAGGTGCTGTTTTAGGAAAAAGTATTGGTAAAGGTTGATTTTTATCATATTGTGTCATTGTTGCAATATTTACTTTTATATCTTTTTTAGGGAACTCATTAAAATCATCATTTGCAAATACTGAGGATATCTCTCTAAATCTATCTGATCTAAAATTACAAAAAATAACAGCATCATTATCATTTATACCTTGATAGTTATTAAATGATATTGGTTCTATAAACTCATCATATATATCTTTTTTATATTGTTCATCAATATAAG
Organism: uncultured Helicobacter sp.; assembly: GCA_964482285.1. Classification (GTDB taxonomy): domain Bacteria; phylum Campylobacterota; class Campylobacteria; order Campylobacterales; family Arcobacteraceae; genus CAIJNA01. Next base: position 3,168 of record CAYZWZ010000017.1, on the reverse strand, counting down.
CTAAAATATCTTTGTTATATTGAGTTTTTCCATTTGCAATTTGTTCATATCCTGCTTGAATTCTTTCCCATCTATTATCTCTGTCCATAGTATAAAACCTACCAGATACAGTAGCTATTGAGATATTTTCATTACAAATATCTATTATTTGCTTTATATACTCTTTTGAACTACTAGGGCTAACATCTCTACCATCAGTTATAATATGTATAAAAACTCTTTTATTATTATTTGAAGCTATTTTAGCTAGTGCAACAATATGGGAAATATGTGAATGAACACCACCATCGCTTAGTAAACCTAAAAGATGAATATTATTTGATTTATCAATAGTGCTAGTTAATACTTCATTATCTTTTAATGTGTTATCTTTAATTGCTAAATTTATTTTTACTAAATCTTGATATAAAACTCTTCCACTACCAATACTCATATGTCCAACTTCACTATTTCCCATTTGACCTTCTGGAAGACCAACACTAAGTCCATAAGTCTTTATAAATGAATTTGGAACATTATCAAATAGATAATCATATGTTGGTTTTTTCGCTTGACAAAAAGCATTATACTTGCAAGAATCATTATGTCCTATACCATCAGTGATGATAAGAATCGTTTTTTTATTCATTGTTTACCTTATTAATTTTCTTTTATTTCCTAAAGTAGAAATATGATATAATCGCAATTATAACATAATAAAGGTTTAAGTTTTGTTTTATTGGTTTTACAGACATTTAGATATTAATATTTTTCAATATATTTCAGTTCGAGCAGGTCTTGGTTTTTTTATAGCATTTGTTATTACATTTTTTTTAATGCCACGATTTTTAAGATGGGCAAATAAAGTAGGTGCGAATCAGCCTATATATGATCTAGCTCCAGATTCACATCAAAAAAAAGCAGGTACACCTACAATGGGTGGAGTAGTATTTGTTGCATCTACACTTATTGCGGTACTTTTAACAGCAAAGTTAAATAATCCATATATAATAGGAGCAATAGCAACTATAGGACTATTCGCACTTATTGGTATAAAAGATGATTATTCAAAAATTGCATCAAATAAAAACTCAGAAGGTTTAACACCTAGAATGAAGATTATTTTACAGTTTTTAGCCTCTTTAGTAGTAGTTGGTATTTTATTTTATGCTAATCATACAACACAATTATATGTACCATTTTATAAGTTTCCTATATTTGATATGGGTTTTTATGCAATAATATTCTGGTCTTTAATAATGATTGCTTCTACAAATGCAGTTAACTTAACAGATGGATTAGATGGATTAGCAACAGTCCCTTCTATTGTGGCGTTTTTTACATTGGCTGCAATTGTATATGTTACAGGTCATGCTGTACTTAGTAATTATTTATTATTACCAAATATTAAACTAGCAGGTGAACTTACTATTGTAGCTGTTAGTTTTGCTGGAGCTTTAATTGGCTTTTTATGGTACAACTCTCATCCTGCGCAAGTATTTATGGGTGATAGTGGTTCTTTAGCTATTGGTGGGTTTTTAGGTTATTTAGCAATAGTAGCAAAAAGTGAATTACTACTTTTATTAATTGGATTTATATTTGTATTTGAAACAGTATCAGTTATGCTTCAAGTAGGTTCTTATAAACTTAGAAAAAAACGAATATTTTTAATGGCACCTATTCATCACCATTTTGAGCAAAAAGGTTGGCATGAAAATAAGATTATAGTTAGATTTTGGATAATATCATTTATGACAAATTTATTAGCTCTAATTAGTCTAAAAATCAGATAAGTAGTTTTATATGAGAATTTTAGGAAAAGGTAAAACTGCTCTAGCTATAAAAGATATATATAAAGATGCAAAACTTTATGATGATAATGATTTAGATATATATGATAAAGATTCAAATGAACTTACAATAGTAAGTCCAGGTATGCCTCCACATAATAAAATAGTTCAAAATACACTAAATAAAATAAGTGATTATGATCTATTTTTAACATCTATATATAATAAAGAGCAAAAAGATATCTTTTCTATTTGGATAAGTGGTACAAATGGAAAAACTACTACAACTCAAATGTGTGAACATCTTTTAGAAGATGATAACTTTATATCTGCAGGAAATATAGGCTTACCTTTAGCTAAAGCATATCAAGAAGATAAAAATTTAATTTTAGAAACATCATCGTTTACACTTCATTACACTTCATATGCCAAACCAAATATATATATACTATTACCAATAAGTGAAGACCATATTTCTTGGCATGGAAATTTTCATGAATATGAACAATCAAAACTAAAACCTATTTACTCATTATATGAAGGGGAAGTAGCAATTGTTCCACATAAGTATAAAGATCTTAAAACTGATGGTTTTTTAATAACATATAAAGACAGTATCGATTTAGCATCAAAGTTAGATATAGATATAAATAAAGTAGATTTTAAAGAACCATTCTTATTAGATGCACTATTAGCTCTTAGTATGAGTAAAATATTATTTGATAGAATTGATTATAATAAAATAAATAGCTTTATACAAGATCCACATAAACTAGAAGAGTTTAAAGATAAAAATAATAGAGTTTGGGTTGATGATAGTAAAGCTACAAATATAGATGCTACAATTCAAGCTATAAAAACATATAAAGATAAAATAATACATCTTATATTAGGTGGAGATGATAAAGGTGCATCACTTGATCCTTTATTTGAAATAATCAAAGAAAATAATATAATAGTATATAGCATAGGTAAGAATAAAGATAAAATAATAAAACTTTCAAATGATAATAAGATAAAATCTTTTTTATGCCATGATATAAAAAATGCAGTAGAACAAATAAAATTACAATATAATACAAATAATAATGAAATTGCAATTCTTTCTCCAGCGGCTGCTTCTCTTGATCAATATAGCTCATATAAGCAAAGAGGGATAGATTTTAAAGAAAATGTGCAAATTTAATCAATTATCAATTAGATTAAGAGTATATTAAGAATGTTCTGTTATACTTCCACCCGTTAAAGAGATAGATGGTCTGGTAGCTCAGGGGTAGAGCAAAGGATTGAAAATCCTTGTGTCGGCAGTTCGATTCTGCCTCGGACCACCATCTTTAACTTTAAGCTGGATTAGCTCAGTTGGTAGAGCAGCTGATTTGTAATCAGCAGGTCGTAGGTT
>CAYZWZ010000016.1:18725-34644 GCA_964482285.1 uncultured Helicobacter sp. | reverse complement strand
CAAAAGAACATAGTTTTGATATATCAGCAAAATTAGATATGCAAGAGATGAAAAACGCACTAATACAAGCACAAAAAGAAGTAGACAATAGATACGACTTCAAAGGTGAAACAAAAGAGTACGACTTAAATATGAATGCAAAAACTTTAACAGTACTTGCAAATAGTGATAATAAAGTAGATGCTATGAAAGATATACTTATTTCAAAAATGAATAAAAGAGGTGTTTCTATAAACTCTTTAGAAGAGGTAAAAGCAGAAGATGCAAGTGGTGGAAAAAGAAAATTTACTTATAAAATAGTAGATACAATCGAATCAGATGAAGCAAAAACTATCCAAAAAGAGATCAAAGGTTTAAAGCTAAAAGTAAGTGCAGTAAATCAAGGTGATGAGATAAGAGTAAGTGGAAAAAATCTTGATGACTTACAAAAAGTGATGGCACATTTAAAATCACTTGAACTAAAAGCACCATTAGTGTTTGATAACTTTAGATAAAATAAGAAAGTAGAAAATATATGTTTGATAAAAGTATAAAAGCTTACGAAGAAGCAAAACAAGTAATACCTGGTGGAGTTGATTCTCCTGTTAGAGCATTTGCTGGAGTAATAGGTACACCACCATTTATAAGTAAAGGTGAGGGTTCATTTATTTATGATATAGATGGAAACAAATACCTAGACTTTGTACAATCATGGGGTCCTCTTATATTTGGACATGCAAATAAACAAATAGAAGATGTAGTTATAAATACAGTTAAAAATGGTCTATCATTTGGAGCACCTACTGAGCTTGAAACTGCATTGGCAAATGAAATAGTAGATATGTTTGATAATATCGATAAAGTTAGATTTGTAAGTAGTGGTACTGAAGCTGTTATGTCTGCTATTAGACTAGCAAGGGGAGTTACTGGCAAAGATAATATTATTAAATTTGAAGGTTGTTACCATGGACATAGTGATTCACTTCTTGTAAGTGCAGGTTCTGGTCTTGCTACTTTTGGAAAACCAAGTAGCCCAGGAGTTCCAGCAGATCTTATTAAACATACAATATTAAGTGAATACAATAATATTGCTGCACTTGAAGAGTGTTTTGCAAACAATAGTGATATCGCCTGTATTATTATTGAACCAATTGCAGGAAATATGGGACTAGTACCAGCATCACAAGAGTTTTTAACTAAATGTAGAGAGCTTTGTGATAAGCATAATACACTATTAATATTTGATGAAGTAATGACAGGATTTAGAGCATCTTTAAATGGTGCTAGTGGAATAGTAAATACAAAAGCAGATATTATTACATTTGGTAAGGTAATAGGAGCTGGTATGCCAGTAGGTGCTTTTGCTGCTTCAAAAGAGATCATGAATCATCTTAGTCCAGATGGTGCAGTTTATCAAGCAGGAACTTTAAGTGGAAATCCAGTTGCTATGGCAGCAGGTCTAAAATCACTTCAAATGTTAAAAGCAAATCCAAGTATATATGAAGAATTAAATAGTAAAGCAACTAGACTTGTAAATGGTCTAAAAGAACAAGCGAGTAAATTTAATATCCCTTTACAAATCAACACTAGAGGTTCTATGTTTGGATTCTTCTTCAATGAAAATGTTTGTGTAAATATGAAAGAGGTTGGAACTTGTGATTTTGATGCATTTGCACTATTTCACAATGAAATGCTAAAAAGAGGTTTTTATTTTGCTTGTAGTCAATATGAAGCAGGATTTATATGTACTACTATGACAAATGATGATATAGACTCTTGTATAAATGCAAGTGCTGAAGTATTTAAAATATTAAGTGAAAATAAATAATGTCACAAGATAATCAAGAAGAAAAACAAACTACTAAACCAAAACATCAAGACAAAGTTGAAGCTTTAGATAACCTATCTTTAGGTATATCTATGGTTGTTGCTATTATATTAGGTGTTGCTATTGGATTAGGTCTTAAATCTTGGACTGGATACTCATGGACACTATGGCTTGGAGTATTTTGGGGAATAGCTGCAGCTATTTTAAATGTATATAAAGCATACTCAAGAGCGCAAAAAGGTTTCAAAGAACTTGAAAATGATCCAAAGTATAAGTATATGAGAGAACACGGTTACAACAGTAAAGACGACGATGACTAAAAATTTATTTTTTACTTTTATGTATATAAATATTGCTGTAATATTTATATGTATATTTACTTCAAATTATTCATGGCTTATAAATATAGAAGTTGCTTTTATTTCTTCTTTGTTAGTTTCTTTTGCTACATTTATATCATATAAAAAAAATGTTTTAAATAGTATTGATCTTGAGCTAGAAAAACAAAAAGATGATCTAGATTATATAGATAAAATAGATGATCCTTATGATTTGTATAGTGATGATATCAAAGAAGAGATTATTGAAAATCCAACAAAAGAACAGATTAAAGAAGCTATGAAGCCAATAAAACAAAACTATTTTGCAAACTTCAAAAAAGGACTTATCTCATATAGCTCTTTTTATAGAGTAGGGGCTTATGTATTTTTAGTGCTTGGATTTTTTTATCTTAATAATAATAAATTATTAGATGTAATACCTTATCTTTTAGGTTTTTTAATAGTGCCTATTGGTTCACTTTTAAGTAAGAGGGATTAGATAAATGAAAAAGAAAATTAGTTTTGAAGCATCAACTCAAAAAAATAAAAAAAATAAAGATTCAACATTAAGAAGATTAATTGATATTTTATCAAAACTAGCTAATGATGAAAGATATGATGCAAAAGAGTTATCCCATGAATACGGAGTTGGTGTACGAACTATTCAAAAAGATATATCTGAAAAACTTGATTATCATTTTCCAATTGAAAAAGATTCTTTTGGTAAGTTTAAATTTGTTGATGGTACAAATATAAGTAAAGCATATTTAAATCCTGATGAGATGATGTTAGTTTCTCTAGCTTTATCACAATTTAAAGATGTTAGTGATTTTAATAAATTAACAAATTCTACTCTAAAAAAACTACTTCAACCAAAAATATTTAATCCATATTTTATTAAGCAAGATGATTTAGAAGATATAGATATAGATTCAGTATTAATAGAAAGCCTAGAAGTAGCAATAAGAGATCAAAAACATATTAAGATTTTAAGTAGTCGTGGTGATATAATAGTAGAACCATATAAAATTGCTGCTTATGATGGTATATGGTATCTTGTAGCAAAAGATGAAATAGATCAAAAAACAAAAACTTTTATGTTAAGAAGAATAGAAAATATAAAAATATTACCAAACAAACATAAAATATCTCAAGAAAAAATACAAAAAATATTAGACACTACACATTCTGCTTGGTTTAATGAGGGGCAATGCTATACCGTAAAAATAAAAGTTTTTTCAAATATTGCACATTATTTTAAACAAAAAGATTTTTTACAATCACAAAATATTGAAGAAGAACTAAAAGATGGAAGTTTAATAGTAACATTTGAAGTTTCACATGATGAAGATATTGATAATATCATAAAGTCATGGCTACCTGATATTGTTGTATTAGAACCTTTAAGATATGCAAATAAAATTAAAAAAGAATTACAAAATTATTTGAAATTATTATAAATATATAAATAATAAATTTCAAAATATATAAGATTATTAACCATAAGTTAATATTTTTATATTAAAATAATTAACAAATTATTTTTTAAGGAAACCATCTGGTTCTAGTTTCAATTTTAGGAGATTTTCACTCTTCTATATTCCCTATTTTTTATGAGTTCAAAGAAAAACTAACTCATCATATTATAATACACGATGACAGTAAATATGATCAAATACATATCAAAAAAATAAAAAAAGAAAAAAAAGAGTTTGTAAAAAATTATGAAAATAAAGGGATAAAAACTTTAAATATAAAAATAAACCAACTTCAAGTAAATGAAGATGACTACAAAAGTATTAATGAAGCTTTTAAAATAATTGCTACAAAAACAAAAAAATCTAAACAAATATACCTAAATGCAACAGATGGATTAAGTTCAATAGCTATTATACTTTCTAGTAAGGTATTACAATATGGTGGAAATGTAATATCATATGATAGATATTCAAATAGATACAATCTTATAAATAAAAAAGGTATGACAAGAAATAAAATAAAACAAAATATTGATATAAAAAATCATCTAAGATTAAAAGGATATAGCCTAGAAAACTATACAAATAAATTTTCTTTGAAAAAAAGAAAAGATATTGTTATAGAATTAAGTAAAAATCTAAAACAATACAAAAAATTTGCAGCATCTTATCCCAACTATGAACCACATCATAGTTATTATAATTCTCTTTTAGAAAAAGCACATATACCAAAAAAACAAATAAAAGCATTTTTAGATGGAATTGTTTTTGAAGAGTATATATATTGGCTTATTAAAGACAATATAATACTAGATGATATTATGACAGGTGTATCGATAAAGTTTAATGAAAATTTTGAAAATGAAATAGATATTTTAATGATAAAAGATAATCATCTTCATAGCATTGAGTGTAAATTTACAAAAAACTTTAAAGGTAGTGAGTATGTATATAAAGCAGATTCTATTATAAAACATCTTGATGATGATGGTAAGGCTATGATATTAACTGTTGCTAGTGAATCTCCATTTAGCAATGGGGATTTATATCGAGCTAAAAATAATAATATTAATCTATACAGTGTAAAAACTTTCAATGAAAAAAATTTTTTAAATGAAATAAAAAGATTTTTTAATCTAAAAGCGAAATAGTGTATTCGTTTGGCAATGGTATAATTTAATTATGAAAAATAAAAATATGATATTTTTTCTTGGTGGTTATGATTTAGAGATGATTACCATCAAAGAGATATTAGAACAAAATTGCATAAAATTTATTGATAAAAATTTATTATGGGGTGCCAAGCTTAGTGATTACAACGATGAGTTAAAAAAATATACAAATTATACTATATATGGTATAGAGCTAGAGCTTGATATAGATGCTCCAAATAACTATATAGAAATAGACCACCATAATAAAAATAATAATAAACCAAGTTCAATAGAGCAAGTTGCGAAAATATTAGATATAAAACTAGATAGATATCAACAATTAGTAAGTGCAAATGATAGTGGATATATACCTGCTATGAAAAAGATTAATGCAACAAGTAAAGAGATAAATAATATAAGATTGTTAGATAGACAAGCACAAGGTATCACAAAAAAAGATGAACATCTAGCTATGAAAACGCTAGAAAACAACAACTCAAATATTATATATTCATATACACAACACTTCAGCAGTATAGCAGATAGAGTTTATAATAAATATAAAAACTATATAATCTATAACGATACAAAAATAGTTTTTTATAGCTATAAGCTAGATAATATTTTAAAATTCTTAGAAAATAACAATATCAAAAAAGATGATTATTATTATGGTGGTGGAAATTTTGGCTTTGTAGCGATCAAAGAAAATATTTTATCAAAAGAAGCAATAAAAAAACTAATAAAGGAGTTTGATATGCATAGCTATCATATATTTATACTACCATTTAGATATAAAAATAAAAATGACATTTCAAAAGATTGGATAAAAAAAGAGTATAAAACTACTTATAATCAAGAAGTATTTTTTCATAAATTTTTTAATGATAGTATGTTTAAAGAGATGGAATATTTTGAATATGATAAATATCAAGATTCAAGTTTGATTATAAAAAAATCGCAAGAGTATAGCTTACTTTTTAAAAAAGCCACTCTAAGACTTTTTGAACATTTAAAAATTGGGCTTTTAAGCTTTCATATTAAAAACGATGAATATTATGATATAAAATCTGTTTTAGAGATAAATGACTATACAAGAAGATTGTATCCTGAGTATTTAGATTATGAAAATAAAAAAAGTGGTTTAGTGCCAGATTTTATAAAACTAGGAGATATTGAAGAAAATTTTAAATTTGATGAAAATCTAAAAGAGCCAAAAATATCAAAAATCATCAAAGAGTTTTTGCCAAATCTTACAAAAGATGATATTGTAGTAGATGATAGAATGTTTACGATTTCGTTTTATAAAAATAGTCAAATAGCCTCTGATTTACAAGATAATTATACTAAAAATGATAGTTGGTATGAATATGTTTTTGTAGATGGTAATGGTAAAAATATACATGATAACAAAATGCAAGAGGAATTGATACAAAAAGCAACATATACAAGATGGAAAGATTATGGCACTATGTATGGCGTAAGTAGATACTCTTTTGTATGTTTGGCAGATAGTGATTTTGTACTAAAAGATATGAAACTTTTATATTATGACATATTTAGCTTATTGCTTTTAGTAAGAGCCACAGTTTTAAAATTTTCAAATGAAGTAAGTAATATAGCTAATAATATCGAAGATAAAAATACAGCAGATAAAGTAAATAATTTATACAATAACTATATACAGTTTGTAAATAAATACTATTTTAGAGAAATTACTGCAAAAGATCAAGGACTTGAACTATATGAGATGAGTATGAATATATTTCAAATCCAAAGAGATATAAAAGATCTGGATAGTGAGATAGAGGAGTTGCATAAGTTTGTAGAGATACAACAAGAAAAAGCAACTACAAAAACTATGGATACTCTTACTTATATTGGGGGAGCTTTATTGCTACCATCTATAGTAACAGGATTTTATGGTATGAATGGAGATTTACCCTTTAATGAGTATTCAGTATATATTTCATTGGTATCTTTTTTAATTATACCAGGATATTTATTTACAAAAAAATTAAAGGAGAATCATGAGTAATTTTAAAGTAGAATTCATACTAAAACAACACACACCAATTATTCACTTTCAAAGTGATCAAATTGGAGCAACGCTTCGAGCAACAGAGTTAAAACCAAAGTTTGATAAGTTTTTATTAGAGCAATTTCCAGATTTACCAGTAAAAGTAAATTCAAATGGGCATAGGTCATTGGATTATAAAGTAAAGATAGAATCAAATGGTGCAGTTAAATCATTGCCAAATAGTTTCTTATATTTTGCAAATAATGCAATCAAAGATAATAAAGATAAACAATATATGTTAAAAGCAAATTCTATTAAAATGGAATTTTTTTCATTTGATCAAACAATACTAAAAATAATTAGCCGATATATAGATGATTTTTTATTAATTACAAATTTTGGAACAAGAAACTCAAAAGGTTATGGAAGTTTTACAAATAATATAAAAGATATAGAGCAAAGATTAAAAAAATATTATCCTATAGTTTTTAAAGTAGAAAATATAAATCAAAACAAATGGGAAGATAAAGTTGATACTATACATAAGCTTTTAAAAGCAGGAATAAACTTCAAATCTTATCATAAATCATTATTGTTTCAATATATGTGTACAAAAAATCTTAGGTGGGAAAAAAGAAAAATCAAAGAGGAATTTTCAGAGTTAGCAAAAGGGAAAGAGCCAATTGATTGTAATATAAAAAAAGAATATAGATACATAAGAGCTATGTTGGGACTTGCAGGTATAAACGAATATCAAGGCAAAAAGATAGTTACAATAGAACATAACAATAAAGAAATAGAGAGATTTAGATCACCTATTACTTATAAAATAATAAATAATACACTTTATTTATTATGTGATAGAAGCTATGAAACAATTATGAATAAAACTTTTAAATTTAGATTTAAAGGAAAAAGTTTTGATATAAAAACACCTTCAAAAAATGAATTTGATCTAAATGAATTTTTAAAATTTGTAGAAAAACAAGAACAAATTATAAAAGAGGTAAAATAGATGAACCATATAGCACTAACAATAGGACCGATTTACAAAACTCTTGCAAATGCAAAAAAACCAAATGAACTTTGGAGTTCTAGTTATATATTTTCTTACATTATGAAGCAAATTATCAAAGAGTTTAAAGACAGAGATTTTATAATGCCATATATAAAAGATGATACTATCTTTGATGATAATTTTGACATAGGATTATTTCATGATAGATTTATCTTCAAAAGTGAACCAAACGATTTAGAACAACTAAAAGAAAGTATAGACAAAGTACTAAAAGTTTTATCTATAGATTTAGATGTAGAGTATAATTTTTTAAAAAACTATTTCCAAATTAACTTTATAGAAAAAGATGTAAAAGAGAATGCTATTTTAGAACTTACACCTTATCTTGACACTTTAGAATTACAGTTTAATATATCCCAATATGAAACAAACCTTTTAAAAGAAAAGTTATTAAAAACAGATAATTTTTTTCTAAAAAATAAGGATAGTAAAATAGCTTCATTACAACATATCGCATCACAAAACTATATAGCTATAGTTCATGTAGATGGTGATAAAATGGGTGAAGTTATAAAAGATAAAAATAATATCTCAAATGTATCAAAAAATCTTTTTGAGTATTGTCAAAAATCTCATAAAATTATCACTAGATTTGGTGGAGAAACTGTATTTGCTGGTGGTGATGATCTTCTATTTTTTGCACCAGTAGTAAATAAAGATAAAACAAAAACTATATTTAATCTTTGTGATGAGATAAGTGAAGATTTTAATAAAAGATTTAATCTAAAAGCAACACTATCTTTTGGTATTCATATAGCATACGAAAAATATCCACTTTATGAAGCACTAGAAAACAGTAGAGATTTACTTTTTAGTAAAGCTAAAAGTGGTGCTAAAAATAATATCGCTTTTAGAGTAACAAAACATAGTGGTCAAACTTTTGAAACTATTATTCATAAAGGTAATAAAGAGGTTTATGAGAACTTTTTAATATTTAGTTCAAATATTAAAAGCAAAGATGGTATGGATAATTTTTTACACTCATTGCATCATAAAATTGATACATATAAAACAACAATAGACCTAATAGCACAAGATAAAAGTAGATTAAAAAACTTTTTTGATAACTATTTTAATAACGATATTCATAAACAATACCAAGACTTTTTTACACAACTTATTGATTTTATCTATGAAGTGTATCAAGACAAAAATATAAAAGATGATGATAGGTTAAATATCATATATTCTACACTTAGATTTATCAAGTTTATACAAGGAAATAAAAAATGAACTATAAAATAACACTAACTCCACTAGAGCCATTTTTATTTGGTGGTGATAATACCTTTGGAAAATTAGGAGATAAAACTAGTGGAACATATTTAGTTAAATCACGACAATTTCCTCAACAAAGTGCCATATTAGGAATGCTTAAAAAGCAGATTATGACTCAAGATGGGGTATTAACACGAAAAGTAAGAGGTGAATGGGTAGATAAACAAGATAAAAAAAGAGCTAAGAAATTAGTAGGAAGTGAAAAATTTGATATTGAAAAATCACAACTTCAAGATTTCGGTACTATTAAAAACATAAGCCCAATATTTTTAACCAGAAATGGCAAAGACTATATCAAAAAAGTAGCTATTGATAAGTATATCTACAAAGATGGACTTTTAGAAAACTATAATCCAAAAGAAAATATTTATGATAATTTTATATCAATAGATAATCTTGATATGAAAACTTCAAATGATATATTTAAACCAATAGAACAAACAGCTAATAAAAAAGGTGGGCAAGAAAATTCACTATTTAAAAAAACAAGTTATTTACTAAAAGATGATTTTAAATTTGCTTTTTATTTAGAATCTGATTTTGAACTTCAAAACTCTATAGTTACACTTGGTGCTGATCAATCTAAATTTAAACTTAAAGTTACACAAACTAATGATAATTTAGAATATCAAGATAAAAATGGCTACCTTACACTTTTAAGTGATAGTTATATAACTATACCTATAAAAAATAATTGTACTTTTGCAATCACAAGTGAAATAAGCTATCAAAGTTTACAAGGTAAAAAGCATAGTACAATACACAACAAGTTTGAAAAAAGTACTAAAATTTATCTATATGAAAAAGGCTCAATATTTATCAATTCTAGCAAAGAATTAATAGACAACCTAAACAACAAAAACCTACAACAAATCGGATACAACATATACACAATAGGAGAAACAAAATAATGAAAACACAACTTTATAAAATCCAAACACTTAGCAACCTTCATGTAGGAGCAGGAGATATAAACTTTGATGTGATAGACAATCAAGTACAAAAAGATAGCATCACAAGCTTACCAAATATAAATAGTAGTTCTTTAAAAGGTGCTTTTAGAGAACATTTTTCAAAAGATGGTGAAACAAATATGGTTAAATATATCTTTGGACCAGAAAATAACTCAAACGATTCTCACCAAACTGGAGCTTATAGCTTTTTTGAAGCTCAGCTTCTTACACGACCAGTTAGATCAAATATAAAAGCTTACTTCAATGCAACTAGCCCAGCAGTTATAAAAAATCTACTCCAAATTATAGAAAACTTTGATATATCTTTTGATAAAAGTTTAAAACAAGAGTTAGAAAAACTATCACAAATAGATGTAAAAAAAGCCAAGCCAATTATCTTTGAAAACACACCAAATGCTATACTTGAAGATGAAGAAGCTATCTATCATAACTTTGATACTTCTAAGCTAAAAGAGTTTTTAGGAGAGAATTTAGCCCTATTTAATGATAATGACTTTCAAGAGTTAGATTTGCCTGTAATTGCAAGAAACCAACTTGACAATGGAGAGAGCAAAAACCTATGGTATGAAGAGGTGGTTCCAAAAGCTTCGCAGTTTTATTTTTGTATCGCAAAACCAGATAATATAGACCCAAAAGATTATGACCAAAAAATTAAAGGTTTTGAAAATAGATTTAACAAAGAGGGCGATATTGTTCAAATAGGTGCAAACAAATCTATAGGATATGGTTTTTGTAAAATTGTAAGGGTATCAGGAGAGTAAAATGTCTAAAAAAAATATAGAGAAATATATCCCAAAGGCTATGGAAGTTTTAAATGATACTTTTAGTGATGGTAAATTTCCATCCTCATACAATGGTTATATCTCATCATTTGGAGCAAGTATTATTCAAAGTGGACTTCTACCTACTTTAGCTTTATTTGAAAATAAAGATGCAAATACAAAAGAAAAAAAACAACTTCTTACGAATTTGATTTTAAAAATTTTAGATAATAACCACCAAGAAAACACATTGCTTCAATATGTACTAAGTAGTAAAGATGATAAAAATTATTTAAAAAAACAAATCTTAGATATATCTATAGCTATAAAACTATCTATTAGAACATTTAAAAAGGACTAGATTATGAGTGCAAATATAGGATGGCTTTTTTATAAAGATTATTTTAGAAATATTAACTGGTATAGTATAGATGAAAATACCATATCAAATAAAGTTGATAATATTATAAACACAAGTATCACAAAAATAGAAGATGAGCCCTTAGGAAATATACACTTTAAAGCAACTACTACTTATCCAGGGCTAATCTTAGGAAGTGGATATTTACATGAATTACCTTCTATTGAAGGTCAAGCGATACTTGGTTTTGATTTTGATTATACTTCAGGTTTACCAATAATAAGAGGTAGCAGTATAAAAGGGGTGATTAGAAGTGCATTTAGACACATTGAATATATAAAAGAGATTATAAATAAAGATATAGATATAAAAGCTTTAGAAGAAGAGATATTTGAAAATAGTGATATATTTTTTGATGCGGTTATTATAAGTGGCGGTAAGATTTTGGCAGATGATTATTTAGCTCCACATGGAGATGATCCACTTAAAAACCCAATTCCACTAAGATTTATAAAAGTTGCTCCAAATATAACTTTTAGGTTTGATTTTGAGTTAAAAGAGGGGATAATATCAAAAGAGACAAAATCAAAGCTTTTTCAAACTATCTTAGAAGACTTAGGAGTGGGATCTAAGACAAATGTAGGTTATGGTAAATTTGAAGAATTTAGTCCATTTAAAACTAAAGCTGAAGAAGAACAAGAAAAAATAGAACTTGAACTAAAAAAAGAGCAAGAGAAACAAAAAAGAGAAGATGAAGCTAAAAGAGTTCAAGAGGAAAAAGAGAAAAAAGCTCAAGGTATAGATAACTTAAGAAGTTGCAAAGATATAAAAACAGCTATGAAAATAATCAATGAAAGCTTAGGTAAAAAACCAAATCCAACATCAGAACAAAAATCTATTATAGAAAATTTCTGGAAAAAATATAGCAAACAAGCAACAAAAAGTGAAATAAAATTTTTTAAAAAGTTTGGAATTAATTAATATGTTCACAAAACCACTAGAACAAATTTTTATAAAACAAAATTTACTAGATGCTTATTGGCAAATTAGTAAATTTTCTAGTGGTTTAGATGAAGTTAGTTTTAAACACTTTGAAAAGAACTTATCTAAAAATATGGATACTATTTTACAACATATTATAAAAGGATTATATTCCCCTGAACCTATTAAAAAAATAGAAATACCAAAAGAACACAGTGATGAAAAAAGACCCATAGGACTAAGTAGCATAAAAGACAAAATAGTACAAAAAGCTTTATATGAGGCATTAAATAGCTATTTTGATAAACAATTTTCAAATGCCTCTTATGCCTATAGAAAAGATAAATCAACCCTAAAAGCTATAAATAGAGTAAGCCAATATATCCAACAAGGGAACCATTTTGTACTAAAAACAGATATTGATAATTTTTTTGAAACTATAAATCACGATAAACTTTTATTTATCTTAAGCAAACAAATATCAGATAAAAAAATCATCAAGCTTATATCACTTTTTTTGCAAACTGGAGGGTTTAAAAAGTTTGATTTTGTAGAACATAGTACAGGAGTACATCAAGGTGATATACTCTCCCCACTATTATCAAATATCTATCTTGATACTATGGATAGGTATTTGGATAAATATGAGATACCATTTGTGAGATATGCTGATGATTTTGTAGTACTTGCTCCAAAGGAAAAAGATATCTTAAAGATCAAAAAAGGACTAGATAAATTTCTATCTACACTTGACCTAAAGTTAGGGGAAGATAAAACACATATAGGGCATATAAATGATGGTTTTACTTTCTTGGGTGTTGATTTTAAAGGCAAAAATAGAAATGTCAATAATGAAAGATTTCAAAAAAAGATCTCAAAACTTCACAGTATATCAAAAAACAAATCAGGATTTAAAAAATATATACAAGAACTAAACGATATTATTATAAATTTAAAAAACTACTATCTTAAAATCATCATCAAAAATGATACTCAATATAAATTACTTCAAGAGCATCTAATAGATAGTATAGCTTATAAAGTATATCTATCTAAACAAAATAAATCTATCACTACAAAAAAAGAGTTTTATATACTTTTGGATCAAATAAAGTTAGATGTGGTATTTGATATAGAGTATATAAAAGATAAACATAAGCTAATAGTAGCAAAAGGGTATGAACAATATCTAGCAAATAAATCATACAAAGACACTACAGCTAAAATAGATAAAAAGAAAAATAAATATAGCAAAAAGTTTGCTGTTGAGACCACT
The DNA here is from genome assembly GCA_964482285.1 of uncultured Helicobacter sp. Classification (GTDB taxonomy): domain Bacteria; phylum Campylobacterota; class Campylobacteria; order Campylobacterales; family Arcobacteraceae; genus CAIJNA01. Next base: position 21,156 of record CAYZWZ010000016.1, on the reverse strand, counting down.
TTGCATATATCAACTGCTGGTATGTTTCTAGGAATTAGTAAAAATAAATTTGTCATAAAACAGTATGGAAAAGTACACAGTAGCTATCCTATAGATAAAATCACTCGTATAATACTAGAAGGAAAAGGATACTCAATAAGTTCAAATGTTATACAAAGATGTGCTAAAGAAAATATCACAATAGATCTAATTAATCGGGATGCAATGCCTTATGCTTCTTTAATAACATATAAAAGTAGTATATCTCAAATGATACACAAACAAGCTCTTATACTAAACACTCAACTTCAACTAACTTTAGCAAAAGAGTTTGTTAAAGGTAAAGCAAAAAATCAGATAAACTATATTAAATACCTAAATAAATATCATAAATTATTAGATAAAAATATAATAAATATGGAAAAATTATTAAAACAATCAAAAAGTGCAAATACAGTAAATGAATTGATGGGATACGAGGGAAATATATCGATATATTATTGGGATAGTATAAAACTTATCCTTGATGCACCTTTTGAAAAAAGAGTAACTTTTGGGGCAAAAGATATAGTAAATAGTAGTTTAAATTATGGATATGCAATACTTTATGGTAAGATTCAGCACAGTTTGGTTTATGCTGGATTATCTTTGAATATATCTTTTTTGCATAGTTTGGATGATAAAAAACCAACATTGACTTTTGATATGATAGAGGAGTTTAGAACTTTTATAGTAGATAGAACAATAATATCTATGCTAAATAAAGATGAGCCTATAAAACTAGGCAATGATGGACTTCTTACTAAAAAATCAAGACAACTTATAAGTCAAAATATAAAAGAAAAACTAGGTAGCTACACTATGTGGAAAAAACAATCTATAAAAATTGAAAATATCATCCAAACCCAATGCTACAACCTTGCAAAAACTGTAAATAACCACAAAAATAAATATAAAGCATTTGTAGGTAAATTTTGATGAATTATCTTATAACTTATGATATAGAAAATAATAAAAATAGAAAAAAACTGAGTGATTTACTAGAAACTTATGGAGTAAGAGTAAATTATAGTGTATTTGAGTGTGAATTAAATAAAACAAAATTAAATAAACTTTTAAGACAGATAGAAGAAGAGAAACTTTTAGATAAAAATATAGATAGTCTTAGATATTATCATTTGTGTAAGAACTGCATCCCAAAAAGTTTTGAAGTTTGTAAAAGAGGAGATATATTTGAAGAAATAGATATGTTTATCTAAAAAATACTTGCGAACTTTTTTTTATGTATTTATGGGCTTTTTAAAAAAAATGATAAAAAAAAGTTAGTAAATCTAAGGTGATAGTATTATATCATTTTTGATTTGCGAACTTTTTATTTTAAGAGGTTTTCAAATACTTATTTTATGGTACTTATATAACTTAATTTTTTTTTAAAGTTAGATAATCTTAACTTTGCTGTTTTTTTATAAAAACATTTGCGAACTTTTTAAGTTATACAAAGTCCTTAAATAAGGGATATTTAACATTTTATTGTCAAAACTATGCAGTTGTATTTTGTAATTGTATATATATTTGCGAACTTTTTGGAAAATATAGAGTTTATGGGAGCTATAAGAGATATAAAAGTATAATAAAAACCTACAAATAGCATGATTAAGGCTATTTTAACCCCACCTTGTGGGGTAGTTATTTTGAGACTCATTTACTAAGTTTGCGTTGAACGCTGTTTTATTTTTAAGTTGAAATTTTAACCCCACCTTGTGGGGTAGTTATTTTGAGACATGTATATGCTTCTGTCTCCTAATGTATCAACTGTATATTTTAACCCCACCTTGTGGGGTAGTTATTTTGAGACTCTAATGATGGATTATTAACATTTCCGTTCCAATCATTTTAACCCCACCTTGTGGGGTAGTTATTTTGAGACTCTCTAGTTAGTGGCATTTAAAATCCTTTCTGTAATTTTAACCCCACCTTGTGGGGTAGTTATTTTGAGACATAGATCCATCTTCATTAATAAGCATATCAGGTGTATTTTAACCCCACCTTGTGGGGTAGTTATTTTGAGACAGTTCTAGTAAAATCTTTGATAGTTCCTCCTTTAATTTTAACCCCACCTTGTGGGGTAGTTATTTTGAGACAGTAATCCTTGCTCCATTCTTAGCAAACCTGCGATATTTTAACCCCACCTGCCTACGGCTATGCTAAAGCATATAGCCTTTGGTTCCAAACCTAAAGAAGTGAAACTTTTCACTTCTTCTTTACGGTTTTCAGGTAGTTATTTTGAGACTTATTTGTTTTGGTAGCTTCTTTCACATAAGAAGCATTTTAACCCCACCTTGTGGGGTAGTTATTTTGAGACTCTCCACATTCACATTTTAAAGGAATCTTGTCCAGATTTTAACCCCACCTGCCTACGGCTATGCTAAAGCATATAGCCTTTGGTTCCAAA
>CAYZWZ010000016.1:0-18625 GCA_964482285.1 uncultured Helicobacter sp. | reverse complement strand
ATTTTAACCCCACCTGCCTACGGCTATGCTAAAGCATATAGCCTTTGGTTCCAAATAAATATTTTATTGCAATATTTGCGAACTTATGTATTCGTTTGAGTATATTATAATTCTTCTATAAATATTTAAAGGGATAAAATGAAAAAAATAAAATTAATTTCAAGTATAACAGTTGCTTCACTTATGAGCTTTGGATTTGTTGGATGTGGTTCTAATAGTACTGATAATAGTACATTAAATAATAAAACTATTAGTGGAAATGTAGCAGATGGTTATTTAGTAGGTGCAAAAGTATGTTTAGATAAAAATACAAATGCAAAATGTGATACTACAGAACCTTTTGCAATTACTGCAAAAAATGGTGCATATATTTTAAAAAACTTATCATCAAATGATATTAATAAATATCCTATTTTAGTAGAAGTGGATCAAGATGTAATAGATGAAGATGATAATAAAACTGTAAGTGAATATTATACATTGAGTGCTATAGCAGGGCAGAGATTTATATCTCCTATTTCTACAATGATTAGAAACTATAAAATCACAAATAATGTATCAAATAAAATAGCTAAAGCAAAAATAGAAGAGTATCTTGGTATAATTGATACTTCATTGACTTTATCTGATTATATAAAAAGTCAAAGTAGTGAAGCTAATTCTTTACATACAAAAGCAAAAATAATTGCAAATTTAAAAATGCAAGTATTAACAAATATGGGTAATAATGCAAATTTAGTAGATGCTAAAATTGTATCTAAATATATCAATGATAAAGTTATGGCACAACTATCAAGTATAAAAACAGAAGTAGATTCAAATATACTAGACTTAAATACAAGTATATCTAATGTGATGAATAATATTGACCTAAGTTTGGTTTCTACTGAGTTAAATATATTATCAAATAATATAAATACTACAAAATCAAATAGTAATTTTAAAATGGAGACAAACTCAAATAATGAATTAATTATACAATGGAATTCTACTACAAAAACTAGTTTTGGTTGGTCTTTATTGGGTATTGATTCATATAAAGATACTCAAAAAGAGATCGCACATGATACTGAAAAAACGACCGTTATATGTACTAAAGATATAAAAAATTCTTATAGAGAAAACTTAGTTGCTTATTTATGTAAGCAAAGTGATTTACGATATAGCAGTGCAAAATTTATTTTAGAAGTTGGAAAAAGTTCAACTATATTTGAAAATGGAAGTCCATATGCAACAGATACTTATAACAAAAAAGAGTTAGGTTCAATAATTCTTAATAGTAATGGAACTTTATCTATTTCATATAAGTAATTATATAAATTTTAAAATTTAATTAACTTACGAATATAGGTCTTCGTTTTATTATATTATAATTTTATTACAAACAAAAAAAGGAAAAATATGAAAAATATGAAAAAATTAGTTTTAGTAAGTGCAATAGTAGCAACAAGTATGAGTGGATCAGATTTCAGTGTAAAAGTAGGGTATGATAATATCAAATTTGGAGATATTAGTGATAGTGGAGCATCTATTAGTATGATAAGTTCAAAATCAAATAAAGGTTTTGCTTTTGAATTAGGATATATAAATGCTGATAAACTAGCTGTTACTAAATTTGGTATGCTTTATAACTGGAAAATATTAAATAATTTCTATACAGGACTAAACTTAGGTGTACATGGAGTTAATTTTCAAGATAATGATAGTTACAATACTTCTTCATTTACAGGATATACATTTGGTTTACAAAGTAAATATGAAATAAATAAAAATAATAGTATTGACTTATCATATGTTCAAGGTAGTGCTACTGATAAATCTGGAATTGTAAGTGAGGATTTATCAATTGCCTCTATTGCTTATAGTTATAGATTTTAAAATATTATGAAAAAATATATATTTATACTATTTATTATTGTTAATTTTGTAGCATGTACTTCAAGTGAAAATAGCAACTATACTCAAGATAAATTTACAAATTATAACAATATAGAATATTTTGATTATTATGAAATATCAAATAATGAAATAATATATACAAGTATAAATGATAGTTTACAAAACTATGCCAGTATCATAAGTGGATTTTCAAATACAAATGATGCCCTTACGATACATACTATAGAAATAGATGATTATAATCTTACAAATGTAGCTTTAGATATAAATGAAACATTTAATACTCGAAAGTTATTACAATATAATGCAACTACAAATAATCATATGAGTATTACATATAAAGAAAATTATGGAAGATATGAGCTGTATTTAGATTATTGTTTAATTAATTCTGATATTGATAATTGTAAAACATATATTTATATAAGACACTAAAAAAGGATAGTCAATACGACTAGCCTTATTTTTTATTTTATTTATATAAAAGTTATGCTTAACTCTCAATATAGTTTTTAAGGTTTCTTCCAACATTTGGATGTTTTAGTTTCTTAATAGCTGAAGATTCAATCTGTCTAACTCTCTCTCTAGTAACACTAAGTTCACTACCGATCTCTTCTAAAGTTCTATCACTCTCATCACTTAAAAGACCAAATCTCATTCTAACAACAGCTTGTTCTCTTTCATTTAATTGACCTAATATTTGATCGATTTGACCTTTTAGATCATCTTTCATTATATTATCAACAGGAGTAGGTGCACTTGTATCTGCTACAAAGTCACCAAACTTACCATCATCTTCAGTTCCTATTGGAGCATCTAAAGAAACTGGCTCTTTTGTGATTTTGATTACTTGTTTTACTTTATCAACACTAAGACCAACTTCTTTTGCAATCTTATCAACAGAAGGTTCTTTTCCATCTTCTTGGATACCATTTCTTATAATCTTATTGATTCTATTGATTGTTTCAATCATATGAATTGGTATTCTAATAGTTCTTGCTTGATCTGCAATTGCTCTAGAAATTGCTTGTCTAATCCACCATGTAGCATATGTAGAGAATTTATACCCTTTTTTATACTCAAACTTATCAACAGCTTTCATTAACCCAATATTACCTTCTTGGATTAAGTCAAGGAATGGTAAACCTCTATTTGTATATCTTTTTGCAATAGATACAACAAGTCTAAGGTTAGATTTTGCCATTCTATTTTTAGCTTCATCTGTTATTTTTTTACCCAGCTTAATTTGCTCTAAAATATCTTTTAACTCTTCCTCTTCAAGATCAAACCCACCCTTAGATGCTTCTGCTGTTTGGTAAAGCTTTTTGATCTCCATATATGTTCCAACCATAGTAGCTTCAGGAACCATACCGATAATATCAACTTTACTTAGAGTTAAAATCTTCTCTAGTAGTTTTTTATGATTTTCTATTAGAGTATCATTAAATAATGGTAACTTATATTCTAATCTTTTAAGCTCCATCTCAAAACCAGCTTCACTATTAAGTGAAGTTTCCATAGCTTTTACTATTTCAGTAATAAGTTTACTTGTAGGTCCAAGTGCAACTAGTGCATCTTTTACTTTCATCTTTTTAAAAGCACCTGCCAGGTCAAATACAAGTCTTGATACTTCATCATCACCTTTTGGTTTCTCTTTTTCTGTAAACTTCATCCAGTCTTTTTTAGCTTTTTCTAGTAATTTAAAGGCATCAACAATAGTTTGACCTCTTTTATCTAGTTTTACTTTTTTCTTAGCTTTAGTCTCTTCTGGAGTTTCTTCAACAACTACTTCATCTTCTACGATATCATCAGCTGCTTCATCCTCTTCATCGAAGTTTCTAAAAAGCTCTTTTACTTTTCTCTCTCTATTTACTAGAGGTTCTTTGTATTCAAGTATAAAGTCAATAAGATAAGGAACAGAACAAATAGCATCTAAAATAGCATCTTCACCTTGTTCCATTAGTTGAGATATCTCTACCTCTTCCTCTTTTGTAAGAAGGTTTACTTTACCCATCTCTCTTAAGTACATTCGTACAGGTGAATCAGATCTACTCCATTCTAGTTGCTCTTTACTTTTTAGTAGATCAAACTCTTCATCAGCTTGACCATTTTTAAGTTTTTCTCTTGCAGCTTGTTTTTTCTTTCTCTCTTTTTCATTTAAAAGTTTTGCTAGTTCTCTTGAACTAAGTAGCTTTACATTGTATAAAGATGTTTGTGCAAGTATCTTTTTTACAAGAGTTGCAGTTGGTGCTTTAGGAAAAATCTTAATAAGTTTTTCATAAGTTAACACATCATCTTTGTGCTCTTTTATTTCGTTTTCTATTAATTTATTTATGTCTTTTGTTGCCATTTAGTAGCTAACCTCGTGTTGATATATTGCTTTTTTATAAGGCATGTATTATACCGAAATTTATTAATATTTAGCTTGATTAATGAAACTTTTTTGAAATTTTGGCTAAAATGCAGAAATATTTAAAGATATAAAACATAAGGAAATAATAATTATGAATAAAATTACAGGAAAAGTTTGGAACTTTGGTGATAATATTGACACAGATTTAATTATCGCAGCTAGATATTTAAACTCAAGTGATCCTCATCACTTAGCAAAATATGTTATGGAAGATGCGGATCCTGATTTTGCATCAAAGGTACAACCTGGTGATATAATAGTTGCTGGTGAAAATTTTGGATGTGGTTCTAGTAGAGAACACGCTCCAATAGCTCTAAAAGCTGCAGGGGTTGCTGCTATTATTGCACCTACATTTGCAAGAATTTTTTATAGAAATGCTTTTAATATGGGTCTACCTATATTTGAACTTGAAAATGCAAAAGATATAAAAGAGGGTGATTTAATCACTGTTGATTTAGAAGCTGGAACTATTGAAAACATAGATAAAAAAGAGACTTATGATTTCACTGCTATTCCTCCATTTATGCAAGAGTTATTAGCAGATGGTGGATTAATGAATTTTGCAAAAAAGGAAGCAGCTAATGGCTAAAAATTATAATATTTCACTAATTAAAGGTGACGGAATAGGTGTAGAGATTGTAGATGAAGCAGTAAAAGTTTTAAATGCAGTTGGAGCTAAATTTGATATAAACTTTGATTATAAAGAATACCTAATGGGTGGATGTGCAATTGATGCTACAGGAAATCCTCTTCCACAAGAAACAATCGATGGTGTAAAAGACTCTGATGCTTGTTTATTTGGAGCTATTGGTGGACCAAAATGGGATAATCAGCCAAGAGAACTTAGACCAGAATCTGGACTTCTTAGATTTAGAAAAGAGATGGGTGTATTTGCAAACCTTAGACCAGCAGTAGTTTATGATGAACTAGTAGATGCAAGTAGCTTAAAACCTGAAGTTATCAAAGGTGTTGATATTATGGTTGTAAGAGAGCTTATTGGTGGAATATATTTTGGTGAACCAAAAGGTAAAACTGAAACTAAAGGTTGGAACACTATGGTTTATGAAGTATATGAGATAGAAAGAATTGCTCATGTTGCTTTTAAACTTGCAATGAAAAGAGATAAAAAACTATGTTCAATTGATAAAGCAAATGTACTTGATGTTTCTCAACTATGGAGAGATACAGTTACAAAAATAAGCAAAGAGTATCCAGAAGTTGAATTATCACATATGTATGTAGATAACTGTGCTATGCAACTTATTGCTAATCCTAGACAATTTGATGTAATATTAACTGGAAATATCTTTGGAGATATTTTAAGTGATGAAGCATCTATGTTAAGTGGTTCTATTGGATTACTTCCAAGTGCATCTACAGGTGAAAGTGTAGCTGTTTATGAACCAATTCATGGATCAGCACCAGATATCGCTGGTATGGGTATAGCAAATCCTATTGCTACTATTTCTAGTGCATCAATGATGCTTAGATATTCACTTGATGAAGAAGAAGCAGCAGACGCAATAGATAATGCAATTAAAAAAGCTATGAAAGACGGTTATAGAACTGGAGATCTAGCAGCATTTGATTGTAAAGAACAAGTAAATTGTTCAAAAATGGGAGATTTAATCGCTAGTTTCATCTAGGGATTAATCATCTTAAAGAAGATATATTGACTAAACTTACCAATATATCTTTAAACCTAACAACAGTTCAACAAGAACATATAAATTTTCTAAAAAACTTATTTTTACCATACACTACTAGAGTATATATTGTAGGTGGTACTATTAGAGATCACTTTTTAAATAGTTCTAATATCTCACATGATATAGATATAGAAGTACATGGCATTAGTATAAAAACATTTGATACACTTATGGACGATATACAAGCATCTGGTGTAGGTAAATCTTTTTTTGTATACAAATACAATGATATAGATATATCTCTAGGTAGAACAGAATCTAAAATATCTTATGGACATAAAGGTTTTAGTGTACAACTTGCAATTGATGAACAAGAAGCTAGTATTAGAAGAGATTTTACAATCAATGCTTTAATGTACAATATATTTACAAACGAAGTTTTAGATTTCCATAATGGATTAGAACATATAAAAACAAAAACTCTAAAAATAGTGAATGATATAAGTTTTCAAGAAGATAGTCTAAGAGTTTTAAGAGCAGTACGATTTGCTAGTGTATATGACTTAACTATAGATAAGAGTTCACTAAAAATAATGAAAAATATAAGTATATCTGATCTAAGTTCAAGTAGAATATCAGATGAACTTAAAAAGATATTCAAATCTCTATATAGCTATAAAGGTCTATATTACTTAATTAAAACAAACTTGTTTAAAGAGCTATTTTATTATTGTATATTATTTAAAGAGTTTTTATATCTTTACAAATATATAAAAAGAGCTTCTTGTTACTATAATATTGATCTATATGAGTTATACTTCTTGTTTATATTAAAAAAACATCTAAAGATTGAATTTACTCATCTAAACTTTCCAAATAGATATAAACAAATTAACAAAGAACCTTATATTCCTTTAGATATAAAAGATGAAGAGCTTTTATATCTTGCTAGTTTTAAAAGTATAAATATGTATCTAGATAGTACAAATAAAACTATAATAAATAAAGCCAAAAGATTAAATATATATGAAAATATATTCCAAATAGATATTGATATAAATACTATTTTAAAAGAAGGGTATAAAGGAAAAGATATAGCAAAACAAATAGAACTTAGAAAAAAAATATATATTAAAAAGTATTTAGAAGAGTTATAAAACAAGTTTCAACAAAGGTGTTGAAAACTTGTTTAGTTTATATTATAAGTGATTATACCAAGCTTCTAGGCTTGATTTTTCTCTACTTAATAGTGTTGATCCACCATGACCTGGGTATATATAAAAATCTTTTTGCCATACTAAGACTTTTTTGATACTATTTTTCATATCAGCAGGAACACTATATGGAAAATCTACCCTTCCAATTGAACCAGAAAATATAAAATCTCCTGTAAAAAGGTGATTGTCTATTGATATAGCACTACATCCAGGTGTATGTCCAGGGAAAAAATGAAATTGTATATCTTCGTTTAAAAGATTTATTATCTCATCATGTTCTATTTTGAAATCACATTGGCTTTTTGGAGTACCTTGATCAAATGGATCATTTTGTAGCATAAAAACATCATCTTTTGGACAATAAATTGGTATATTAAAATGATCTTTTACAGCTTGATTTGACCATACATGATCAAAATGTCCATGTGTATTTAGTATAGCTACAGGATTTTTTACATTTTCTTTGATCCAAGGTAGGGCGTTTACTCCTGGATCTATTATTAGTTCTTTATCATTTATTGTTACGATATAACAATTTGTTTGATAATCACCCATTGGCTGTACTTTTATGTTTATATCATTCATAATCTATTATTTAAACCAGTTTTTTACTTTTTCAAACATACTGCAAAAGCTATCTTCATGAGCTTGACCCTCTAGACCAAATGACTCTTGAAGTTTATTTAAAAGTTCTTCTTGCTCAGAGTTTAAGCTTGTAGGGTATTGGATTTTTACTTGAACTATAAAGTTTCCTTTTCTAGAACCATTTACATCTTTTACACCTTCACCTTTAAATACAAATTGTTCACCATCTTTTGTATTTCTTGGTACTTTTAATTCTAACTCACCTCTAATACCTGGTACTTTTATAGTTGTTCCTAATGCAATTTGAGTGAAGAAGATTGGTAGTTCTATATAGATATCATCATCATGTCTTACATAGTTTTCATCTTCTTCTACTTGGATATTTATATATAGATCTCCTCTTGTTCCATCTGGAGCAATATTTCCTTTTCCACCAACTCTCATTCTATTTCCAGTATTAACACCTTCTGGAAGATCTACAGTAAATGTTTCCTCTTTCTCTTCGTAACCTTTACCACTACATGAGCTACATTTTTCTTTTACACTTTGACCTGCACCATTACAAGTTGGACAAGTTTGAGCAAATGTCATAAACCCTTGTCTCATATGAACTTGACCAGCTCCATCACAAGTTCCACAAGTACTTAGTTTTCCACCTTTTGCACCTGTACCTTTACATTTTTTACATGCTGTTTTATATTTGAATTTTATTATTTTTTTAGTCCCAAATATAGCTTCATTGAACTCTAGATTTACAGTTTCTTGAGTATCTAGGTTGTAGTTGTATGATTTTCTAGCTCGTGATCTTCCACCACTAAAGCCGCCACCAAACATCTCTTCAAATACACTTGATAGATCATCAAATCCACCAAAGCCTCCACCACCGTGTCCACCTTGACCATGACCTTCTAGTCCAGCTTTTCCATATCTGTCATAAATTGATTTTTTTTCATCATCACTTAGTACTTGATAAGCTTCGTTTATTTGTTTGAACATCTCTTCAGCTTCTTTATCATCTGGATTTTTATCAGGATGATATTTCATGGCCATTTTTCTATAAGCCTTTTTTATTTCACCTTTTGATGCATCTTTACTAACTTCTAGTAATTCATAATAACAAATTGTACTCAATTTATATCCTTTATATTATAATATATCGCGATTTTATCCAAAAGCTGATATAATAAAACTTAAATATTTTATATAGGAATAGTATATGTCAAAAAAAGGTTTGGATAAGTTTTATGCACTAGTTGAAAGCTTTGAAAACTTACCATCAATTGGTAAAAAATCTGCCCTAAGACTTGCTTATCATATTGTATATGACAATACATATAGCGGTATGAAACTAGCTCACAGTATTGAAAATGCTATTGCTAGTATAAGAAAATGTTCTATTTGTAACTGTATGAGTGAACATGAAATATGTGATATTTGTCTAGATGACACAAGAGATGAATCAAACTTATGTATAATCCAAAGTGCTAAAGATATATTCTCAATAGAACAATCAAAACAATTTGATGGTAGATATTTTGTTTTAGAATCTTTAGATGAATTAACTTGTAAAATGCTTGTTAATTTAGTAGCTAAAAATAATATCAAAAAGATACTATTTGCACTAACACCAAATCTATCAAACGATGCTTTAATATTATATATAGAAAATATATTAGATAGTTTTGATATAACTTTTACAAAAATAGCTCAAGGTGTTCCTACTGGTGTTAGCTTAGAAAATGTTGATATACTTTCACTAAGTAAAGCTATAAATGACCAAGTGAAGATATAGATAAATTTAATATATATTTTAGTATAATCTATCAATTTTTAATCAAAGAGAGAATATGAATAACAATCCACATGAAGATACACTACTAAACGATGTAATTGATGACTGTTTACCTTTAGCAAAACTACTTGAAAAATCTTCAAGTTTCCCATCAAAACTAGAAGAGATGTTTGTATTACAAAAGAAACTAAATGACGATACAAATGGACTAAACTGGGAATTGGGAATCAATAAGTTTGATAAAGAGATCAATTGGCTTAGATGTATTCATATGGAAGTTGCAGAGCTTATTGACTCAACTCCATGGAAACATTGGAAAAATATAAAAGATGGTTCAGATATTGAAAATATTCATATAGAACTAGTAGATATTTGGCACTTTTTAATGTCTTATATATTACAAGAAACAAATATACCAAAAGCAGTATCTCTTGTAAATACTCACTGTATTTATGAACCTGTTAAAATAGAAGATATAAATATAAACTCTTTAGTATGTGAAAGTGAAAAACTTTCATATATATCTTTAGCTATCCAAACAGGAAATATGCCAGAGTTTTCAGGAGTTGAAAGGTTTATAGATCAATTCTTTAGAACATGTAAAATTGCAGGACTTAGTTTTACAGGACTACAAAAAGTATATATTGGTAAGAACTGTTTAAATAAATTTAGACAAGACCATGGATACAAAGAGGGTACTTATATCAAAGTTTGGAATGGTGATGAAGATAATGTTGCTATGATGAAAATTTTAGATTCTACAGATGATATTACTTTTGATGAAGTGTATCAAGCACTAGAAGAGATATACAAAGGTTTATAAGTAAAATTTACTTATCAAACCTATGTTTGAATTCACACTTTTTACATAGCTCTTCTACAGCTATGTTATTTTTAAATCCATCTATAATATTTTTTGTTTTTTGCTTATTTAAAATATCATCTAATGTTTCATTTTGCAAGTTTCCTAAGTCAATACACCCATAACTATCTAAACAACAAGGTACTACTTTAAGAGAAGCTAGTATGGCAAAATGTGATTTAAGTCCATAACAAGTTCCATCGGTATTGTTTGATGAGTTTAAACTAGGCCAAACAAAATATGTATCAAAATCTATTAAAATCTTATTTGCTAATCGTATTGATGATGTAGTTTTTGCATCTTTTAAATCTACATTAAATTTATTTTGAAGTTTACAAAACACCTCTTTGTTGAACTTATCTTCACTTTGCATATTGTCTATATTCCAAAGTCTAAAGTTTATAAACATATTTTTTTCTTGTTTTAATTTTTCATCACATATTTTAAACATAGGTTCTAAATACTCATCAAGAGTCATTTTCATATCATTTTTATTGAAACTATTTAGAGAAAAATTTATCTGCTTTATAGCATCATGCAAAAATATATTGGTATTAAACCTATTTAGATAATACCCTGTAGTTACAAGTTCAACTTTTAGATCATATTTTGATGCTAAGTCTAAATACTTATTTAAATTTTGTAAAACTAAAGGATCACCAAATACATGAAATGTGATAAAATTTGTGTAGTTTTTAACTTGCTTTAAAATTTTTTCAAAAGTATTTAAAGGTATTGTTTGATTTTGAAGTATCTTTGTAGGACAAAAGTCACATTCTAAACCACAGATATTAGTTAGTTCGATATATATTTTATTAAATTTCATATGCTATTTTATCATATTACATATAAACTACACAAAGATATAGTAAAATACTTTAAATAAACAAGGATTAATATGAAAAAGTTATTATTATTAGGATTTTTAACTATCTCACTATTTGCTAAAACACAAACGATAGTGTTTGCAGCTGGATGTTTTTGGGGTGTTGAAAAATATTATGACAACACTTATGGAGTAATAAGTGCAAAATCAGGATATGCAGGTGGGAACTATGAAAATCCAAAATATACTCAAGTACTAAAATATAGATATGAAAGACCAAAAGGTCTTATAAATCATACAGAATCGGTTGAAGTTGTATTTGATGATACAAAAGTAAGTTCACTTGATCTTATTAAAAGCTTTTGGGAGTTACACGATCCTACACAATTAAATAGACAAGGAAACGATACAGGGAACAACTATAGAAGTGCAGTATTTTATACAAATGAACAACAACATCAAGAGATACTAAAAACAAAAGAGCAATACCAAAAACTACTAAATAAAGCAGGATATGGAAAGATCACAACTCAAATAGCAAAACTAAAAAAGTTTTACCCTGCTAAAGAGTATCACCAAAACTATTTACAAAAAAATCCAAATGGATACTGTCCAAATCACTCAACTGGTGTTAAGTTTGAAAAAGAAAATAAAAAAGTAGAATTTATAACACCTCTAAAATCAAAAGAGATTATTGTAATCAAAGCTGATTTTTGTCCATATTGTGAAAAGTTTGAAAAAAATGTAAGCTCTTCATATAAAGGTACAATACCACTTAGAACAATATATGAAAATCAACTAAAAGGTTTTGATATAAAAACAAAAATAAAAGGAACTCCAACGATACTATTTATAGAAGATGGTGTTGAAGTATCTTCTTATACTGGATATTTAAGCAAGCATGATTTTTATAAAAAACTAGGACTTTTTAAATTAGGTAAAGATACAAAAGCTTATGATATAGCATTTGATAATGGAACTGAGGGTAGGTTTTGTAAACAGTATGACTTATTTAAAAATACCGGTGATGGTGTATTTATAGATAAAGTTTCTGGTGATATTTTATTTGATACAAAAGATAGATTTAATTCTCGTTCTGGATGGCTTAGTTTTTATCAAGCAGTTCCTGGTTCTACTATTGAATTAGAAGATAACAGATATGGTATGAAAAGAGTTGAAGTAAGAGCTAAAAACTCTGGAATTCATCTAGGGCATGTATTTCCTAAAGCAAATGGCAAAAGAAGATTTTGTATAAATGCAAATGTGCTAGAATTTGTACCAAGAGAAGATATCAAAAAATGATCCTATCTCATATAATAATAGGTGCTAAAGCTAAAGAACCTTTATATTATGTTTCTAGTGTAGAAGCTATAGAAGATAAAGGATTAAAAGGTGATAGATATTATTATAAAGTAGGGGCTTTTAATAAGCCTCAATTGGATCAAAAAGTAAGACAAATAAGTATTTTTGCTTATGAAAATTTAGAAGTGATAAATAAAAGATTAAATACTAATCTTGATTTTATAGATTTAAGAAGAAATCTTATTATAAAAGATTTTGATTATGAAAAAGTAAAAGATAAAGAGTTTTCTATAGGATCTGCAAAATTCAAACTACAAAGAACAGCTCCACCTTGTAAATATTTAGCCAAAATATTAGATGTAGATATTATGAATGGACTTAAATATATAGGTGGATATAGGGCTAAAATAATAAAAAGTGGTATAATACGTGTAGATGATAAAATTATAATCAACTAAATAAATATTTAGGAATTTATATGAATAACAACAAAGCATTTGGCTTATGGGGAGCAGTTTTTTTAGGAATTGGCTCAATGGTAGGAGCTGGTATCTTTATAGTTATTGGTCAAGCTGGAGCTATGGCTGGTAATATAGTATGGCTTTCTTTTGTATTTGGTGGATTAATATAGCACTTCTTAGTGGATATTCATTGGCAAAACTAGCTGTTACTTTTCAGTCAAGAGGTGGAATTGTTGAATATTTAGTTCAAGGTTTTGGTGAAAATATATTTTCAGGTTCCATGGGAGTTATGTTTTATTTTTCACAATTAATTGCAGTTGCTGCTGTTGCTAAATCATTTGGTACATATAGTTCTACTTTTATGGCTGATTCTAGTACTTTTATGATAAATATATTTGCTATTGGTATTGTACTTTTATTTACTATTATTAATTTAGTTGGAGCTTCTATTGTTGCTAAATCAGAAAATATAATAGTAGTTATAAAACTTAGTGTTTTAGCTATATTTGCTATTGCATCTTTTTATACAATTCAACCAGAACTTTTAAGCGTATCTAAAATACCACCAATTAGTGGTATGGTATTTGCTATAGGTATTACTTTTTTTGCATATCAAGGTTTTAGTGTTATTACGAACACTGTAGAAGATATGAAAAATCCAGAAACAACAATGTTAAAAGCAATGTTTATAGCAATATTAATTGTTGCTACTTTATATATTTTAACAAGTATTGCAGTTTTAGGAAATTTATCTTTAGATCAAATAATCCAAACAAAAGATTATGCATTAGCAGTTGCCGCAAAACCAATGTTTGGTGAAATTGGATTTAAAATCATATCAGTTACAGCACTTTTAGCAACTGCATCTGCAATAAATGCTACACTTTTTTCTGTTTCTAGTATAGGATATACTATGGCAAAAGAGGGTAACCTTCCTAAAGTTTATGAATACAATGTATTTCATTCTAATGAAGGATTAATAATTAGTTCAATACTAGTTATCCCAATGATATTATTTTTTAACCTTTCTCAGATCACAACAGTTGCTGCAATAGTTATGTTAATAGTTCAAGGTACAACTCATATTGCACACTTAAACCTTATAAATAAAACAAAAGCTAAAAAAAGTTTAATTATTTTAGCAATATTTGCAATGTTTTTAATTGCTGCTATTACATTATACTCTACATATGAGAAGATGCCAGAGATTGCTTATTATTTATTGGGAACTTTTTTTATTGCATTTAGTATTGAATTTTTGCTAAGATTTATAAATAAAAGAGTGATATTAAAACAATCATAAAGAACTAGCTTTAGAACTTATTTTTAAAAACTAAGTTCTTTAAGCTTTTACTCTCATCTACGCAAATAAACTCTTCACAATTTTTTAATCTTTTTTCATACTTAAAAGTAGGGCAGTGTTCTTTAAACAAGTCTATTAAAAAATTCTCATCTAAAAAAGGTGAATTTATACAAGCTAAGATTGTACAATCATCACTAGCTATCTCTTCTAGTCTTCTTATGATTTTAGTATAATCTTTAGTTGCTTCAAAGCTTCCTTTTTGAAAAGTAGGTGGGTCGATTATTATTATATCATAAGGAGCTTTTTTTCTTATTTTTGAGAAAGATTTTAAAATATTATATGGACCAAAGTGGATATTATGAGTGCTAATATTATTTAGGTGGTGATTTGTTCTACCTTTAGTTAATGCACCTTTACTCATATCAATATTATATACACTGCTAGCATCAGCACTAGCAGCACTAAGTGAGAATCCACAAGTATATGAAAATAGATTTAATACATTTTTATCTTTTGCTATACTTTTTATATAAGTTCTTCCATTTTTCATATCAGGGAAATAACCATTATTTTGGTGTGACTTTAGATCAAGAGTAAATTTAAGACCATTTTCTATTGCATATAAATCTTCTTTAATATCTCCTACTATTAGTTGGCTTGGAGCTTTACTTATATATCTTCTTTGAAGATTTATGGTATTATGTCTTGAAGTTTTAATGTACTCTTTTAATATATCTAATAGTGTATTTTCATCATCTTTACTTATCTCTTTATAAAAAGCAACATTTAAAATATCATCAATAGAATCAATAGTTAAAAATGAAAAACCTTCATAATAATCACCACGACCATGAAAAATTCTTTTAAACTCTTCACTTAAATCTATAGAGTTTTCTTCTATAGTTTGTTTCAATAGATCAAAATTCATTATTTTAACCTATTTGCAAATGTATAAAGAACTGGTAAGAATAGTAAGTTCAAAATAGTTCCCCATGCTAGTCCAAATCCAAGTGCTATTGCCATTGGTTGGAATATAACTGCTTGTCCTGTAGGGAAAAACATCAATGATGTAACACCTATTAGTGTAGTAACAGATGTAAGAACAATTGGTCTAAATCTTTTTGCAGAGTTTTTAAATACCTCTTGGATATTTTTTGATTTTTTAAGATATGTCATCATAATAATACCATCATTTATAACAACTCCTGCTAGTCCTAAAGCTCCAATAATAGTTGTCATACCAATATTTACACCCATTAACATATGTCCAGCAAATACACCAAACAATGAATATGGAATAACACTCATAACTATAAATGTATCTCTAAATGAGTTAAATAAATATAACATAGCTAAAAGTATAAGTACCATAGCAAGTGCCGTTGCTAAAACCATATCATCTTTAAGCTCTTTATTTTTTTGAGCTTCACCTTTTAAAATAACTTTTACTTTATCATCTTTTATTTTTTGTAATAATGGTTCTAATATATCAAGTACTTCTGATGCTGTAATTATTTTTGTATTTACATTTGAAAATATATAAAAATTTGTAAGACCATTTTCTTTTGTAATCTTCTCAAAAGATTTTACAATATCAAAACTACATACATCTTGTAAAGTTACTATTGTTCCATCTTTTAGAGTGATCTTTTGTATTTTAAAATAATTTAAATCATCTTTATATTTTGATGATACTTTTATATCTAAAATACCATCTTTATTAAATACACTTGCCTTTTTAATATTTAGGTATTTATTACTTAATAGTTCACCTAAATATGATTCTGTTAATCCTAAAGATTCACCATAGGAGTTTATACTTATTTTTAGTTCATCTATACCTTTATTTGTAGAGTTTGCAACTGAAATAACACCATCTATACTATTTAGCTTTTTAGTTAATTCTTTTATATATTTATCTATTTTTACATAATCATTTGATACAAGTCCTATTTTAACATCAGCTTTTATTGGTCCTACTTTTTTTTGTACTACAGATAGATCTAATAAGTTATATTTTTCTTTTATTTTTTTATCTTCTAAAAATTCTTTTAATTTTTTAGATATCTCTTGAGATGTTAATTCTCTAGTTCGTCCCTCATCATCATAATAAAAACTAAGATATGGTGTAATATATCTATCAACAAAGTTTTGGGGTTTTAGCTTTTGTAATTCAACAGTAATATACATAGCATAAGGATAATTTTCTGTATTTCCTGCACTATCTTTTCTATAACCAGCAGTTGTTCCAATATTACTTATATAAAACTCATCTTTTTTCTTTAACAACTCTTTTGCAACATCTTTTACTATCTCATTACTTTGTTCTAAAGTGCTATTTATATTTGCTTTTAATGTAATATTTATAATACTAGAATCATAAGCTGGAAACATCTGAAAGTGTGATTGTTTTATTATCATAAAAGTTAAAAATGGAACTAATATAATAAACATAACTAAAAAACTTTTTTTCCAACGCATAAGAAAATGTATAACAGCACTATATATCTCATTTGCTCTTTTCCACGATGTTGTTTTACTATTTTTATTAAGTGTATGTGCTGCATGTATTGGTAAAAATACAAATGACTCTATAAGTGATGCAATAATCAATGCACTAAGAGCTATTGGTATTAGTTTAATAACTTCACCCATAGTACCACTCATCATAAGTAGAGGTAAAAATGAAAATAAAGTAGTAAGTGACGCAATTGTTACTGGTTTTACCATCTCTTTAGATCCTAGTATTGCTGCTTCTTTTACATCCATACCTTCTTCTACATGTTGTTGTATATTTTCACTTACAACCATAGCATCATCAACTACAATACCTAAAGCTAATAAAACACCTACTAATGATATAAGATTTATTGTATAGCCAAACATATAAAAATAAATAGCAGCAATCACAAATGAAGTAGGGATCCCAACACTAATAATAAATGCCATTCTTGCATTTATAAGTAGAGCAACTATTAAAGTTATAATAATAAGCCCTAAAATAATATTTGATATAACAATATTTAGTCTATCTTTTATTTTAATAGATTGGTCATTTCTTATTGTATAGATTATATCTTCTTGTGTATTTAGAGTTTTGATTACATCAACTATTTGTTTTTGTAACTTTGTAGCATCTCCTGTTGTGCTTTGCTTTATATTTAAATTTATAGCATCTTTATCATCAAGAGAAAATAGGGTGCTTGTATCTTCATACTTTTTACTTACTTTTGCTACATCTTTTAGATATATAGTAGTATTTGCTATATATATTTTTGTATTTTTTAGTTCATCTTGCGTTTTTGCACCATTTTTTGTTGATATATAAAAGTGTTTTGTTTTATCTTCTATTTGACCAAGTGGAAATATATAAGATAGGCTACTTATTGTTCTATAAAAATCAAGAGCAGGGATATTAAATGCTTCAAGCTTTTTTTCATCTACAACTATCTCATAAAATTTATCACTATCACCATAAATAGTAACTTCAGAAATATTTTTTATACTTAGGATCTGTTTTTTAAGTTCATTTGCTTTTGCTCTTAAATCTACATTTTTATTATTAGTAGATATAGTAAGTTCTAAAAGAGATTTTTTAAGTTCCATAGCTTTTACTATTGGCTCATCCATATCTGAAGGAAGATTGCCTTTATTTGCAGATACGGTATCTTTTACTTTATTTACTGTATCGTATATATTAGTACCTTTTTTAAGTTCTAATATAATAGAAAATTTACCTGGATTTACAATAGAAGTGATCACTTTAACACCTTGTGTGCTTTTTAGATTATCTTCTAAAGAGGAAACTATAATCTTATCAAGAGTATCAACACTTGCACCTGTATAATGTCCACTAACGATTACCATATCTAGATCAAAAACAGGAAAAATCTCTTTTGGTGTTTTGATATAAGATACTATACCAACTGCAAATACAAGTACAAAAAGTGTATAGTTCATTCGTGAGTTATTTATAAAAAATCGTAAAAAGTTTTCAAACATTTATTGTCCTAAAATAAGATTAGCCATTTTAACATTTTTGTTTAATAAATTTGCTTTAATTTCTAAAGTAATAGATTATAGTAGAAGTGGATACAATAGTTTGGAAATTATAGTTTCCAATACTAAATTATATTTACTATTTATACTTAATGAAAAATCTGAGTCCCAGATTAATCACTTTTTCTTATAACTAAATAGATAATCATCTACCATTTTTAGCTTCAAACTTTTAGTAAAACCATTGTGTATTTTCAGTAATTTTTTTATAGGAGAAAATACTCCACCATCTATAGAATTAGTCATATTATATTCCT
>CAYZWZ010000015.1:0-35070 GCA_964482285.1 uncultured Helicobacter sp. | reverse complement strand
CTTTATCAAAAGGGTTAAGTTTATATACCCCACCAAATTTAAAGAAATCTGAAGTCCCCTCCATTTTTACTTTAATATCCTCAGAGTCAAACATTAAACCCATTCCAGCAGAGCTGTCTTGATTTTTATCTGTTTTTGCACCTACACCGTAAACATTTACAGTTGTATCTCTAACTTCATTTGAAGCGACTACATTTGTCATAAGCCCTGCTAAAACTAGGCTAAGAGTGAGTTTTTTTAGCATTATTATTCTCTTTTTATGATTTTATGTTGTATTTTACCCCCACCCTTATAAGAAAGTGCTTAATACAACATAATTTATTCTAATTTTACACTACAACTGTAGTTTGATGAAATATTATTACATAACTATCCTTACACATTACTATTGTAGGGTGGAAAATGAAAAACAAATTAAATAATTTAACAGAAGATGAGTTACACAAACTCATAGGCTCAAATGTTGCATGAATAAGGCAAGAAAAAGGCTTTAGTCAGTTGGCACTCTCTTTAGAGATTGGCAATAAATCTCTAAGTCTTTTTAGCTCAGCGGAACTTTACAAAGATAAAAGGCACTTCAATATTTCACAGCTACATAAAATTGCCAAAACTTTAGATGTAGATATGTGTGAGTTTTTTACTTTTGTTTAAAAGTAAAAAAAAATTCAAAAAAACTCTCTATCCCAACGAGTTACGAAGAGGTTGTTTTGAAGATAGGTATTTTTAAACATTGTAGAGATAAGAACTCCATCAATTCACTCTTTTTTATAAATAGTTTTGAGTATATCACTCCTTATTTTCTCAACCTCAAATTTTTTGATTATATCTTTTTGTTTTTTCTGTGAGAGTGAGTAAAATCTTTAAGAGCTTTTGTTTGAGTTTTAGGTAGAGGATGATTGACTACTTATATCCATTAAATTTCATCAATACTAGATAAAATTTTTACTTCAAAAAATTGTTTTAGTATATTACTATGAAGTAATATTTCATCATATAGTTCACTATTATTAGTTATTATAAATATTATTGTTTTAATAGTGCTAGATATAGCTCTTGGGCTAAATTCTGATGCTAACCATAGATTATCACTTTCTTGGCTTCTGAAGCCATTTGTAGCATCAGTAATCCATATAGTTGCTTTGTTTTTATTTGCTAATTCAAGTCCATACTCTAAAGGCTCTTGATAGTCTTTACCTTCACAATATGATTTCCATTTAGATAAAATTGCATTTTTATTTTCTAAGTATAATACTTCACAGTATTTTGAATTGTACATTTTAGACCTTTTTTATGAATTATAACTAATTTAATAATTATAATATATTTAAATCATGCTAATTTTATATATAATTATTGCTAAATATTATATGATTTATTCTACAATATGCCCAACAAATTTTGACATATTATCAAGTATTTTACCACCTTTTCTAAAGCCAAGTCCACATGCTTCATAAGCATAAAATACACCTGCTTGATAATATGCACCATCTTTATCTTGATTAAATTCTACATACTCTTGATAAATAGCTTTACCATTTTCATATGCACCATCTGTTTTTATATCAAGTGAATTATCATCATTTATTATTGCTACATTTGCACCTTCTCTACCAAAACACATCTTCTCTACTTGCTTAGTGTTTTCAAGTGGTTCAAAAGATGTTTCAAGTAAAAGTGGATGATTTGGATATAGATCCCATAATATTTTCATAATACCTTTTGATTGGAACAATAAAGTATATGCTGGATTTAAAATAATTACTTTTTTATTTTTTATTATATCTGTTAATATTACAGCTAATTCACCCTCATCAATTGCAATATCTTCCCAAGGGATTAGTTTGAAGAAAAATTCAAATATCTCATCATCTATACCTATACCATCATCACTAAATTCAACAGCATCTATAAATGCAAAATCAGTTTTATACCCTACTTCTGAGGCAATATGTTGTAGAAGTTTTGTTGTATGTATCTCTTCATCATTATTTGAGATACTTGAAAATAATATTTTCCAGTTTAGTTTTGAATAATATTCATCAAATTTTTCTATATCACTATCAAGTGTAATTAATCTTTTAAAGTTATCAGTAAGTGCTTCATATATTGAGTTAAATTGTTGATGTTCATCTAGTTCATTATACTTTAACATTGCCCATTGAATTATTGCTGTTTCAAATAACGATGTTGGCGTATCAGCGTTAAACTCTATAAGTTTAATATCTTTACCATCAAGTCCACCTGCTAGATCAAATCTTCCATATAGATGCCAATGAACATCATCTTCCCACGATTGTTTTACTAGTTCTATTAGATTAAATGGTATATCTAATTCATGAAACAGATTATTATCTATTATATATTGTCCAGCTTCACAAAACATATCATATAGTTCATTTGTAGCCTCATAGAATGCATTTGCTTCTTTAAGTGATATTTTCACTACTTCGTTACTTATATATGATGTTTTATCTGTATCTGTATGCCATGTAAAACCAATACTTTCTAAATATTCATTTGTAAGTGGATTTAATTTTTTTAGATTCATATCTATTCTCTCTTTTTATTCTGCCAATTTTTTTATTTTATTTTTTGAATATTCAATACCATCTTTTGTATATGTTTTTATCACTCTAAAACTATTTACTGTTTCCTTTTTTATTATTTTAGTTGTATTGTTATCTTTTATTTTTCTAAATGTATCTTTAACAGCATACTTACTTTCGTAAAATGTATCTTTGCTTCCCTCTTTTATATCTGTAAATATTGATCCATATAAACTTATACTTAAAGAAGAAATGAATGTAATTGTTAATAATTTTTTATTCATATCATCCACCAAAAAAGCTTCTAGATGAGCTTTTCTTTGATCTACCAAAAAAACCTGATTTTTTACTAGATGTTGATTTTTTAGTAGTTGCACTTTTTGCTTTATTGAAACTATTTACACTTTTACTATACGTTGAAGGTGATTTGTAGCTTGTTCTTCTTTTTGCATTATAGTTTGAATTATTAAATAGTTTATTACCTATATATGCACCTATCATTGCTCCAGCTGCTGAGGCTAATAATGTTTCACCTAAACTCATACCTCCATTTGTAATTTGACTTCCATTTGTAAGGTTTGATGTACCATTATCTATTTTTACTTTTTCCTCAGCTACAAGTTGATCTATCTCTGCTTGTGAAAGTATTCTATCATTTCCATTTTCTCTTAATACTATTGTAGTTTTAGTTGCAGGAAACTCATCAACTATTTGATATCCCCCTTGAGGACTTTTTTCAACAATTACAAATGCACCCTGCTTTTGAGCAGCATTTGTCATTGTATTTTGGTTATAATTATTTTGATTTGAACCTTTATCTTCACATGCAGTAAAAGATGTTATTAGTAAAGAACCAAGTCCTCCTACTATTGCGTAATTTGATATTTGTTTTAAAAAGTATTTTTTATTTTTCACAATAAGCCTTTATTTTTTTAATAGATATGTTAAGTTTTCCATTGGCCTTGCAATTACTGCTTTTTGATCTTTTATTATAATTGGTCTTTCTATTAGTTTTGGAGTTTTAAGTATTATATCTATTATCTCATCTTGTGATTTATTTTCAATATCAAATGTTTTATACTCCTCCTCTTTTTTTCTTAACATATCTTTTATATCAGAAATACCTAACTTTTTCATGATATTAAGTATAGTTTCTTTTGTAAATTCTTCTTTTAAATATTCAAATGTTCCATGTGGAACATTTGATTCTTCTAATATTTTTTTTGCTTCTCTTGATTTACTACATCTATTATTATGCCAAATTTGAACTTCCATTATTCACTATCCTTTCCAAAATTATTCTTTATAGCTGTATTAAGTCTTGATATAGTTTCATCAACTCCTAATACATTTATAATATCATATACAGATGGAGCTTGTGTACCACCTGTAAGAGCGATTCTTATAGGTTGGAATAGTTGAGGAAACTTTAATTCATTTTCTACTATAAATGGCTTAGTAATAGTTTCAATTGCATCAACACTATTTAAAGTATCTTTATGCTTTTCTAAAAGAGATATATAGTTATTTAACATATTTATTGTACCCTCTTTTATAAATTTTTTACTACCTTTTTTCTCATATGATTGAGGTTTATTTAGTATATTTAATGCAGCATCTTTTAATTCTATTAATGTATTTGCTCTTTGTTTTGATAAATCTAAAAGCTCATCTTTTTTATCTATATCACTTAGATCAAGATCAAAATCTTTTAATAGTTCTACTAATTTTTCATTTGGTGTTTTTTTAATATATTCAGCATTTAGCCAGTTTAGTTTTTCTGTATTATATGCTGAAGCTGATTTGTTAATATTGTTTGGATCAAATAGTTCTAACATCTCATCCATAGAGAATATCTCTTGATCACCATTTGACCAGCCTAATCTTACTAAGAAGTTAAGTAATGCTTCTGGAAGGTATCCATCTCTTTTATATTGCATTACATCCATAGCACCATCTCTTTTAGATAGTTTTTTACCTTGAGGGTTATTTATCATTGGCATATGATAAAACTTAGGTACTTCAAATCCAAGTAGATTATAAACTAGAATTTGTTTTGGAGTATTGGCTAAGTGATCATCACCTCTTAATACATCTGTAATACCCATAAGGTGATCATCGATTGCAACTACAAAGTTATATGTAGGTGTACCATCTGCACGAGCAATAATATAATCATCAACTTGATTTGCTTCAAATTTCATTGCACCTTTAACACCATCTACAAATTCATAACTTCCTTCTAATGGAGCTTTTATTCTAATAACTGGATCAATATTTTCAGGAATAGCTGGAAGAGTTTTTCCATCTTGTGGTCTCCATGTTCCATCATATCTTGGTGTTTGTTTTGCTTTTTCTTGTGATTCTCTTAGAGCTGCAAGTTCTTCTTTACTCATATAACATTTATAAGCCTTACCCTCTTGTAAAAGTTGGTTTATATATTTTTTGTATATATCCATTCTTTTACTTTGGTATTGTATTTCACTATCACTTGGCATACCTACCCATTGAAATGCTTCAAGTATTGCTTTAACTGCATCTTCATTATTTCTACTATTATCTGTATCTTCAATTCTTAGTTTAAATTCACCATTTGTTTTCTTTGCCCATAGATATGAATAAAGAGCTGTTCTTAACCCACCTATATGTAAGTATCCTGTTGGACTTGGTGCAAATCTTGTTATTGCCATATTATTTCCTTTTATAATTTATTTTTCTTCTTCGCTGTTATATTTGATAAAAAACCAAACTCCACCAAATGCTACTATCATTAAAAATATAAATAGTATATCATCCATTGTTCCCATATTAACTCCTAGTTATTCTCTTCATTTGTTTGTTCTTTTAGTTGACCACATGCAGCACTTATGTCTAAACCTTTTGATTCTCGAATAGTACATAAAACACCTTTTTTTATTAGTTGTTCTTGAAATTTAATCATAGAGTTTCTACTTGGTCTTCCATAAGGTGTTCCTGGATATGGATTAAAATAAATAAGATTTACTTTAGCTTGTATCCCATCTAGAATTTTTATAAGTTTATTTGCACTTGCAATATCATCATTTTTATCTTTTATAACTAAGTATTCAAACATAACTTTTTTTCTTGTATCAATTGGAAACTTTTTAACTGCGTCTATTATTGATTGAATATTATATGCTTTATTCATAGGTATTAGTTCACTTCTTAACTCATCATCAACAGCATGAAGTGATATTGCTAATTGTACTCCTAAATCCTCAGAACCTAGTTTTTCTATTTTACTACTAATACCACTTGTTGATATTGTTTGACGTCTTGTAGCGATTGCTAGACCATCTAATTCACTAATTATTCTTATAGATTTTACAAGATTATCATAGTTATCAAGTGGTTCACCCATACCCATATATACAATATTCACTGCTTTATTTTGGGCTATATCATTTAACTTCTTTAGATATGATACTTGAGCTACAATTTCACCAGCACTTAGATCTCTAGTAAAACCACCTTTTGCTGTAAGACAAAAACTACAACCTACTTTACAACCAACTTGACTAGATACACAAAAAGTATATTTAGCACCTTGAGTTATATTTCCATCATCATTTTTTATCTCTTCTTTCATTAGAAGTAATACAGCTTCAACTGTATGCCCACCTTCAAATTCAAAAAGATATTTTATACTTCCATCAGATGATTTTTCCTCTTTTATAATTTTTCCAATATTTATTGGATAGTTTTTTTCTAAATGCTCTTTTAGATCTTTGGGGATATTTTTCATTTCATCATATGATGTAGCATATTTTTTATAAAGCCAGTTATATATTTGCTTTGCTCTAAATGATGGTTTAATTTCGTTTTGTAGTTCTTTTAATGTATAGTCATATATTGTTTTGATAATTAAGCCTTTAATTTATTTTGATGTTCCATGTGGAACAATTAGTTTTTTATCTTCTAAATACTTTACAAGTTTTAACATTGCTTCTTTATGATTTTTTGTAAAATCTTCATGTGCAGTTTCGTTTGTATAGTTAGTTATTACAAAGATTCCAGCAACTGGTATTTTAAACTCTTTTGCTATTTGTACTAAAGAGAAGAATTCCATATTTTCTATACCTATTCCATATTGAGCAAAATTTTGAGATAAAGTAGAAGATGTAGTTATATAGTTTGAAGAGTTTACAATAGTGTCATCTCTTAAAGTTTTATTTTGTGTCTTTATCACATTATCAAGTGGAGTATATGAATTGTTATCAAAAAAAGACAACTCAATATTAGAAGCACTTGAACTTTCTACAATATCAAATATATTATGATTTCCATAACTACCTGCACTACCAATAAAGACAATAAAGTCTGGTTTATCAAATAAACATATCTGAGTAAAATTCATAGCACTCTCTATCAATCCTACCCCTATTGGTGTTGCAAAAGGGAAAGTTTCATTTCTACCTGCACATAAAATCATTGGCACTCCATTTTATAATCTACTTTTAGATCTATTATATTTGTATCTTGTATTGTTGTTTTAACATCTTGAATTTTAACATCTTTTAACTCACATTGTTTATTTAAATCATTTGATAATTTATTCACATAAGTTTTTGAAAAGTTTATTGCTTTTACTCTTAGTTTGTGAGTTATCTCTTCTTGTAGTTTAGTGCTTAAAATATATTTTGGTTCTTGTATAGTAATAGTTAAATTTTTTTCATCTTTTAAATATAAAAGATCTTTTATAAAATCATTTAGATTTTCAAATGAATATGACTTTATATTATAAGATAAATTTCCACTATATATATTAGTATTATAGTTTGGCATTATTTGCTCTTTTTGTTTAGTATATATCAATTTACTTGTTTTGAAAAGATCATTGTATTTTTCAAATATTGTTACGATATCGTCACTATTATCTCTTGATGTTTTGATTACAATATTATCACTAATCATATCTGAATCAACTTCAGCTTTAAATGTTTTTGTAAAATGTATCTCAGCAGATAATAAACTTAATGGTAAAAGAAATAATAGATATTTTTTCATTATTTTTGACCTATTATATAATACACTTCATATGTATTATGTGGTTTATTTATAGTTTCAAATAGATCACATTTTATATTTTTTAGATTATTATCCTTAAAGTATTGTTCAATCTTATTAAAATCAAAACCAAAATGCTCTACCCCTGTATTATCACTATGAAATTTTCCATCTTCAGTTTTTAAATCTGCTATTGCTAAATAGCCATTTGGTTTTAATGAAGCTGATAATTTTGTAATAAAATCTTTAGGATCTTTTATATGATGCATAGTCATATTAGTTACTATTAGATCATATTTATCTTTTTCTAGATCTTGCTCATTTATATTGTGTACAAAACCTTGTATATTTTTCATACCAATTTTATTTGATTTTTCATTATATACTTCGATCATAGATTTAGAATTATCAAGACCATCAATACTTTTTACATCATTGCTAAAACAAAATGACACAAGCCCTGTTCCACAACCATAATCTAAAATTTTAAAGTTAGATATATCTTTTGGTAAAAACTCTTTTACCTTATTAGCAAAACTCATAGCACCTTTTACCCTTTGAGGTTTGCTATCCCAAGATGTAGCTAGTTTTTCAAATCTGTTATTATTTTCCATTATATTCTCACAGGTATATTATTATCGTATAAATAATGTTTTAGATCCATAATATCGATCTCTTTAAAATGGAATATAGAAGCAGCAAGTGCAGCTTCAGCACCACCTATTGTAAAAGCATCTTTTATGTGTTCCATAGTACCAGCACCACCACTAGCAATTACTGGTATATCAATAGCAGAGCTTATTTGTTTAGTAATATCAAGTTCAAATCCTGTTTTAGCACCATCTGTATCCATAGAAGTTAGAAGTATCTCCCCTGCTCCTCTATTGTAAACATCTTTTGCCCATTGTACTGCATCTAAACCAGTATCTTCTCTACCACCTTTTACAAATACATGGTAAGTCCCATCTGCTACTTTTTTAACATCTATTGCTACAACAATACATTGACTTCCAAATCTTTTAGAAGCTTGATTTATAAAATCAGGATTAACTACAGCACTTGAGTTTATTGATACTTTATCACATCCTACATTTAAAAGATTATATATATCATCAAGTTTTCTAATACCACCACCAACAGTAAGTGGAATAAAAATTTCTGATGCAACTTTTTTTACTACATCAACTATGGTTTCTCTACCTTCATGTGATGCACCAATATCTAAAAATGTAAGTTCATCTGCACCTTCAGCATTATATCTTCTTGCAACTTCTACAGGATCACCTGCATCTCTTAGTCCAACAAAATTAACACCTTTTACAACACGACCATTGTCAACATCTAGACATGGTATTATTCTTTTTGCAAAATAATTCATAAATATCCTATTTTCTTTAATAGTCTTTATTATACCTTAATAGCGATTAAAATGTAGACTTATACATAATGTAAGAGCAAACTATAATTACAATTGTAAAAAATGGGATAAACTTATATAATTTTGTTAATCCAAATACTGGTTTTCCATCTTTGAAAAATCCTAATTGCACTGCTACTACAATAAATTCAGCAATTATAAAAAATAATATTGATGATATAATTAATGTTATAATACTGTAGTTATTATAAGAATATTTATATGCAACAATAGCTGCCAAAAGTATAATAATTAGTTGTAGTAAAATTGATGGTATAAAGCCCTCTTCTTTTTTAAATACTCTTATGATTTTTAATTCAATAAAAAATAAAAAAGTTGTGATAAAAAATAACATATTTAATCCTTAAATAATTTTTTGTATATTATCCAAGTTATTGTTATTATAAACTTTTATTAGCTTTAAAAATATAAAATTATCATTTAAGTAAATATTTGATAAAATGTAACTTATGATAGTATACGGAAAACAAATAGTATTTTATATTTTAGAAAAATACCCAAACATAATACAAGAGATTTATCTTACAAAAGAATTAGACAAAAAATTATTCAAACAATTTATGGATGTTGGAGCTAAAATTGTAAGACCAGATAACCAAAAAGCGCAAGCTATGGCAAAAGGTGGAAATCATCAAGGATTTTTATTAAAAATTGATGAATTTGAATTTGCAAATATAAAAGATATCAAAAAAGATGATTTTATAGTTGTATTAGATGGATTAACAGATACAGGTAACATTGGTGCAATTGTTAGAACTTGTTATGCTTTAGGAGTTGATGCTATAGTTTTATGTGGATTAAAACACCCATATTTAGCACCAATTATTAGAACATCTTCAGGTGCTGCTCTTGATATGCCAATTGCAGTTATGCAAAATAGTTTTGATTTAGCAAATGAATTAAAACAAGTTGGTTTTTCACTTGTTGGAGCCGATGTTGATGGTTATGATATTAAAAATATTGAATCAAATGAAGATCAAAAAGTTGCACTATTTTTAGGTAATGAGGGAGATGGACTTTCAAATAAACTAATCAAAAAACTTGATTTAAAAGTATCAATCAAGATGAAAAATGATTTTGATAGTTTAAATGTATCAGTTGCAGCTGGTATTTTAGTTCATGCATTAAAATAATGAATACAATAAAGAAGTTATTAGTTTTAAGCCTATTTGTAACTTATTTAAGTGCAAGTAGTTTACAAAGTAATATTAAAAACTTTGTAGGAGCTCATAAGTACAATGTAAATAAATATCTTATTTTAAATATATTCAAAGATAAAAAGAGTTTTTATAAGCATGGTAGATTAAATTATGTAAAAATATTTGATACTTTAAAAAATAATGGTTTATTTAATGTAAACTATAAAAGTGTAAAAGATGTAAATATAGCAATATATTCAAATGCTAAAACAGTAAAAACAATAAAAAGTATTAAAGATGTTTTGCTAAATTTAGGTTATTCATATTATTTTACTAAAAATATCAAAAAAGAAGAAAATAAGCTATTTTGGGAGATATATTTTAAAAGTGAATCTTTACTTGATCCACTAGCTTTTATAAAAGAGTTAAATAAACTAAATATAAGAGTAAATAATGTTAAAAGAGTAACATCTACTAAATGGGAATATAAAATTGATGTGAATTATGCTAATATTTCAAATTCAATTAAAATAGAAAAAGATGAGATTAAAAAATTAAGAAAACCACATAGAGATTATATACTTGAAGTAAATAGAGCAAATACACTTTATGTAACAAGTAATAGATTAAATCAATGGTACCCTAGCATTGCATTTTATGATAAAGGGTTTAATTTAATTAAACTAGATGAAAAATCATCAATTAAAAAGAAAGTAGTAATGAATATACCACACGGTACTAAATTTATATCTATTAGTGATACGTATAATTTGATAAATATAAAAAGAGGAATAACTGTAACAGTTAAGTAAGAGGAGTATTAATGTTTGAAGAGATAGAATTTTCAAGAGTAAAAATGTTACCAAAATATGTTTTTGCTGAAGTAAATGAACTTAAAATGGAGCAAAGACATAAAGGTAAAGATGTAATTGATTTTTCAATGGGTAATCCTGATGGAGACACACCTGAGCATATTAGAGAAAAATTAATAGAATCAGCCAAAAAAACAAAAACTCATGGCTACTCTGCCTCAAAAGGTATTCCAAAATTACTAGTAGCAATCTCTGATTGGTACAAAAGAAGATATGATGTAGATCTTGATCCCCAAACTCAATGTGTTGCTACAATGGGAAGTAAAGAGGGATATGCTCATATCGCATATGGATGTACAAATGCTGGAGATAACGTAGTAGTTCCAGATCCTACATACCCTATTCATAATTATGCATTTATATTAGCTGGAGCTAATGTTATTAACTTTGGTTTAGAGTTTGATGAAGATTACAATGTACTTGAAGATAAATTTATGGAAGATTTACAAGCACTTTGTGATGATCCTAAAACAAAACCAAAATTTGTAGTAGTTAACTTTCCACATAATCCTAGCACTGCTACAGTAACTCCAGAGTTTTATATAAGACTTGTAGCTATGGCTAAAAAAGAGAGATTTTATGTTATCAGTGATATTGCTTATGGTGATATTACATTTGATGGATATAAAACACCATCGATTTTAGAAGCTCCTGGGGCTATTGATGTTGCCGTTGAATCATTTACACTTAGTAAATCATACAATATGGCAGGATGGAGAGTAGGGTTCTTTGTAGGAAATACAAGACTTATAGGAGCTTTACAAAAGATCAAATCATGGTTAGACTATGGTATGTTTACACCTATTCAAGTTGCAGCTACTGTTGCTCTAAATGGTGATCAACAATGTGTTCAAGATATTACTGATAAATATGATACAAGACAAGATGTATTGATATCTAGTTTTAAAAGAGCAGGTTGGGAGATAAGAAGAAACAAAGCTTCTATGTTTGTATGGGCAAAATTACCTGAGTGTGTTGCT
Source organism: uncultured Helicobacter sp. (assembly GCA_964482285.1). Classification (GTDB taxonomy): domain Bacteria; phylum Campylobacterota; class Campylobacteria; order Campylobacterales; family Arcobacteraceae; genus CAIJNA01. The sequence continues at coordinate 23,064 of CAYZWZ010000015.1, read as the reverse complement.
CATATGGGATCTTTAGAATTTTCAAAAAAATTACTAACAGAAGCTGGTGTAGCTGTTGCTCCTGGTATTGGTTTTGGTGAACATGGTGAAGGTTATGTAAGAATAGCTTTAATAGAAAATGATAAAAGAATCAGACAAGCTGCTAAAAATATTAAAAAGTTTTTAGCAGATTATTGTAAGTAATATGAAAAATAATTATAAAAAAAATAAAAATCTAAGAAAGTTTTGCTAAAATGATTGAGATAAAAGCAAAAAAGAAATTTGGACAAAACTTTCTAAAAGATGAGTCTGTTTTAATAAAGATCATCGAATCGATGCCCAAAAATAACAATAGAATTGTTGAAATTGGGCCTGGCTTAGGTGATTTGACAAAGAAACTTGTCAAGTGCAAGGATGTGACAGCCTACGAGGTGGATAGAGATTTATACTCTATTCTACAAATTGAATTTATTAATGAAATATCTTCTTCTAAACTTGATTTAGTACTAACAGATGTACTAAAGGTTTGGGAAGATGGATCAAGCTTATATAATAATAGATATGACTTAATTGCAAATCTACCATATTATATAGCAACAAATATTATATTGAACGCATTTGACGATGATAATTGCGAAAGTATCATCGTAATGGTACAAAAAGAAGTAGCAGATAAATTTGCTGCAAATCCAAAGGATAAAGAGTACTCTTCTTTAGGTGTTATGGCTGATCTACTATGTAGTGAACGTAAAATCTTAGTTGAAGTACCACCTACTAGTTTTAATCCACCACCAAAGGTGGATTCATCTGTAATATATCTAAAAAAAGATATGACAGCAAAACTACCAGATGGATTTAAAAAGTTTTTAAAATTTGCATTTACGCAACCAAGAAAAAAACTTATAAAAAACCTTAGTGCTAGATATAATAAGAACGATTTAGTAAATTTGTTTGAAGAATTAAATATTAAAGACAATATAAGACCTCATGAAGTAGAAGCATCCCTGTATAGCCAAATTTATAAAAAATTATAAGAGGGACATATATATGGAAAATAGTAATGAGCAACAGCCAAAGGCTGATGCAGTAGTAGAAACTACAAATACACAAAGTAATACGAATAAAAATACAAATTCTAATACGAATGAAAAGCCAAATGACAAACCAAAAGGTAAAACAGTTCCAGCAAAGAAAAAGCCACCAGTTAGTGGAAATGGCTGGACTAATGACACAAAAAAAGCATTTGAGATAAATGAAAAAATACAAAGAGATAGATTAAACCCACACAATAAATTAAATCTAAAAACTAATGCAAGTGTAAAGATTACACCACTTGGTGGATTAGGTGAAATTGGTGGGAATATGATGGTAATAGAAACTGATAAAAGTGCTATTATTATCGATGTTGGTATGAGTTTCCCCGATGATTCTATGCATGGTGTTGATATACTTATACCTGATTTTACATACCTTAGACAAATAAGATCTAAACTTGTAGGTATTTGTATTACCCATGCACATGAGGATCATATTGGTGCTATGCCATATTTCTTCAAAGAGATTCAAATACCAGTTTATGGTTCACCACTTCCTTTAGAGATGGTTGGAGCAAAATTTGATGAGCATAAAATGAAACACCATAGATCATATTTTAGAGCTATTCAAAAAAGAAAACCAATTAGAATTGGTGATTTTGAAGTTGAATGGATGCATATTACACACAGTATTATTGATTGTTCATCATTAGCAATTACTTGTGAAGCTGGTACAATTATACATACTGGAGATTTTAAAATTGATCATACTCCAATAGATAATTATCCTACAGATTTTCATAGATTTGCACATTATGGTGAAAAAGGTGTTTTAGCACTTTTAAGTGATAGTACAAACTCTCATGGTGCTGGTTTTACAAAAACTGAAAGAACAGTTGGACCAACATTTGATAGAATATTCTCAGAAGCTAGTAAAAATAGAATCATAATGTCAACATTCTCTTCAAATCTTCACAGAGTTGCACAAGCAATAGATAGAGGAATAGCACAAGGTAGAAAAGTATGTGTTATTGGAAGAAGTATGGAAAAAAATATTGATGTAGCAATAAATATGGGATATTTAAAATACAAAAAAGCTGATTTTATTGATGCGCATGAAGTAAATAAATATCCAGATTCTCAAGTATTAATAGTAACTACAGGATCACAAGGTGAGCCTATGTCTGCACTATTTAGAATGTCAATTCATGAGCATAGACATATCAAAATAAAGCCAGGTGATCAAATAGTACTTTCTGCTAAAGCAATACCAGGAAATGAAGGAAGTGTTAGTGAGATTATTAATCAACTTCTAAAAGCTGGAGCTAAAGTAGCATACCAAAATTATCCAGATATTCATGTTTCAGGACATGCTAGTATGGAAGAGCAAAAACTTATGTTAAGATTAGTTAAACCTAAGTTCTTCCTGCCAATACATGGTGAATATAACCATGTATTAAAACATTCTCAAACAGGTATATCTTGTGGAGTATTAGAAAGAAATATTCATATTTTAAGTGATGGTGAACAAGTTGAGATCAATCCAAAATATATGAAAAAAGTAAAATCTGTAAAAACTGGAAAAGTGTATATAGATAATCAAAGAAATAGAAAAATAGCAAATGATGTTGTACTTGATAGACAAACTATGGCAAATGAAGGTTTTGTAATGATTGTTGCACAAGTTTCTATTAGTGAGAGAAAAGTATCTGCACCTGCTAGAGTTACATCTTATGGTTTAGTAGATGTTAAAAGTGAAAAATATTTTGCAAAAGAGATTGAAGATATTTTAGATAATCACTTAGCTCATGTAAAAGAGGGTATTTTAGAAAATACAAAAGCTCTTGAAGATGATATAAGAAAAGTAGTAAGAAAACATTGTGTAAGAAAATATAGAAAATATCCAATGATAGTTCCTACAATTATTGCTCAATAGTAAATAAAACTATAAATATAAAAGCCAAGTTTTAAGTAACTTGGCTTTTTATATATATAAAAATATTTTTATAAGTAATTAACTTTATTTAGATATATTTCATTATAAACTAAAAGGATTAGATATGAAAAAATTAATACTTACTTCTGTAATAGCAGGATTATTAACAAGTAATTTATATGCAGAAGGTAAAAAATGTAAAACTCCAGGTCCACATATTTGGGGATGTGTAAAAGAGGTAAAAATTGATCTAAATAACGAAAAATTTACGATAAAAAGAAGTGGTGCAAAAAAGATTACTCATTTGTATGAAAGTACATTTAGAGGTAGAGTTCAACCAATATCATTAAAAGAGGGTATAGAAACTATAGGTGAGATTGAACTTATAAAGTATTTACAAAAGATGCAAAATGATAAATCTATAATACTTGTAGATACAAGAACACCAGGTTGGCATGTAAGATTAACTATTCCTGGATCTGTTAATATGCCATATAGTGACTTTAATAGCAAAGAAGATACAGAAGCAAATCTTGAGGATCTTGGTGCTGTTAAAATTAAAGATGGAGTATGGGATTTTAAAAATGCAAAAACTATTTTAGTTTTTTGTAATGGTTATTGGTGTGGACAAACACCAGCAATGGTTTTAAAATCTAAATATGCATTAACTAAGATTGGATATCCACTAGAAAAGATTAAATACTACAGAGGTGGTATGCAAGCATGGACATCTTTAGGTCTAACAGTTGTTGGAGATGAAGCAAAATAATAATTTAATTATTTATACTTTAAAAGGTCAAGTATAATTACTTGACCTTTTTTTATTTTTGCAATATTATGGTATAATAAGTACATAAAGGGATTTAAATGGATTTTAAAAAAATAGCACAAGAAGTATTATTAATTGAAGCGCAAGAGTTGCAAAGAGCAGCTAATAATATCAATGATGAGATCTCTAAAGCTGTTGAACTTATATCAAAAAGTAAAGGTAAACTTATAGTAACAGGTGTTGGTAAATCAGGACTAGTTGGTGCAAAAATAGCAGCAACATTAGCTAGTACTGGAACATCTAGTTTCTTTTTACATCCAACAGAAGCTATGCATGGTGATCTTGGAATGATAAGTGCTGGTGATGTTGTTTTAGCAATTTCTTATAGTGGAGAGAGTGCTGAACTTATACAAATATTACCACATTTAAAAAGGTTTGATATACCACTTATAACTATGGCAAATAATCCAAACTCTACATTAGCTTCATACGGTGATGTATTTTTAGATGTTAGTATCCAAAAAGAAGCATGTCCACTTGATACTGCTCCCACATCTTCAACTACACTTACTATGGCTATTGGTGATGCATTAGCAGTTTGTTTAATGAAAAATGCAAACTTTACAAAACATGATTTTGCATCTTTTCATCCAGGTGGAAGTTTGGGTAAAAAATTATTTGTAAAAGTTGATGACTTAATGCAAAAAGAGAATCTTCCAGTAGTAAAAGAGGGTACAACTCTAAAAGAAGCAGTTGTTGTTATGAGTGAAGGAAGACTAGGAAATGCAATTATTGTAAATAATAATGATGAAGTGATAGGTCTTTTAAGTGATGGAGATCTAAGAAGATATATGATGAGTGATAACTTTTGCCTAAGTACGAAAGTAGAAGATATTGCAACATTAAATCCAAAGTTTGTAGATGATAAAAGCTTATTAGCTTCAGATGCATTAAAAATAATAGAAGATAATAAAATACAAGTTTTATTGATCTTGAACAAAGATAAAACATTATATGGCGTACTACATATACACAATTTAGTAGAAGCAGGAATAAAATAATGGCATATGAGAGAGAATTAATAAGATTAAATAAATTTATATCACACAATAGTAGATATAGTAGAAGAGAAGCAGATAGATTGATAGAAGAGGGTGAGGTTAGTATTGATAATAAAGTAATAACAGACTTAGCTATAAAAGTAACACCAGATACAATAGTAAAAGTAAAAGGTAGAACAGTAAAGATTGATAATAGCCGTGCTAGTACAGTTATTGTTTACAACAAACAAAAAGGTGAGATAGTATCTAAAAAAGATCCACAAGGACGAAAAACTATATATGATACTTTAGCAAAAAAATATTCACACTTTTTACCAATAGGTAGACTAGATTATGCAAGTGAGGGAGTGTTACTTTTAACAGATGATGTAAATATTGCAAATGAACTTATGCACTCAAAGCTTGTAAGGGTATATAAAATCAAAATAGCAGGTCCAATTACACCAAGTATGGAAACATATATGAGAAATGGGCTGACATTAACTGATGCAACAGCTGGAGCATATGAGGGTACAAAAATAACATCTATGCACTTTGAACCATTTGATGGATACAATATCATTAGCAACGGTGCAAACTTTTCAAAACTAAAAGTAGCAATTAGTGAAGGGAAAAATAGAGAGCTTAGAAGATTCTTTGCACACTTTGAAACACCTGTAGTGGATCTAAAAAGAATTGATTTTGGTGGAATAACACTAAATAACTTACCATCAGGAAAGACTAGATTTTTAGAAAGAAAAGAGTATCAAGATCTAAGAGATTATATGAAAGCTATGAAAAAAACTAGAGAAAAACAAAAATACCAAGATGATGAGTATTAAAAATAAGGTAAAATAATTTTAGCAAACATACTAAGACCAAATAGTTTAGATCAATTTATAGGGCAAAAGCATATAATTGGGAAAAATACACCTCTATATAAATTAATAGAGCAAAAAGATATCCCTCATCTATTTTTTTATGGAAAACCAGGTACTGGTAAAACAACTTTAGCTAAAATAATAGCAAAACAAAGTGGATATGATTTTTATTATTTCAATGCCACATCTATTAAAATAGAAGATTTAAGAAAAGTATTTACAAGATATAATGGGGCATTACTTAAGCCTCTTATATTTATAGATGAAGTTCACAGACTATCAAAAACTCAACAAGAAGTACTTCTTCCTATCATGGAAGATTATAGTGCTATAATCATAGGTGCTAGTACAGAAAATCCATTTTTTACTCTAACAGCAGGTATTCGTTCACGAGCTTTTGTATATGAGTTTACAACACATACTATTGAAGATCTAAAAGAGGTAATTTCTAAAGCTACAAATCACTTAAAAGATATCACTATAGATGATGATGCAAAAGATTACCTAATCACTACAAGTAGTGGAGATGCTAGGGCATTACTTAATCTACTAGACTTTGCATATAAAGTAAATCCAACTATAACTATACAAACTCTAAAATCTCTAAGAACTGGATCTATTGGAGATGGTGTAAGTTCAGCTCAAAGCCATTATGATATTGCAAGCGCTATGATAAAATCAATAAGAGGTAGTAATATAGATGCAGCTATATATTATATGGCTAGACTTATAGATGGTGGAGAGAGTGCAGATTTTATAGCTAGAAGATTAGTCATAAGTGCTAGTGAAGATATAGGAAATGCAAACCCACATGCAATTAATATTGCAAGTTCAACTTTAAATATAGTAAGTAAAATAGGCTTTCCAGAAGCTAGAATAACTCTTGCTCAATGTATAGTATATCTAGCATCAAGCCCAAAATCTTGTAGTAGTTATACTGCAATCAATCAAGCTTTAAGTGATATAAAACATGGTAAGATATTAGATATACCAGAACATATAAAAGATAGTGCAATAGGATATAAAAATCCACACAATTTTGGTGGATATATCAATCAAGAGTATCTAAAAGAGGATCTATCATATTATAAAAGTAGTAATGTAGGGTTTGAAAAAACTCTAAATGAATGGATAGATAAAATAAAAAATAACTAAGGAATAAGTATGGAATTTTTAAGTGAATATTACCAAGCGATATTAGTATTTCATATATTAGCTGTTATGTCATGGATGACATTACTTTTTTATATGCCAAGATTATTTGTATATCATGCAGAAAATATAAAAAATACAGAGTATACAAAAGTGATAAAAGTACAAGAGGAAAAGATATACAAAGTAATAGGATATCCCGCTATGTGGGGTGCAATACTTAGTGGGGCTTTAATGTTAGCTATAAATCCTGATCTTTTAAATCAATCTTGGATGTTAGCAAAGCTTATAGTATTGATATTATTAATAGTATATACAATTTCACTTGATTTTATACGATACAAGTTTTTAGCAAATACTTGTAAAAAAGGTGGACAGTTTTTTAGAGCATATAATGAACTACCAACTTTATTAGCAATACTTATTGTTACATTTGTAATTACAAAATCAATTCCTATTTATTTCTCTATAGGTATATCTGTATTTTTTATATTTATAATGGTAGTAATATTAAAAAAGAAGAACAAAGATGCAATTAAATAACTACGAAAAATATTATGTAATAGATACAAATATAATTTTAGAAGATTATACAAATATAAGTAAAATATCTCAAGATGGTAAAAATCTAATCATAATACCTGAAACAGTTCTTGATGAACTTGATAATAAAAAATCAGGATTTGATGAGATAAATTTTCAAGCTAGAAACTTCGCACGAATGCTTGAAAATGCAAATATAAAAGAATCTTTTGAAGTACAAAACCATAAAATAGTATCTTTAGATATTCAAAATATAAAAATACAAATAATCTCAAAAGAGAACTATAATGTAAAAAAAAATAATACAAGTTCAAATATATACAACGATAGAAAAATACTAGAAATAACAGCTTTTGCCAATAGCTATTATCCTTGTAAGATATTGTTTTTATCAAACGATATTATGGCAAGAGTTAGAGCAACTTCACTTGATCTTCAAACATCACCACTAATAGGTGATGGAATAGATGATAGCAATTTAGAGTTTGAAAAAACTATATCAATAGATTTTAATCAACTTGAAACTCTACAACATAAAGATATCAAAGAGTTTGATAAAGATTATATGCCATATAATTTCTCATATACTTTTAAGATAAAAAATTCAGACCAAAATATCTTAGCTTGTATCAAAAATGAAAAGATATATATTTTAGATGAGGTAAGTCTAAGGGAACAAATAATCACTCCTCTAAATAAAGAGCAACTATTTTTCTCTAACTCTATGATGGATATGTATTATGATGTTATTATATCTGAAGCAAAAGCAGGAAGTGGAAAAACACTACTAGCTTTAAGTGCTGCAGTTAAAATGGTAAGAAAAAAACATTTCAGTAGAATAATATATATAAGAAACTCAATAGAATCACTAGATAAAGGTGAGGATATAGGTTATCTTCCTGGTTTTGAAGAGAAGTTTGCTATATATAATCATCCTTTACATGATTCACTTAGATTTATGGCACTAAAAGAGCATAAAAGAAAAAATCAAAACAAAAAACAATATATAGCCCCAAGTGATGATGAGATAGAGCAAAAAGTATCTCAAACAATAGAAAATTATAGTATCCAAACTATGTGGGTAGGGGAGATGAGAGGTAGAACTCTAAGTGAGGCTTTTGTGATAATTGATGAAGCTCAAAATATGTCAAATAAAACTATGCAGATGGTTTTAAGTAGGCTTGATAGTAGTTGTAAAGTTATAATACTAGGTTCAAATAAACAAATAGATAATTTTTATGTAAATAAATACACAAATGCCCTAACAACACTTCTAAAATCTACAAAACAAAAAGCAGAAGGTTTAAATATCTATGCTGTTAAATTAAATAAAGTATTAAGAGGACCTATTACAAAATGGGCTGAGAATATTTTTGAATAGATCTATATTAGTTTGCTAATAGATCTTTTAAACTTTGTTTTACATCTTTACCTTTTAATATTAGGCTAACTTCTGTTGCTATTGGAGTATAGATATTGTGTTTTTTAGATAGCATCTCTATAGCATTTGCTGTTTTTACACCCTCTGCTACTTCACCTAACTCTTCTAATATCTCATCTAAAGATTTATTATTTGCTAAACCTAATCCAACACGAAAATTTCTACTCATAGTAGAAGTGGCAGTCAAAAATAGATCTCCAGCACCACTTAAACCTGTAAATGTTTCACTTTGTGTTGCACCAAAATGATTTGCAAATCTTTGCATCTCTACTAGACCTCTTGATATAAGTGAAGCACTTGCATTATTTCCTAGTTTTAGTCCATTACATATACCACTTGCTATTGCTATTACATTTTTATATGCTCCTGCTACTTCTGCACCTATAACATCACTAGAGTAATAAGTCTTTATAAATGGTGGGAAAAACTTATAAAACTGATCATAAAAATCTTTTGATGTGCTATTAAGAACTAATGCTGTTGGTAAACCTTGAATCACTTCAGCTGCAAAAGAGGGCCCAGATATAAATCCCAAATTTGAAGATGGAACAAAAGGTTCATAGATCTCTTTTAAAAAAGCTCCGCTATTTTCCTCGATACCTTTTGCAGCAACTAATACTTTTTGATTTGTATATACAAAATTATTCTCAAGCCATGATCTTATACTTTGAGCTGGTATTGCTATTATTAGATATTCACATTTTAAAGCATCTTCTAAAGATACAAAGTTTTTTATATCTCTTTTTGTTCTTGAAGTTATAAGTACTTCATTGTTTACACTAAGAGCGATATGAAGTGCTATACCCCATTTCCCTGCTCCTATTACTGCAATCTTTGCACTCACATCAACCTCCTGTTTCATAAAAAGCTCTTGTTGAAGTTTCACCTTCCCCATTTTCATCGCTCCATTTATTTTTCTCAGGTTTATTAGCTAATACCTCTTTTAAAATACTTGTAGCTTTTTTAATATCTTTTTCTTTTATAGCATCTTTTATACTCATAGCATCTTCAAAATATAAACAAGGGATCAAAAATCCTTCAGCTGTTAGTCTTATTCGATTACAAGTTTTACAAAAGTCATCTTTATGTGGTTCTATTATTCCAAAAATATATCCATCTTCAAGTTGATATGATGTAGTTGGAGATGCTGGATCTTCAGATTCTACATGTTTAAAGTTATATTTTGTTGAGATTATATTTTTTATCTCTTGTGATTTTAATCCTTTTAGATCATTTGCATGAGTATTTTCCATATACTCTATAAATCTTATTGGATAGTTTCTCTCTTTACAGTATTCAAGAAGTTCAATAATCTCATCATCATTTATACCTTTCATAGGTACAGAATTTATTTTTATTTTAAGACCTATACTATTAGCTAGTTCTATACCCTTTATAACTTTTGCCAAAACATCTTTTTGAGCTATATGGTGTGCTACTTCAGGTTTTAAACTATCTAAAGATATATTTATCCTTTTTAGACCTGCTTGTTTTAAAGCAAGAGCTGTTTCTTCTAAAAGGTAACCATTTGTTGTAAGTGCTAAATCAATATCACTTTTATAATCAGATATCATCTTTACAAACTCATCAAGCTTAGCTCTAAGAAGTGGTTCTCCACCTGTTATTCTTATTTTGTTTATACCTTGATCAATTGCTACTTTTATAAATGCAAATAACTCTTCATATGATAGTAGATTCTCTTGTGGTACCCATGAAAAAGGTTTTTCAGGCATACAATATTGACATCTAAAATTACATCTTTCAGTAACACTCACTCTTAAATAATTTACTTCTCGTCCATGTTTGTCTATTAGCATATTTTAATTCTTTTTATTAAATGAAGTGATAACTTCTATTTATTATTTGCATAAGTATAGTATAGCAATCCTTAGTGTATAATGATAAAAATATGAAAAAAGGATATTTATGGATATTAATACACATTTAGAAATAGACAATAATATTAGTGGAGAAGTAATCGAACTAAAAAAAGATTATGCAAAAGTAAAACTAAGTACAAAAGAGTTTATGTGTGCAGATAAACAAGGGCTAATACATGGTGGATTTATATTCTCTAGTGCTGATTATTGTGCTATGGTAGTTGTAAATGATCCAAATGTTGTTTTAGCAAAAAGTAATACAAAATTTATAGCCCCTGTAAAGTTAAATGATATAGTAATATTAGAGGGGAAACTTATTTCTAGTGATGGATTTAAAAGTGAGATTGAAGTACTTGCAAAGGTTGATGATAATATTGTATTTAAGGGTAGTTTTTTCACTGCTACATTAAAAAATCATATTTTTGAAATATAAAAATATAAGTTAAAACAAGATATACTAAAATTGTATTTTATAAATAGGACTTAAAATGGCAGATATAAAACAAATAGCTATACAAACAATTAAAAACTTAAATGAAAAAAGTATTGATCCAACACCTGAAAATTATATGAAAGAGTTTTGTAATATAAATTCACACAATAATGATTGTGAATTTTTTACAAAATCTTTGTTAGAACTTTCTCAAGATGAACTTGATCACTATAAAGCAGATAAAATACAATCAGTATATGATATTGTAAAAATATTATTAAAAAGACCTTCAAGTAAAGATTTATCGATACATACAGGAGAAGTTGGTAATATTATAAAAAATATGGATTCACAACTTCAAGATAGTATCAAAAGTCATTATAATGCGTTTATGAATATTCAAAATATTAAAAAAGATATTCAAAGTAGTAACACAAATGATGAGATAAAAATAGTAAAAACAAAACTTATAGATGCAACTTCATCTTTAGAAAATGAGATAGAAACAGTTAATAAAAAATTAACAAATGAAAAGCAACAAATAGAGATTTTAGAAGAGAAAATAAAAACACTAGAAGATAGTTTAAATACATATAAAAAAGAGAGTTCGATTGATTTTTTAACAACACTACTAACAAGAAAAGCATATGAAAAAGAAGTAGAGAAGTTTGAAGAGAGATTTACAAGAGACAATATCGATTATGCTGTTGTATTTTTTGATTTAGATAAGTTTAAAGCAGTAAATGATAACTATGGACATGACTGTGGAGATACAGTTCTTAAAACATTTGGACTTATATTAAATAAACTTACAAGAAAAACTGATGTTGTTGCTAGATATGGTGGTGAAGAGTTTGTGGCTCTAATTCAGTACAAAAAAGAGGAAGATTTATTAAAATACCTAAAAAGGGTAAAAGATGTAGTAACATCAAATAAATTTACACACAAAGATCTAAAACTTGATATCACTTTTAGTGCTGGAGTTGATATAAGATCTAGACATAATAGTTATGAAGATACTATTCAACAAGCAGACATCTTACTATATGAAGCAAAATTTGATGGTAGAAATAGAATTATTTTAGCTTCCGGAACAGTTATAAAGTAAATTCTTGTTTTGAATATACTTTATATATTTTATCGTTATATTTAAATTCTAAATAATTTGCATGAAGCATAAGTCTATGGTAACCTATATGTTTCATCCTCTCATCCTTACTTAAATTTTTACACAAATATTTATCAGCAATCTCTTCGTTGACTGCATATATAGGATCACCTACAATAGGATGACCAATAGAATTAAGATGTACTCTTAATTGGTGTTGTCTTCCTGTATGAGGAATAGCTTCTACTAGAGTTATATCGTTTTTTTCATCATAGTTTATAGGATTTATAAATGTAAGCGATTCTTTCCCATCTAAAGCTACTTTCATTTTTACACCAATTTTTCCACCATCTTTTTTAATACCACTACCAATTTTAAGAGATTCTTTTATATGACCTTTTACATAAGCTTTATATGATTTTTTATACTTTTTATCTTCAAACATAGTTTTTAGAAAAATATCTGCAACTTTATTTTTTGTAACTAAAACTAATCCAGAAGTTTCTTGATCTATTCTATGAGCTAAATTTGCAGTTTCTCCAAAATGGTATCTTATCTCATCAAGAAGAGAATAAGTAGTATCTTTACTTGTAGGGTGAACCATTACACCACTTGGTTTATCAAATATAGCAAAATCACTTGTATTAAATATAGGTTTTAATCCTCTTGTTTGACCTTCAAACACAGCAACACTTACATAGCCATCTTTTAAAGTTTGACCATTTTGAAATCTTTTTCCATCTTCATCAAATACTCTACCACGACTTAGAAGTTTTTGAGATACACTCATAGAAAGACCAACTTCATTTAGTAAAAATAATTGAATCTTTTTTCCTGCTACTGCTTTATATTTTTTTAGTACAAATGGCATTAATATTCCTTAAATTAATGGTATAGACCATTTTTTATAAAATGCAACAATTCTTAAAGTTACACCTGCAATAAATACAATTAACAATGATACATAAGATATAAAATCAAAAATATTAAGTGTATATAATATCAAAGCAACAAGTAAAGATACAGTTCCATAAAAACCTGTTTTAAATACAAAAGGTACTTGATTTATAATTACATCTCTTGCTATTCCTCCACCAACTGCTGTTATAAAAGATAGAGCTAATATACCAGTAAGATTGTATTGATGTTCAATAGCAATAATAGCCCCAGTAATACTAAATGAAACCAATCCAATTGAATCACTTAATATAAATAGTGGTTTATTTTCAATACTTGCTTTTTTATGTAGTTTAAAAGCAATCATAATTATCATCACACTTAATATTATAAGTGCAGGTAGATTATGGCTAAATGTATATGGAGTTTTATCAACTATTACATCTCTAATTATACCTCCACCAAGGGCGGTTAAAAATACAGAGATTAAAATACCAAGTAGATCTAGCTTATTTCTAGTAGCTATTAAAAATCCACTAATAGCAAATGCTATTACACCTATTATTTCTGCTATTTCAAACATAACTTTAGTGCCTTTATAATTGCTACTTTTTCTAAGTTTTTTACTTTTTCTTCTAAAGTATTTACAGTTTCATCTTTATGTAACTTTATTTTTTCTTGTAAAATTATCTCACCCTCATCGTAATTTTCATTTACATAGTGAACAGTTGTTCCACTATATTGTTCGTGGTTTTTAATTACAGCTTCATGTACGTATTTACCATACATACCCTCTCCACCATAAGAAGGAAGAAGAGCAGGATGAGTATTGATTACTATAAAGTTATTTGTAATTAGTGGATCTAGCTTTTTCATATAACCACTAAGAACAATATATTTACAATCATATTTTATAAGTTCATCATATATATCTTGTGCAATATTATTACTATTTTTTGAATTTATTACAGATGTAGCAATATTTAATTCTTTTGCTTTTTGTAAAGCAGCAGCGTTTGTGTTATTACTTAATAGTAAATTTATATTGGCATTTAAAATATTGTTTTTTATTGCATTATATATTGGTTCTAGGTTACTTGCATTTGCTGAAGCAAATATAGCTATATTGTTCTTTTTATTCATAATGAAAGGGTACTATAAATTTCCTTAATATGAAAAAGGTATTAAAAAATTACAAAAAAAAGACAAAATATTTTTATATGTTACGATTTGTGACAAAATAATAATTATAAAGATAAAATAATGTTATAAGTGAAACTTATTAAATAATATAATGGTAATATGTAAGTTAAAGTAAAGAAAAGGAATAAGATGAAGAATAAAGTAAGTAAAATTACATTAAGCATTTTAGCATCATGTTTATTTTGTACAGTAAATGTAAGTGCACAAACATTAAAACAAGATGTATTAGAAGTTTTAAATACAAATCCAATTGTAACAGAAAGATTAAAAAACTATAGATCAGTACAACAAGATTTAAATATTGCTAAATCTAAATATTTACCAAGAGTTGATTTAAGATCAACAGCAAGTTATAATAAATCTGGAAAATTTATGTCTGATGTAAAAGATCAAGAATTTCGATCATATGAAAACTCATTAAAATTAACTCAAAATATATTTGAGGGTTTTAGAACAACACATCAAATAGATTATGAAGAAGCTAGACTTTTAGCAGCAGCATATAATTATATAGAAAAAGCAAATGACATCTCATTTAAAATGGTAAATGTATATTTAAATGTACTTAAAAATTATGAGATCTTACAAAATGCAAAAGATAATGTTGCAATGAATGAAAAGATGTTAGTAGATATTAAAAATCTATATAATGCAAGAATGGTAACAAAATCTGATCTACTTAAAGTACAAGCTTCACTTGCGATGGCAAAAACAAATCTTATTACTAATATAAATAATGCAAGAGATGCTGAATTTAATTTTACTAGAGTCTTAGGTAAAAGACCAATAGTTTCACAAATGAAAGTTCCAAATCTAAAAGTATCTATGCCTGAGAGTATACAAAGAGCAACTTTATTTGCAATTAAAAATAATCCATCTTTACAAGTTAGTCAGTATAATATAGAGGGTGCTCAAGCTTTATATAAAAGAGATAAGTATACATATTATCCAAAACTAGATTTTGAATTAGAACAAAAATATAATGATACATCATTAGATAACAATGGTTTTGATTCTCCTGATGATAGAAGTATTGCAAGATTTGTTTTAACATGGAATCTTTACAATGGAGGAGCAGATAAAGCACTTATTCAAAAAAAGTTATCTAAAATTCATCAAGAAGTTGCAATAAAAAGAGATTTAAAAAGACAAACTATTGAAGGTTTAGAATTATCTTGGTCTGCATATGAAATAGTAAATCAACAAATAGCAGAGCTAGAGATACATAGTAAGTATATGGATGAAACATTAAGTAGTTTAACATCTGAATATAAAATGGGTAAAAAAAGTAGAAGAACAATTCTAGATCTATTAGGAGCATCAAATGATGTAATAAATGCAAAATCTAGAATGATTACAGCAAAATATGATAAGCTTTTTGCACAATATAGAATTCTTGATGCAATGGGACTTCTTGTAACAGTAATTGCAGGAGATGAAAAAGAATATAGAGCTAGAGTTAATTTAGGAGTAGATAAAGTAACACAAACTTTAGATACATTGCCAATTTCATTAGATGTAGATAATGATAAAATTGCAGATGAACTTGATATTTGTGATAACTCTAAACCAGATAATAATATTATGCCATATGGTTGTCAAATTATAAAAAAAGATAGTGATTTTGATGGTATACCAGATAATATAGATCAATGTCCTAACACTAGATTTGGTGAAGAGGTTAATAAAATAGGTTGCTCAATGAAAGCAAAAAAAAGCTTATAAGGATAGATGATGAAAAAAATAATAATATTAATAAGTATAAGTATAAATCTTTTATTTGCAGGATTATATGATTATAAATATAATGTAAATTCAAAAGTAAATGTATCTTCACCAGCTATGAGTAATCTTTTGATGTATGGTGATTTTGAAAAGATAATAAGATTTGATGCATTACAATTTAACCCTAAAACAAATAAATTAGAAGCATCTTCGCAAGATGAGCTAGATAAAATAGTAAAAACAATCAAAGATTATGGTGATAAAAATATTATAGTTACAATGATTGGTTATACAAAACATGTTGAAACTCATAATGAAAAGATTATGAGAGAGTCTGCACTTTCTCATAATAATCTTTTTGGAAGTGAAATAACAAAAGAACATAGCCAAAAAATAGCTTTAGCATACGCAAAAGATGTTGAAGAATATCTTTTAGATAATAACATAAGTAGAGATATATTAGTTGTTGAAGAAAGAAGAGGGGAAGAAAAAGCTTATACTGAAGGTATTCAAAAAGGTAAAGATTTAAATCATAGAGTTATGGTTGCAATTTATGAACCAGTTAAAATTGACTTCAGTAAAAAAGTAGTAAAATCTCCAGTAGTAGATAATAAAGCAATACAAACTAGATTAATTGATTTAAGAATAAATTATGCAAATGATTCAGCAGTTATTCCAAAAGATCAAGAATATAAAGTAAGAGCATTTGCTACATTTATGAAAGCATTCCCTAAATATAGTGCTAGAATTGTAGGTCATACAAGTAGTATCGCTCCAGCTGAGTATAATAAAAGATTATCTCAAAGAAGAGCTGATGGTGTTGTAAAAATGCTTATTAGTTTAGGGGTTAGTAAAGATAGATTAAGTGCAATAGGAAAAGGTGAAGATTTCCCAATCGCTTCAAATAAAACAAAAGAGGGACAGTTAGCAAATAGAAGAACAATTGCTGAGCTATATATTAAATAATAAGGTACAATTTGAACCATTCAAATAGTTATGGTACTAAAGATTCTTTACTTGAATCTTTAGTATTATTTACAAAACTCTATCATAAACCATTTAGTGCTGATGCATTAATGAATGGGCTTCCTGTAAATAAAAATCTAAATGATAATCTATTATTTTCAAAAGAAAATAAAAAATCATTATTCTCAAGAGCTGCTTCTAAAGCTGGATTAAAAACAACTTTAATTGAAAAAAAAATAGAAGATATATTACAATTACAGCTACCTGTAATTCTTATATTATCTAAAGATAATTCATGTATATTAGAAAGTTTTAATGAGGATAAAACAAAAGCAAAAATTATATTTCCATCAGATTCAGAAGGAAGTTTTGAATGGGTAGATATAAATTCTCTAGAAGATGAATATCTTGGATATGCTTTTATGTTGAAAAAACATTTTGAGTATGATAATAAAAATAGTAGAACTCTTCATATTGAACAAAAACATTGGTTTTGGAATACTTTATGGCTTTCAAGATCTATTTATAAAGATGTTTTAGTAGCTTCATTATTGATAAACCTTTTTGTTTTAGCAACACCATTATTTACTATGAATGTTTATGATAGGGTTATTCCAAATAGTGCAAAAGAAACTTTATTTGTATTTACTATTGGAGTAGTTACTGTTTATTTACTTGATAGTTTTTTAAAATTTACAAGATCTTATTTTTTAGAATTAGCAGCAAAAAGAAGTGATATAATAATATCTTCAATAATATTTGAAAAAGTTTTAAATCTTAAATTGGAATCACACCCTGGTTCAGTTGGATCATTTGCAAGTAATCTAAGAGATTTTGAATCTATCAGATCTTTTATTACTAACTCATCATTATCAATATTAATTGATTTACCATTTGCTATTATATTTTTAATAGTTATTTATTATATTGGAGGACAAATTGTAATAATACCTATAATTACAATTATACTTATATTTTTATATGCTTTAGTTATAAAAAAACCACTTCAAAAAAGTATAGAGAGTGCTTATGAAGCAGGAGCAAAGAAAAATGGAATACTAATAGAAGCACTGCAAAATATTGAAACAATAAAAACTATGAGTATGGCAGGAAAAACTCAATATGCATGGGAAGAAGCAACAGGAGAGATAGCAAATAAAAATTTAAAATCTAGACTTTTAAGTGCAAGTATCCCAAATATTACAGGACTTTTAACTCAACTAAATACGGTATTTATAGTATTTTTTGGAGTATATTTAATTGGTGATTTTGAACTTACAATGGGTGGATTAATAGCAACTGTAATATTAACATCAAGAACAATAGCACCAATGGGTCAAGCAGCTGCACTTATTACTGGATATGAAGATGCAAAAACTTCATATAATATTTTAAATGATATTATCTCTAAACCAGTAGATAGACCATATGCAAAACAATTTATACAATTAGAAGAAGATATTAAAAGTGTAGAGTTTAAAAATGTAACATTTTCATATCCTGATTGTGATAACCCAGCACTTTCTAATATAAGTTTTATTATTAATAAGGGTGAAAAAGTAGCATTTATTGGTAAGATTGGATCAGGGAAAAGCACAATTGCAAAGTTACTGTTAAAATTGTATTCACCTCAAGAGGGGCAAATACTAATAAATGGTATAGATATATCCCAATTAGATCCAGCTGAACTAAGAAAAGCATTTTCATATGTTCCTCAAGATATACATCTATTCAGAGGTACACTAAAAGAGAATATCTTAAGTTCAAATCAATTTGCAAGTGATAAAGAGCTAATTAAAGCTTCTAAAATAAGTCACACTGATAGCTTTGTAAAAAGACATCCAAGAGGTTATGATATGCCAATAGGTGAAAGAGGTGCAGGATTATCTGGAGGTCAAAGACAAAGTGTTGCAATAGCAAGAGCGTTTATAAATGATAGCTCATTTATGATTCTTGATGAGCCAACAAATGCAATTGATCAAACAACAGAGATTAATATATTAAAATCAATGAAAGAAAATATAAAAGATAAAACTATTATTTTAGTAACTCAAAAAATGTCAATGTTGGAATTAACAGATAGAGTGATAGTACTACATGAATCTAAAAAATTAGCAGATGGAAAAAAAGTAGATGTACTAAAGCAACTAGGTGCTAATAATGTATAAAGATAATAAAAAACTAACTCAAGAAGACTATGAATATATGAATTCATTAAGTCAAGCTATACTTCAAATAAGACCAAGAAAATTACATTTTATTTTATGGTTTTGGTTTTTTACTGTTTTATTATTTATAGTTTGGGCTTCATTTACCTCTATTGATGAGATTACAAGAGGTACAGGAGAAGTAGTTCCAAGTGGAGAGAATCAAATAGTACAAAATCTCGAAGGGGGTATAGTAGAAGAGATATTAGTAAAAGAGGGTCAAGTTGTAAAAAAAGATCAAATTTTAATTAAAATAAATAATAAAAAATCGGAGTCTACTTATGAAACAAATAATTTAAAAAGTGAAGCCTTAAAAGCAAAAATAATTAGATTAAAAGCACAAGCAAATAATACAAAATTTAAATATGATAAAAATGTAGATAAAAAGGTTTTAGATTTATATAAAAATGAGGAATCTCTTTTTAAATCGAATTTACAACAAGTAAAAGCAAAAAAAGATATCTTAAAAAATCAATTGATACAAAAGTATAATGCAATAAAAGATGCAAAATCACAAAAAGCAACTGCTGCTAGTTCATTATCTATGATAAATCAAGAGCTTAAAATGTTATCTCCTATGGTTAAAAAAGGCTTAAGTTCAAATATGGATCTTTTATCTTTAAAAAGGGAAAAGAATAATATTTCTCAAAAATATACAAGTGCAAAGATATCAATACCTAGACTTCAATCAGAAGTTCAAGAGATAAAGAATAAAATAAATGAAGTAGATTATATATTCCAAAGTAAATCAAAAGAAGAATTATCTGAAGCATTGGCTCAACTGCATGGAACAAATGCTTCAAAAGATGCTCTAAAAGACCAAGTATTAAGAACAGATGTAAGATCTCCAATGAATGGTATTATTCAAAAATTATATGTACACACAGTAAGTGGGGTAGTTAAACCTGCACAAGATTTAGTTGAAATAGTCCCTTTAGATAATCAATTGATTTTAGAAGTAAAAATAAAACCTTCTGATATTGCATTTATCCATGAAGGTATAAAAGCGATTGTTAAATTTTCAGCTTTTGACTTTTCTATTTATGGAGGATTAGAGGGGAAAGTGATTCAAATGAATCCAGATACTATAAAAGATAAAGAGGGAAATCAATTTTATCTAATAAGGATAAAAACAAATACAAATACATTTAAACATAATGGTAAAAATATGAAAATTATACCTGGAATGACGGTTTCTGTAGATATCTTAACAGGTAAAAAAACAGTTATGGATTATATCCTTAAACCAATTATTAAAGCAAAACAATATACATTTACGGAGAGATAAAATTAAAATTTTATTATATAGCAATAATATTACAATAGTAGATATGTGGAAACAATATCTAAGTCATTATGATGTTAAAATTATAGATGATGAGGATAGTTTATTATTATCACATAACTCTTTAATAATATTTAATACAGAAGCAACAAACTCAACAAATACTTGGATAAAAAAATTGTTAAATCAAAATAATAAAATATTATTACTTCAAGGAGTTCCTGACTTTTTAGAAGGTAAAAGATATTTAGAATTAGGTATCCATGGCTATGGAAATATAATGATGAGTGAACCTTTTTTAAATTCTGCTGTGATGAGTATCATTGAAGGTTTTGTATGGTTACATCCACAGTTTACACAAAACCTTATAACTAAAATATCTTCAAATGACACAAAAAATTATTACCTTAAAAAGCTAAGTCCTAAAGAGGAAAATATAGCTAAGTTGATATGTGAAGGTTTAAATAATATAGAAATAAGTAATAGTTTAAATATAAGTATAAATACAGTAAAAACTCATCTAAAAAAAATATATGAAAAGTTAAATGTAAAAGATCGTTTAGCTTTAGTAATTCTTTTAAAATAAATATCACCCCTTTGGGTGATAGACTTGATAATCACTTTTTGATAAAATTATTCTAAATTTTAAATTTAGGATTATTTATGGCAAATGTAATAGGAATAGTAGGAAACGTATCAGGTAAATTCTTTGTAAAAGATGAACAAGGAAATATAAGAGAAGTTAAACCTGGAGATAAAATATTTGATGGTGAAGTGTTATATGGATCAGAACAAAATTCACCTAATGATATAGTACAATTAAAATCAGATGATGGACGTATAATTGTAATTGACTCCACAGTACATATTCAACTAGATCAAACATTATTAAATACAATCCCAAATCAAGAGATGGTTAAAATTACTCCTGAAACATTATCTCAAGCATTAAATGTTGTTGATACTACAACAAATGAAAATCAAAATAATACAGAACAAGAAGCAGAACAAACTACAATAAATCCAGATGAAGAAGTTGATACATTAAAATTAGAATTTGTTGATAGAGTAGGTGATCAAACTGATATAAATAGTGATTTAAGAGTATCAGATACACTAAATGGTGGAGCAATTCAAGCAAAGTTCCATGGTTTAAAAACAGGTGAGGCGGAAGACTTTACAGGATTTATAAATAGAACAGGTGACCAAACAGATGTAAATAGTAACCTAAGATATACAGAAACAAATGATCCGACATATAGCCCTGATCAAATTACTTATGATGCAGCAAATATTGCACCACTATATGGAGTTTTACAATTAGATGGTGATTTAACTGTTCCAGAAGGAAATTCTGCTACATATACTTTAAGTGTTGATAATCCACCAAAATCAGATTTAGTTATAACAGTTGAGATTTCACATAAAGATACTGTAGATTTAGATGTTAATCCTATTACACAAACATTTATAATTCTTGAAGGTCAAACATCTACAACATTTACTATAGATAATCTTGATGATATAATGGCAGAAGGTCCTGAAGATTATATAGTAACTTTAAAAAGTACAACAGGTGGAGATTACACTGAGCTTACAATTGGAAATGATGAGGTTACTACAACAATAAATGACGATAGTAATACTCCAAATAATCAAACAGATGGGATAGAAAATAGTCATGAGTTAGTACAAATTAAACTTGTAGCTTGTGATAGTAATGGTAATCCAATACTAGATTCAGATGGAAAGACTTATACATTTGTAAATGAAGTAAATGAAGATAATGCTGCAAGTTATATGGCACTAGCTTTTGATCCAAATACTACAACATATACAACTGATACAAAACTTGATACACAAATAGGAACAGTTACTGTTTCAACTACAGATTTAGATGCTACACAAAGTGCAGACTATGTAAATACTCAAACCCAAACAGTGACTTTAGATACAGCTTTTTCTATAGATACATTAGATGATTATTTAAGTGATAATGGAGAAAAATATAAAGTTTCAATAGATAGTAACTCTTATGCTCCAACAATAGGTGGATATGAAAATGTAAATATTGATGGTACAGTAACAACAACAATTATAGATAACTCAAAAAATACACCAAATAGTCCATATGATGAAGTAGATCCGGCAAACCCACCAGTAGAAACAGATCTTGATACAATTACAATAAAACTATTTGCTATAGATGAAAATGGAAATAGAAGTGATGTAAACACTGTAGCAGAAGGAAGTGATGCTTCTTATGTAGCAGTAGCATTTGATAAAGATGGAAATGAAGTACTTACAAATGAGAGTGTAGAAGTAACATTTGGAGCAACAGGAGATACCGCTTCAAAAGATGGAGTAGATTATACTTCAACAACTCAAACAGTAACTCTAGGGCAAACATTTACAACACCAACAACAGATGATTTTATAAGTGATAATGATGAAAACTATAAAGTACAAATTACAGATGAGACATTATCTAATGCTTCAAACTATGAAACAGTAGTAATAGATACAACACCAGTAACAACAACAATTATAGATAACTCAAAAAATACACCAAATAGTCCATATGA
>CAYZWZ010000014.1:0-36059 GCA_964482285.1 uncultured Helicobacter sp. | reverse complement strand
ACCAACGGCCACCTCCTTAAAAGGGAGATGCTCTACCGGCTGAGCTAACAAGTCATTTTCAATCTTTACAAGTTGCCTTGCTGATTGTGGGTGGAATTATATATAATTTTTTTATCTTTGTCAAGCTTTTTACGAATAAATTTTAAAATTTATCAAAAATAATTTCAAAAGCCCTAGAAGTAGCCTTATTTTGGATATCTATTCTACTACCAGTAAAAAAATATTTTTGAATATTTACATATCCACATGTTGATTTTATACCTATTACTACTGTTCCTACTGGTTTTTCTTTACTTCCACCTGTTGGTCCTGCAATTCCAGATACTGCAATTGCAATATTTGAATCAAACTTTTTTAATACTCCATCTAACATCTCATTAACTACTTGTATTGATACAACACCATTTTTTATCATAGTTTGTTTATTTACATTTAACTCTTGTTCTTTTATATCATTACAATATGTAACTACTGAACCTCTAAATATTGAAGATGATCCAGAAATAGCAGTAATTTTAGAAGCTATTAATCCACCTGTACACGATTCTGCACATGTTATTGTTTTATTACTATTTTTAAGTCTTTTTTGAAACTCTATCATTTTTTCTATATTCATAAAAGTATTTTATACTATATTTACTAAGTTTAAGATATAATCGCGGATATTTAATTAAGGATTACTAACAATGATAGATTACAAAGATTCATTATTATTACCAAAAACTGATTTTCCTATGAGAGGGAATCTTCCACAAAATGAACCAAAGAAATATAAACTTTGGGATGAACAAAAAGTTTATGACAAAATGAAAGTAAATAGAAAAGGTTGTGAATCTTTTACACTTCATGATGGACCTCCATATGCAAATGGAAACATACATATAGGACACGCTTTAAATAAAGTACTAAAAGATATTATTATTAAATATCACTATTTTGATGGTAAATCTGTTAGATTTACTCCAGGTTGGGATTGTCATGGTTTACCAATTGAGCAAAAAGTTGAAGAAAAAATTGGTGGGAAAAAGAAAAAAGAGTTACCAAAATCAAAACTTAGACAATTATGTAGAGATCATGCCACTAAATTTGTAAATATTCAAAAAGATGAATTTAAACAATTAGGGATAATCGCTGATTGGGAAAAACCATATTTAACAATGGACTTTAGATTTGAAGCAAACATATATAGAGAACTAATTGCAATTGCAAAACAAGGTTTACTTGTACAAAGATCTAAGCCAGTTTACTGGTCATGGGCAGCACAAACTGCTTTAGCAGAAGCAGAAGTTGAATATGAAAATAAAGTATCTCCTTCTATATATGTAGCATTTAAACTTGAAAATAGCTCTGATAGTGTTATTATATGGACAACTACTCCATGGACACTTCCAGCTAATAGTGGTATTGCACTTAATGGTGAAGAGACTTATGTAAAAACTAGTGATGGATTTATTGTTGCAAAAGCATTATATAACTTCTGTATAGAAAATGAAATTGTAAAAGGTGATATAGTTGAAGATATTAGTCCAAAAACTTTAGAAAATACATTTGCAATAAATCCATTAAATGGAAGAAAATCTAAAATTATTTTAGGTGAACATGTACTTATGGATAGTGGAACAGGTGCTGTTCATACTGCTCCTGGACATGGTGAAGATGATTATAAAGTTGGTTTAAAATATGATTTAGAAGTTATTATGCCAGTAGGTGCAAATGGAGCATATGATAATACAATTGTAAGAGAAAAACTTCTTCCAAATCCTGAAGAGTTTTTAAATGTAAATGTATTTAAAGCAAATGATAGAATACTTGAACTACTAGGTGATGCACTAATTAAAAGAGTAGATATAACTCACTCTTATCCACACTGTTGGAGAACACATAAACCACTAATTTTTAGAGCAACTAAACAATGGTTTATCTCTATAGATGAAGCTTATGGAAAAGAAAATAAAACATTAAGACAAAATGCACTTGATGCAATAAAAAACATCTCATTTTATCCTAAACATGGTGTAAATAGATTAAACTCAATGATTGAAGGGAGACCAGATTGGTGTATTTCAAGACAAAGAGATTGGGGTGTACCTATTGCATTCTTTAGAAATAAATTAACAGATGAGATTATTTACGATGAAAAAGTTTTAAACTATGTTGCTATGATCTTTGAGATGAAAGGTGCTGATGCTTGGTACGATATGAGTATTGAAGAGTTATTATATCCAGGTAGTGGATATAATCCTGAAGATTTAGAAAAAACTATGGATATTTTAGATGTGTGGTTTGATTCTGGTTCAACTCAAAATGCTGTATTAAGATCAAGAAACTATGATGCTGGAACATATCCTGCAGATATGTATTTAGAAGGTAGTGATCAACATAGAGGATGGTTCCAAAGTTCATTATTAACTTCATTAGCAAGTAGTGAAATTGCTCCTTATAAAAATATTTTAACTCACGGATTTACTGTTGATAGTAAAGGTGAAAAGATGTCTAAATCAAAAGGAAATGTAGTAGCTCCAGATAAAGTTATTAAGCAATATGGATCTGAGATACTTAGACTTTGGGTTGCTATGAGTGATTACCAAAATGATCTAAAAATATCTGATGAGATTTTAAAACAAATGAGTGAACAATATAGAAAAATAAGAAATACTATTAGATTCTTATTTGCAAATATCTCTGATTTAGATGAGATTAAAGATATATCTACATTTGGTGCTATGGATTTATGGATCATAAATAGAGCAAAAGAGGTATTTGATGGAATTGATGCTGATTTTAAAACTTACGACTATAGTAGAGGGATCAATAAATTAAATAACTTCTTAGTTGCAGATCTATCAAATATCTATCTTGATGTTTGTAAAGATAAATTATATTGTGATGCAAAAGATGGTGTTGCTAGACGAGCATCTCAAAGTGCAATGGCAATGATAGCAAAATCTTTAATTGGTACTTTAGCTCCAATTTTAACATATACTATGGATGAGCTATTAACTTATGCACCATCGTTTATAAAAGGTGATGCAAAAGATATTTTCGATTTTGAAAAATATTCATTAACAGAAGTAAAGTCTGATATAAATTCAGTTGTATTATTTGAAGCAAAAGAGAAATTTAATGAATCAATTGAAACATTAAAAAAAGATAAAAAAATAAAATCAACTTTAGAATTAGTAATATATACAGATTGCCCTGATATACTAAACCTTGATAGCACAATAGCTGAAGATCTATTTATTGTTTCAAAAGTTATAAAACATACTGAAGATGATGTTGTTGCATCTTTTGAAGTAGATGGCTCTAAGTTTGAAGTATATTATGCTTCAAAAGCTAAGTGTCCAAGATGTTGGAAATATAGAGCATCAAGCGAAGATTCACTTTGTAAAAGATGTGATGAAGTAGTAAACTAAATAGTTATGAATGAAGCAGTTAGTTTAACTTTTATTTTTCAAACTATTGGTGCTATATTAGTAGTATCAGCACTTGCTGTATTACTAATAAATAATAAAACAAAAAAATTAAAAAATAAAAAGGATTTTTAAAATGAGTATGCCATTTTCAGATGAAGATTTACAAGAACCAGTTGCAAATATAATAAAAACAAAAATAGCTCCTATGTTAGCACAAGATGGTGGAGCAATAGAGCTTCTAAAAGTAGAAGATGGAAAAGTTTATATACAACTTCAAGGAGCATGTGTAGGATGTGCTGCTAGTTCTAGTACTTTAAAATTTATTGTTGAAAAAAATCTAAAAGAATTAATCCATCCAGATATTCAAATAGTTAATGTTCTACCTGGAATGGAAAACGAAATATAGATGATTAATAAAGAGGATCTACTTCAAAAAGCTCATGGCTTTTTCTTAAGTGAACAATACGACAAGGCGTTGTTCTTATATTCTAGAGTATCATCTCTAGATCCTTCAAATAAAGAATACCAAATATATGCCCTATTTTGTGATCTATCTAGTGATAATAATGAAAAAGCTCAAGAGCTATTTGAAAAATTTTTAATATTAAAAGAAGATAATATCAATGAAGCTATAAAATATGTAGAAGATGAGATTGCAACATTTGATGGAGATAATGAACTTTTATTACAAATGATAGAAGATGTATCTATTCAAACAGTAGAATCTTTAGATGCTATAGATTATCAAGACTTTTTAAGATTAGAAAAAGATAGAGGCTCATTTAAAAGAGCCTATGAAGATATAATGTACTCTACAAAAGTTTCTATAACTAAAAAAGAAGATTTAGTAGACTTTATAAATAAACTTATTGAACATGGATTTAACAGTACTGCATATACATATTTAGATGGATTTAATGAAGTGTTTTCTTATGATAAAGATTTAACAGATTTATATGAAAAATTAGAAAGTAAAAAAATTGAAAATAAACACAAATAATTTAAAATTTACAGATAATACAAATGAACTAGATGAGAACACTATATTTGTAAGTTCAAAACAAAATGAACAATATCTAAGTAATGTTCCAAGTACAAACAAAATAATTCAAGATAAACAATTAAAAGATTATTTTGATTTTTCAAAAATCAAAGTAGTTGGAATAACTGGAACAAATGGTAAAACAACAACTGCTGCTGCTATATATTCAATACTACTTGATATGGGATATAATGTAGCTTTTCAAGGTACACGTGGTTTATTTATAAATGAAGATAAAGTAAAAGATTACTCTTTAACAACTCCTGTTCAATTAGAAATATTTGCAAATATTCAACTAGCTTTAAATTATGAATGTGATTTTTTTATTATGGAAGTTAGTTCTCATGCTATTGTTCAAAATAGAATTTGTGGTATTGATTTTGCATTAAAAGTACATACAAATATTACAAGAGATCATTTAGATTATCATAAAACAATAGAAGAATACATAAATGTTAAAAACTCATTTTTCAATGATGATAGCGTTAAACTAATAAACAAAGATGATAAACTTGTAAAGTATAAACTAAAAAATGCTTTCTCTTATGGACTAGATAATCCTGCAACTTATAAAGTTCAAGCATTTACATTTAAAAATGGAACAACTGTTGCTTTACAGTATTTTGGTGAAATGTATAGTTTTACTAGTGATCTAAGGGGAACATTTAATGTTTATAATCTAACTGCAGCTGTTGCATCTATACATATCCTTACAAAAAAATCTTTACAAGGTATATGTGATAAAGTGGATAACTTTGCAGGAGTAGCTGGAAGAATGCAAACAATATCTTATGAACCATATGTAATTGTGGATTTTGCCCATACTCCAGATGGTATGAAAAGTGTATTTGATAGCTTTAAAGATAAAGATATCATATGTGTATTTGGAGCTGGTGGAAATAGAGATAAAGAAAAAAGAAAAATAATGGGTAAAGTTGCAAATGAGTATTGTTCA
This sequence comes from uncultured Helicobacter sp., assembly GCA_964482285.1. Taxonomy (GTDB): domain Bacteria; phylum Campylobacterota; class Campylobacteria; order Campylobacterales; family Arcobacteraceae; genus CAIJNA01. The sequence goes on along the minus strand of CAYZWZ010000014.1, from coordinate 30,646 downwards.
AAAATAATACTAACAAGTGATAATCCTAGATTTGAAGATCCAGATTTAATTATTGAAGATATAAAAAGTGGAATAAGGGATCAATCAAAAATTTCTATAAATGTGAATAGAAAAGAAGCAATTAAAGAAGCTATAAATGCAACAAATAGTAACAGTGTAGTTCTGGTACTAGGAAAAGGTGATGAGACTCATCAAATAATCTATGATAAAATGTTACAATTTAACGACAAATTAATTATAGAAGAAATCATAAATGAGTATAAATAAAAAACTTTTAAGCTTTATAGCTATAGTACTTGCAGTTGTTACTATTGCAAGTGCTTTAATTTTCACATATAGTTTTAAATCATATAGCGTTAAAATGGCAACAAGTGAGGCTATTAGCATAGCACAAAATGTAAGAGATGCATTAACATCTCAAATGATAAATGGTACTATAGACAAAAGAGATGACTATCTAGAAAAAATCAAAAAACATCAAAATGTTGAAAACTTTCATCTATTAAGAAGTCAAATAGTAATTGATCAATATGGCAAAGGTTTTAATAGTGAATCTAAAATATCAAATATAGAAAAAGATGTTTTAAAGACGAAACAAATACAAACCAAACTTATAGAAACGTATGATAAAGTACTATTAAAGATATCTATACCTTATATAGCAACTTCAGCTGAAAAACCAAATTGTATGCAATGTCACAATGCAAAAGAAGGTGATGTATTAGGCGCTCTTAGTATGGATATTGATATTTCAGATATTAGAGATGAAAATATTATTATTTTAATTAAAATATTTTTATCAGTATTGCTAATCACAATAATATCATTATATACAATAAGAAAATTTACAAAACCTTATACAAAATTATTTCATGATTTAGAAGAATCTATATCTTGTGCCTATAAGGGTGATTTTACTTATAAAATTGCCACTGATTTAAAAAATGAAGGTGCAATAATTGCTAATCAATTAAATGAGTTAAATGAGTTATATAAATTTAAAAGAACAATTGAATTAGATGAAAATAAAAATGAAATTTATAATAGGCTAATTCATATATTACATAAAAAATTTAAAATAGAAAATTTTATTTTATTTGAAATAAATACAGCTAAAAAGAAAAGTAAACTATTATATAATAGTACAAATAATGAACCTTTTCATGAAGACCCAAATAAATGTAGAGCATTTAGAACAAATAATAATGTGTTTTCTAGTGATTTTGAAGATATATGTTTAAATTGTGATCAAAAAACAAAATTTTATATGTGTTATAATTTTAAAATTGATGAAGAATACTCTTTAGTATTACATATACAATCAAATACACAAGATAATTTAGAACTAATTAAAAAAGATATGCCTGTAATTGAAAATTACTTAGATATGGCAAAACCTGTAATTGAGAGTAAAATACTTTTAAATATGTTAAAAGATACAACATTAAAAGATCCAATGACAACACTATATAATAGAAGATTTCTTGACGAACTAATAAATTCAAATATCTCATCAAGGGTAAAAGATGGTGCTATGCATTCTTTATTGATGGTGGATATTGACTTTTTTAAAGAGGTAAATGATACTTATGGTCACGATATTGGAGATGAAGTTATTAAAAGACTAGCTATTATTATGAGAAAAAATGTAAGAGACTCAGATATGCCTGTTAGATATGGTGGAGAAGAATTTATTATTTTACTAATTAATACAACTTTAGAAAAAACATTATCAATAGCAAAAAAAATAAAAGAGGATTTCTCAAAAGAGGAGTTTGTTTGTGATAAAGAGATATTTACTAAAACTGTAAGTATAGGAATATCTGTATATCCAGATGATGCAAATAGCCTTATAAAAGCTATAAAATTTGCAGATGAAGCACTTTATGTAGCTAAAAATACAGGTAGAAATAAGATTATAAAATATGAAAAAAAAGAAATTTAATATTTATTAATTATTAACTATTAGATTTTAAGTAAGTTTAAGTAATCTCAGATAAAATTCAAAAAAAAATTAAGGAAATTAGTAATGCAAATGCCAACTATACCACAACCAACATACCAAATATTTAAATGTGAACAAAGTTCACCTCCTGGTATGCCAAAACCATCATGTGTAAACGATGATACAAGAGGTCTATTTAATTATATAGGTCAAAGTTTAATGCAAAAAGGTCTTATGGGTCCTGTTCAATTAATTAGAACTTCATGTCTAGGTAGATGTCAACAAGGTCCTGTGATGTTAGTTGTAGGTCAAAATGAAAGATTTATGTATACAAGATTAAATGAAGCTGCTATTGATAGAATCTTAGATGAGCATATTAAAGGTGGAAACCCAGTAACTGAATTTTTAATTGAAGAACAATTCTGGGGTGAACCAGCTAAACTTAGCTAAAAATTAGGATTATTTATGAATATCGATATGCTATATAGCAAAATACATAGAGCAACTGTAAGTGATGCTAATTTAAATTATGTTGGATCTATAACAATAGATGAAGACTTATTAGATGCATCAAAACTTAGAGTTGGACAAAAAGTTGAAATTGTAAATGTAAATAATGGCGAAAGATTTGCTACTTATACTATAAAAGGTAAAAGAGGTAGTAAAGAGATATGTCTAAATGGTGCAGCTGCAAGAAAAGTTGAAATAGGTGATAAAATTATTATTATCGCTTATGGTTCTTACAATGAAAAAGAGTTAGAAAACTATTCACCAGTTGTTGTTCATGTAGATGATCAAAATAATATTACAGAAATAACAAATGAGTTAATTGGAAGTAATAACTAAAACTAGGAGATAGCATGTTTGAAGGTATGGATTTAAATAAACTTATGGGTCAAGTTCAAGAGATGGCATCAAAAGCAAAAGAGGATGGAGCAAATCAAGTTTTCACTTCTAAAACTGGTGGTGGCATGGTTGAGATATCGATCAATGGAAATAGTGAAGTTATAAATCTTAAAATTGATGATTCATTATTAGAAGATAAAGATTCACTTCAAATATTACTAATCTCTGCTATAAATGATGTTATTAAGCAAAGTGATGAAGCTAAAAAAATAATGGCAATGAATATGATGGGTGGGCTGAATCCTTTTGGAAAATAAAAATCTATTAAATTTATTTGAAATACATTTAAATAATAACTTACCAAAAAGTAATAGCTTTCATCCTATCTTTGAGCAAGCATTACAAGATATGTTAAATGCTGGTGGAAAAAGATTTAGACCAATGTTACTACTTAACATTGTAGATAGTATAAATCCACTTTTAGTGTCTCATAGTATGCATATAGCACTTGCTATTGAACTATTACATACTTATTCTTTAATACATGATGACTTACCATCTATGGATAATGCTGATCTAAGAAGAGGTCATAAAACTCTTCACAAAAAATATGATGAAGTTACTGCAATACTTGTAGGTGATGCTTTAAATACTCATAGTTTTAATCTAATAGCAAATGCTCCACTTGATGCAAAAATTAAAATTGAGTTAGTTAAAATTTTAAGTAATGATGGTGGAATTGATGGGATGATAATTGGTCAAGCTATTGATTGTTATTTTGAGAATCAAGTTCTAAGTTTAGAAAAATTAGAATTTTTACATATCCATAAAACTGCAAAACTAATAGCTGCTAGTCTTAAAATGGGTGCTGTAATAGTTGATCTTCCTTTAGAAGTACAAGATAAACTATATAACTTTGGAATAGATATTGGTCTTTTATTTCAAATACAAGATGATATTATAGATGAAACAGCTTCAGAAGAAGAAGCTGGTAAAACAACTTCAAATGACCAAGCAAAAAACTCTTTTGTAAATCTTTTAGGTTTAGATGGTGCTATTAATAGTGCTAATAAATTAGCTTTAAAATGTGAACAATCATTAAATGAATTTGATTCAAATATCAAAGATCAACTAAACACTCTTTTAATCTCTTACTTATATAGACACAATTCACAAAAATAAATTAAAATTAATATATCTTGATATATTAATTTTATTATGTTATTATACTTATACAACATAAGGAATTAATATGGATATATTTTTAAAAACTATTGGTGCGGTTAATGATGAAACTAGAGTATCAATTTTAAGATTTATAAATGAAAATAATAAAGTGTGTGTTTGCGATATAGAAAACTCTTTTGATATGATACAATCAAGAATCTCAAGACATCTAAAAATACTAAAAGATGCTGGATTTTTAAAATCCACTAGAGATGGAAGATGGAGCTATTATAGTATAAAAATTCCACTTGATATTTTTCGACAAAATATTTTAAAAGAGATATCATATTTAGATATAAAAATACCAAAACTACAAAATTCTTGTAAAGAAAAAACTATTTAGTAATCTCTTCATCTTTTTGTAAATTTTTATCCATATATTCACTAAGATGAGAACTATGTTTTTTATATTTGTTATAAATTATAGAAAATATAGCTACAATAAATATAACAATTAAACTTGTAATTAATGAATTTAGATTATGTACATAATTATACACCACTAAAGTAATAGCTGCTCCTAAAGATAAGATAAATCCAAGTAATGAAATAAATACCGATCCATTTGTTTGATCTCTTAATCTAAAATTTGCAAGATTTACAAGTGAAAATATAATCAAAAAGCCTAAACTTCCTGCAACTGATATATTTTCAAGATCAAATGATATTGAAAATATTATCCCTAAAAGACCAATTATAATCATACCTTCATATCCATTTTTCACTTTTTTCTCAAAACTTTTTGGTATCTCTCCAAATTTTGCAATAATATAAGCAGTTCTACCACTTCCATATATAGTTGCATTTATAGCAGATGCAGTTGATAAAAGTGCAGCAATTGCCACAAGTACAAAACCAAAATGTCCAAAAAAAGGCTCAGCAACTACAGCTAAAATAAACTCTTTTGATTGATTTACTTGTTCAGCACTTACATTTCCAACAGTAACAATGGCAATTAAAATATATAAAATAATAACAAATATTACAGAACCATAATATGCTCGAGGAAGTGTTACTTTTGGATCTTTTATATCTCTAGCTGTATTTGCTATTAATTCAAACCCTTCATAAGCTAAAAATATCATAAACCCACCTGTAACGACAGATGAGATTGGCATCCAATTTGAATATTGTAATTTTGTAATATCTATAGTGTAAAAACTAATTAAAACAAGTATTAATAATATTGATACTTTTATTAATACCATAACTATTTCAGCTTTTCCTGTTAATAATGCACCTAATAAATTAATAAATGTGAATACTACAATAACACCAACAGATAATATATCTTGTAACCATTTAGCTTCACTTCCAATAATCAACGCACTACCATAACTTCCAAAAGCATAAGCATATAAAGCTAGCATAATTACATAACTAATTAACATCAAAGTATTTATAAATGATGAAAATAATCCATTACCAAATGCCTGAACTATAAACTCTATAGTTCCACCTTCACTTGGATATCTAAGTGATAATTTTACATAAGAATAAGCAGTAATAAGTGCGATAAGTCCAGCAATTAAAAATGCAATAGGAGCAGCACCAGCAGATAATTCAATTGTAAGTCCAAGTACAGCAAATATACCTCCACCTACCATACCTCCAACACCTATACTAAATGCTTCTAGTAATCCTATTTGTTTATTTTTCATATTTTATTTTACTTTCATTTAAATTACTCTGCAAATTCTAATTGCTCCACATAGTTATTTATATTATTATAATTTAATTGCTTAAAATGGTTTACGGTATTAAACTTTTTTACATCTACTGAATTTACTAAATCTTCATCTTCTAACTCTTGTTCATAAGCCTTTTTAACTCCAGCTCTTATTGTTTTTAAATACTCTAAGCTATATCTATATGAATCTTTATTAAACTCTTTTCCATGTCCACCTAATACATATTTAGCATCTATTTTTTTTATATTTTCTAATGCTTCTATCCAACCATCGATATTTGATGTTTTTCTATAATTTAATGCCCTACCATTAAATACTATATTTCCTACAAATAAAAATGAATCATCTTTACTATATACAGCAATATCACTTCTTTCTTCACTTATTTTACTAAGTTTTAAAATTTCAAGAGTTTTTTTACTTCCTTTTATTTTATATCCACCATCTACTAGTTTGGTTGCTAAAATTATATTTGTTCCTTCTAAAAACTCTTTACTTAAAAACATAGATAATCTATCATATTTATCTTTATGGTGTTCTATTTCAGAATTTAAAGTTTTATGACCTATTATAGTTGCTCCAAGTTTTTTAAAAAAATATGCTCCACCTATTCTATCATCATGATAATTTGTAAGAATTACATTTGATATTTTTAATTTAGGATACTCTTTTTTCATTAATTCATAAAATTCATTTGCAAATTTATATGTTGGACCAGCATCAAGAACCACTAAAGAATCACCAATATTTACATAACACATATTTGATACAAAACCTTTATTTGATTTCATAGGAGGATGATAATCTCCTATAACACAAGTGATATCTTTTGTTATTTTTATAGGTTTTAAATTATATTCATTTGCACTTAATACTAATGTAAAAAGTGTAATTATTAATAATAATTTTTTCATCTTAATTACTACAACATTTTGTTTTATTATTGCTAGTTAAATTTTCACAACTTCCATCTATAAGAGCTTTTACTTCATCAATATTTAATACTTTTCCTGTAGATTTAACAACTTCATTTATTACAAGTGCTGGAGTACTTATAACTTGATATTTCATAATCTCTTCAAGCTCTTCTACTTTTATAACTTCAAACTTACCATCTAAATCTTTTATTGCACTATTTACAGTATTATATAGTGTTACACAAGAGGCACATCCTGTTCCTAGTATTTTTATAACTATTGTATCATCACTACAACATTGTGTATTTTGCTTTTTAGGTGCAACTGCAGAAAAACTCATAGTTTTTGGCGTTTGATTTTCATCTTTTGTACAACATGATGTTTGATCTTTTGAATAGCAAGAACTTTTTTCTTCTGTTGTATTTGTTGTGCTACATAAATTATCAACTCCACATGCGCCATCTTTACATCCTCCAAGTGGACATTTATTACATAAACCCATCACAAAAGGTATAAGTCCTAAAAAGAACCAATTATTTCCACTATACAAACCATATGCTACTAAAGCAGCTCCAATTATCATTTTTAATATTCTATTCATCTTTTTTCCTTATCTTTATAATAATATATAATTAAATATATATCCTATACATACTATACCAAAGCCAACTATACTAAAAAATACTACTATCAATTTAGTATGTAATATTTTTTTTAATATCATAGCTTCTGGTAAACTAAGTGCTGTTATTGCCATCATAAATGCTAATGCAGTTCCAAGCAACATACCTTTTTGTGTTAATACTTCAATAAGTGGCATAACACCAGCAGCATTACTATACATAGGTATTCCTGCTAATACTGCTACAATAGGAGCAAAAGGATTTGATGCTCCTGCATACTCAACTATTAAGTCTGTTGGAACATATCCATGAATAAAAGCACCAATAGCAACTCCTATTAATACATAAAACCATATTTTTTTAAATATATCTTGTGTATAATCAAACGATTGTTCTACTCTTTGTTTAAATGTTAGTTCTATTTTAACATCATCTAATTCACCATCCATTTCTTTTACATCAAGTAATATATATTTTTGCATATTCATACGCCCTATTATATATCCACCCATAATTGCTATAAACAATCCAAAACTAATATACAATAGTGTAATTTTCCATCCAAATATACCAAATAATAAAGCGATTGCTATTTCATTATTCAATGGACTTGAAATTAAAAATGAAAATGTAACGCCAAGTGGGATTCTAGCTTGTATAAACCCTAAAAAAAGAGGTATTGCACTACAACTACAAAATGGTGTAATTATTCCAAAAAGCGCTGCTAATATATTTCCTACAAATTGTGATTTACCTTGTAAATAAGCCCTTACATATTCAGTATTAAAATATGTTCTTAAATAACTTACCACAAATATAATAGTGATTAATAAAAACCAAATTTTAAATGTATCGTAAATAAAAAAGTTAACAGTATCATTAACTTGTCCTGTTAAATTAAGTAAATCAACTGTTATATAATCTACAAATTCTTTCCACATAATATTCCTTTATGTGAAAGTATATCATAAAAAAGTATTCATATCAAGATATCTTGATATATTATTTTATATATTTACAAAATAATATCTCATCATACTCATTTATATAATATGAATGTACTATTTTAAAGCCCTCTTTTTCTATATTAAAGATATTTTTACTTTTTTTCTTATGTGAAACAAATAACATAAGCATATTAATTTTACTTTTTACTATATTTAGAAGATTAAATCCACCCTCAATCATAATAAAATTAGATTTTATATTTTCTATATTATCACTAATAGTTACTTTTCTGTTTGGCACATTAAATAATGGTATAGTTTTATCAAACTCTTTTAATTTTGAATAAATCATAATATCACAAGCTTTGTTTATTTTTGCAAATCTAGAATCAAGTGTTGGTCTATCTATTTTTACAGTATTTCCACCTATTATTAATAGATCTAACTTAGTTCTTATTTCATGTACAAGATCTAAACTATCTTGAGTTGTAATATATCCACCATCACATGAACCATCTTCTCTAATTGCTAGTTTAAAAAATAAAAATTTATCTTTTTGCCAAAGTGTAAATGGATATAGTAAATCATCACATCTTTTATCATTTAATACTTCTACATCAATACCAGTATTTATTAGTGTATCAACTCCACCACTTGCATTTTTATTAGTATCTAGTGTTCCTACATATACTTTTTTAAAGTTTAATTCTTTTAATAAATTTGCACAAGATGGAGTTTTTCCTATATGATTACAAGGTTCTAAAGTTACATATATTTCACAATCATGAAAAATATTATTATGATTTTTGATTAAATATTTATGAATATTATTTGAAGAAGTTAAACCATTTAAATGTTCATTATAGTTTAGTTTTAAAAAAGCCTCTTTTATTGCATTTACTTCTGCATGAGGCATACCAGCTAATTTATGAGCTTGTGTAGATAATATATTGTTATCTTTTACAACACAGGCTCCAACAGCTGGGTTTGGGTAAGTTAAAAACTGATATTTCCAAGCTTCATTTATAGCTTTAGTAATAAAAGTTTTATTCAAGTTTTATTATTTCCAGTCGTAGTATGTAGAACAAGCTAAAATATCATCATATTTTATACTAAATTCATTACCATCTTCATCTTTTAGATATAAAGTATTATCTTCATCAACACTTAAAAGTTCACCTCTAAATGTTTCTGTACTGTACTCTTTACCTTTGATTTTTTCACCAATACTAGCTTTTATATGATCAATATTTTTTAGCTTTCTTTCAATTCCAGGACTAGAAACTTCTAATCTATATTTACCTTTCATTGGTTCATTTATATCTAAAAGTGGAGAGATCATTTTACTAACCTCTTGACACTTATCAAGGCTAATTCCACCAGCTTTTGTAATAGTTACTCTAAATATATTTTCACTGTGATCTTTTGCAGTTCCAACTTCATAAAGTGTTACTCCACAAGATTCAACTGCAATTTTTATTTGTTCTTCTAGTTCCATATTGTCTCCTAGTCTTTTTTTATTTGTGCAAATAGATCTTCTAATCTTGCACTCTTTTCTTGTATATCATCTTTTAAAAACTTAAAATCAGGACATTTATACCATCCTGTAGCATTTAAACAATAAGATTTAACTCTTGAACTTGCTTTTCTTAATAGTTGATTTACCTCTTTTAGTTCCTCTTTACTTAGATCACTAGCATCAAAATATACACGTGCATCATATTTTCCATTTTTACAATCCACATCTGTAATAGCTAGTGAGTTGATTCTTGAGTCTGATAATTCTGCTAATGCTTCTGGAATAAGTTCTTTTAGTAAAGATTCTGTTCTTTGTAAGTTTATACTTTTGTTGTTCATTTTATCTCTTTTTCTTTTTATTATATAATTTATTAATAACAAGTTTTCACAAAGCTGATAAATGTGTGAGATTTTCAATAACTCTTAATGAAGATGTATTTTAGTACCTCGATTTAAGAGTTATTGGAAAGATTGCATATTTATATGCTTTGTAACAGTTTTATACTGTTTGTGCTTCCTTATGTTCTATAAATGTCTCTATATAATCCCCAACTTTAATGTCGTTGAATTTTTTAAACATAATACCACATTCATAACCATTTGCAACTTCTTTAACATCATCTTTGAATCTTTTAAGTTGATCAATAGTACCAGTATAAACAACAACACCATCTCTAATAAGTCTTGCCATTCCCCCTCTGATTACTTTACCATCAGTTACTTTAGATCCAGCAATTGTTCCAACTTTTGGAATTACAAATGTTTCTAGAACTTGTGCTTGACCTGTATTTTCTTCTACAACAATTTCACTCATCATACCAGATAATGCATCTTTAATATCATCTATAAGGTTGTAAATAATACTATAAGTTTTGATCTCAATTCCAGCAGCTTTTGCTTTTGTTTTAACTGAACCTGTAGGTCTTACATTAAATCCTAAGATAATACAGTCATCACTAGCACTAGCAAGTGCAATATCAGCTTCAGTAATTCCACCAACACCAGCACTTAATACTTTAACTTTTACTTCATCATTTTTAATAGCTTCTAAACTACCTTTAATAGCTTCAAGTGATCCACCAGCATCAGCTTTAATAATTACTGGTAATGCTTTGATTTTACCTTCAGCAATAAGTGCAGCCATCTCATCAAGTGAAACTTTAGTAGATTTACTAAGTTCTTTTGCACGTGCGTGTTCTGCTCTTGTTGTTGCAATCTCTTTTGCTTTTGCAGCACTTTCTTGAGCAACAAGTGAAACACCAGTTGTAGGAACTTCACCAAGACCTACAACTTGACCTGTTCTACTTAGTCCTAGAGATTTAACACTTTTACCTGTATCATCGATTAAGGCTTTTACTCTACCAAATGTAGTATCAGCAACAATATTATCACCAATTTTAAGCTCACCATTTTGAACAATAACTGTTGCAACTGGACCTCTTCCTTTTACTGTAAGAGATTCTAAAACAGTAGCTTTTGCTAATGCTGTTGGGTCAGCTTTAAGATCAAGTAATTCTGATTGAATTAAAATATTTTCTAATAGATCATCAATTCCAGCACCTGTTAATGCAGATACACCAATAAATTCTACATCTCCACCCCAATCACTTGGAGTCATATCGTGTTCAGCCATTCCGGCTTTTACCATATCGATATTTGCTGTTTCTTTATCTATTTTATTAACAGCAACAATAATTGGTGCTCCACTTTCTTTAGCAGCTTTTATAGATTCAATTGTTTGTGGTTTAACACCATCATCAGCAGCAACAACAATGATAATAATATCAGTAATACTTGCCCCTCTTCTTCTCATAGCCATAAATGCTTCATGTCCTGGAGTATCTACAAATGTGATCTCTTTTCCATTTTTTTCAACTGTATATGCTGAAATATGTTGAGTAATACCTCCAGCTTCACCAGCTGCTACTCTTGCAGATCTAATCTTATCTAAAAGTGAAGTTTTACCATGATCAACATGTCCCATAATAGTAACTACTGGTGGTCTAGTTACAAAGTTACTTGTATCTATCTCTTCAGTATATGTTTCTTCGTAGTTAACCTCTTCTAGTTCATCTTTGATTGTAATTTCTATATCAAACTCTTCACCTAAGATCTCTATCTCATCATTTCCTAAGAAGTCATTTTTAGTTACCATCATACCTAACATAAATAGTGTAGATATAACTTCAGATGTTGTTTTACCACATTTTTCTGCAAATTCATAAACTCTACACTCTTCAGGTATTGTTACTTCTTTGATCTCAACTGCTTCAACTTCTCTTGTATATTTTTTCTTCTTTTTCTTTCTTGATAGTCCTCTTGGTCTATTTCCAAATGCAGAAGGTTTTGTTGTTCTTATTTGTGTGTTTTGTTTTCTAGGTGCTTCTTGTAAGAATTTAGATGTTTCAATTAAATTCATATCATCTAACATTACCTCTTCACCTAATAATGAATCATCTAAATGATCTTTTTCATTACTATGGTATCTTGAATCATCTCTTCCACCAAATACATTTAATTTTGTACCATGTGTATGTGATTTAGTAGCTGGACCTTTTTTAACAGCTTTTTTCGATTTACTTGGAGCTGGTGCAGTAGATGTTGATCCACCACCAAATAATGCAGACATAGATTTAATTGCTTTAGTTTTATCACCTAATTTAGGATTAGTATCTGCATCACTTAAAGTTGGTCTTTTTTTCTTTACAATTGTAAGCTTTCTTCTTTTAAGTGGAGCTTCACCTGCATTTAATGACTTTTTAACAAGTGGTCTAATGATAGGCTTAGCTTTTACCTCTTCTTTAGCTTCAACTTTTACTTCCTCTTTTGTTTCAGGAGTTTTCGTTGAAACTTCAACTTTTGTTTCTATCTTAACTTCCTCTTTTTTCTCTGGAGCTTTTGTTTCTATTTTAATTTCCTCTTTTTTCTCAGGAGCTTTTGTTTGTACTTTTTTTGGAGTTTCTTTTACAACTTTTTTAGGTGCTGCTTTTGTTACTTCTTTTTTCTTAGTTTTATTTTTACCAGATACCATATAGTTTACAATCTCTTCTGCTTGATCAAAAGTTAATGTGCTTTGAGGTGACTTTAAGTCTATCGAAATTTCAGCTGCTTTTGCAATTACTTCTGCACTTGTTGCACCTGATTCTTCTGCTACTTCATATACTCTTACTTTGTCTTCCATATTGTTTCTATCTCCTTGAGCTGAATTTCATAGTCAGCTTTGTTTTTGCATTGTCTGTATAATGATTTAATTGTTTTTTCTTTACAATCAACACACTCTTGACATAAATAAAAGCTTCTGCCACTCTTTGTAAAAGAGACAAGTGCTTTATTTATGCATTGTAGTCTTAATAACTCATCTTGAGTAAACTTATTTCTACATGCAATACAAGTTCTAATTTGTTTTTTTATAATTTTCACGGATTATACCTAAATTTATCTTAATACTCTACTTCTACACCAGTATTATTGAAATCACATGAAAAAATCTTAAAATGTGGGAAATTTTCTCTTAATTTTCCTACTACCTTTTTCACATCTTGCTCATGAACAAGATTAAAAAATGTTGATCCACTACCACTTAATGTTGACATTAAAGCACCATTTCTTTTTGCTACTTTTTGTACAGCAAATAGCTCTGGCATCTGTTTCATTCTATAATATTGGTGCATTCTATCTTCACTTGCAAGTCTTAACATATCCCAATTCTCACTAAAAAATGCAGCCGTTAGCATAGAAGAGTGAGAAACATTAAATGTTGTATCTTCTTTGCTATATTTAAATGGCAATGTTTTTCTAGAAAGTGCTGTTGATATTGGTCTATTTGGTATTACTACTACTGCTTTTAAATATGAAGGTATCTCTTTTTTTAAAAAACTAACTTCAAAATCTTTTACAGTTGCAACAGTAAATCCACCTAAAACTGCCGGTGTTATATTATCAGGATGTGATTCATAAGATAGCGCTAAATCTAATATTCTTTGCTTATCTATTTGTTTATCACTAATAGCAAATGCAGAAGTAATAGCAGATACAATAACTGCACTTGAACTACCTAAACCTCTAGATAATGGGATCTCATTAAAGAACTCAAATCTAAAATTTTGTTTCTTTTCATTTAGATTTTCATAAAAATCATTAAAGATATTTATAAACATATTATTATCTTTTAATTTTGAGTTATTAGCACCCTCACCTTTTAGTGATACACTTTTAAACTTTGCAGGTTTTATTATCACTTTATTTCTTATATTTAAAGCAAGTCCAAGTGTATCAAATCCTGGTCCTAGATTTGCACTTGTTGCTGGAACTGTTACTTTCATATTATTTCCTTATAATTTTTCCCATAATGTACCATTTGGTGTATCCATTATGCTTATATTCTTATTTTTTAATTCATCTCTTATAGTATCAGATAATTCAAAATTTTTATCTTTTTTTGCTTGAGTTCTTTTAGCAATTAATTCTTCTATTTGGTCTATTTCATCTTGGCTTATTCCAAACTGGAAGTATTTGAAACTATCTTGATAGCCTATACCTAAAATATCACTTATAAACTCTATACTGGCTACTAGCTCTTTTTTTAAGCCTTTATTTTTAGGTTCATTATCTAAAGTTTCATTTACTTTTGAAATATATTCATCTATTAAACTAAGTGCAACTGATGTATTCATATCATCATTCATAGCTTTTAAAATAGAGTTTTTTAGTTCTTTGTTTACACTACTAGCACCCATACCATAAACTCTTTTTTTCACTCTGTATAGTTTATCAAGTCTTTTTTTAGAAGCTTCTAAATCATCTAAAGTATATGATAGATCACTTTTATAGTGTGTAGTTATCATATAAAATCTAATAACTTCTCCACTATATAGTTTTAGTGCATCTTTTAGAAAAAAGCTATTCCCCAAAGATTTACTCATCTTTTCACCATCAATATTTACAAAACCATTGTGCATCCAATATTTAGCTATCTCTTGATTATAAGCTAATCTTGTTTGAGAAGCTTCATTTTCATGATGGGGAAATAATAAATCTGCACCTCCTCCATGAATATCAACAGCAAATGGTAATGATTTATCACTTAGGTGTTTATCTATCATAGCAGAACATTCACAATGCCATCCCGGTCGCCCTTTTCCAAAACTAGCTTCAAAATCTATCTCATCATCTTTGAACTTCCATAAAGCAAAATCTTTACTATCTCTTTTACTTACAGCTGTAGTGATTCTAGCTTGTGAATTTTCATCAGATATTCTATGAGATATATCTCCATATTTTTCATCTTTACTTGTATCAAGATATACTCCATCTTCAAGTATATAAGCTTTTTCTTCTTCTAATAGTTTAGATATAAGATCTTTCATAGCATCTATATTTTGTGTAGCTTTTGGCTCTATTGTATTTGGTAATATATTTAAACTATCCATATCTTTTTTATATGAATCTATATAATAGTTTGTTATCTCATCTAATGTTTTACCACTATCTTTCATCTTATTTATAATCTTATCATCTACATCTGTAAAGTTTTTTACCATAGTTACATCATAGTTGTTTTCTTTTAAAACCCTATGAAGTAGATCAAAAACTATTGCAGATCTAGCATGTCCAAGATGAGCATCATCATACACTGTAGGTCCACAAACATATATTTTAGCTTTATTTTTTTCTTGTGAAATAAACTCTAGTTTTTGTTTTTTACTACTGTCGTATAAATATATTTTAGCCATTAGTTAAATAGTGCCTCTAATTCTGATATATCTTTTTTAGGTGCTTGTTCTTCATTTGATACAGCATCTTCACTTGTACTTACACCTTCAATTACATTTAATTCAATTTCATGTTTTGTAAGCATAGAAGCTAATCTAATATTTAGACCCACTTTACCTATTGCTCTACCTTTTTGATCAGCATTAATTGTTACTATTGCCTTACCTTTTGTATCATATGTACCTTCTGTTTCTATTTTTACAGAATTAACTATAGCAGGACTTAACGATCTAGAGATAAATATCTCAGGAATTGCACTATATTCTATACAATCTATATTTTCATTATTTAGTTGTTGTGAAACTGCATTTATTCTAACACCTTTTACACCAACGATTGCTCCAATTGGATCAATATTTGGTTCATTTGTAGATAGTGCAATTTTTGCTCTAGCACCTGGTATTCTTGCACTTGATTCTATAGTGATTCTTTTATCAGCTAATTCTGGAACTTCTAGTTCAAGTAATGCTTCTAAGAACTTTGGAGATGTTCTAGATACTTCAACTATTAGTCCATGTTGTTTATCAACTCTTACTGATCTTACTACTGCTTTAATAGCATCTCCAACTTTAAAGAATTCACCTTTGATTCTGTTTTTTCTAGGTAATATAGCTCTTACTTCACCAATTTCCATAAATGAATTATCTTGTGAATCAACTGATGTTATAACTGAGTTGATTGTTTTACCAACTTGAGAGTTATATTTATCAAATAAGTTATTTTCTATATGTCTTTGTAGTCTATATTCAAGATTTTGAAATAATATAGAAGCTGCATTTCTACCCATAGATTCAAATTCTAAATCATAGTTTAAAAAATCTCCTATTTCTAAATCACTATCTAGTTTTTTAGCTTCACTTAATGAGATAAAGTTTTCAGTATTATTTATCTTTTGGTACTCAACACCTTCATCATTTACTTCATTTGTAAACTCAGCTGTTAATCTTTCATCATCATCTGCGACAACTTCTATTTTTTGAAATAGATTAAGCTTTTTAGCTTCTCTATCTATACTTGCATCAAATACAAGTGTTTCATCTATCATTTTTTGTGCTGTTTTAACAAGTGACTCTTTTAGAGCTACTTCTATCTCTTCAACTTTTAAACCTTTTTCATAAGCAATACTATCTATAATATCTATTATTTTATCCATAAAATTTCCTTTTTTAACAATGCAATGGTCTTTTTGATGTTTTCTAGTTAGAATTAACTAGACATGCTTTGTATAATATTTTTATTATTATATATAAATTTCACTTAAATTTAAATTTTATCTGTATTTTTAAGAAAATTTATATATCTGCAAGAAATAAATTTCTTACAGTTTATCTTTTAGTTTTTTTCCAAAAGCTTCTTCTATATAAGGAGATATTTGCCACTCATTTTTAAACTCTTTATATTGTTCAATAAGCTTACTTATTTTTTGATTATTTTCAAAGAAAGCTCTTATCATTATATTTTTAGGAGTATGTTCCATATCTATAAACTCTAGTACTTGTGTTCTATAACCCATAATTTCTAAAACATTAGCTCTTACACTATCTGTAAGAAGAGTTGCTAGTTTTTCTTTTATAATTCCATATTTCATCATAGGGATCATTTTTTCATTTTTTATTTTTTTAAGAAACTCATGCTGACAACAAGGAACTGCTAAAATAACTTTAGCACCCCAATTAACAGCTTTTGCAAGTGCTTCATCTGTTGCAGTGTTACAAGCATGTAATGATATAACCATATCTACATCATCAAACTGATCAAAACCTTTAATATCACCTTGTTCAAATCGCAAATCATCATATCTTAATTTTTTAGCTAAATTTGAACAAAATTTAATAACATTTTCTTTTAAATCTAAACCAACAATTTCTACATTGTAACCCATTTTTAATACCAAATAATCATAAAGAGCAAAAGTAAGATATGCTTTTCCACATCCAAAATCAATAATTTTTATAGTTTTATTTTTATCTAAATAAGGTATACAATCAGATACAAGCTCTAAATATCTATTTATTTGTTTAAATTTATCATATTTTGCTTTTACTATCTTACCTTGTTCTGTCATAATTCCTAGTTCTATTAAATATGGAGTTAGTACACCCTCATTTAAAATATAGTTTTTCTTTCTATTATGAGATATCTCTTCAAACTTTCTTGTAGGTGCTTTTTTATTTATCTTTATTTCACCTCTTTTATTAACAAGTATATGATAGTTAGATGTTATAGTATAGATAATAGCTTGTTTAAAATATGTTTCTATTAAATAATCTATTTCAGCTATTGTATCATCGTTATTTAAATTTTTATGTTCTACATTTTTATCATAAGTATATTCAAATTGATGTTTCTCTTCATTTTGAATAATAACTTTTTTTATAGTAACTTTATTAAAAGTTTTTTCACTTTTTTTTCTAACTCCTGTAAAAATAGCTTGTATTATATTTTCTTCATCTATTATTTTTGTTATTGTTTCTTTTATATTTGTCATACTGTTTTATACCCTTGTAATAATAATCTCTCAAACTCTCTTAATCTTTTAATAACTGATAGAAATTTTGTAATATCTGTCCAATGGTCTATTAAATAAGAAAAACTATCATTTACTTTCCCAAAAGCATTTCCAGTTTGAGTTATAACTCCCAATGTTGCAGCTCCAACAAAAAGTGATGGTGCCATAATAAGGTATGGAAGTATTATCATAACTTGTGAATATAGATTTCCCCATAATGAAAAATATGAATAGTGATTAAACATTCTAAAATAGTTTGTTTTTAGTCCTGTAAATAATTCAAAAAGTGTTTCTTGCTTTGCATATATTTTATCATCTTCACTAAAAACTAATTGTTTTCTATATGCAGCTTCACACTTTTGATTATCATACTCAATTCCAGGAAGTTTTATACCTACTACATAAGATACTAACATCCCTCCAATAGAAGTAATAAGCGCAATATACACTAAAGATCCATCTATTCCATCAAGATAATCTACTGTTATTTTTTCTGATAAAGTCCATAATATTGGAATAAATGCAATAAGTGTTAATATAGCTTTAAATAAGCCTAGACCTAAGCTTTCTAATGATTTTGCAAACTCATATGTATCTTGTTGGATTCTTTGTGATGCACCTTCTATTGTAGATGGACACTTCTCCCATAATGGGATATAATAATATGTAATAGCCTGTCTCCACCTAAAAGCATAATGTTGAGCAAAATAAAACACACCCATAGCTACAAATATATATGGAATCGCTAAAAATGTAAACTTTGTCATTGATGCCCAAAATGCTTCAATATCATCTGCTTTTTGAAGTATATTGTAAAACTCACCATACCAAGTGTTTATTTGAACCGTTAAATAAACTTGCAACCATGTGATTGAAAATAAAAATATCAATCCACCCCATGCCCATAAACGGTACTCTTTTGTACCAAAAAAACTTTTTATCATATCTCTTCTTTAATTATTTTTAAAAGTATATCCAAAATAAGTAAATAAAAATAATAAAATAATAATCAAAAGGATAATTATATTTGTACTTAAAAGGATAGAAGTAAAGACAATTAGTAATAAATATGCACTATATTTTAAAAAACCATTTTCAATTATTTTATAGCTATTACTAAGCCTATTATTGCATTTGCTATAAAAAATCCATCTGCAAAAGTAACTAAATCAGAGGTATTTAGTATTTTAAAATATACTAAAACTAGTACTAAAATATATAAAAGACAATATATTTATAGAACATAGTAAAAATATTATACTAGTAATGCTAGTAACAAATAACATTATTTTACCAATAAAATTTATCTCTTTAATAAATAGTAAATATGTAATAACATAAATACCAAATGCTATTATTGCTATATTTATATTAGAAAAATATTCCTGTAAAAACTGCGCAGCTATAAGTAATACTGCAACTGGACCAAAAAAAACAGCAAATATCAAATAAAATGATGTAAGAAGCTGATATTTTTTTCCTAAAACTTCTTTTGTTGCAATTGGTACACCACCATCACCTTTATACATAATAGCTAATTTTCCAAATACAAGTGCAAATAAAAATCCTAAAAAACAAATACCAATCCATATAAAAATTGAATTATTTTGAATATTATTATAAAGTAATGGTGGTAAAAGTATAATACCTGAACCTAAAATTGGACCTATTATTAATCCTGAGAGTGTAAATGCATTTAGTTTTTTAGAAGTATTTTTCAAAAGGTTTCTTTTTTATTTTATATATAATATTATAGTTTTTTATTACTTAAAATAAGCATCTAAAAAAATTTAAGCCATACTTAGATATAATCGCATATATTATAAACACTAAAAGGAATAAAATATGGATATATTAATAGCAAGAGAAAATATTGGAGATACTCCAGTAAAAGTAAGTTTAAGTAAAATAAAAGAAGAATTAAAAGAAGTTGAACAAAAAATATTCTATTTTGATAGAGATAATTCTCACAAAAATATGATGTCATTAGTTGATAGTATCGAAGCTGAAGGATACAATGCATATTTTAAAGAAGTTAAATATGGTTTAGCTGATGATGAATATATGTATGAGTTACACGCTTTATAAGATTTGAAATAATTCATTATGAGTAAAAAACTATTTATCCAAACACTTGGTTGTGCTATGAATGAGAGGGATACTGAACATATTATAGCAGAACTAAATAAACACCATAACTATGAAGCAACTAAAGAACTAAAAGATGCTGATTTAATCATCATTAATACTTGTAGTGTTAGAGAAAAACCTGTACAAAAACTTTTTTCAGAACTAGGACAATTTAATAAAGTAAAAAAAGATGGTGCAAAAATTGGTGTATGTGGATGTACTGCATCTCATCTAGGTGATGAGATTATAAAAAGAGCTCCTTATGTTGATTTTGTAGTTGGAGCTAGAAATGTATCAAAAATATCTCAAGCGGTAATGAAAAAAGGTACAGTAGAAATAGATATAAACTATGATGAAACTGCCTATGAATTTAGTGAATACAGAAATTCTGGATATAAAGCAAGTATAAATATATCACTTGGTTGTGATAAATCTTGTACTTTTTGTATAGTACCAGCAACAAGAGGTGATGAGATTAGTATACCTAGTGATATAATCTTAAAAGAGGTACAAAAAGCTGTAGATAATGGATCAAAAGAGATTTTTCTATTAGGGCAAAATGTAAATAACTATGGAAAAGAGTTCAAAGAAACAAAATATAACTTTACAAAATTACTACAAGATATTAGTAAAGTAAATAAAGTTGAAAGAATAAGATTTACATCTCCACATCCTCTTCATATGGATGATGAATTTATTGAAGAATTTGCTTCAAATCCTAAAATATGTAAATCGATCCACGTACCGCTTCAAAGTGGCTCAACTGAGATTTTAAAAGCTATGAAAAGAGGATACACTAAAGAGTGGTTCCTAAACAGATGTGAAAAGATAAAATCACTTGTACCTGATGTTAGAATATCAACTGATATTATTGTAGCATTTCCAGGTGAAACTGATGAAGATTTCAAAGATACACTAGATGTTGTAAATAAGGTTAAATTTGATCAAATATTTAATTTTAAATACTCTCCTAGACCAAATACTCCTGCTCAATTTATGGAACAAGTTCCAAGTGAAATTGGAAGTGAAAGATTAACAGAACTCATAGAGCTTCATAAAACTCATCAAGATGAACTAATGGAAAAACAAGTTGGAAAGATTCATAAAGTATATTTTGAAGATCTAAAACCAAATGGTGAAATTATGGGATTTAGTGATAACTACCTACAGGTATTTGTAAAAGGTAGTGAAGAGTTACTGGGTAAAATAGTAGATGTAAGAATCACAAAAGCTAGTAGAACATCTTTAAAAGGTGAAGTGATTTAGTTGTGAAAAAAAAGATAAAACACTTTGTTCAAGTAATATTATTACCATATATTCTTAGTTTATTAGTAAGGTTTATCTACTTTACTAATAAAAAAGTGTTTCATCACCCAAAGGATGTTCCATCAGAACCATTTATTTTAGCAATGTGGCATGGTCAACTTCTAATGCAAGCTTTAAATTATAGAAAATTTAAAAAAAATGGAAAGATTAAAGTGATTGTTAGTCAACACAGAGATGGACAAACAATAAGAAAAGTTGTATCACATCTTGGTGTTGGTGCTATTGAAGGTTCATCAACAAGAGGTGGAGCAAAAGCTTTGATAAATGCTATAAAATCTATAAAAAATGGTATAGATGTAGCGATAACTCCAGATGGACCAAAAGGTCCAATATATGAAGTAGCAGATGGTATAGTAGCAATTTCTCAAAAAACTGGTGCAAAAATACTTACATGTAGTATAAAACCTAGTAAATATTGGCAAATGAATTCTTGGGATAAATTTATAGTTCCTAAGCCTTTTGGAAGAATTGATTTTTATATTAGTGACCCTTTTAGTATAGAAGGTTTAAGTATGGAAAAATCAAAAGAATTAATAAAATCAAAGTTAGGAAAAAATGATGTTTAATAAAAATATACAATATATTAACATAATAAAAAGTCAACAAAATATTAAAATCAATTATCAAATAACAGATGATGATAAAATAATTAAAAGTGAACATTCGACTTTTTTATTAGATAATAATCAAATATCAAATGATGCAAAAATAAAAATAACATCACTTAAAAATAGTATCCAAAAAACATATATTACTGCCCTTTGTGAAAATATAAACCAAAAAATAGTTTCTAATGAACAATCTTATCCAAAAGTGATCTCTCATGTTTACTATGATATGAAACATGATATTATTTTAAATAGTGAAGAATTAGAAAAAGAATTATCTTTTTATCAAAAAGATACTATAGATTATTTTATATCACCATTTACAGTTTTACAAAGTATTATGAATGATAGTTTAAATGAGAAGTCATTAAATATTTTAATTCATAATGAATACTTATATGCAATAATTTTAGATGAAGATAAAAGGTACGCATTCTCTTCTATTAAGTTATTACCATCTTATAATGAACTATCAAATAGTAATTTTTTTGAAGATGATATATCAAAACAAAAGCTATATGAAGAGATGTATCTATTACAAATTCAAGATGATATCTCAAATATTATAAAAGAGTTTTATGAAGTAAATAATAACTCATACTTTATACAAAATACAAATATTTACTATACTATTAAGCAACTAACAGATGAACAAATAGTAACTTTAAATAAAGATCTATTATTAAATATAAATTATAAACAAGTAAATATAGATAATCATATATTTAAACTATCTTCAAAACATTTAATTACAAAACAAAGCTTTACCAAAGCACAAACAAAGAAAAAAAGCAATAAATTGTTTATAACACTAATTATTTTATTTTTGTTATCACTTATTTTTGCAGCAGGTGTTTATTGGTATAAACAAAACGAAAAAAATGAAATAATCAAACAAAAAATATTAAAAAAACAAGAACAACTAATTAAACAAAAAAAAGAGTTAGCAAAAATAGAAGAGATATCTTTACCAAATCATACAAGTATAAATAATAACTATAAAAAGTTTATTTTAGAGATATTTGATACAATTGGATCTGATTCAACACTAAAAGAGATAAAACTACTAAAAGATGAATCAACATTAGTATATAACTTTGTAAAAGAAAACTCTTATGAAGAGAATCTAAAACCAGCTCTACTTAAAATATATAAAGTTAGTGAAAATATATTAACTAGTAAAAATAATAACTTCTATACAGCGATTATTGCAAATAATAATATAATAAATCCAATAGATATAAATGAAACAAAGATATATAAACCAAGCAAAAAATATAAAAACTTATCAAAAGATGAGATAAAAAAATATCTACAAACAATTTTAAAAGATGCAACAATTAAATTTAACAAAAATTATATAAATAAATATGAATCATATGAATTTACAATTATTCAAAATACAAAGAACCCAAAAAGCTTCTTTGATACAATTGATAGAATAAATAAACAATATTATTCAATTACACTTAAATTTCCAATTGAGTTTATAAAATCAAATGGTAATATAAACATAAAATACTATCTTGTATTTAATCAAAGTGTTAATAAAAATAAATCTAAATAATAAATTTTAGATATAAAAAAAGGCTATCATTTTCATGATAGCCTTTTTTTTATATATGTTATATATTTTATTCTTCTATTCTTATCATAACAGGTTTAGATAATACTATATTATCTTTTTCTAGACTATCCATAGCATCTTTTATATCTTTTTCATTACAAGTATGAGTAGATAATAATAAGTTTGATTTATTATCATCTAAAGGCTTTTGAACCATATTTTTTATTGAAATATTTTTATTTCCTAATATAGTTGCAACTTTTGCTAAAACACCTGCAATATCATTTACTTCAAGTCTTAAATAATATTTAGTATTAATATCATTAATTGAAGCTAATTTCATACCTGATTCTAAAGGCTTTTTAAACCCAAGCATAGGTGAACCTTTACCTTTTCTAGCAATATCTATAATATTTGCTATAACAGCACTTGCAGTTGCATCTCCACCAGCACCAGCTCCATAGTATAAAGTTTCTCCAACTTTATCTCCTACAACGCTAACAGCATTCATAACACCATCAACTTTTGCTATCATTTGATTTTGTGGAACTAATACAGAGTGAACTCTAAGTTCAACACTATTGCCATTTGTTTTTGCAATACCTAAAAGTTTTAATACATATCCAAATTCAGCTGCAAAATCAACATCAGCTGGAGTTATATTTTGTATACCCTCTATTAAGATATCTTCAGGTTTAGCATCAATACCATAAGCAATAGAAGCTAAAATAAGTAACTTATGTGCTGCATCAAACCCACCAACATCAAAAGTTGGATCAGCTTCAGCATAACCTAGATCTTGTGCTTCTTTTAGTATAACATCATATGCCACACCTTCATTAATCATCTTATCAAGCATATAGTTTGTAGTACCATTCATGATACCTTTTATACTTTTAATATGATTTGCACCAAGACCATCTTTTAATGCAGTAATAATTGGTATACCACCTGCAACAGCAGCTTCAAATTCAAAAGCAGTATCACCAGCTATCTCTTGTAATTCATATCTATGATAAGCTAAAAGAGCTTTATTTGCTGTTACAACTGCTTTACCTTTTTGTAATGCTTTTTTAACAACCTCAAAAGCATCTTCAACTCCACCCATAAGTTCAACAACTATATCAATAGAATCATCATTTAAAATATCATCTACATTATTTGATATTTTTATATTAGGATTAATATCTCTTTTTTTAGAAAGATTATTAACTATTCCTGATACTACATTTAACTCAACTCCTGCTCTTGCAGTTATTATATCTTTGTTGTCTTCTAATATTTGACATACACTTTGTCCTACAGTTCCAACTCCAACTATTCCAATTTTTAACATTATGATAATCTCTCTTTTAAAAGTTTATTTACTACTTGTGGGTTAGCACTACCTTTAGAAGCTTTCATTGTTTGACCAACAAAGAATCCAAATAATTTCTCTTTACCTGCTTTATATTGCTCAACTTTATCTTCATTTGAAGCTATGATTTCATCTATTATTGCTAATATTGCTCCATCATCACTTACTTGTTTAAGACCTAGTTTTTCAATAACATTTTCAACACTATCATCATTTTGCATTAAATAATCAAGTACTTCTTTTGCTGCTTTTCCTGATATATCACCTGATTCAATAGCTTTTACAAGTGAACCTAATTTTATAGCATCTACAGGAGAATTAGTAATATTAATACCATCCGTAAATCTTGCAAGAAGCTCAACTGTAAGCCATGTAGTTGCAGTTTTTCCTGTAATTCCACAAGACATCATATCCTCAAAATATTGAGCCATCTCTTTTGTACTACAAATAACACCAGCATCGTATTCTTTTAATCCAAACTCTTTTACAAATCTAGATTTTTTTTCATCTGGAAGTTCAGGAATATTTGAGAATTTTTCTATAAGCTCATCACTTATTACCAAAGGTAATAGATCCGGATCTGGGAAATATCTATAATCAGCAGCATCTTCTTTGCCTCTCATAGATCTAGTTTCGCCAGTATTTACGTCAAAAAGTCTTGTCTCTTGAACAACCTCTTGATCATAAACACCATCTTCCCAAGCTTCTATTTGTCTATTTACTTCATATTTTATAGCTTTTTCTATAAACTTAAAACTATTCATATTTTTGATTTCACATCTAGTGTATAATTTATCATCACCTTTTGGTCTAATAGATATATTAACATCAGCTCTAAAAGAACCCTCTTGCATATTAGCATCACTAATATCTATATATCTTACAATTGAGTGTAGTTTTTTCATATATAAAATAGCTTCTTCACTAGATCTCATATCTGGTTCAGATACAATTTCAAGTAATGGAGTACCTGCTCTATTTAGATCAACTTTAGATATATTTCCAACATGTGAACTTTTACCTGCATCATTTTCTAAGTGAGCTCTTGTAACACCAATTGTTTTACTTGTGCCATCTGGAAAGTCAATTGTAACCTCACCTTTATCTACAACTGGAACTTCAAATTGAGATATTTGATAACCTGTTGGTAGATCTGGATAGAAATAATTTTTTCTATTAAATATTGATTTTTGATTAACTTTTGCTTTTAAAGCTTTTGCTAGTTGAATACTTTTATGTACTGCTACTTCATTTAAAACAGGCAATGCCCCAGGAAGACCAAGACAAGTTGGACATACATTTGTATTAGGTTTTTCTCCAAAACTTGTTGCACACCCACACCACAATTTACTTTTAGTATTTAGTTGCGCATGAACTTCCAGTCCGATTACTACTTCAAACATTTTATTCCTTATTATTTATTGTTTCTATATATTTGTGATTATATCTAATTTATCGTAAAACTTTTATATTTGCAGTTATTTTTAAAGTTTCAAAATAGTTTTTTAAATACTCATTTTCTCTTTTTTTCATCATAACTTCAAATATTTTATTTTTTGCTTCTTCAAATGATATTCTTTTTTCATCATATTTTTTTACAACAAAAAACATATTAAAAATCTTTTTATTTTTAAATATAGAAGAGAAACTTTTCTCTTTTGTATTTGCAAGTATATATCTGATTTGTGGATTTATTTTACTATCTTCTAAAGTCATATCTTGAATATTTACATTATTATTTATTAACATAGGATTATTTTTAATTTTTTCAAGATCAATCTTACTTAAAGAAGAGTATACCTTTACATCAGTTTTAAGTGTCTTTACAAACAAAGATATATTATTTTTATAATATATTTTCATATCATCTTCACTAACTCTTTTTAGATTGTTAGAAGCAATAGATTGTAATAGTTTTTGATGTAATATTTGTTTTTTGATATCTTCTTTAAACTTTTCATAATCTTTTTGTTGTTTAATTGCATTTTTAAACTCATAAACTTTCATTTTATTTTGTTTTGCTAAAAGTTCAATATAGTTTTCAACATCCATATCATCAACACTAACATTTTGCCTTTTTAATGCTTGTTTATATAAAATTTCATCTACTAAAATTTGTGTAGCTTTCTCTTTTGATATATGCTCTTTAGTCATTTTATTATCTATATCAACTAAAGTTATAATATCATCATTTACTATTATAGATATTGCATTTACTAATCCTGCTTGTAAAATAGAACCACTAACTAGACTTAAAAATAAAACTTTAAAAAAAGTTGATTTAAAAATTTTTATCATATTTATGACCTTTATTATTTATAACGAATAGTAACATAAGTATAGTAAAGATCTAATTCAACTGCTCTATTTTAACACCATTATCTTCTAAAAATTGTGTTATTATATTAGAATCTGTATGTTCATATGATTTATTATAAACTATTCTTTTTATACCACTTGCGATTAAATTTTTACTACATTCACTACACGGTTCAAGTGTAACATATATAGTTGCATCTTTAATACTAATACCCTCTCTAGCAGCCCATATAATTGCATTCATCTCTGCATGAATTTCATAAGTTTTTGACCATTCATGATGATCTTTTGTATATTTACCATCCCAATGATCACAACAATTTTCAAATCCAGCTGGTGTACCGTTATATCCTGTACTTAAAATTCTACCATCTTTTACAATAACCGCTCCAACTTGCTTTGATACACATTTACTAGCACTTGAAATCTCTTTTGCAATATTTAAAAAGTTTTTATCATTTAACATTAGCATCCTTTTTTGCTTTAATTGGAATTTTTATATGAAATAATGCACCAATATATTTTTTGTTATTATATACAAATTCATCATTAATAACATTAAGTGTTCCGTTTAAATGCTTAGTAATTATTTCATTACTCATATAAAGTCCAATTCCAGTTCCTTGTGATTTATGTTTGGTTGTAAAATATGGTTCAAATACTTTATGTATAATATTATTCGAAATCCCATTTGCATTATCTTTAATTTCAATAAAAATAGATTCATCATCATTTGTAATTTTAACAAATATATATTTATTTTCAATTTTATTTTGAATTAATGCATCTTTTGCATTATTTAAAATATTAATAAATACTTGCATCAATTCTGTTTTATAAGTTTCAACTTCAATACTTTTTATCTCTTCTATTATTGATATTCCAAGTGACTCAAACTTAGAATTAACAATATGTAAACTATCAATATAAGCGTCTTTTATATCAAATAGTGTTGCTTCTTTTTCATTTCTAAAAAAGTTTCTAAAATCATCTATTGTTTTTGATAAAAAAGATGTTGTTTTTATTATTTTATTTAAATATTCAATTTCACTATCTTTATTTGTATCTATTTCCATCTCTTTTTTCATAATAAGAGAACTAGATATAGTTGATATGGTTGATAAAGGTTGTCTCCATTGATGTGCTATATTTTCTAACATTTCGCCCATTGCTGCCATTTTTGATTGCTGAATTATTAATTTTTCATTTTTATTTAATTCATTTTCAATCTCTTTCTCTTTTGTAATATCTTGTTTAATAGATATAAATTCAACAATATTATTATTTTCATCAAAAGAAGGTGTTATGATAGCTCTTTCTATTGTAATTTTTCCATCTTTTGATTTATTATAAAATTCACCATTCCATTGTTTTCCACTAAAAATAATTTTATCTATATTTTTATAAAATTCACTATTATGAATACCTGATCTTAAAAATCTTGGTGTTTTACCTATTACTTCATCAAAAGTATATTTAGATGTTTTACTAAATGCATCATTTACATATGTGATATTTTTATTTATATCAGTAATAATTACAATATTATCACTATTTTGAACTGTTCTTCTAAACTTATATAGCTCTTGATATGATTTTAACAGTTTTTGTTCATCAAACATATACAATAACATTACTAAAAACAACACTACAAAAAGTGCGGAAATAGATATATAAGCTTTTTTCGCACTATATTTTGATTCTTTTCTGTATTCATTTTCAATTTTTTTTAATAATTTATGTATATTAAGAATATCTAATTTATTTTCTAACTTAAATATTTTTAGATGATATTTTATAATATTTTTAGCATGGATTAAAAAATATTTTTCTTGCATATTTTCGGCATCATCTAATTTATCATTAATAGTTTCTAATAGTTTATTTTTATTAATATTATTATTTTTATCTATAGATAAAATATCAAAATACAAATTATTATATTCATTTAAAGAATTTTTATTTTTTATAATTTGTATTATACGAAATGAATTATTTAAAATAGCTCTATAAGATTTTGTTTTATTTATTAATTCAATTTTAATAGCAACTTGTTTTTTTAATTTTTTTAATTTTTCTTTTATATCTTTATCAATTAGATGTTTATTTAAATTTTTAAATTGTAAGTTAAAATCATTAATTTTTTCCTCTATTAAGTCATAATTTTCATAATTAGTTTTATGTTTTATATAAATATCTAAATCTTTATTTATAATAATCAATTTTTCTATATGATCTTTAATTTCAATAAAATTATCATTTTTATTTTTTGCATCAATAATATAATATATTAATATACAAATAATTAATATCAATGTAAAAAAATAGATCATTAATTTTTTCATTATTTTTCTATCCAATTATATTTTTCACCAGTTAAAGTTTTTAAAAAAGCTAAAATACTATTTAATTCTTCTTCTGTAATATCAAAACCAATTTGATACTTTGCCATTAACGTAACAGCTTTTTTTAAACTTTCAATTTTTCCATCATGAAAATAAGGTTTTGTTAAATTGATATTTCTTAAGCTTGGAACTTTAAAATAATATTTATCTTCATCATCCTTAGTAATATTATATCTTCCTAAGTCATCACTCTCATATGTATTTAATATCCCTATTTTTTGTATTAAATTTCCACCAATATTTATACCGTTGTGACAAGATATACATCCATATTCTACAAAATACTTATACCCATCTTTTTCAGATTTAGTTAGTATATCTTTTTCACCATTTAAATATCTATCAAACTTAGAATTTGGGGTAATTAAAGTTTTTTCAAATTCTACTATTGCATCTATTATATTTACTTTATTAATTTCACCATAAATAGTTTTAAATTTTAATTTATAATATTTATCATCTTTTAATTTAGGAATAATTTCATTAAAATTTGATCCCATCTCAACTGGATTATGAATTGGGCCTAGTGCTTGTTGAGCTAATGTTTTTACTGAAGCATCCCAAAATTGATATGCATTATAACGTGAATTATATACAGTAGGTGAATTTCTAGTTCCTTGTTTTCCATCAATTCCAAATGAAACTCTTAAATTATCATCTCCACCATCATCCAATATATGACAAGATGCACAAGATATAGTATTATTACTACTTAATTTAACTTCATTAAATAGTTTTTTTCCTAATAATGCTTTTTCATAATCAATATTTATTGATGTTGGTATAGTTTTTATTAAATCATTTCCAAAAAGGTTACTTAATAACAAAAATATTACTATTATAAATTTATTCATATTTTATATTACAATAATATTGATTAAATAGACTTAATGAAAAATCTGAGTGCCAGATTAATCACTTTTTCTTATAACTAACTAG
>CAYZWZ010000013.1:0-38844 GCA_964482285.1 uncultured Helicobacter sp. | reverse complement strand
TTATCTATCATCAAGATCATATTTTTTTCCTACACTTTTGTAATTATTAAAGTTATTGATTCTACTATATTTGCTTTTAAGTCGTGGTTAAAGAGTTGTTATTTTAACTTTTTTGGTATTGTTATAATAAATAAAGCACCTGTATATGTTTGATTATCATATTGGAATGTTTTGTTTTCTATTTCAATATTACCATTCATATGTTTTGCAATAATCTCTTTTGTCATAAATAATCCAATACCAGTACCTTGTGATTGATGTTTTGTTGTAAAATATGGATCATATATTTTGTCTATAATGTTAAGAGGAATCCCACCTGCACTATCTTGTACATATATTTTTATATTATCATCTTTTATCTCTGTAGATATAATAATTACTTTATTATCTTCTTTTGTTTTTAATGCATCTTTTGCATTATTTAAAATATTTAATAGTGCTTGCAAAAGTTCATTTTCATAACCATTTAATAGGGTATATTCTACATTAATTTCTAGTTTTATATTATTTACAGTGAAACTATTTCCCATTAAAGTAATAGATTTATCAATTAATGCTTTTATATCAAACTCTTTAACTTCTTTATCTTTTTTAAAGAAATTTCTAAAATCATCAATAGTATTTGATAAATATGTAGTAGAATTTAAAATCTTATCTAAAGAGTTTAGATACTCTTTTTCATCAAACATACCCATCTCATATTTAAACTTTAATCCACTTGTTACTGTACTTATTAAACTAAGTGGCTGTCTCCATTGATGAGCAATATTACCTATCATCTCTCCCATTGCAGCCATTTTTGATTGTTCAAATAATATTTTTTCTTTTTGTGTATTTAAATTTATCTCATGCTGAACTTTTTTATGAAGATTTTTATTTATATATTCTAATTGTTTTGTTTTATCTTTTACTTTTTCTTCAAGAGTTGTATTTAAATTTACTAATTCATTTTCTCTTAAAATTATTTTATCTTGCATTTTATTAAAACTTCTTACAATTTTTCTAAACATTGGATAGGCAATATCTTCACTTAGATATGAACTTTGAGTTATATCATTTGCAAATTTATCCATCTTATCTGTAATCTCATAAATAGGATCTAGTGTTTTATGTGTAACTTTAGAAGCAACTATAATAGTTATAATACTAAGTACTAAAATAAAAAATGCCAATAAGATACCTATTTTAATTAAAATATCATCCAAATTATCATTATTATCAATTAATATAATCGTCCACTTTGTATATTTATTAATCATAAATGTGAAATAATTATCTTTTTGAGTATACTCATTAAAAAATTTAATATATTTATATTCATTTTGATTATTTTTTATGTATGTATATAGTTGTGTATTATAAAAAGATTCATTATTAATTTCGCTTTTTGTTGTATTTACAATATATTTTCCATTGTTATCCACAACAATCATTTGACCTTCAAATGTTTTATTAACATATTGTATATATTTATTTATACCTTCAATATTTAAATTTATCATATAAATTTTATCTGAGTATTCAAATATATATGAAATTACCCTTTTATTTGAAAATGGAGAGAAATTTATATTTGAGAAAAATGGTTTTTTATTATTTCTAATAAATTTTTTAAAGACTCTATTATTTGAAAAATCAAAACCTTTAAAAGAGCTATTTTCACCATCATAATACGATTGTAAAACTATCCCATTTTTATCTAAAACAATAATAGATTCAAATTCATTATTATGTGAAATTGTAAATTTCATATCAGTACAGTCCATATTATTGTCTTTTATATACTCTATTTTTTCTAAAGTACTTTTAAAAAAAGAGTTTAGACTATAATCAAAACTTTTTAAAATACGAACATGAGATCTTTCATATGTTCCTTCTAGGGTAAAATATATAAACGCCATAAATATAATACTTAAGAAAAAAATCGGCAATATAGAGAACTGCCAAAATTTGTTCCTAATATCATTTTTAAATGTTAAATCTTTTCTCATGTTTTACCCTAAATTTTATTTAGTTTACTATTTTATTAAATTTATACTTCATAATCAACAACTTTTGTATAATCTGCACGCGTTTTTATAAAATCAATAACTTTTAAATGATCTTTATGTGTAGCATAAATATTTAAATCCTCTTTTGAAGCAAAACTACTATATAAAGATAGATCCATAGCTCTATCTGCTTCATCAAAGTTTATTCCAACTTCTATATCAAGTAATCCTTCTATTTTAGAAGGTAACTCTTCAAGAAGTTCTTTTATTTTTAAAGCATTTTGCTCTTTATTTTCATCTTTTAACTTTATAAAAACTATATGTTTAATCATCTTATACTAGCCCCCATTTAGAAATAAACTCATCGCTTATATTTAATATTTTCCTATTTCGTAAATCTTCAATTACACTAGCTGTACATACAACATCATCTGGCCATCTTCGCTGGAAGTTATCTAAAGAGTTTTTATTTGTAGCATCTACACCTATAGTATTATCTTGTATAAATATATCTCTATTACTATCAATATTGTTTACTACTCTCCATACTAGCATATATGCATTTTCTAGGTTATTATTTTTTTCATCTATAATTACTAAAATCTTAATATGATTAAATAGTGGTTTTAATTGTTCAAATAACTCTTTTTGAGATCTTGTTTTATTAACACTTATTACACATATAGGATTTTTTGTATCTTTATGATATTGTTTTAGATCCTTTACTTCAGATGTTATATTTTGAATTTTTTCTAATAATATATTATCATCTAATAGCTCTATATCTAAAGATTTTATCTCATCACCTGTACAATCAATTCCAAGCTTTCCACCAAGTGCAAATCTAGGAGAACTATGATCAAGTGCATCTACAACACCTTTTGTAATTAGTATCTCTTGTGTATCTAGTCTATTTAAAATCCATTTTGTAATTGCTATATCATCATGTAGTTCTGGAGCATCTTGATTTACAAATATTGCATGTTTTACAAAAGACATTTGCCCTACACCCCAAAATGCATGCATCATTTGTTGAGCGTGTCCTGGATATGCTGTTTTTATTTTTGCTAAAATAAGATTGTGAAAAACACCATTTTCAGGCATATAATAATCTATTAAATCAGGAGCTGTTGTTTTTAATAACGGTAAAAATATTCTCTCAGTTGCATAACCCATATACTTATCTTCTAAAGGTGGTTTTCCAACAACAGTTGCTGCAAATACTGGCTCTTTTTTATGTGTAATACAAGTTACATCCATCATTGGATACTCCTCTTCAAGAGTATAATACCCAGTATGATCTCCAAATGGACCTTCTATTTTAATAATATCAGGATCAACAAAACCTTCAATTACATAATCAACATCATGTGGTACATAAATATCGTTTGTGATTGATTTTACTAATCTTGCATTTTTATTTTTTACAAATCCATATAATAAAAGTTCAAATACACCTATAGGTAAAGGTGCTTGTCCACACCAAATATACATAGGATCTCCACCAATACCAATTGAAACTGGCATTTTTTTACCAGCTTTTTTATACTCATGGAAGAAGTGGTTACTATCTTTATGTATTTGCCAATGCATTCCTAGTTGTCCATCATTATAAACTTGTAGTCTATACATACCAACATTGTGCATACCTCCATCTAAACTTTGAGTATATACTTGACCCATAGTTATAAATGGTCCTCCATCTTGTTCCCAAGTTGTAAGTATTGGAAGATCAGATAGTTTTATATCATCACCTGTATGTATCACTTCTTGACATATACCTTTTGTTTTTAATCTTTTGGGAAAGATATTTTTAGCATTAAAAAGTTTACCAAACATTGAAAGTTTATCACTAAATGTTTTTGGTGGTTTCATTTTTAATAAACTTTCAATAGAATTTGCAATTTTATCTGCATCTCCTATAAAAAGCTCTACTGCTTTGGGGTTACAAAAAACATTCATAAGAACTGGTTCTGTAAATTTTTTATCATTTTTCTTATCAATTACATTTGTAAAAAGTAATGCTTTTGAATCTTCAGTCTTTACTTCCACATAAGCAATATGTGGAATTTCAAGATTTATATCAAGTGGTTCATCTATAATTTTTAGTAAATTATTTTCTTTTAAAATTTTTATTGTTTCATTCATCTAATAATTATATCTAATTTTTGTTTTATAATTCTATAACTTCATTTGGAAGTTCATTTATATTATTTGTAGATGGAAATTCTTTTAGTAAAATATCTTTACTTTCTTTAATTGCTTGAATAAATCCATCTTCAATTTTATTTTGTTTTACTTTTTTTATAAAGTTATCTATAATATTTTGCCAAAAACTATTTGGTATTTTATTATTTATATTTTTACTTGTTATTATTTTTACAAATTTTTCATCTACACATACAAAAAATAGAACTATATCTTTTACATCTTCATTTTTTTGTTCAATATTTGCATAATAATTTTTAATAAAATTATTTGCTAGTTTTTGTCTATACTTTTTAAGTAAAAGTTTCAAAATAAAACTAGGTAAAGAATTACTAGGAATAGATTGTGCTATAACTGCTAATAATTCTGCTGAGCTATTTTTTTCTAACTCTTCTATTTGTTTTTGTATATTTAATTTTTTCTCTTTACTTAACATTACCAACTCCCACTAGCTCCACCGCCTCCAAAGCTTCCTCCTCCACCAGAGTAACTTGACGATGAAAATATATCTTTATCAAAAAGAGTATCTTTATAAGATGACGAACTACTACTTGAACTATAATAATCTGTATCATCAAAAGAATTTATATCCCTATAAAAGAAAAATGCAAAAACTATTATAGCTAATGATGCCGATAACATCACACTAAGGTAAAATGCTTCAAGAGATATAAAATATGTTACTATTGAGAGTAAAATAGCTTGATAAAAAACTCTACCTTTTGTAAATTTAAATAATTTACTTACTAATTCAGATAATAAAATAAATAAAAAACCACCTAAAAATACATATCCAAAGTGACTATTTTCATCATTTTTTGTAAATGTGTATTCATTTTTTATAGCTTTTAAAATATTCTCAACTCCATCTTTTATACCTTCAAAATAATTTTTTCTTTTAAATTTAGGTTTTATAATATATTCTATAATCTCATGAGATATTTTATCTGTTAATGCACCTTCTAGACCATATCCAACTTCAATTCTTAGTTTTCTCTCTTTCATTGCAATAACTAATAATACACCATTATTTTTTTCTTTTTGACCAAGACCCCAGTGTCTTCCTAATTCTAAAGCATACTCTTCAATTGGTTTATCATTTAGACTTGGTAAAGTTACAACTACTACTTGATTACTTGTATTATTTTCATGATTTGTTAATATCTCTTCAATTGTAGATCTTTCTTGCTTACTTAAGATATTTGCAGTATCGACTACATGTCCTGTTAATTTAGGAAATGTAATCTGAGCAAATAGATTTAAGCTTAAGAAAATAAATACTAAAAATAGATTTTTCATATTCTTAGAATTTTATTTGTGGGTTTGCTTGTTCTTGTTGTGATATTTTAAAATTAGGCATCACTTGTGCTTCTGGATGGAATATTGAAGCTACAATATTACTTGGAAATGATCTTAACTCGATATTATATTTTTTAACACTATCAATATAATCTTTTCTTGCAACTGCTATTCTATTTTCTGTACCTTCTAGTTGAGATTGTAAAGCTAAGAAGTTTTTATTTGCTTTTAGATCTGGATATCTTTCAACTACTAACATAAGTTTTGATAGTGCTGATGTAAGATTATTTTGAGCTTTAGAAAATGCTTCTAACATTTGAGGGTTTGATAAACTATTGGCATCAATTTTTACTTGACCAACTTGTGATCTAGCTTCAATAACACCCATTAGAGTATCTTTTTCATGTTTTGCATAACCTTTTACTGTATTTACAAGATTTGGGATTAAGTCATATCTTCTTTTATATTGATTTTCAACTTGAGCCCATTTACTTTTAACATTTTCATCTAATACTGGTATATTATTTATTTTTGTAAGTACAATAATTACTGCTAATGCAACAAATCCCCATAGTGCTATTTTTGATTTACTCATATTTATCCTTTAATCTAAACTATAAACTGTATTTGTAACTCCACTTTCAATCAACTCATTACAAGTCTTTCCAGCATCATTTTTAATACTTAATTCTAGTTCATTATTATTTAGCATTATATCAATACAATTATTTAAACCATCTTTATATATAACTTGTGTATCACTTATATCCCAAATACTACTATCTAAATTTATAGCCGAACTTATACTATCTAGTTTATTATTTATTAAATAATATGATTTACAAGAGGTAATTATAGCATTTATATCTTTTTTAAGTGAAGATACATTTGCTTTTGTTGTTATATTTGTAAGATTTGGTATTGCAATAGAAGCTATTATTGCAATAAGAGCTATTATAAAGATTAGTTCGATTAAAGAGTAAGCTTTTTTAAAATTTTTATTCATTATATATCCTTTTTATAAATTATAATATATTATAACTTACAAATTATATAATATAAGGTTAGCTTATTTAGTTAATATTACTATCCCTTTAACTTTTGATAAGATATTATGTTCTTTATCATAATATTTTAATTCTTTTCCTATTTCTAGAGTTGAAATTACACTTTTTCCAACAATAAATCTTCCACTTTTCCCATCTTTTTTAGTTTTTACACCCCACATATTATGAAAAATAATAGGTTCATTGTTTTTAATTCCTAAATAAAGTGCGATATGACCTTTTATATAAATAAGAGATAAAAAAGGTACTCCATATTTTTTAATATATTGTTTCTTTTGTTTATTTGTTTTACCATCAAATGAGATATATTTACCATTTTTTAATTGAGCATAAGAGTTTCTTTTCATAGGAAATGCAAAAGGAGTTAAAGTATCTTTTGTAAGAAGAGAACAATCTCTATTTCCTAAGTAACCTCCCCAACCATAAGGTTTATTGATAAGTTCATTTATAATATTATTTATATTTTCTTTATTAAATTTTATAGGAAATGGTACAATATTATCATTTTTATCTATTCTTGAAATGTAGCCTTTTCCTGTATTATCTCTTATTACCATTGCTAATTTTTTATTTCTTAAAGGGAAAATCGTTCCAAGTTTTATATAATCTTTAAAAACACCACTTTTATATATAGGAAAATCATCTTTTATCGCTACAAAATATTTTTCTTCATTTTTAAACTTTCCTATTACATCATCATCTACAACAGCAATATCTCTTGTCATAATCCAACCAGAAGTAAAGCTAGAACTAACAAATGCCCATGCTTTGTCTTTTGAATAATGAGATATAAAAAGTGGAGAGTTTATATTTACACTTGAATTTTGATTATAATCAAAAGGGTAACCCTCTCCTGCTTTATTATAATCTTTAAATATTGGTTTATTTGATGGAAAAAGTCTTAAGTTTGCATTTCTTACAGTGATTGCTCTTAATCTATTTGTATCAAAATTATCCATATTTGATAGATCTATAATTTTTTCAAACCATTTTGTAGTTATACGTCTATAATTCTCACCATAAACTTCCATTTTAGAATAGTTTTCACCCCAAGTAGCACTTTTTTTACTAATTGGCATCTTAGTTAATCTCCAAGGTGAAAAATAACTATATAAAAACTCTTTGTATAACTTTTTTTTAAGCTCTTTATTTAATGGTTTAATATTTTTAGTATAATAACTTGCATTTTGAGGATATACACTTAAATCTTTTGGATCATATATATTTGTAGCAAATAAATAATTAGTAATAACTAATAAAAATATAAATTTAAGCAACTTTAAATAACTCTTCTTTTTTATTGTAGTACTCTTCTAATAGATTAATAGTATAAATATAATCTTGTTTATTTGCTATATTTACCTCATCAACTAAATGTTTATTTCTTTGTAATGCACCCCAAACTTTACTACAAGCTTCACTTCTTCCTTTTTTATGTAGAGCTAAAGATGTAGCCCCATTTATAAGTGCTTGTAAAAACTTAGCAGTTTTTTTATCCCCTACTTTTTTAAGGGCATTCCAATCATCTTCTAAAACTTCATGAGCTTCTACAAAAGCATGATCTTCTATAAGTTTTATAAAACCTTGTATATTATAGTGCATAGTTTATTTTACACTACTTATTATTTTACCCATAAGTTTATCACCTACTAGTTCACTTATATATACATTGTATAGATGTCCATATTTAATATCTATATCATATTCATTGTCGTTTATATATATCTCACCATCAATATCTCTCTCCCAAGATAATTTTCTAGCACTTAAAAGTAAATCATGTTCATCACTTACACCTTCAATTACTGCTTGAACTGTTTTACCTACTTCTTTTTGTAAACTTTGTAATGTAGTTTCTTTTATAATCTCACCTAAAATTTCTGCTCTTTGATCTATAATCTCTTGTGGTACTTTATCTTCTCTATCATATGCACTTGTATCTTCTTCATCACTATATGAAAATACATTTGCTCTATCAAATCCATAACCTTTTACATAATTACAAAGCTCTTCAAAATCAGCTTCTGTTTCACCTGGGTGTCCTACTATAAATGTAGATCTAACAAAACTATCTTCTACTTTTCTCATTGCATCCATTAGTTCTTTTAGTTTTTCTACACCTTTTCCTCTTTTCATAATCTTTAACATATTTTGTGTGCTATGTTGTAATGGCATATCATAATAAGAATGGAAAATTTTAGAAGATGCAATTTTTTCAATAAGTTCAACACTTGTAGTTGAAGGGTACAGATATAATATTCTTGCACTTTTAACACCTGGTATTTTTTCAACTGCATCTATTAGTTGCTCTATTCCATCTTTTTGTTTATGATCTAATAAATATGAAGATGAATCTTGAGATACAAATGAGAAATCATAGTAACCATTTTTTACCATATTTGATACTTCTGCTGCTATTGAATCTATTGTTCTACTTTGTAATTTACCTTTAAAGTTTGGTATTGCACAAAATGCACAAGTTTGATTACAACCTTCACTTAGTTTTATATAGGCATGAAAGTTTGATCCTGTTACTACTCTATCTAAGTTTTCATCTGCTAAAAATACTTTATTAGAAAATTGAGATCTTTTTTGCTCTACTAAAGTATCAATAATATCATAATCACCAACACCTGTAAAAATATCTACCTCTTCTAGTGAATCTTGTAATTGCTCTTTATATCGTTCTGATAAACATCCTGACATAACTAATACTGAATTTTCTTTTCTTCTTTCATGCATATCAAAAATAGTATTTAATGACTCTTGCTTTGCACTTTCAATAAATCCACAAGTATTAACTATAATTACATCTGCCTCTTCTGGTTCATCTATAATTTTATATCCATTTAGACGCCCTAGCATCACTTCACTATCAATTAAGTTTTTTGTACATCCTAAACTTACAAGGTGTACTGTTCTATGTGCTATATTTGTTTTCCAAGATTCATTTGCCATATTATTTCCTTATTTTACAAAACTATTAAGTAGTTCTAATTCTTGTTTCCAAATCTCTTCGTTTGGAGTTTCTAATACAAGTGGGATATCATCCATTCTGCTATCAGCTGCTATAAACTTAAAAGCATCAATTCCAATATGACCTTCTCCTAAAGAAGCGTGTCTATCTACTTTACTTCCAAGTTCTGGTTTACTATCGTTTATATGCATACCCATTAAAAATTCTCTACCTACAATATTATCAAAATTTTCCCATGTTTTATCATAGGCTTCTTTTGTTCTTATATCATAACCAGCAGTAAACATATGACAAGTATCTATACATACTCCAATTCTACTTTTATCTTCAACTTTATCTATAATATATGCTAAATGCTCAAATTTATATCCTAAGTTGCTCCCTTGACCTGCTGTATTTTCAATAACTGCTTTTACATTTTTTGTTTTATCTAAAGCTATATTTATAGATTCTGCTATAACTTCTAAACATGCTAACTCAGATTCTTCTCTTATATTTGATGAGACATCAATTTTTTTACCAATTTTTACTAAATGGCTTCCTGGATGAAAGTTTAATCTATCAAGTCCTAATATATCACATCTTTCTAATTCATCAATAAAAGCTGTTCTTGATTTTATTAATTTTTCCTCTTCTGGATGTCCTAAATTTATCAAATATGAATCATGAGGTAATATATGTTTAGGTTTAATACCACTTAATTCAAGATTTTTAAACCACAGATCTAATGTTTTAGTATCAAATGGTTTAGCTTCCCATCTTTTTTGATTTTTTGTAAATAGTGCAAAAGATTTTGCCCCTATTTCTATAGCATTTAAAGGAGCATTAAAAACTCCACCACTAGCGCTTACATGAGCTCCGAAAAATTTATTTGACATAGTATCGCCTTCTTATTTATATACCACGATTATATCAAAATTATATAAAATTTATTTAATCCTCATTTGCTATAAGTTTTTATTATATAACTTAATTAATATAGTTAATTATATTTAATAATTTTTATTTAATTAGTTAATATTAAAAACTAAATTAAGAATATTAGTGATATAATTTAAGAATTATTAAATTTAAGGAAATAAAATGAAAAAATTAATTATATTAGGATTATTAGGTGTATCACTATATGGACAAAGTGCTTTAGATCAAAGAATTTCAGTAATGAAAGATTTAGAAAAAGCAATGGCAACTGTTCAAAAAGGTTATTTATACAATAATTTAAATATTGTAAAAAATGGTGCTGACCAATTAAAAGAGCACGCAAAAGATGTAAAATCATTTGAAGTTGCATCAACAGGAAGTAACTTTGATGCTAAACAATATGCTATTAATGAAGCATCTGCTATTACATCTTTAGCAAATGATATGGTTGATTCATTTAAAAAAGGTGAAAAATCTAAATCTATGATTGCTTACCAAAACACATTAAATAGATGTATTACTTGCCATAAAATCGTAAGAAAGTGGTAATATTATAAAGGTATGAAGCTATTTCATACCTTTTTTAATTAACTAACTTAAACTTTTTATATAATTTAAAAATATAAATATAATATACTACTTCAATCTCACATCATTTATTATAGATTATTTGCTATAATATAACTATGAAAATAGTAACAACAATACAACAATTACAAGAACTAAGAAATAATATAAAAGGCACAGTTGGTTTTGCCCCTACTATGGGTGCATTACATGATGGTCATATCTCACTTATTAAACAAGCAAGAGAACAAAATGATATATTAGTAGTATCTATATTTGTGAATCCTACTCAGTTTTTAAAGGGTGAAGATTTAAGTACATATCCATCTAAAAATGAAGCAGATATAAAAATATGTGAATTAGCAGGTGTTGATATACTTTTTATGCCAAATATAAATACTATGTATACTCAAGATGAGATAGGTATAACTGCTCCAAAAATAAGAGGATTTGTACTAGAGGGATATAATAGACCTGAACATTTTGATGGAGTATTACAAATAGTATTAAAACTATTTAATCTAGTTCGTCCTACAAATGCTTATTTTGGGAAAAAAGATGCTCAACAATTAGCGATGATAAAACAGATGGTTGCAAATTTATATCTTCAGATAAATATAATTGAGTGTGAGATAATAAGAGATAGTGATGGATTAGCACTATCAAGTAGAAATGTTTATTTAAGTAAAAAAGAGCGAGAACTAGCACTAAATATATCAAAAAGTTTAAGAGTTGCTACAAAGCTTATTTTAGAAGGACAATATAATATTACTACTATTACAAATAAAATGGTTGAAATTTTAAAAGATACAAAAATAGAATATATACAAATAGTATCAAGAGATTTCACATATATAAAAGAAGTTCAATTACAAAATACTATTATATTAGTAGCCACTAAAGTGGGTACTACTAGATTAATCGATAATTTGTGGATATAGTATGAATAATATAGTAGAATTTGTAAGATCTAAAGATCTTACAAAGCATAATATTTATGAAACTCTTCAATGTGATATCCAAGAAGCTAAAATACTTCAATACTTAACAAAACAATATATACAAGGTATTACAAATGAAGTTTGTATAGATATACTTAAACATTTTTACGATACAAATGAGTTTGAACACCTTGATAAAGTACAACATATTAAAAACCTTTTAGGCTTAGGTTGGATAGAACAACTAAACTTAATCAATACAAAAATAAGTGAACTTTCTACTTTAGAGATTATAAATACTACTGTTTGTTTAAGTTCTTCATTTTTAAAACTTTTAGAGCTTGGTAATTTAAACCTATCTTTACCTAAAATCACTCCATATAATGACCAATTGGAATATCTACAAGATCAATTTAACAAAATAAATCTAATGCTAAAACTTTCTAGTTTAAAGTATGATTTTAAAAAAGATTCTCCAAATATAAGTAATCTTGAATTAAAACTGCAAAAGATCCAAGATCTTATTGTAAAAAGGTTAGAAATCACTAAAACTCCTATTATGCTTGAGAGTTTTTTTAGTGAAAATAAACTAAGTTTTGAAGAGCAAACAATATTTTTAGCTCTATTAAAAGAGGAATATGGAAACAATGATGAGAGTATAAGAGATATGAATTCACTCTTAGCACTTGTATCAAATGATGATTATGAAAAGATAAAAAATAGATCCCTACTAGAAGATAGTGGAACACTTATATCAAATAGTATTATAGATTATGATGAGATATTAACACCTTTTGGAACAATAAGTAGAAACTACTTTATACTTGATACTATTTTATATAAAATATCTCATCCAAATACAAAACCCAAAAGAAAAGCTAAAATAAAATTAGACACTATAATAAAAGAGCAAAAGATATTTGAACTAATTGAACCAAAAAAATCTTTAGATGACTTAGTTTTAAACCAAAAAACAACAGATACTCTAAATACTCTTTTATCTCAAGTAAATAAAGATGTAATAAACAAACTAAAACTTTGGGGCATAAAAGATAAGAAAAAAGGTATCGATGCTAGAATAATCTTTTATGGACATGCAGGTACAGGAAAAACTGCAACTGCTTTAGCCCTAGCAAAAGAGTTAAAAAAACAGATACTTAGTTTTGATTGTAGTAAGATTTTATCTATGTATATAGGTGAAAGTGAAAAAAATGTAAGGGCTATTTTTGATAACTATAAAGATATATGTATTCAAACAAAAAGTGAACCAATATTACTTTTAAATGAAGCTGATCAGTTTTTAAGCAATAGAGTAGAAGGAAACACAAGTTCAAGTGATAAGATGCATAATCAAATGCAAAATATATTTTTAGAACAAATAGAAAACTTTGATGGTATTTTAGTAGCAACTACAAACCTTCTTGATAGTATAGATAAAGCATTTAGTAGAAGATTTAACTACAAAATTGAATTTTTAAAACCTTCTATTGAGCAAAGAGAAGAGTTATGGAAAAAATTAATCCCATCAAAATTGCCTCTTGTAGATGATTTTGATTTTTCAAAACTAAAAAAATATGATTTAACTGGTGGACAAATAGAATTAATCATTAAAAATACTGCATATAAAGTAGCTGCAAATGATAATTTAGTCTTTAATGAAGAGGTATTTATCCAAGAGATAAATAAAGAATTAAACAATAAATTTGACAATGAAAATAAAGTTGGGTTTTTCTAAAATATGGGTTAAATATACCCAATTTTAAATTATTAATTTATTACTTTATGTAATATAGATGTAATTTTTAATATAATGTCTTATATAAATAACAAGGAAGAGTATTGGATTATACAACATTAATTTTACTTTGTGCAGGAGAATCAAGTAGGTTTGATAGTACAGTAAAAAAACAATGGCTTAGAATAGATGATATCCCATTGTGGTTACATGTTACTAATAATTTATCTTCTTATGGTGAATTTGAAAAAATAATAGTAGTAGCTCATAAAGATGAAATAAACTATATGAAAAACTTCACAGATGATATAGAGTTTATAG
Organism: uncultured Helicobacter sp.; assembly: GCA_964482285.1. Classification (GTDB taxonomy): domain Bacteria; phylum Campylobacterota; class Campylobacteria; order Campylobacterales; family Arcobacteraceae; genus CAIJNA01. The sequence goes on along the minus strand of CAYZWZ010000013.1, from coordinate 24,817 downwards.
TTGGTGGATCTTCTAGACAAGAGTCTATGAACAATGCTTTAAAAAATACCACTTCTAAATATGTTTTAATAAGTGATGTTGCAAGAGCTAGTGTACCTAAAGATATAGTTCAAGAGTTACTAAACAATAAACAAAAAGCTGATTGTATAGTACCTTATCTTAATGTATCTGATACAGTAGTATATGAAAATAAAACAATAAACAGAGATGAAGTAAAACTAATACAAACCCCACAACTTAGTGTAACATCTGTTTTAAAAGAAGCACTACAAAATGAAAAAGAGTTTACAGATGATAGTAGTGCTATTAAAAATATAGGTGGAACTATTTTTTATATAAAAGGTAGTACAAAAAGTAATAAACTTACATTTGTAGATGATATACAAATTATATCAAACCTAAATGCTCCATCAAAAGATATATTTACAGGATATGGTATAGATATACATCCATTTGAGAAAAATAAACAGATGGTTTTAGGTGGAGTTATTTTACCTTATGATTATGGATTCAAAGCTCATAGCGATGGAGATGTATTACTTCATAGTATAATAGATGCTCTTTTAGGGGCTATTGGGGCTGGTGATATTGGTGAGTTTTTCCCTGATACTGACCCTAAATATAAAGGTATAGATTCATCTGAACTTATGAGACATATAGTAAGCTTTGTATCAAAAGTGGGATATAGTATAATAAATATTGATATTACAATTTTAGCCCAAATACCAAAAATAAATCCACATAAACAAGAGATTAAAACTAGTTTATCAAAACTATTAAATATACCAAAACAAAAAATAAATATAAAAGCAACAACTGCTGAAGGTTTAGGATTTGTAGGTAGAAAAGAAGCTGTTACAGTACATAGTGTTGCAACATTAAAATATTACGATTGGACAAATAAATGAATATACTGATTTTAGAAGATGAGATCTATTTAGCACAAAAAGTGGCATCAAGACTACAAGAAGAGGGATACACTACAACTCACCATGTGAATTATAAAGATATAGATAAAACTCAAAAATATGATACAGTTTTACTATCAACAAATGTTCAAGTAGGTGATACACAAGAGATAATAAAAAAATACAAAAACTCTATTATTATTTTACTTGTATCATATCTAAACGATGCAACGGTTACAAAACCAATTAAAGCTGGAGCTTATGATTATGTATTAAAACCATTTATGATGGATGAGCTTGTAAGAAAGATAAAACATTATGTTGAGTTTAAAACACTTTTAATAAAAACAAAATGTTATGAAAACTATATAGATTTTTTATTTTCAAACTCTGTTATTGAAGATGATATTGATATCCCTGATGAGTTTCCATTTTTAATAGAAACAAATGATAGACAAATATCAGATAAAATCGTACAAGAAACTGCAAAAGGTTTAAAAAAAGAGATTGTTTATATATCTTTAGAAAAAGATCCTAAAATTGATCCATCTTTATATAAAAATAAAATAATTTATATATGTGATTTTCATATTCTAAAAAATACAGCAAAAGAGTACCTACTAAGAACTTTATTAGGTCATGATGTTATATTTTGTTCACTTGATATTCAAGATGATTTTCCACATAAAAAAATAACACTAAAAAATGAAAATAAATCTACTACAAATGATTCATTATTAACTATAAATGATTATGTAAAATCTATGGTTTTAAAGTTTCAATCAAAATACCCAGATACAGAACTATCTAAAAAATTAGGGATTTCTAGAAAATCTTTATGGGAAAAAAGAAAGAAATTTGGTATTGAGAAGATTAAGTAATGTCAAGTAATTTTAGAAAAATATTTTTAACTCTATTTTATAGTGGACTATTTCCAAAAGCTCCAGGTACTATAGGAACTATAGTCTCTTTAGCTATTGCTATGTTGTTGCTTCAGTATTTTACTATTACAAATCTATTTATGGCAAGTATCCTTATAAGTATACTTGCTGTAAAACAGATAAATATCTATGAAAAAGAGGTAGGTAGTCATGATGGAAGTGAAATAGTAATTGATGAACTAGCAGGTATGTGGATAGCACTAAGTGTTGCAAATGTGCAAGCTGATTCTTATATATTAGCTTTAATAGCTTTTGTATATTTTAGACTATTTGATATTTTAAAGCCATCAATTATTGGAAGAATAGATAAAGAAGTGCCAGGTGGACTTGGAGTAATGGGTGATGATATTGTTGCAGGGTTCTTTGCTGGACTTACAACTGTACTTACAAAATATATACTAGTGACTTATTTTGCAATTGTAGTGTAATTTTTTGATTTCATTTAAAATTAAAATAATTTAGCTACTATACAAAATATAATTAAAAAATAGGAAATAAAATGTTAGATTCAAACATAATACACAACGAAATGATGATTCATATCCCAATGAATACACACCAAAATCCACAATCAGTGCTAGTTATTGATATGGAAAATGATATTGCTAAAAAAGAGTTAGCAAAATATGATGCAAAAGTAACTTTTAGTAAAGAACTAAATATTGATGAAAAATTTGATGTTATTATCTACAATAGTAATAAACTTGATGATTTAAGCTTAGCATCTATTCAAAGATCATTGGAACCAAAAGAGGGTCTTATGGTATGTATTAGTGAAAGATTTAAAAAAGATGCAAATACTTTATCAAATGATTTAAAAAATGTAGGTAAAGATTTCTGGATATGTATGCCTTATAGATTTGGTCATACTATGGCTATATTAGCTTCTAAGAAATTTCATCCTCAAGCTGATATTATACTTGATAGATCTGATTTTATTGATGGTGAATATTATAATACTGAATTACAAAATGCATGTTTTGTACACCCAACATATGTTAAAAAAGCATTAACAGGTATAGCAAAAAGATAACTAATAAATATGTTTAAAAATGCGATAGTTTTAACAGGGGGAATTGCAACAGGTAAAAGTACTGTTGCTAACCTTTTTATGATGCATGGTTTTTTAACTATAGATGCAGATAAAATAGCTCACAAAATTTTAGATAAAAATACTACTAAAATAGGTGAACTTTTTGGAGAAAAATATATAAAAGATAATAAAGTTCTAAGAAAAGAGCTAGGAAATCTTATATTTAATAACAAACATCAGAAGCTAAAATTAGAAAACTTCATCCACCCACTTATAAAAGAGGATATTATAGAAGCAGCTAAAATATTTGAACAAAATAATAAGCCTTATTTAATAGATATTCCACTATTTTTTGAAAATAGAAACTACGATATAGAAAAATCGATAACTGTTTATACAAGCAAAGAAGTACAAATTCAAAGATTAATAAAAAGGGATAAATGTACTAAAAATGAAGCTCTTGCGAGGATAAATAACCAAATGGATATTGAAGAGAAAAAAAGATTAGCTACATATGTTATTGATAATACAGGCTCATTAAATGACTTGATAAATGAGGTAGATAATCTAAAAAAAGAGATATTAGGATATTAAATGACTTATACTAAATACGATGCCAGTGGAAATGACTTTGTTATTTTTCATACAGATGAAGAAAAAGATTATTCATCTTTAGCTGTAAAACTATGTTCAAAAGAATTTTTTGATACAGATGGACTAATTGTAATTGTACCTCACGATAAACTTGATTTTAAATGGTTGTTTTATAACAATGATGGATCAGTAGCATCTATGTGTGGAAATGGTACAAGAGCAGTTGCCCACTATGCATATAGTAATGGTTTAGTAAAAGAAGATTGTACTTTTTTAACAGGAGCTGGTGAGATATCTTGTCAAGTAAGAGGAGATATTGTTCAAACACAAATGACAAAACCAATTATTTTAAAAGAACCATTTATTGAAGATGGTTATGATTGTTTTGTTGTAGATACTGGTGTTCCTCATGTAGTAATTGTAAGTGATGATTTAGATAAGTTTGATTTAGATGTTTGTGCAAAATTTAGAAAAAAATATGATGCAAATGTAAACTTTGTAAAAGTGCAAGATAATAAACTATATGTAAGAACATTTGAAAGAGGAGTAGAGGGTGAAACTTTAGCTTGTGGAACTGGTATGGTTGCTTGTTTTATAAGAGCTTTAGATTTAAATCTAATACCTTCTAATGTTGAAGTTTATCCAAAAAGTGGTGAACTTATTAATATAAAAAAAGAAAATGATAATTTATATTTTAAAGGTGCTGTAAAACAAATAGAGAAAAAAGATTTAAATATATGATAAAAAACTTTTTATTATTTTGTTTTCTTTTTTCATCTACTTTAGTAGCTGATGGATTAAGTAAAGAGTATTATGAAATAAGAGATACTTCTAAAAAGAAAAAAGTATTTTTTAACTTTATAAATAAAATGTCTATACAAGAAAATCAAAAAATTTTAAACGATAGAGAATATATCAAAAAAACTTATCCTAAAAAAACTCAAAGAATGTTATTAATTCAAAAAAGATATAAACTAAAAACAAATGCTTCATTAAAAGAGTATCTATACCATGTAGATATTGTTCCAAACTCTATGGTTATGGCTCAAGCTGCATTAGAAACAGCATGGGGTAAAAGTAGATTTTTTAAACAAGCAAAAAATATATTTGGTCAATGGACATGGAAAGGAAAAGGATTAGTTCCAAAACATAGAAAAGCTGGATTAACTCATAAAATAAAAATATTTGACACATATGAAGATTCTGTGAGATCTTATATGGTGAATATCAATAGAGGATGGGCATATAAAAAAGTTAGAGATTTAAGAGAAAAACTAAGATCTCAACAAAAAAAGATTTCTGGATATATATTAGCTAATGGATTAGATAAATATTCTGGTAAAAAAGGTCAATATGTAACTATTATTAAAAAAGTTATAAATCACAATAAACTATATAAATATGATATCTACTAGAATATATCCCTTTTAGATATTATAATATCATTTGAATCAACAAATCTTTCACATCTTAATCCACCAATATTTTTACATATATTTTGCCAAGCTTTAGTATGTCCACCATTTTGGTTAGTAGTTTTACCAAATATAAACATCAAAGCATGTGCATATTCATGTGGTAGTACATCATTTATCATATAATCTTTACTCTCTTGAAACATCTTTTTATTTAAATAGATATTTATCTTATCTCTTTCATCTAATGTACACAATCCATAAAGTCTATTTGACATCTTATTAGATATGATTACAGGTACTTTTGCATTAATACCGTAAACATTTTTGACATTTTGCAAAATCTGATACTCTTTTTGTTTTAGTTCATTTTTTATTTGATTTGATAAAGGGTTATGTTTGAAATTATATGAAGATATCATATTATTTATAAGTAAAGCAGTTGAAACAACTACAATAAACATAAATGAATATTGTAGCTTTTTCATATATGTCATAGTTTTAAAAGTCTCTATTTACCATTGCAGACATTATCTCAACTAGCTCTTGGCTATTTTCATCTTTTATAGCTTCTATTGCTTCTTGGGCATATTTATTTGCCATTTTGATTGCATCTTTAATAGAATCTGTCTCTTGCATTTTTGATTTTATCCATAAAGATTCCTCTTGATTTAGTGGCTTTTTAAATAAAGATTTTAAATACTCTTTATTAGCACTATCAAGTCTTTTGTATAAAAGTAGATATGGAATAGTAACTTTACCCTCTACAAAATCAAGCATTACAGGTTTACCTAGTTGTTCACTTGTTTGAGTAATATCAAGTATATCATCAACCATTTGAAATGCAATACCTAAGTTTCTACCATAAAGTGCAAATTTCTCTTCATCTTTAGAAGCTACAATTGCAGCAACTCTAGCACTTGCTTCTATAAGAGATGCAGTTTTTTTATATATCATATCAAGATATAGATCTAACGAGCTATTAAACTCTTCAGCCATACTAACATCTAACATCTCACCTACACTTAGTAAAGTTACTGAGTTTGATATATGGTAGGCTATATCTTTATGTAAAAGTGTAAGTTGAGTAAATGCTTTTGAATAAAGCACATCACCAAACATTATTGATGTTTTATTTCCAAAAAGTGCATTTATACTTGGTTGCCCTCTTCTAGTAGATGCTTCATCGATTACATCATCATGTAATAATGATGCTGATTGAATCATCTCTATTATTGCACAAATATTTACTGTTTGTTCATTTACACCTGCTATTTTAAACACTAATCTACTTCTTAGCATTTTACCACTTGAAAGTTTATCTAAAAGATCTAAACTCTCTTTGTGATCTATCTCTTTTACATATTTATGTATTTGTTCTTTTACTAGATCTAAACTCATTTGTTTAATTCCTCAGCTAATGTTTTAGCCATAAGTTCTTCTGTATCTTCATACCAAGTAGTTTTTTTATCTGCTTGAACTGTTGGTAAACATATAATTTTTACTTTTCCTGGTGTTTGAGTAAGTTTTTTAGAATCTAAAATCTCTAAAGAACCTATAATAACAAATGGTTGCACTTTTAGTTTATATTTATTGGCAATCATTTTTGCACCAACTTTAAACTTTCTTAGTCTTTTCCCATCTGTTCTTGTACCTTCTGGAAATATTGCTATTGGTCTATTTTTATCTAATCTATCTTTTGTATCTTTTAATAATTTTACTAAAGCACTTTTACTCTCTCTTTGAACAATAATCATATCAGGAGCTTTTAGTATTCTTCCAAACCATGGTAGATCTGCAATCTCTTTTTTTGCTACCCATGCTGTATTTTTAGCTAATAGATATTCAAATAAAATAATATCCATAACACTTTGATGGTTCATAATATACATATTGGCATCATTGTCAATTTGACCTACTAGTTCTAATTCTATTCCTAGAAGTTTCATTTGAAGTGCAGCCCAATATTGTCTTATTTTTCTGTTGTGTTTATTGAATATATACATCAAAATAATAGTAATACTAACAGTTATTACCATTTGTAAAATAGTAAATACAGCTCTAATTTTTGCCATTTTTAATCCACCCTACTCTTGTATTGTTAAATAATATTTTTGAGAATTTATCTTTTTTAATTAATACTTGTGCTTTTGTTTGCTTATTTATAATACTAAATACTGTTGAATTTGCAGTTGGTAAAATATAAACCTTTGTATCTTTTGGTACTGTTATAGTTTTGTTTGGAAAAAGCATATATATAAGAACTGTCATACTAAGTACAGTAAAGAATAAATAAAAATACTCTCTAGTAAAATAATATATCATCAAAAAGAATAATACAACTACACTTACTGCTATACTTTTATATATTTTCATATCATTTTCATATGGATTTAGATCTGTTTGAGTACTTACTAGTTGTTCTTTTATACTAATTGGTAAGTTTATATTTACAAATTTATTTTCTGTAGTATTAAAGTAATTAAAAGTGATCTCTCTTAGTCCAATTGGAGTTATAACATAATAATATAACATCTGAGTATCATCTTTTGAATCTAATACTTTAATACCTTGATTTTTAAATTTTCCTATATGAAACTCTTCAAGATTACTATTTTTAGCTTTTATACTTAAAACATGTATTAATTCTTTATTTGTATATTGTTTTGTTTTTACTTTTTTTACTTCTAGTTCACTAGCTATTACATTTGAATATTTATCTTTATTAATAGCTATTTTTCTATATGTTATAGTTCTTGATTTTAAAGTTGATCTACTAATTGTTGCATTGTTTTTGTTGATTATAGATACCACAATTTTAGGTATAACTGCTTTATCTTTCATAACTTTAAACTGCAATGTTGTTTCGTATACATTATTAGATTTTTTATACCAAATAATATCTTTAGTCATTAGCTTTAAAGATGTTCTTTTTTTATCTATAAATGTTGATATTGTATATGGATTTCTTTTTTGAGAGATTAAGACTTTTGCTTCAATCTTTACAGAAAATCTTTGTTTTGTATATACAACTTTAGGGATACTTGTATATTTTGTATAAACAGTTTTTGCACCTGCATTTAGATTTGTGATTACACCAAAGAAAAGTGTAACACACAATATAAATACAGAACTAAATAGTGAGTTTAATTTTCTCATATTTAGTTATTTTAAAAAACCTTCAAGCATTTTAACACCATGGTCACAACCAAGTAATGTCTCCATAGCTCTTTCAGGATGTGGCATAAGACCAAATACATTTTTGTCTTTATTACAAATACCAGCTATTTGTTCAACACTTCCGTTTAAAACTTTAGCAACACCATTTTCATCACAGTATTGTAAAAGAACTTGTCCATTTTCTTGCATATCTTTTAAACCAGCTTCATCAATAAAGAAGTTACCATCATGATGAGCTACAGGGATATTTAAAATATCACCATTGTTTAATTCACTTAAAAATGTATTGTTATTATCAATAACTTTTATTGTTTGGTGTTTTGATATAAAGTGTAAGTTATCATTTCTTTTTAATGCACCTGGCAAAAGACCAGTTTCAGTTAAAATTTGGAAACCATTACAAATACCTAAAACTTTTCCACCATTTGCAGCATAATCTTTTACTGCATCCATAATAGGTGCATGTTTAGCTAAAGCTCCACTTCTTAGGTAATCACCATAAGAGAACCCACCTGGTAATACTACTAAATCAGTATTTGATGGAATTACAGTATCTTCATGCCAAATAATGCTAACTTTAGCACCTAATTTTTCAAAAGCATATTTTGTATCATATTCACAGTTTGTACCTGGAAATTGTAAAACTACTATATTTTTCATAATTATGCTTCTAATGTGATATCATAATCTTCAATAACAGTATTTGCAAGTAAATCTTCACACATTTTAGTTACTTGTTCTCTTGCTTCTTTTTCGTCATTTGTATTAAGTTTAATTGTAATTTGCTTACCAATTCTTACATCTTGAACTATAGAAGCAAATCCTAAAGTATCTAGTGTATGGTGAGAAGCTTTACCAGCAGAATCTAAAACACCTTGTTTAAGTGCTATATTTATAATTGCAGTCATATTATTTACCTTTTTGTATCATTAATTACTGCGATTTTACCATAAATTTGCTTTGTTTTTTATTTGTTAAAACTTGATTAATATTAGTTAATTTTTAAACTTTTATAAAATGGTTTTTTCGATTTTAATTTTTTAATTTCAACATTTAAAATACCATTTTCATATTTTGTTTTAATATTATCAATATCTGCATCTTTTGGTAAAGATATAACCCTTTTAAACTTTCCATAAAAAGACTCATGTCTTAAATATTTTTCATCTTTTTGATCTTTTTTATATTTTTTTTCACCTTGTATAGTTAAAATTTTATCATCACCTATAGATAAATTAATATCATTTTTATCCATACCTGCTAATTCAAATTTCAAAATATACTTATCTTTTTTATTTTGCATATCTACTTTTGGGTAGACTATATTTATACTTGCAAGATTCGTATTCATCATTTGATTTACAATATTATTAAAATAAGATTGCATCTTTACTAAATCATCATTTTGTAATGATGGGTTATCAAATAATGTATTTGCACTTAAACTAGTACTTAGCATTGCTGATAAGGCTAGTTTTAAAATTGTTTTTTTCATAAAATATCCTTTATGATATTGAAATTGTTTTTGTTTTTTTAGATTCAACTTTTTCAAATGTAAGATATAATCTTCCATCTTCAAATTTTGCTTGAATATTATCTCTGTTTATATTATCACCTAATACAAAACTTCTACTTATAAGCCCAAAGTTTGATTCACATAAATAATAATCTTCCTCTTTTAGCTCTTTTTTAAATCTTCTTACAGCATTTACTATTAAGTAATCATCTTCAACTTTTAATTCGATATCTTCCTTTTTAACACCAGGAAGATCTATTTCGATGTCGTAAGTATCACTTGAATGTTTAGCAAGATTTGCAAAAGGCATATGACTTGCAACATTATTAAAAGTCTCTTTTACAACTTCTAGTGTGTTTTCAACTTTCTCTTCTGCATTTTTTACAATATCTTTTGTTGTTTTTACTAAATCCATTTTGTACTCCTTACTTATTATTTAATCTCGATTTTTTTACTTTTATTTACAAGCTCTTTTTGCTTTGCAATTGTAATTTCTAAAACACCATCATGTGTTGTAGCTTCGATCTTATCTAAATCAATTTTTTGAGGTAGAGTAAAACTTCTAGTAAATGTACCATAAGTACTCTCAATTTTATAATAATTTTCCTCTTTTACTTCTTTTCTTAGTTTTCTTTTTCCACTAATTGTAAGAATATTTTCTTCAATATTTATATCAACATCTTCTTTTTTAACTCCAGGAAGATCAACTTCTATATAATAAGCATCTTCACTTTCTCTAGTGTTTACTGAAGGATTAAAGTCAACAATATTCTCTTTTGCTGTTTCTTTGTATGTTCCAATATTATTTAAAAATTCGTTAAAAATATCCATCCCTGTATATTGTGGTCTTTTGTATCTTGTAATTAACATTTTAACTCCTTTTATATTTTTATTAATTATGCTTTTGTTATAAAGCTAATGAAATTATATATAGTTTGAAAATTTAAAAATGCAACTTATGTTGCATTTTTGTTATTTTTATTAAATAAACTAAGAGATATAATCATAATAGACACAGCAACTATTAAATAAACAGCATATAATATATCTTTATAATCAGTTAATGCTATTTTAAACACTGTCATTAAAGCTTCTATTGAAAGAGCAATAATAATTGAGATCAAAAATTTCTCTAGAAGTTTAGTACTTCCATGCGATTCACTAAACCTCTCTTTATATACCACTTCATGTTCAAGGAGATTTTTAGCCAAATCAAATACAGCAAGCCCTAAAGTTAATGCAATAATAGATTTAAATATTAACTCAAAGATAGCTATATCTCCTACATAACTATGGTATATAAAATTATATATAGCATATAAAATCAATACTAATGAGAATAAACTCAAACTATATCCGATACTTCCATATATAAATTTACTCATAAAATTAAAAAAGTTTTCATTATTGATATATTTTAGATCACTTAAAAGTTTTGATAGATTAAAATCAAATGTCATTATCTTATCATCTGATATCCTTTTTGTAGCTGTAATTGTTGGATTTCCATCAAGACTACTTATATATGCAGAACTTATGTATTCATCATCATTATCTAGTTTTATATTTTCACTTAAAGTTTTCCTTACAGTATTTATTCTAGTTTTATCTATTTTTGTTCTTGTACATAATGGTGTTATTTGATTAAAATTATTATCGACTATATATACACCTTTTAAAGAAGAAAATGTTTTAAATAATTCATTAGTTAGATCATTGTTTAAATCTTTTATTTTTATTTGTTTTATAACTGTAAATATATATCTTTTTATATCATGTTTATTTTCTTTGAAAATCTTAGTTAATTCTTTCATACTATCTCCTGCATAAAAAAAGGCTAAATCTCTTTAGCCTTTTTAAATTATTTGTTTAGGTTTACAATCTTTTGTTTGATCTTATCAAACCATCCTGTACCATTATTTTTATCTTTTATTTTAGATTTTATAATATCAATTTGCTCATAGATAGATTTAAATTGATCTTTACTTCCATACCCTAGAACTTCTGCTAATTCTAGTTGATATTTAGAAGCCTCAATTAATAACTTTAACGCTTCATCATTTTTGGCATCTCTTTTATCATTTTGTGCTAATTTATCAGCATCTTCTAACATAAATTGAGCTCTTAATACTGGTAAAGGTATCACTTGTTTTGTAATAACTAAAGAGTTAAGAACTGCATGTAGTGCCAATTTTGCTTCTTCTATTTTATTGTCACTAATTAAAGGTACTATAGCTTTTATATCACTTGGATATGAAACTAATGGTATAGATGTAGTTGTTATTACAACTTCACTAGCTAGATCTTTAATCATTGCTCTTGCATCTTGAAGTTTTCCATCCCTTAGAGCTGAAATTGCTTTTTTAGTAAGATCATAAACTACCTCTTTACTTACTATTACATCTTGTTCGTAACTTGTAATACTAATTGGAAGTAGTTTTAAACTTGGATCTTGTGCCATAATAACATCTAGTTTACCACTAATATTTGCTAATAGATCTAAAGCTTTCTTAGTATCTTTTTTATCTAGTGCTTCAAGTACTAAATGTGTGTTGTTTATAGTATCAACTGCTTCTTTTAGTATATCTTTTTTCTTTGATGTTAAAGATAGTTCAGTTGCATTGTTAACTTTGCCTTGTACACTTTGTACTTGTTTTGATTGTTTTGCATCATTTGCATATAAACTAGTAGCCAGAGCTAAGCTTAAAATTGATGATATTAATATATTTTTTCTTTTCATAATCATTTCTCCTTCTTGTGTATGATTATGAAATTATATAGGAAATTGTTATGTAAGATTGTTACTTAAGTAGCATTTGAGTAGTTTTTTCTAAAAGTCTTTCAAAATCTAGTATTTTTATTGTTTTTTTACTTTTTTCTATAATATTATCATCTTTTAGTTGTTTTAGTGTTCGCTCAACTACATGTCGTACAGTTCCTAGTAGTTTTGCAATTTCACTATTTGATAAGTTTTGTAGAAGTTTATATTTGAAGTGGTTATTTTCATTTACATTTTGAAGTAGTAAGTTTATAAGTCTATCTTTTGTTTCATATAAAGATAACTCTACAGCTAACTCCTCTGTATGTCTCATCTGTTTTGCAAGGTAAGGGAAAAATTTTCTATTAAATGATGGATTATTATCAAGTAGATATCTTACTTTTTTAATAGGTAGTTGTAGAAGTTTACAATCCTCTACAACTTCGTAAATGACATTGTGTTCTTCATTATCAAGCAAAGATATAATATCAAACATATCACCTTTTTTATAAATAAAAATTGTTTGTTCTTTATTATTATCAAAATTTATTTGATAAGTTTTTATTCTTCCATCTAATACTATATAAAAATATTCTAGTAAATCATCACTATAAATAGGAGTCGATCCTTTTTCATATTCTACAAATTTTGCATCTTCATAGATCTCATTTTGCACAGTATCATCAAGTTTATTTAGTAACTCTATCTCATTTTTATCATTCATATTATATCTTTTTTAGTCATCAAAATCTAAATCATCCCAAAATTCATTATAGTCTAAATTTGTAAGGGCATTTTCATCTTCTTGATTTTTTTTAGCTAGTAGTTCTTGTTGTTTTATAAAATAATCTTCTAATGCTTCATTTAAAATATCATTTTGACTTTTATTTAAAATTGCACTAAAAGCATTTAGTTCTTCAACCATACTTGCTTTTAGTTCAAATTTTATATTATCCATAAATTTTATTATTTTAATTTTTCGTTTATTAATTCATAGTTATCTAAAATAGATTTTTTAATATCATCAGGAACTTCAACATCTAGTTTTTCACCTGGTTTTAGATCTTTTGCTTTCTCTTTCCATGAATTTTCTTTAGCAAAATTTCTTAGGATTTGTTTATCCATAGATATATAGTTTGCATTGTCAAAGTTCTCTTTTTGAATAAATCTAGAACTCTCAGGTGTTAAGATCTCATCACCTAAAACCCATTCACCTTTACTATTAACAAATACTTCAAACTTAGTATCTACAACTACTATTCCATTTTTTAGTGCAAATTCTGAAAAATCTATAAATAACTCTTCAAGTTTATTTATAATTTCAGGAAATTTTTCTCTTACAAGTGTTGAGCTTAAAGGCTCATCTTTTATCCCTTTTGTAGTTGGTGTAAATAGTGGTGTTTCAAATTTATGCCATTGAGGTAGATTTGAATCAAGATTTAAACTATATGGATCAAGTCCATTTTGGCATGCTTCATAAAGTGAACCAGTAAGGTAATTTCTAAATATAAATTCAAACTGTACTAACTCTCCATCTATCTCCTCTTCAAGAGGTTTACATAGTTCCATAATTTGACATCTAGGAGCAATTGCAAGAGATGAAGGTACATTTTCATCTAATATTGCTGTTCTTATACCTAGTTTATTTGCAAACTTTGTTCCACTATTTGAAATTGCAGTTTGAGAGATACCTTTTTTATCAATCTCAAGATTTAATGGAATATCAAAAACTGAACATCTATCACTTCTTACTAGTAAAACTTTTGGTTCTTCTCCTGGACAAGTGTATAGGTCTGCATTTTTACCTATATAAAATAGATTATAACCTAAATCTTCAAGCTCTTGTATCCCTTTTTGAGATGTAGTTTTTTTAGATTCTGGCCAAAGTCCTAGTTCTTTTATCTTATTTATATCCATATAGTTTTCCTTTTATTTATTTGTTAAAATCAATGCTTTAAGTACATCGATTCCTGTTTTTAATTGATTATCATTAAATATCATATCATCTGTAATTATAGTATCATCTTTTTTCTTATCATCTTTTTTTACTTTTGTACCAGTTTTTTCTAGTTCAACTTCAAGATGCTTTTTAAGATCTCTCTCTTTGATTGAGAATTCATCATCTTTTTTATTTGGTACTTTACCTGCATAAGATTGAATATCTGGAATAATACCTTTTGCTTGAATTGTTCTTCCACTTGGTAAATAATATCTAGCAATTGTAAGTTTAATAGCTTCACTTCTATCAGCAACTATTGGTAAAAGTGCTTGTACAGAACCTTTTCCAAAAGTATTTTCACCAATAACAATTGCTCTTTTATGATCTTGTAAAGCTCCACTTACAATCTCACTTGCACTTGCACTTCCACCATTTACAAGTACAACCATAGGTACTTTTGTAAGTGTTGTATTTGCTTTTGCATAATAAAATTTATCATCATTTTTTTCTCTACCTTTTTGAGATACTATTACACCTTTGTCTACAAAAATATCTACAGTTTTTATAGCTTGACTTAAAGATCCACCAGGGTTATTTCTAAGATCTAATACTATACCTTTTATATTTTTATGTTTTTTAATCTCTTTTGTAAGAAGCTTAGCTACATTGTTATCAAATGAAGATATTCTTAAATATAAAATATCATCTTTTATAGTTTTTGCTTTTACAGATTTTACTTTTATAAGACCTCTTATGATTTTAACTTTTAGTGGTTTATTTTCACCTTTTCTTACAATAGTGATCTCTATTGGAGTTCCTGGTTTTCCTCTCATTATAGATACTGCTTCATCT
Organism: uncultured Helicobacter sp.; assembly: GCA_964482285.1. Taxonomy (GTDB): domain Bacteria; phylum Campylobacterota; class Campylobacteria; order Campylobacterales; family Arcobacteraceae; genus CAIJNA01. Next base: position 9,681 of record CAYZWZ010000013.1, on the reverse strand, counting down.
ATTGTCATTTTTAGAGTTGATTTATCTTCAATCTTTAAAATAATATCACCAGCTTGAATACCAGCTTTTTTTGCAGGAGTATCATCAATAGGAGATATAACAGTTAAAGCACCATCTCTCATACCTATTACAATACCAAGACCTCCAAATTCACCTTTCATTTGAGTATTCATAGCTTTATATGCTTTTTTATCCATATATGCACTATGTGCATCTAGTTCATTCATAACTCCAGCTATTGCTTTATCAATGATTTCATGAAATTTTAAATCAGTTACATAAGCATGTTCAATTTGATATAATACGGTTTGTAGCTTTGTAAACGATTCCAGTTTTGTAGGTACTTTTTCTTCCTCTTTTACTACTTCTTTACTAAGTAATAGTGTAGAAAAAATAAAAAGACTCATAACAATAAGTTTATTCATAAATAGTTCCTATATTTTATTTTCATTATTTTATCTAAATTTTGGTAAAATGCAAGTATATTATAGATTATTAAAGGATATTAAACAATGAGTTTAAAAGAAAATGTTGATTACATCAAAGAAGAGATCTCAAATGAAGAAAAATTTTTCGAAAGTTTTTTCAAAGTAGAAAAGTTTTATAAAAAATATAAGTTTATTATCATTGCACTAGTTGTTTTAGTATTAGGATATTTTATCACAACTAACATCCTTAGTTATATAAAAGAACAAAATGCAATTGCAGCAAACAAAGCATACAACACTTTACTTCAAGATCCAAAAAATAAAGAAGCTATGGATATTTTAAAAGAGAAAAATAAAACACTTTTTAATATCGCTATGTATAAAATTAACAAAGATAACACAGCAGATGTTGATGTAATATATTTAGATAATATTGCAAAATTTAATAAAGCTGTAGCAAATAATGATATTGAACAACTAAATAAACTTATTTTAGATCCTACATTTGTATTAAAAGATTATGCACTATTTAACAAAGCCTTAATCTTAGCAAACAATAAAGAATATAAAAAAGCAAAACAAACACTTAAAGATATAAGTAAAGATTCTCATGTAAACACACTAGCTGATTTATTAAGACATTATTTATTAACTAAATAGGTAAAGTTATGAAATATATTTTATCTTCATTTTTGATCGCTTTTTTATTTTCTGCTTGTTCATCAAAACAATACTTTGAACCAAAAGAGACAACAACTATACCTAAAAATATTATTGATATTCCTGCTTATATAAAAAATATAAATAGTGAAGGGGCAACTTTAGAAGATAATAGATTTATAGATAAACATGGTATATCTTCTAAAAAACTACAAGATGGATTTTATTTTTTAAATAACAACAATTCAGATATTATCAGTGCTAATAAACTTGGAGATTTAACAATAAATGGAAATTTACATTTTAAATTTAAATCAAGAGTAATAGCTGCATCTTTAAATGGAGAACTTTTAGCTCTAACTTTTGCAGATAACTCTATTGCTTTATACAATATAAAAGATCAAGAGTTTAAATTTAAAAAATATTTAAAAGTATCATATTTAAATGATACAAGAATAGCTATGCCATTATTTTTAAACTATCTTGTTTTATTTCCTACTTTAGATGGGAAAGTGATTATTGTAAATACAATTAAATTTACATTAGCAAAAACTATGACTATTGATCCAAATTCTCAAGTAAATAATATAATTTTACTTAAAAATATTCAAGACAATCTAATAATAGCTAGTTCAAATACTATGTTATCTATAAGTAATCAAAAAGCTTATAAAAAAAGATTTTTTATACAATCATATACTACAGATGATGAGTTTGTATATATAGCAACATTAGACGGTAAATTACTTAAATTATCTGCTACTTTAGATATTGTTGCTTCTAAGAAGTTTAGATTTGCAAAATTTGAAGCATTAACAGTTAAAGATGGTAATTTATATGCTATTGAATCTCAAGGGTTTATAGTAAAACTTGATCCTACTTTCACTAAAGTAGAAGTAGATGAAATATCTTTTGAAGATGATGAAAATACATTTTCAAGTAAAAATAAAATATATTTTGAAAATAAACTAATAACATTTTAATGAAAAATATTACAAGCTTTTTAAGTCAAAAAGGGTTTTTATTTAAAAAGTTTAACTCAATTGAACCTAAAACTTTAGGTTCAAGAAAAAAAATACAAATATTTGACACTTGTAATAATAAAAATAATCTAATATCTATTTTTGTTATAGAATCAAAATCAAGATTTCTTATAAAAAATGCAAAAGAGCTTGAGCTTCTAAATAATAAACTAAAAATAACTCAAGATCATAATTTTAAAAAAACATTGATACTTATATCATCTCCACTTTGTTCAAAAGCTAAAGCTTATATGAAAGATCAATTAAAATGGAAAGTATTTGATGACTTTATGTGATATTGGAAATAGTACATTTCATTTTTTACAAAATGATAAAGAGTTTAAAATATCAGTAGATGATAAACTTCCTAAACTATCTTTACCTATTTATTTTATTAGTGTAAACGATATTGCAGAAAAAAAACTACTAAATACTTATCCCCAAGCTATTAATATAAAATCTTATTTTAAATTTGATACATCATATTCAACTACTATTGGATTAGATAGAATAGTTGCTTGTAGCTACATAAACGATGCTATAATCGTAGATTGTGGTAGTGCAATTACAGTTGATATTATGCAAAAAAATCAACATATAGGTGGATTTATTATGCCAGGGATCGATGCTATGAAAAATATTTATCCTAATATTTCACCAAAATTAACATTTAATTTTGAAAATAATCTAAATTTAGATAAAATTCCATTAAATACAAATGATGCAATAAACTATGCATTATTACAAATGATAATTTTACCTATAAAAGCTATTGAAGATAAATATAATTTAAAAATAGTTTTTACAGGTGAAACATCAAAATATATAATAGATCATTTTAAAAATGCAATATACAATAAGCACCTCATATTTGAATCTATGAAAAGTGCAATAAGGGAAAATACATGATTACAATAGCCTTACCAAAAGGAAGAATAGCTGAACAAACTCTTGAAAAGTTTGAAAAAGCTTTTAACGAAAAGTTTGTTTTTGAAGATAGAAAACTAATCTTAGAAAAAGCAGGTTTTACATTTTTAAATGTAAGAAACCAAGATGTACCGACATATGTTATGTATGGTGCTGCTGATTTAGGAGTTGTTGGACTTGATGTACTAGAAGAGAAAGAATACGATCTTATTACTCTACTTGATTTACAAATAGGTAAATGTAAAGTAGCTATTGGTCTTAAAGCTGGAGATAGTATAGACTGGAACAAAAGCTCTATAAAAGTTGCAACAAAACATACTACAATTGCTAGAAAGTTTTTCCAAAGTAAAGCAATGGCTGTAGAATTAGTTAAACTTTATGGTTCAATTGAATTAGCTCCACTTGTTGGACTTGCTGATTGTATTGTAGATATTGTTGAAACTGGTGAAACTATGAAACAAAATGGTTTAGTAGTAGGTGATACAATTATGGAATCATCTGTTCAACTAATATGTAACAAAAACTCTTTTTACTCAAAAAAAGAGGAAATCTTAGACTTAAAAGAAAAAATTGAACGCACTTAATTTATACTCAATTGTTGAGCAGGATTTAGATTTTAAAGAAGAGATAGAAGAGCTTTATAATGCTTATGAGCTTTTCATCAATAAAATTCAGCCATCATCTTTAATTGATATTGGATGTGGTCAAGGTGATTTTTTACTTCAAATAAAATCAAATAGCATAAAAACTTTTGGAATTGATCTTAGTGATGAACAAATAAAAGTGTGCCAACAAAAAGGTATAAACTCCGCTTGTATAGATATAAATGATGTAAAAGAGAAATATGACTGTGCAACAGCTATGTTTGATGTTTTAAACTATATAAATAAAGATGAGATAAAAATATTTATACAAGGTGCTTATAATCTTCTAAATGAGGATTCATATTTTATTTTTGATGTTAATACTCTTTTTGGATTTGAAGAGGTTGCTCAAGGAAGTTTAAATATAAATAAGCAAGATCGATTTATAGGAATTGATGCTTATTTTGAAAATAATAAACTTTCTACAAATATAACTCTATTTGAAAAACAAGAAAGTAACTTATATAAAAAATATAATGAAACAATCACACAATACTACCATAGTAAAGAGTTTTTAGAAGAGATACTAATAAGTATTGGCTTTGAAGTACAAAATGCTTTAGAGTTTAAACTACACGATGAGAATAACGCAGATAAATATATTTTTCTTTGTAGAAAATAATCATATAATTTAGCTATTAAAATACTAAAGTATATAAACTAAAAAAGCCCTAGAGATAAAATCTCTAGGGCTTTTTATTTACAAATAAGTAATTACTATTTGTTGTAGTTAGCGTATGCTGGTCCAACAACTGTTTTAGTATTTACAATATATGGTACAAGTGCCATATGTCTTGCTCTTTTAATAGCAATTTCAACTTGCTCTTGATGTCTTTTAGAAGTACCTGTAAGTCTTCTAGGCATAATCTTACCTCTTTCACTCATAGAAATTTTTAATAAATCTAAATTTTTATAATCAATAGTATCTACTTTCATTGCAGAGTATTTACAGTATTTTTTTGCGAATTTTCTTTTTTCAGCCATAATTAATATCCTTGTCTAAAATGGTATCTCATCTTCATCGATGTTTATTTCTGGTATATTTTGAGCCATTGGCTCAGGCATACCACCATATTGCTGTTGCTGTGGGCTATTATAAGCTTGTTGTGGAGCAGCTTGGTTATTATAAGAATTTTGGTTCTGATTTTGATTTTGGTTATAATTATTATATCCGCTAGCATTTTGGTTGTTTTGGTTATTCATTCCATCAGCTTTTGAATCTAAAAATTTAAAAGTTTCAACTCTTAAAGTGTGTCTACTTCTATTACTTCCATCATTTGCAGTCCATTGTTCAAATACAAGTCTACCTTCAAGCATAACTTTAGAACCTTTTCTAACATACTGATTTAAGATCTCAGCACTCTTACCAAATACAGAGAAATCCAAAAAACAAACTTCATCTTTTTGTTCTCCAGATTGAGTTTTATATTTATGTGAAGTTGCAATTGCACCTTTGGCTACTGCTGCTCCACTTGGAATATATTTTAACTCAATATCTCTAGTAAGGTTTCCGATCATTATCACTTTGTTATACATAATTAGGTCCTTTGTTTAACTTATAATTATTTTGCTTTTTTAGCAGCTTCAGTACTCATTGTAGTCCAGTGAGCTATTTCTTTTTTGCTTTCAAACTTAACAAACATATGTCTTAAGATTGATTCATTTGTGTTATAATTTCTTTCTAACTCAGCGATAGATTCTGTTGGAGCTTTAAAGTAAACAACGTAGTAGTAACCTCTTTTGTTTTTTTCAATTTCATAAGCAAGTTCTCTAGTACCCATGTCATCACATGCTACTATCTCTCCACCATTTTTCTCAATATCAGCTTTAACTTTTGCAATTTGTGCTTGAGTTTCCTCATCAGTTAAAGTTGCTTTAACTATAAACATAGTTTCGTAATGTCTAATTCTAGCCATCGTTTCTCCTTTTGGTTTTCAGCCATCTTTCAACAGCTAAGGTTTTTTGTGAACTGCGATTATATCTAAAGCTTATTTAAGTTTAGCTTTAAGTGTTGTTTTATTTTTTATTCTTGGTGAAAATTTCTAAGTTTTGCTTGTACATAAGCATTTGGATCATCTATTTTACTAGATTTTAGTTGTAATTCTAAATCTTGCATAAAATTTAACATATATAAAAATTGATCTTTTTTATATTTTGTAGCAAGACTAGCTTGAGTATTTGCTATATTTTTAGGAAGATTATATCCCCATATCTCTTTAATATTTAATGTCCCATGTAGTTTTAAATAAGAGTTTATCATAAATAGTTGTTGTATAAAACTAGTTATTCTAGTAATTAGTTGTATCTCATTTATCCCCTCTTCTAGAAGTAAATATAGATCTTTGTTTATATTTGCTTTACTTAAAAGTTTCACTAAAAACTCTTCAATATCAACACTTCCTAGTCCAAAACAATGGTTATTTATGGTTTTTGAAGTAACCACCTCATTTAGTATTGATAATTTAGATAGATCACTTACACATAAAGATAAGTTTTTTTGGTGCATATTGTACAAAAACATTAAAGAGTTTGCATCAGTTTGTACACCATACTCTCTTGCAATTTCACCAAGTATTGATATAGCTTCATTATCATAAGGTGCAAAAAATCTAACCTCAACACTTGAAGTTTTAGCATTAAAACTTTTTGCCATAGTTTTAAAATCAACTTCACCCAAACAAGCAAAAATAACTTTGCTTGTTGGATTTAATCTACAAGCATCTATTAGTTTATCCACCTCTTTTTTAGGAAGTTTTTTATTTATTTTTAATAATAAAATATTTGAAGATGCAAATAATGAACTTTGAGTTAAAGTATCATAACAATAATCAAAATCATACTCATCAAAATATACTTTTATTATATCATCTGTAGCAGCTAAAATTTTAGCTACTTTTAGAGCATATGACTCTACTAAAAAATCACTAGCCCCATAAAACATATAGGCATTGTAGTGGTTATTATTGTTAAGTTGTTTATCAAATTCACTTTTATACATAAAGATATTCTAACATTTTTAAACTATTTTTGCGATTATTTCTTTGCTTATGATATCACTTTTTTCTATTTGGACATCTACATTAGAAAATAATGTTTCAGAGGAATAATTGCTAAGGTTTGCTTTTAATCCTGCAATATTATCTATAAACTCTGCACTTGGATGTTCATCTATATCTGTGATTATAGCTTTATGGATATCTCCTATATGTTTAGATGCATACCTTGCATATATTCTATCTTCTAAATCCCAAACAAGTTTTGCTATTTCTCTCTCTTTTGTACTTATATATTCACAAACATCATCTATATCTTTTGGTATTTTTTTAGTTTTTAAAATTCTATGTAATACCAAGTCACTATATCTTCTAATTGGTGAAGTAAAATGTGAATATGAGCTAAATCCTAATCCAAAGTGACCTAATTGTTTTGTTTGATATGAAGCTTGTTGTTGAGATTGGATAATTAATTTATCAACCTCTTCTTCTAAACCTGTATTTAAAGCCTTTTTTTGAATAGATTCAATAGTACTATGGATATCTTTTTTTAGTTTTACATCAATACCTAATAGTGCCAAACTTTTTACTAGCTCTTCTATTTTTTTCCTATTTGGCTCTTCATGTACTCTAAATATACCAACTTCATTTAACTTTGAAGCTGCTTGAATATTTGCAAGTAACATACACTCTTCTACTAAACTATGAGAAGGGCTTCCTTGCTCCTCATTTACTTTTACTAAATTTAGATCTTTATCTAATACTAGTCTATATTCACTTGTTCTAAAATCATATCCAGTTTTTAGTCTATTTTTTTTCAACTTTTGTGTAAGTTCATATAAAGTTTTTAGATCTGTATCTAAAGAGTTATTTTTTATTTTCTCATCTATATCTTCATAAGAGTATTTATGTTTTGAGCATATAGTAGCTTCAAATATCTCACTACTTTTTACACTTGCTGTTTTTTTATCTATTTTCATTTTACATACAAATGCAAGTCTATTTACATCTGGTTTTAAAGAACATAAATCATCACTTAATTCATGAGGGATCATTGGTAATACTTTATTTGGTAAGTATATAGAAAAAGCTCTTTTTTTAGCTTCTTTATCTAGATTGCTTCCCTCTTTAATAAATGCACTCACATCAGCAATAGCTACATATAGTTCACTTTTAGTACTATCATAATATATAGCATCATCATGATCTTTTGCACTTATTGGATCTATTGTTGCAAATTCAAGATTAGTTAAATCAACTCTTTTATCATCTTGTTTAATATCTTTTATATTGCAAGTATATTTTTGTTTGATTCTATACTCTTGATTATATAAATATAATGATATTTTTTCATCTATAAAGTTATCATCTAAGTTACCATATAAATCTACAACTTTGAAGTCTTGAATTAAAACTACATCACCTTGTTTATATTTTTTTATATCTACTTTATTATTTATAAGAGTTAATGTCTTTATATCATAAAGTTTAGAATCTTTTATATAACACAATGAACTAGTTTGATTTGTTTGTACTAGTTCAATTATCTTACCTTTTAATACACCTCTTGGATTAAATATCACTTGAACTATTACCAAGTCCCCATTATTACAAGATTTTGTATCATCTATTTTGATACTTTTATCAGTTTTATTTAAAGGCAACACTTTAGCGCCAGTACTTAAAACTTGAAGTATCCCTATTTTATATTTTTTACTTAATTCAAATTTGTTATTTTTTTGTTTTAATATATCTAATTTTACAAATGTTTGTAAATATTGTATTTCATCTTTTTTGAAATCTGTTTTGTTTTGTATTATTTTTTCAAATATTTCTTTTTTATTTATCATTGTTATTCCGTTATTTTATTTGAAGCAGGTAGATATTATATCCAAATTATTAAAAAATATAAAAAAGATGTTATTTATATTAATTTATTATAATAAACATTATCTTATATTATCTTTGATATAATATATATAATTTTACTAAAGGAATCCTATGACAAGATCATTATTTAAAGATAAGCACCCTATAAACTCTCTAATTGTAAATAAATCTGAAACAATATTTAAAGATGCAAATGAGATTGCAAACTTTTTTGAAAATAAAATCAACAATCACCCTGTAGCAAAATATATTTCAACTTTTGATAACTATTCTCATACATCTTCTATGAATGGAGAGATAGCTTCTGATATAAAAGCAGCTTTAGTAGTGATATTTTGTTTTGGTAAAGCAATACCAAGTCCAAAAATATTAGCTGTAAGACCAAGAACTTTTGGAATTAGTGAACTAGAAAATAGCTTCTCAATTGACTTTATGGATGCACCTAATGATGAACTAACACAAATCATGACAAACTGGGCAAAAGAGTTAAAAAATAAATAAATTTTATATGTATAAATAAATATTTTGTTTATTTTAGATATAATCGCATAAATTATAAAATAAAAAGGAAATAATATGGCATTAGATGTTTATTATGATAAAGACTGTAACTTAGATTTAATCAAATCTAAAAAAGTTGCAATGATCGGATTTGGTTCTCAAGGACACGCTCACGCAGAAAACTTAAGAGATTCTGGAGTTGAAGTATGTGTTGGTTTAAGAAAAAATGGTTCTTCGTGGGCTAAAGCTGAAGCTAAAGGTTTCGAAGTATTAACAGTTGCTGATGCATCTGCTGCTGCTGATGTTGTAATGATTCTTTTACCTGATGAAAATCAAGCAGAGATCTATGCAAACGAAATTGAGCCAAACTTAAAACAAGGTGCTACAATTGCATTTGGACACGGATTTAATATCCATTACGGAAGAATCACTCCAAGAGCTGATATCAATGTAACAATGATCGCTCCAAAAGCTCCAGGTCATACTGTAAGATCTGAGTTTGTAAGAGGTGGTGGAATTCCAGATTTAATTGCTGTTGGTCAAAACCCTTCAGGAACTACAAAAGAGTTAGCACTTTCTTATGCAAGCGCAATTGGTGGTGGAAGAACTGCAATTA
>CAYZWZ010000012.1:0-42314 GCA_964482285.1 uncultured Helicobacter sp. | reverse complement strand
TTAGATTTAACAAAAATACAATTACTATAATCAAATTTTTCATAATAATTTTCCTTTATAATAAAGAAGTTTTGCTTTAGTGGTATAAAATTTATACTGTTCATCTAAAGCTTTTAACTTATCTTTTAATATTTCATTTTTTAATTTCAACTGCTTAATTGTATTAATACCACTATTTCTTGTATTTGATATAAGTAATTCAAGCATATGCTCTTTATTTGGAATTAATTTTGTTTTTATAAATATACTATTGCTATATGCAATTTTTTGTTCCTCTAACAGCATTAAAATATTATTTTTAAACTCATTTTCATAATCTTTTATTAATAATTTCACTTCTTTTTTTTGTTTTTTGGCTTTAATAACTTCAATATCTTCTTTACCATAAACACTAAGTGGATAACTCATAGAAAACCCTATATAGTCATCAAAAGATTCCCTTTGGTAATAACCTATATTTAACTTTAGATCTGATATATTTTTTGCATTTTGCAGTTTAATATTTTGGATATTTTTATTTAATTTTTTAATTAATATATTATAGATGTAGTTTTGTTTTAATAGTTTAGATATATTTACATTATCTTTAGTAAATGAACTTAATTTATATTCTATTTTATTAATCTTCATATATGAAATATTTTCTAACTCTATTTTTATCAATTTTAATTTATGTTGTAAATTTTGTATTTTTAACTCTGTATTTAAATAGTTTGAATCATTTTTTATAATATCTATTTGATCTATTGAGGTAGTTTTAAATATTTGATTTTGTAATTCTTTTATATCTTTTATATTTTTTTTTATTGCTCGTAAAATATCTATTTTTTTATAAATAATTTTATATTTATTAAGATTTTGAATTATTGTTGAATAAATTTTTGAGTTTTTATCATATCTTGATAATTCATATATAGATGTTTGAATTTTATTTATATTATGTAAATATAGTTTTTTATTATTTGTTGGTATCTCTTGAGATAATGTCAAGAATTGTGTTTGCATAGCTTCTTTATCTCTTGCAGTTACATCACTTATTAATATATCATTTATTCCAAATCCTAAAATGATATTCTTCCATTTTAAAGAAAGTTCTTCATTCTTCTTCGATATATCAATTTTATTACTGTATATCTCTAAGTTTTTATTATTTTGTAATGTTGATATTGTAATATCTTGTAATGATACTGCATATATATTTGATATAATTGCAAAAGATATTGATAAAATAACTATTTTCATATTAGTAAAGGTAAACCATTAAAGGTTTACACTTCCTCTTATTTTATATTTTTCTCCATCTTTTGTTTTAAATCTTATTTGATATTGCCATGTTCCACCCATTGATAAGTTTATATTTATTTTATATTTATTATCTACAAGTTTTGCTTTTGTTTTATACTCCATATATGGCATACCTGGCATTTCTGGCATAAAAAATTTAACTTTTACTTTTGCATCATTTATTATTTGATTATTCTTTTTTAATGTAATATAAAATTCATTATTACCAATAACCAATTCATTTGCTGATTTTAAATTAACATCAACACCTTTTACTTTTCCATTTAGATCTATTGATTGTGCATTTAATAAATTTGCAAATATCATAAATCCTATAAATACTTTTAATATTGTTTTTAACATAACATTCTCCTTTTAAGTATAAGAGAATATTATCTTTTATTTGTGTAATTAGTGTGTAAATTATTTAAATGTCAGAATAAATGTTGATCCATTACCTTTTTTTGATATAAGATCTATTTTTATATTATATTTGATACATATTTTAGAAACAATATCTAAACCTATTCCAAAACCTCCCGAGTTTGGAGTTGCTCTATAAAATCTATCAAATATATCTTTTTGTTTATCTTCTTCAATCCCTATTCCTGTATCTTTTACTATAAATTTATTATCTTTTAGTATTATATCAATAGTACTATTTTGATTGGAATATTTAATTGCATTTGATATTAAATTGTTACTTAATCGTATAAAACTTTCTGTATCTATTTTCATATAATGATCTTCTATATCAATATTCATTTTTATATTTTTTCTTGTTGATAACTCTTTAAAATAATCTAAATTCTCTTCTAACAAATCTTTAATATTGATATTATCTTGTGCTTTTTCATTATCATCTTGTAAAAATAGATATGTTAAATCTCTATAAATTTCACTTATCCTTTTAGCACTAAGTTTTATCCTTTTAACATTATTTGGATTTAAAGGATCTTTTTTATTCAAAGACATTAAAAGTGCAGTAATTGGTGTATTTAACTCATGAGTAGTATCTTTTATAAAATTATCTAATTTTTTTCTTTGTATTATTATTGGTTTTAAAAATAACTTACTTAAAAAATATCCAAGCAAAGCTATAAATAAATATATAATACTAAACATTATTATTGTTTTTTGTAATAATTTATTATTTTTCATAAACCAATGATTTTTTAAAACTATATAATAAACATTTTGATGTCCATAAGTAGCTTTAGATACTAGGTATATCATATCATCTTTTATATATACTTTTTTAGAAAATATAATTTTTTCTTTTATATTATTTAATAATGGTTTTTTATCTTTTGTATATAGTTCTAATGCACATTTTAAATCACCTTTATATTCAGTAGGATTAAACTTCTTACCCTCCATATGCTTCATTATTATTTCAGAACTAATAATATTAGCTTTCATTTTCATTTTTGAAACAACAGAATCATATTCGTAGTTGTATTCCATTTTATAAAATAGTGCAGCAATTACAAATAGTAATAAAAATATTGCTCCTAAATAAAGAACCAAAAAGCTAATAAATGTTTTCTTTTCATATTGTGTTAAAACGATAACCTAATCCTTTAATATTTGTAATATAATCTTCACCAATATGGTTTCTTATATTTTTTATATATGTTCTTATTGTTGCATTTGTAGGAACATTTTCATAAGCCCATATATTTTCACCTAACTCTTCCATACTTATTAATTTATTTTTATTATTTAGAAAGTATATCAAAACCATAGCTTCTTTATTTGATATATGTATCTTTTGATTATTATTTATAATATCGTTAAACATAGTATCAAAATATACATCATCACCTATTTTTATTTTACTATTCTCTTCTATTTTATACAATCTTTTTATATTGTTTATTCTAAGTGTAAGCTCTTCAAACTCAAATGGTTTTTTTATATAATCATCTGCACCACATTCAAATCCCTCTTTCATATCTTTTGATGTATGCAAAGATGTAATAAAAATTGCAGGGGTGTTGTTTTTATTTTCTCTTATAGTTTTTAAAAATTCAAATCCATTTATATTTGGTACATTAACATCTAAAATAAATAGATCAAATTTTGTACTATATGCTTCATCTTGTGCTTCATATCCATCAAAACACTTGTGTACAATATGATTTTCCTCTTCTAAATACTCCGTTAAAAGTTCATTTAAAACTACATCATCTTCTAGTAATAATATTTTAATAATTAACTCCTAATATATTTTAATAAATTATACCATTATTATTAAAAAAATATTGCTTTTAATAAACTTTTTAATATAATACCCTATGAGCTTTTTAGGAAACGATTTTATTATATTATCACTGTTATTATTATTGGCAATTTTTGTTTTTGTATTTTTATTTAAAGATCAAATATTTAAAACATCTTATAACTCTCTTGAAGGTGATGATTTTAAAAATCAAATAATAAGCTATTTAACTAGTACTTATCCTAAGTTCAAATTTGACTTTTCAATTCTTGATGAAAAATCAAAAAATGAAGATGCCCTTACTACAAAATATGCTCAAGTAGATAACCTAATAAATCAATATATTAATAATAGACCATTTTCAAAAAAATTTTTAAAACCTATAAAAACAGATAACTTATGGAGTGAATATGCTTTTTATAGTAAACCAAATAAAGATAAACTACCTCCTGATTGGTTAAAAAGGAAAAAAGTAGCATATGAAAGAGATAATTGTTCATGTGTAAGATGTTCAAAAAGTTTACCTATGAAAGATTGTGTATTACATACAGTAACACCTGTTGAAGAAGGTGGACAGTATTATTTAGAAAACCTTGCCACATTATGTAGTGATTGTAATAAAATATTATCTAACAAAACTAACTCTCTTAAAATAAAAGATGATCTGTATGAATTCGTAAAGTAAAATTCAGATATAATAGTACTATTCTTATATAAACACAAAAAGGTATTTTTAAATGACTATTTTAGATGGAAAAAAACTATCAGCAAAAATCAGAGAAAATGTAAAAGTAGAAGTACAAAAACTTCAAAAAAAAGATATAACTCCAGGCTTAGCAGTAGTTCTTGTAGGTGAAGACCCAGCAAGTGCAGCTTATGTAAAAATGAAAAGTAAAGCTTGTAAAGATGCAGGAATATATGGTATCGTTCATGAAATGCCAGAAAGTATCTCTCAAGATAAGATGCTTGAAATAATAGAAATGATGAATAAAAATCCAAATATAGATGGTATTTTAGTTCAACTTCCACTACCTAAACAAATTGACACTACAGTTGTACTTGAAGCTATTGATCCAAGTAAAGATGTTGATGGATTTCATCCATATAATGTTGGAAGAGTAGTTGCTGGTCTTGATGGATTTGTTCCTGCAACTCCTTATGGGGTAATGAAACTTCTTGAAGAGTATGATATAGATCCAAAAGGTAAAAATGTATGTGTAGTAGGTGCTAGTAATATTGTTGGTAAACCAATGGCTACACTTATGTTAAATGCTAATGCAACAGTTGAAATATGTCATATCTATACAAAAAATTTAAAAGAGCATACTTTAAAAGCTGATATTATTTGTGTTGGTGTTGGTGTTGTTAATTTAATAAAAGAAGATATGGTAAAAGATGATGCAATTATCATTGATATTGGTATTAATAGACTTGAAAATGGTAAATTAACTGGTGATGTTGATTTTGAAGCAGTTTCATCTAAATGTTCTTATATCACACCAGTTCCTGGTGGAGTTGGACCTATGACTATTGCTATGCTTCTTGAAAATACAATAAAATCAGCAAAAAATAGAAAGTAGAAAATAATATATGGAATTTTTAAAAAAACTTTATAATTGGTCAGGATCTTGGACAGGTACAATTGTAATCGTACTTGTGATTATGTCATTTATAGCACAAGCGTTTGTAATACCAAGTGGAAGTATGAAAAACTCACTTCTAATAGGCGATATGCTATTTGTTAAAAAGTTTGCCTATGGTATACCAACACCTAGAATACCTTGGATTGAACAAAAAATAGTTCCTGACTTTAATGACAATGGTCATTTAATAGAAGGTCCTAAACCAAAAAGAGGTGATATTGTTGTATTTAGATACCCTCATAATGAAAAAATTCACTATGTAAAAAGATGTGTTGCAACGGGTGGAGATATATTATTTTATCAAAATAAAAACTTATTTTTACATCCACATGAAGGTAATGAATATATAAAAAACAACTATAAAGATATGGATATAATCGATATTGATGGTATATTATTTGTTAAAAATCCTTATAAAAAAGATCATCCAGGTATACATAACGATCCAAATGTAACAGTATACAACTCAAATTATGAAAAATTATTTAATATGAAACCTATACAAGTTCCAGAAGATGAGTTTTTTATGATGGGTGATAATAGAGATCATAGTAATGATAGTAGATTTTGGGGAACAGTTCAATATAAATTTATAGTTGGAACTCCTTGGTTTGTATACTTCTCATGGGATGAAAATAAAGTAATCAGGTGGGATAGAGTATTTCAAACACCTAAACAATTAGAAAAAAATATAAATAATACAATTAATCATCAAAAAGGAATATACTAATGTCAAAAATAAAATATTATATAGGTGCAGATCATGCTGGAATTGAGATTAAAAAGTTTGTAAAAGAGCTTTTTGAAAAAGCAGGACATGAAGTTGAAGATTTAGGACCTTATGATACAACAAGAGTTGATTATCCAGATTTTGCAGCAAAAGTTTGTGAATCAGTATTAGCAAATGAAAATACAAAAGGTATTTTAATATGTGGTACAGGACTAGGTATGTCAATGGCAGCAAATAAATTTGATGGTATTAGAGCAGCTCTATGTCACAACGATTTTAGTGCAGCAATGGCAAGAGAACATAACGATGCTAATATTTTATGCTTAGGTGAAAGAGTTAGTGGATATGGTATGGTTGAATCTATTGTAAATTCATGGTTAAGTCATGAGTTTGAAGGTGGACGACATGCTGGACGTGTTGAAAAAATTAATAAATTAGGTTCTTGTAGAATCTAATTTATAACAAAGGGTATATTATGACAAGATCAACACCACCAAGTGATTGGATAGTTTATGTAGTAGTTTTAGGAACAGTAGCAGCTATGATGTATGGAAAATATTTAATTGGTAAAGATGATAAGCCAATTGAAGATGTTATTAAAGAAGATATTGAAAAGTTAGAGCATGAAGTAGAAGAAACTATTCATGAAGTTGAAAATAAAATAAAATGATAAATCCTAAAATAATTGACAGTATATTTTCAGCTGCTTCTATTCAAAGATGGAATGACTATCCAAGAATGGTTGATCTAGTAGAGCTTGATAAACAAGCCCATAAATTTATAATAGCCTACTTTATAGCAAAGTTAGAAAAAGATATAAACTACACACACTTAATAGAAGCTGGTATATTTGAGTTTCTTAGACGAGTAGTAGTTACAGATATTAGACCAGATGTATTTAGACAAGCATTACAAAAAAAAGGTGCAGAGATAAATAAATGGGTAATTTCAAAATTAGGTGAAAGCCTAAAAGATATAGATAATGGTAACTTTTTAAATAAGTTTGAATCTTATTTAACTGATGAATCTATGTATAAAAAAGAGAGATTTATATTAAAAGCTGCATCTTACTTATCTACAAAATGGGAATTTGGAATAGTTTATCAAACTAGTGCATTTTTAAATGATATAGATGAAGTTAAAAAAAGTGTAGATGAAGAGATAGAAGATTATTATGAATTAATTGGGGTGAGAAAAATTGCGCTAAATAAAAAACTTGCAAAAGTAATAGACTTAAGTGGAAGATTAAGATTTCAAAAAAGATGGGCACAAACACCTAGAATTCCTGAAACTTCAGTTTTAGGTCATATGCTTACAGTTGCTATATTTGGTTATTTTTACTCTATAGATGTAAACGCTTGTGATAAAAGATTGCAAAATAACTTTTTCACATCATTATTTCATGATCTACCTGAAGCACTTACTAGAGATATTATATCTCCTGTAAAATATTGTGTAGATGAACTAAGTGAACTAATAGCAGAGTTTGAGATTGATAAACTAAAAGAAGATATTTTACCAAATGTACCATATGAGATACAAGAAGAATTCTCATACTTACTTGGACTTTATAATGGAACTAAAGATGAATTTTTAGATAAAGTTATTATTGATGGTAAAATAGAAGTTCTTAATGATGGTGTTTCAAAATATAATGAAGATAAATATGAAGCAATTGATGGTCTTGCACTTAAACAATGTGATAAACTATCTGCTTTTATTGAAGCTTCATTATCTATATCGCATGGTATAAAAAGTAAAGAATTAATAAATGGTAAAAAACAAATATTAGAATCTTTACAAACTGTAAATGGTGTTGATTTTAAGAAAATAGCACAAAATATAGATTATGAGTTTGGGACAACAGGACAAACTCAAGCAAGAATGGAATTTTAAAAATTATTTTAAAATTCCTTGACAAATATAATTAATTTGACTATAATTCCAACATCTTTCAAAGATATACATTCCGGATTAGCTCAGTGGTAGAGTAGATGACTGTTAATCATTTGGTCGCTGGTTCGAATCCAGCATCCGGAGCCACTTTCAATAAATAAAATCACAACTTTAAAATATAAAAATCATTAAAATTTATACAAATTACTATTATAAATTATTATCTTTTTTATCCACTTTATGTTAAACTATAAACCAATTAATAATAAGGGTTTATATTGCCAGAGTTACAAAGAATAAAAAAACAAAGTCTAGTATTAAAAGAGATATTAAATGCCTCATGGGATGGTATTGCAATTATTTCTAAAACTAGTAAGTTTATTTATGCAAACAAAGCCATAACACCACTTTTTGCTTATAATGAAAAAGAGATATTAAAAATAAATTTTATAGATCTTTTAGATGAAGATGATGCATATGAATTTAAAGAACTTCTAAAATCTAGTATAGATGATACATATAAAAATAGAAAAACATTTAGTTGTAAAAGAAAAGATAATAAACATATCTATGTAAGTATTTCTGTTAAACTTATGTCAAATAATGAGATGTTTGTACTAAATATTAGTGATGTTACAGAAACTAGATCTAAAGATATATTAGTAGATACATTTTTAATGCAATTAGATCTAAATTTAGATGGCTTTATTACAAATATTAGTGAAGCTTTTTGTTCTATGACAGGATATACTAAAAACGAGATTATAGGATTATCCTACACTGATATATTATCTAGTATGACAGTACCATTTCAAAAACAAAGTTTAGAGTTAGCAATAAATGAAAAAAGAAATAATAAAGTAAAACTTGTAATAAAAAATAACAACTACTCAACTTTTAATGCTCAAGCAACTTTACATACTATTTTAAATAAATATGGAGATGTTATTGGTTTTTCAATGATTTTAATAAACACTTCATCGATAAAATCAACAGAAGAGATTCAACTAAAAAAGATGTTGATAGATGAAGAGGAAAAACTAGCAATTATGACAGAAACTATGAGGACGGTTGCACATGAATGGAGGCAACCTCTAAATAGTATATCTCTTACGGCTCAAGAGTTATTATTTAATCTTGATTTTGAAGATGAGATTGAAAAAGATGATATTAAAGAACACTTAAGTGCAATTGCATCTTCTACTCAAGATCTATCATCTATTATTGAAAAATTTCAAGAGATCACTGAACTAAAAGGTTCTAAGAAGAAAAGAAATATAAAAGAGATTGTACTTGAAGCTGTAAAAATTTCTGATATTCAAGGTGATTATATAGAATTTAAGAATGAACCTACAAAGGCATTTAGAACTTATCCAAAAGAGCTAGCATCTGCATTTTCTGCTATATTAATTAATGCAAAAGAGATATTAGAAAATAAAGAAAATAAAAGGATATTTATACACACTTTTGATGATGGTGCAAATATAGTATGTGAGATCTCTAATAATGGAGGGCATATACCTGAAGATATTATAGATAAAATATTTACACCATATTTTTCAACAAAAAAAGAAAAAAATGGTGTGGGATTAAGTCTTTATGTATGTAAGATAATTGTAGAACTACATCTAAAAGGCACAATAGAAGTTGTAAATGAAGAAGATGATATAGTAAAATTTGTATTAAAATTTCCAAAAGAGGCACTAGAAGAATGATAATAATTCCAGCAAGATTAAAAAGCAGTAGATTTGAAAATAAAATATTAGAAGATATACTAGGTTTACCTATGGTAATAAGAACAGCAAAACAAGTACAATGTTTAGATAAAGTTGTTATTGCTACAGATTCTAAAGAGGTTATAAATTTAGCTAAGTCATATGATATAGAAGCTGTATTAACAAGTACAGAACATCAAAGTGGTACAGATAGAATAAATGAAGCTAGTAATTGTTTAAATCTAGAAGATGATGATATAGTAATAAATGTTCAAGCAGATGAACCATTTATTGAAACTTCTGTAGTACAAGCTGTAATTGATGATATAAAAAGATTAAAAGAGCAAAATAGAGACTTTATCATGTCATCTTGCTATAAAGAGATTAGTTCAACATTAGCTGATGATCCAAACCATGTAAAAGTTGTATGTGATGAGTTTAATGATGCTATATACTTCTCAAGAGCAAAGATCCCTTACAATAGAGATCATTATAATGAAAATACTACTTATAAAGGTCATCTTGGAATTTACGGTTTTACTAAAAAATCTTTAAATAGATTTTGTGAATTACAGCCAACTCCTATTGAAGATATAGAAAAATTAGAGCAATTAAGAGCTATTGCAAATAGCAAAAAAATATCTATGGTAAAAGTTGATTCAAAAAGCTTTGGTATAGATACAAAAGAAGATTTAGCAAATGCATTAAAGGTATTTGGCTAAACTAAAGAAAGTTTAATATGAGTGAATTTATACATAGTTATCTTCCATTTTTAAGCAAAGAACTTATAAGTGTTTCTTTGTATATATCTATAATATTATTTATATTATATATATTTAACTACATTTTAAAAGATAAAGTAAGAAAATATGCAAAATTTTATCTATACTCAAGGAGAAAACATCCTTTATATAGATTGCTTTTTAATAAATATGACTATATTTTAAAACCTATTAGACTTAGTGTAAATCTATTTTTTTATTCACTATTAATTGATATATTTATACAACACCCTTACATAGATAAAGCATTATCTATTAGTTATTCTTTACTACTTTTATGGTTTGTATATGAGGTAATTAGATTTTTCTTATATGCTATTTTAGTTCGTAAAATTTATAAAGAGAGAAATGCCAGAAGAGAGTTACTAAATCTATTTTTAAATATCACAAAAATAATAATGACACTTGTAGTAGTACTAATAATTTTAGCCCATATAGGTATAAATATACTAGCTCTTGTAACATCACTTGGTATTGGTGGTGCGATACTTGCTCTTAGTGCAAAAGATTCTTTAACAAACTTTTTTGATTCACTAAGACTTATTAGTTCTGATGCTTTTAGACAAGGTGATTGGATACAAACAAAAGATGTAGAAGGGTTTGTAACAGAAGTTGGTCTTATTACTACTAAAATACGTACCTTTTCAAATGCATTTGTAACGATACCAAACTCTAAACTTGCAAATGATTATATTAAAAATTGGTCAAAAAGGTTAGTTGGAAGAAAAATAAAATTTCATATAAAACTAAAAATCTCAAATAATAAAGAGGAATTAGATAGAGTAATAAATGAAATAGTACATATGTTACATCAACATGAAGATATAGTAAATGATGAAAAAATAGCTCAACTTATAAAGCTAAATCATACCTATGAAGATGGACTATTTAATATAGAAGATAAATATGGTGTAAGAAAAACTATGCTTGTATATTTAGATAAAATTGATGTTTATTCTATGGATATATTAGTATATGTATTTTCTGTATCTGTTGCTTGGAAAGATTGGCTTCAAACAAAACAAGATGTATTAAAAGAGGTGATCGATATTATAGATAGATCTGATTTAGAGTTTGCATATCCAAAAGAAGAGATATCTATACAAAATGGGATCTTAGAGATCCCAAACAATACTAAAAAGTAAAATCTTCACCTAAATAGTGTTCTTTTACTTTTGGATCTACTTTGATCTGTTCACTTGTTCCACTAGCTAGTACTGCACCCGCTTTCATAACATAAGCTCTATCACATATTTGTAAAGTTTCTCTTACATTATGATCTGTTATTAGTACCCCTATTCCTATTTTTTTAAGACTTGCAATAATACTTTGTATATCTTTAACTGCAATTGGATCAACTCCAGCAAATGGTTCATCAAGAAGTAGAAATTTTGGATTAGATACTAAAGCTCTAGCAATTTCTACCCTTCTTCTTTCACCTCCACTTAAACTAACTCCTAACCTTTGTCTTATAGGTTCAATATTAAAAAGTTCTAATAACTCTTCAATTCTTTTTTCTCGTTTTTTCTTATTATTTATAGATATTTCTGCAGCTAACATTAGATTATCTTCTACACTTAAATCTTTAAAAATAGATGATTCTTGAGGAAGATATCCTATACCTTTTAAAGCCCTTTTATGTAAAGGCATAGATGTAATATCATCTTCATCAAAATATATACTTCCTCCACTAGGTGGTACAAGTCCACAAATAGTATAAAAAGATGTAGTTTTTCCTGCTCCATTTGGTCCAAGTAAGCCTACCGTTTCCCCTGAACTTATCTCTAAAGATATACCATGAAGTATATCTACTTTTCCGATTGATTTTGTAATATCTTTTACTACTAATTTATGATGCAATTTTATACTCTCTTTTATCATTATGTTTTATTATGTCTATACTTATAAAATCAAATCCATATTCATCTAGTATAGATTTTAGATTATCTTCACCCCACTCTACAAAGTGTATACCCTCTTTTTCAAACTCTTCTAAAAGCCCTAAAGATATAAACTCTTCTAAAGTTTTATTATACATATCATAATGAAATATATTTGATGAATATTCATTTTGTAAACAAAAAGTGGGACTAGTTACTTCATCATTTAGATTTAGATACTTTAAATACTCTTTTACAAGTGTAGTTTTACCTGAAGCTAAATCACCTCTTAGTAAAACTACTATATTTTTGTTTGATATTAAACTATCAAGTTTTTTTATAACTTTATTTATATCTTCTAGTCCTATAGTCATCTATTTTAACTCATTACTCACTTTTATAATTTGTTCTAGTTTTTCCATAGCTTTTCCTGAAGATATAGAATCTTTTACAAGATCAAGTCCCTCTTCTGTTGAAGCTACAAAACCTTCTACAAGTAGTGTAGCAGCTGCATTTAAAAGTACAATATCTCTTTTTGCACCTTGCTCTTTACCACTTAAGATATCTTTTGTTATTTGTGCATTTTCTTTTGCATCTCCACCTAAGATCTCCTCTTTTGGTGAAAATTCAAATCCATACTCTCTTGGATCAAATGTAAACTCATGAATATTACCTCTTTCTACAAATGCAGCATGTGTAACATCACTAATACTAATCTCATCCATACCATCAGCACTAGATACAACCATTGCTCTTCTTGTATGTAGCATAGCTAAAGCTTCTGCCATCTTTCTTACGTACTCTTTACTAAATACACCAATAAGTTGTTTTGTAACACCTGCAGGGTTTGATAATGGTCCAAGTATATTAAAAATAGTTCTATGTGGTATAGATTTTCTAATAGGCATTATAAACTTCATAGCAGGATGATGATTTTGAGCAAACATAAATACAAATCCTGTTTGTTTTAACATATCTACTTGTTTATCTATAGGTATATTTAGATTAATACCAAGTTCCTCTAACATATCTGCACTTCCACTTTTAGAAGTTATACTTCTATTTCCATGTTTTGCTACTTTACTTCCACATGAAGCTAAAAGAAGTGCAACTGTAGTTGATACATTAAAACTATTTGATTTATCTCCACCAGTTCCACAACAATCAATTAATTTATCTTTTAATTTTTGTTCAATATCCAAAGGTATTAGATGTTCTCTCATAGCAGCAGCTGCTGAAGCAATATCTTCAGCTGTTTCACCATCTTCATATAGTTTTATAAGATATTCTCTTACTTTATCATCATCTAATCTATGCTCAAAAATTTCGTCAAATTTTAATCTTGTTTTACTAAACATACATATTCCCCTTGTTTACTTTTTGGTGTTGATTTTGTTGTTGGTATATCAAGTACTTTAAATACATCGGCATACTCTAAATATTGAATTTTTATTAAATCACCTATTTTTACTTCTTTTGCTTTTTTTACTGGTAAATCGTTTATATAAACAACTTTATTCTTTAACATATCTTCTGCTATTGATCGCCGTTTTGTAATATTTACTGCATTTAAAAATTTATCTATTCTCATAAGATATATAATAGCAAATTTTTAACTAATAGTGTATTAAATTATTATGATTTTATTCTAATTTTTTAAGTGTTGATATAATACAATTTATAAAAAGGAAAAAAATGGCTCTAGAACTAGCTAAAATATCAGATATAACTGAACTATCTAATTTATTAAACCAATCATATAGAGGTGATATTGGGTGGACAAAAGAGGGTCATTTATTACATGGTGATAGAATATCAGAAAAGGAACTAAAAGATATTATATTAGATCAAAATTTACATTTTCTTATTTTAAAAAATAACAATAACATAATATCTTGTTCATCTATACAAATAAAAAATAACATTGGATATTTTGGCTTATTTGCAGTAAAAGTAAATATACAAGAAAAAGGTATTGGTAAAAAAGTACTAAAACTTTCAGAAGATTATGCTAAATATATTCTAAATCTTAATAAAATAACTATGATAGTAATTTCACAAAGAAAAGAGTTAATTGAATACTATCTAAGAAGAGGATATAAGAAAACTAAAACTAACCAAGAAGCTAATAATATTGGTAAATCTAAAATAGAAAATTTAACTATTGATTATTTAGAAAAAGATCTATAATAAAATAAACATATTAATAATATTTACATCAAATTTTAGATATAATAGCAAAAATATACAATATCTTATTGGAGAAAATATGAGCAAAAAAGAAGTTAAAAAAGTAGTTTTAGCATATAGTGGTGGATTAGATACATCTGTTATATTAAAATGGCTACAAGAAGAATACAAAGCTGAAGTTATTACATTTACTGCTGACTTAGGTCAAGGTGAAGAGGTAGAACCAGCAAGACAAAAAGCACTTGACAATGGAATCAAACCTGAGAATATCTTTATTTTAGATATTCAAGAAGAGTTTGTAAAAGATTATGTTTTCCCAATGTTTAGAGCAAATGCAATCTATGAAGGTGAATATTTACTAGGTACTTCAATTGCAAGACCACTAATTGCTAAAAAACAAATTGAAATAGCAAATAAAATGGGTGCAGATGCTGTATCTCATGGTGCTACTGGAAAAGGTAATGATCAAGTAAGATTTGAGCTTGGTTATCTAGGATTAAATCCAGATATTACTGTTATAGCACCATGGAGAGAATGGGATCTAAACTCTAGAGAAAAACTATTATCTTATGCTAGAAAACATGGTATTGATATAGATGCAAAACATCTAGATGAAAATGGTAACCCAACAGTTAGCCCATACTCTATGGATGCAAACCTACTTCATATATCTTATGAAGGTTTACACTTAGAAAATCCTATGAATGAGCCAGAAGAGTCTATGTGGTTATGGACAAATTCTCCTGAAAATGCACCAGATGAAAAAGAATACATCACTATTGGTTATAAAAATGGAGATCCTATTTCTATAAATGGAGAAGAGATGAGTCCAGCTACAATACTAAGAACTCTTAATGAATATGGAAATAAACATGGTATTGGAAGAATAGATATTGTTGAAAATAGATTTGTTGGTATGAAAGCTAGAGGTTGTTATGAAACTCCAGGTGGAACTATTATGCTAAAAGCTCATAGAGCAATTGAGTCTATTTGTTTAGATAGAGAAGAAGCACATATGAAAGATGGTATGATTGCAAAATATGCAGAGCTTATTTATAATGGTTTCTGGTTCTCTCCTGAGAGAGAAATGATGCAAGCTGCTATTGATACAACACAAAAATTTGTTCAAGGTGAAGTAAAACTAAAACTTTACAAAGGAAATGTAGAAGTAGTTGGAAGACAATCTGATATGTCTTTATACTCTGAAGAACACTCTACTTTTGAAGAAGATGAAGTATACAACCAAAAAGATGCAGAAGGATTTATTAGATTAAATGCGCTAAGAAGAATAATTGCAGGTAAAAAAAGAAACTCTTAATTTAAAATTTTATTTAAAGTTTACAAAAGGGACAATGGTTAAACCATTGTCCCTTTTTTTGTAGAAATAAATATATATTTAAGATAAATAAGACTATTATTTATTATTATAATATAATAAAAAGGCTAAAAGTGAATTATCTTAAAGATTTACAAAAGTTATGTAGTATAAATTCATATACAAAAAATAAAAATGGCGTTGATAAAGTTGCATCACAAATGCAAGAGTGGATGGAAGATATTGGATTTGAAACAATAACCTATAAAAGAGAAGATATAGGAAACCACCAACTATTTAAATCACCTAAAAAAGATGGAAAAAAAATACTATTTTTAGGACATAATGATACTGTTTTTGCACCAGATACATTCGAAACTTTCACTAGTGATGATACTTGGGTTTATGGACCTGGTGTTTGCGATATGAAAGGTGGAAATATTGTTGCATTGGAGTCTTTAAGAGAAATATACAAACAAAATGGTTCAATATATAATATAGACTTTTTATTAGTGAGTGATGAAGAAACAGGAAGTGATGATAGTAAAGAATTAACTTTAAAATTAGCTACTGATTATGATTATTGTTTTGTTTATGAAGCAGCTGGAGCAAATATGGAAGTTGTAACGGCGCGAAAAGGTGTAGGAACTTATACTATTAAAATACAAGGTAAAGCTGCCCATGCAGGTACCTCATATACAAAAGGTATAAATGCTAACCTTGAAGCTAGTTATAAACTTCAAGAGCTTACAAAACTTACAAATTTAGAACTTGGAACAACTGTAAATGTTGGAAAAATATCTGGTGGAATTGGTGCAAACACAATTAGCCCATCTTGTGAAATGTTATTAGAGATAAGATTTAAAACTATAAAAGAAAAAAATAGACTATTAGATGCACTAAATACTATTACAAATACTTCTTATATTCAAAGTACTCACTCTACTTTAAATGGACTTATCCAAAGAGATGTAATGCAAGAGAATCAAGATCAATTAAAATTAATAAAAAAATTAGAAGATATTACAAATACAAAAATTCTTACTGAGCAAAGAGGTGGAGTAAGTGATGCAAATCATGTTGCATCTTGTGGTGTAATTACCCTTGATGGTTTTGGACCTTATGGTGATGGTGATCATACAATAAAAGAGAAAGCATTAAAAGAAAGTTTTGAAAAAAGAATAGATATGATGAGTAAAATATTGTTTTATTTTCAAAAAAATTTTACACTTTAAAGGAAATAGATGTTAAAAGATATATCCATCAAAAATAAACTAATTGGTATAATATTCTTTTCTTTAATAGGATTAGCAAGTATATTAGCCTATGTTGTAACAATAAAATCTCAAGAAACACAAATCAAAGATAAATTTGATCAACTAAAAACAATAGAGTTTACTAAACATGCTGAACTTAAAAGGTATTTTTCTACTTTAAAAAATATATTAACAATAACAGCACAAAATACACAAACTGTAACAGCATTTGATTCATTTAAAGTTTCATTTCATAATATTAAAAATGAGATAAACTTATATAAAGATGATCTTGAAAAAGAGTTGATTTTAGATTACGATATAAATTATATTAGTAAAATAAACTTTCATATTCCAGGTGTAAAAGAGAAATTACAAACATCATATTATGTACCAAAAAGCTTAAATGCTATGATTGCCCAAAAAGTATTTATATTAGATAATCCAGCAAAAGTTGGAGATAAAAATATTATGATTGATAATATAAAATATAATCTAACATATGTAAATAATCACAGATTATTTCATCAAATTTATAATAATCTTCTAAAAACTTTCAACTTATATAATATATTTATGATTGACTTAGAAGGTAATGTAGTATATTCAACATTTAAGGAGAAAGATTTTGCAACAAACCTAATAACTGGTCCTTATAGTGATTCAGGACTAGCAAGAGTATTTAAAAAAGCAAAATTTTTAAAACCAAATGAGATAGCTTTTGAAGATTTTACACCATATGAGCCAAGCTATAATGTTTCTGCATCGTTTATATCTGCACCAATATTTTCTAATAATAAAATTGTAGGAGTTTTAGCATTTCAATTACCAAGTGCAGAGCTTACAAATATAATGCAATTTGATAAAAAATATAAAAAAGCTGGACTTGGTCAAACAGGTGAAGCATACCTTGTTGGTAGTGATTATAAAATGAGAACAAACTCAAGATTTTTAGATAAATTAAAAAATGACAATATCAAGCAATTTCATACAACTATTGGATTAAAAGAGGTAAGATCTGAATCTGTTAAGGCTGTAATGAATGGAGATAAAGCAAGATCATACCATATAATAAAAAATGAACATAATGTTGAACTATTAAGTGTTTATCATCTTGTTCATCCTTTTGATAAAAAAGATGTAAAATGGGCAATAATTGCTGAGATAAATAAAGATGAAGTATTAAAACCTATAGATAAAATTATAGAATTTATGTTGTATACAACAACAATTTTAGTTCTGTTATTCTGGATTATCTCATTGAGTTTAATTAGAAATATTATAAATAAACCACTTACAAATTTTCAACATTCACTACAACACTTTTTTATGTTCTTAAAAGGAAAAGAGAAAGAAATAAAGTTTTTAGAGATAAAATCAAATGATGAAATAGGTAAAATGTCTAAGTTTGTAAATGAAGGTATTAAAGATATTCAAACTTCATTAGAGAAAGAGAAAAAAGAAAGATGGATAAAAGAAGGTATAAGAGGATTAAATCAAATATACCTAGAAACAACAAGTACAAATGTAATTACAAATAATACTTTAGAATATTTACATAGTTATATAAAAAAATTAGTTGTAGGTGTAATATATATCTATGATGAAAAAAATAAACTTTTAATTCAAAATGGTACATTTGCTTATACTAATACAGAATATACAAAAAAAGAATATAAATTAAATGAAGGAATTGTAGGAGAAGTTGGTTATATCAAAAAAGAGATTATATTAGAACATACTAACAATAGTACTACAGACTTAATTATACAAACAAGTATAAAAACAGATTTACCAAAAAATACTTACACTTTTGCACTTACATATAATGATGTATTATATGGAGTTATTGAATTTGGGACACTTATTAGCTTAGATGATAAAGAGATAGAATTTGTAAAAGCATCAACAAAAACTATTGCTATAGCGATATCAACTGCTCAAAAAAACAATGAAGTAAAACAACTTCTAGATGAAGCAAATAAAATTAATAAAAACCTAAATGCAAAACAAAAAGAGATTGAAGAAGCTAACTTAAAAATGCAAAAACAACAGCTTCAACTTGAGATATCAAATGCAAATTTAGAGGAACAACAACTTCAATTAGAAGAAGCAAATGCTTCTATGGAAGAGCAACAACAAAAATTAGAAATTCAAAATAAAGAATTAAATTTAGCACAAAAAGAGGTTGAACAAAAAGCAAAAGACTTAGAACAATCAAATAAGTATAAAACTGAATTTATGGCAAATATGTCTCATGAATTAAGAACTCCACTAAATGCTGTTATATTATTATCTGATCTAATGAGTAGAAATAAAAAACAAAATCTAAGTGATGATGATGTAAGAAAAGCAACTACAATTAATACTGCTGGAAAAGATCTTTTAAGACTTATTGATGATATCCTTGATCTATCAAAAGTAGAAGCTGGAAAGATTGATATTATTATTGATCAATTTAAACCTATTGAATTATTAGAAGAGTTAAAAAATTTATATGAACAAAGTGCTATAAATAAAAATATACATTTTAATATACAAGATAACTATCATGAAGTGATAAAAAGTGACAAACACAGAATATCTCAAATATTAAAAAACTTAATCTCTAATGCCCTAAAATTTACTACTGAAGGAAGTATTGATATATCTATTAGTAAAAATGATGATAAAAACTTACCTATAAAAATATCTGTAAAAGATACAGGAATAGGAATACCAAAAGATAAATTAAATAAAATCTTTGAGGCATTCACTCAAGCAGATGGAAGTACAAGTAGACAGTATGGAGGTACAGGTCTTGGCCTTTCAATTACAAAAGAATTAACTCACCTTTTAGGTGGTACAGTTCATGTTGATTCAAAAGAGAATGAAGGTAGTATATTTACAATTTTACTTCCAAACCTAGAAGAAAATAATAATGAAATAGTATCTATAAAAGAGGAAGATACTATAGAAATAAACGAAGAATTTAATAATAATGAGATTGAAAATTTATACCAACAAGGAAATTTCACACAAGAGAGTGAAGATACTATTATAGATGATATTAATTTAGCAGACTTAAATGTTCTAGTAGTAGATGATGATATAAAAAATATTTTTGTATTAGATGGAGTATTACAAGATTATAATGCAAACGTATACACTGCATATAATGGTGAAGAAGCAATTGCATTACTAAATCAAAATAACAATATTGATATTATACTTATGGATATAATGATGCCTGTTATGGATGGATTTGAAGCTATTAAAATAATTAGAGAAACAAAAGAGATAAAACATATCCCAATAATTGCAGTTACTGCTAAAACTCTTCAAGAAGATAAAGATAAATGTCTTGAAGTTGGGGCAAATGATTATGTAAGTAAACCTATTAATATGAAAAGCTTAATTAATATAATAAAAGTATGGTATGAAAAAAGTTAATTTTATATGATAAAAATAGATATAAATTCTTTAAATACAAAAGATAAAATAGATAATTTAATAGCTACTTTAGATGATAAAAATACTTATAAATTAAACTTTATGAATATCAAATCATTACCAAAAGATTTGATTCTTAAGATGCAAAGTATTAAAAAAAATCTAATTATTACTATTGATAATACTAAATTGCATTACTATTTAATCAATCTTGGATTTGATACAATTTTAAAAAATAATAAAAAAAACTATCAATCTGATTTATTAGAAAATATAAATTATATTGCCATAGCTGGAAGTGCTGGTAGTTTAGAAAAAATAATAGATATTGTAAAATTTTTACCAAAATCAAATTTAGTGCTATTTATTATAATGCATCGAAAAAAAGATCAAAAAGATTATCTAAAAGATATTTTAAAAAAACATACTATATATTATGATATTGTAAGTGTAAATACTACCACAAAGATTAAGCCAGCAACAATCTATATTGCTCCAACTTCAGAACATCTAATAATAAAAAACAACTATTTATTATTAGATAATAGTGATGCAAAACATTTTGCAAAACCATCTATTAGTGTTGCTTTTGAATCTTTTGCAAAAGAGTTAAGATCTAAGTTTCTAGCTATTATTTTATGTGGTTATGGTTCAGATGGTAGTGATAGTTTAGAACTTATTAAAAAAACTGGTGGATATGTAATTATTGAACAACCATTTGAGTGTAAAGCATCATCAATAATAGAAGCTGCAATAAATACTAATCAATATGATAAAATTTTAAGTGTAAATGATATTTCAAAACTTATTTATGATAAATATTATAAAAAATATACTATAGAAAAAAATTTGACTTCATTTTTAAATGACCTAAAAAAAACATATAACTATGATTATAGTGGTTATAATAAAAAGCATATAATTAGAAGAATAGAACACTATTATAATATTTTAAAAACTAATAACTTTTCATCTTTTAAAGATAAAATTTTAAATGATAAAAAATTATTTGAAGAGCTTTTTTTAGATCTATCTGTAAATACTACAACATTTTTTAGAGACCCTGAAGTATTTATAGAATTAAAAGATGTATTTAAAAATATATTTAAAGAAAATAAATCTATAAAAATTTGGTGTGCTGGGTGTTCAAGTGGAGAAGAGCCATATAGTATTGCAATATTATTAGAAGAATTAGGATTATTAAATAGAGCAATTATCTATGCAACAGACATAAATAACACTATTTTACAATTTGCTAAAAATGGATTATATTCAAAACATAGCTATAAAGAGTTTAAAAATAATTTTACTATTGTCCATCCAAATAGTGATTTTGATAAGTATTTTACTATTAATAATGAATTTGTATCAATAAATGATAACATAAAAGAAAATATACTCTTTTTTAAACATAATCTAGTAGAAAACGAAAAAATTGATGACTTTCAAGTTATTATATGTAGAAATTTGATAATATATTTTGATAAAGTTTTAACAAAACAAGTCTTTGATCTATTTGATAATTCATTAGATAAAAATGGTGTCTTAATACTAGGTAGTAGTGAAACTTTTTACAATAGATATAACTATGACGTAATAAGTAAAACTAATAGAATATTTTTAAAAGGAAATAACATTGGATAATTTAAACATACTTATTGTCGATGATACACAAGCAAATCTTATTTCCTTAGAATATTTATTAAATGACTATTTTGATAATATAAATATAATTAAAGCATCAAACGGAGAAGAAGCTTTAAAATCAGCATTTTCACTTAGCATAGATCTTATAATTTTAGATATACAAATGCCTGTTATGGATGGCTTTGAAACAGCAAAATTTTTAAAGAAAAATAAAAAAACAAAAGATATCCCTATTATATTTTTAACAGCAGCTTTTAAAGAGGAAGAGTTCACTAAAAAAGGTTTTGAAGTAGGTGCAGTTGATTATCTTACTAAGCCAATAAATAATAACCAACTTCTAAATAAACTTAGACTTTATATAGAACTATTTAAAAAAAATAAAGAACTTTTAGAAAATCAAAAAATCTTAATGGATCAATCAAAATTAGCATCAATGGGTGAGATGATTGCAAATATTGCACATCAGTGGAGACAACCTTTAAGTGTGATATCTACTGCAGCTACAGGGATATTAATGCAAAAAGAGTTTGGAATATTAGATGATGAAAAATTATTAAAATCATGCAATAGTATAAATGACAATGCTCAATATCTATCTAAAACTATTGATGATTTTAAAAATTTTATTCAAGGTGATTCTAAAAAAATTCAATTCTCAATTAAAAATAATATTGAACATTTTTTACCTCTAATAGAGTCATCTTTAAAACAAAATAGAATAGAATTAATACTAGATATTCAAGATTGTACAATAAGTGGATACCCAAATGAATTAAATCAATGTTTATTAAATATTGTAAATAATTCAAAAGATGCTTTAGCAAATATAAATGAAGATCAAAGATATATTTTTTTAACTACAAGTGTTGAAGATGATATTCTAACAATAAAAATTAAAGATAATGCAAATGGTATACCAAATAATATTATAAATAAAGTATTTGAACCATACTTCACTACAAAACATCAATCACAAGGTACAGGCTTAGGGTTAAGTATATCTTATAAATTAATAACTACACAAATGAATGGTAAGATAACTGTTCAAAATGAAACATTCGAATATAATAATAAAACATATACAGGAGCTAGTTTTATAATTAAATTAAAAATTACATAATCAAGGAGTAAAAATATGGCAAAAAATAAAACAATAGGTATGTGGCTATACAAAAATGGTGGTGGTGATAAAATAGCCAAAAAAATTATCAAGAGATTAAAAGATAGAGATATTGATGTTATTGATGATATTAATCTACGCCATGCTACAGCTAAAAATGGTCATATTTTATACAAAGATTTAAAGATAGATAAACTTAATCTTTTTTTCTCTTACAATGCCGGTGAACAAACTCAATACCAAATGTATTTATATCAAGCATTAAACAGGGTAATACCTATGATAAATACTTATGAATCTTTTGCCTTAACAGAAGATAAATTTCATACATCATTTATATTAAGACAAAATGGTATTGCTACTGCTGATTATAAACTATGCCATAGAGATGATGGTCATGAACTAAAAAAAATAATCAAAAAATGGGATAAAATGGTATATAAACCAACAGATGGTTGGGGTGGTGTTGGTCTTACAAAAATTGAAAATGAAGCAAACTTAGATATGCTTATGCCATTTTTAAATCAAATGGATTTACGATACTTTTATGTAGAAAAATTTATAAAATATGATAATACTGATTTTAGAATAGATGTAGTTGATGGAAAATTTGTAGCTTGCTATGGAAGAAAAGCAAGTGGTAATGACTGGCGAACAAATGTTACAAGTGGTGGAAGTGTATTTTTAAGAGAAGCCCCTAGTGAAGCTATTGATATTGCTATTAAAGCTTGTAAAGTTTGTGGTGTTGATATTGGTGGTGTTGATATAATATATGATTTAGAAAAAGAACAATATGTTGTACTAGAAGTAAATGGGATACCAGCATTTGCAACACCAGAACAAGAAAAAATAGGTCTTAATTTTAACAATAAAAAAATAGATTTAATAGTTAATTTAATAGATAAAAAAGTAAATAAAGGAAAATAATATGGCAAAAAAAACAAACAAAAAACTACCAACTCTTGGATTTTTATATATGGATCATGTATTAAGATTTTTTGATCACTCAAACTTCAAAGGATGGCCAAATAAAATAGAAACAGCAACTTACCACTGGGGGAATGATAAAGATAGATTTATAAAAGAGGTAAAAAGGAAAAAAATAGATATTCTAATAGGTAATATTCCTGCAACTGCATATGAAACATTTAGACAAATTCAAAGAGAATTACCAAATGTTCAATTTTTACCATCATTAGATACACAATTTTCAAATAAATCAAAAGAGAATGTTACTAGATTTGCTTGGAAATATGATCTTCCTATTCCTAAAACTTATATATATTATTTAAGAAAAAATGGAGATAAATTTTTACAAAAATGTGAATATCCAAAAATTATTAAAAAATCATATGGACCATCAAATTATGGTGGATACTTTGTACATAAAGTAGATAACTATAAAGAAGCAAAAGCTTTATTTGATGAAAAAAAATACCATCCTATGTATTTCCAAGATTTTGTACCTATGGAAGCTGATATTAGAGTTATGTTAATAGGTCACAAACCTGTATGTGCATTTTGGAGAAGAGCTCCAGAGGGTGAATGGTTAACAAATACATCTCAAGGTGGATCTATGGATTATGTAGATGTACCTAAAAATGTACTTGATTTAGCTGTAAAAGTAAGTAGGGCAGCAAAAGCTGAATATTGGGCTTGTGATGTTGCTTATGGTAAAGATGGTAAAGTAAGAATATTAGAGTGTGCTACAGCATTTGCAGCATTCCCTTATATTAGAGATTGGATTGGTCAATATATTATGTGGAATATCGATTCAAAAAGATTTAGAAAACCAAATATCCCTATGTTTAACTGGGAAGAGCTAGGTAAAATTGATGCTTCATTATTAAGAACAATGAGACATATCACATTTGGAACATACAATGCTAGTTTTGATGGTGAATATTTTGGAAAGAAAAAGAAAAACTATGGTAAAAAAGAGGTATTTATTCATGAACTAGATAAGAAATATAAAATAGAACATGTAAAACCTAGAACAAAAGAAGAATGGCCAAGTGAAAAATGGAATTACCAAGATAAATTTGCTCTAAAAAGTATCAAATCTATGAAAGTTAATTCACCTAAAAATGAGAAAGCACCAAATCCAACAGGTGAAGATAATGAATCATTTATATTACCAAAAGTTAGTAAAAAAAGATTAAAAGAAGTTTTAACATCTGTTGATGGTATAGGGGATAAAAAATTTAATAAAATTGTTGATGAATTTGGTTCAAGTGAAGAAATTGTAGGTATTTTAGAACAAAGCCCTTCAATATTACTAAATATCAAAGGTATTACACAAGAAATAATTGATAAAATTGCAAAAAAATGGAATAAATTTAAAAGCGAGAATAACTAGA
The DNA here is from genome assembly GCA_964482285.1 of uncultured Helicobacter sp. Lineage (GTDB taxonomy): Bacteria > Campylobacterota > Campylobacteria > Campylobacterales > Arcobacteraceae > CAIJNA01. Next base: position 16,840 of record CAYZWZ010000012.1, on the reverse strand, counting down.
TTTGAAACAACAATACAAATCATATCAACAAACAATAGATATAATAAATAAAAATGTACAAAAATACCCAGAACTAATATCAGTTCAAAGTATTGGTAAAACACATGAAAATAGAGATATAGTATTAGCTACTATATCTTTTGATGTTAAAAATTCATCTAATAAACCTGCCCTACTTTATACAGGAACAATACATGCAAGAGAGTGGATAGGAAATGAACTAGGTATTACTTTTATAGAATACTTATTAGAAAATCATAAAATAAATCCAAAAGTAACTAAAACACTAAAATATAACACTATTTATATAGTTCCTTGTTTAAATCCAGATGGATATGAATATAGTAGAAGTCATTTCTCTTTTTGGAGAAAAAATAGAAGAAATAATGGTGATGGTACTTTTGGAGTTGATTTAAATAGAAACTTTTCAGTTGGATATACAAAATCTTCAAATACAAGTTCAAATGTTTATAGTGGTCCAAAACCATTTAGTGAACCAGAAACTCAAAGTATAAAGAATTTTGTTGATAACCATCCTAATATCACCTTAGCACTTGATTATCACTCTCAAGGAAATGTATTCTTCCCTGCACATAAATTTAATCATGAACCAGAGATAAATGGTACAGATCTAAATACTATGTGTGCAAATATGAATTACGAAATACATAAAGTAACAGGAAGAAAGTATGGTATACATAGAGGTAAACCACCTACAAAACTAATTAGTGGAAGTGGTAGAGAATACTATTATAGTAAAGGTATAATAAGTGCTGTTGTAGAAGTAGGAACTAGAAATATACCTGATTTTATGAAAAATATGTCTGAAAGTATAGATGAGAATATACCAGCTTTACTTAAAACTTTTGGGGAAGCACAAAACTATTCAAAAAATGCTCCCAAAAGGGTATCAAACTTTACTGCTTCTTCAATATCTCATAATAAAGTAGAACTAATATGGGATTATGAAGATAATGAAGATATCTATTTTAGAATATATAGAAATACCCACAATAAAGAGGCTTGTAATGCATCAAATTTAATTTGTGAAACATATAATAATTCATTTACTGATATTCAACTAAATAGTTCTAGTACATATTATTACTATATAAGAGCTATAAACAGTAAAACAAAAATAAAATCACCATTTGCTCCAAAATTAAAAATAAAAACAACACTACAAAGTCATGAATTTTCAAAAACTATTTTCCCAAAACCTAAAGATGTAGGATATGTAGCTAGTAAACTTGAACAAACAAACTTTAAACATTTTGGACTAAATTCATTATTTATAGGGGTAAATGAAACAAAAGGTATATCTTATGGTGTTATGAAATTTGATCTTGATAAAATTCCAAAAGATGCTATTATTACAAATGTTAAAATATCTTTATATCCTCTAAATAGAGTAAATGCAAAAATTGAAAACTATGGAGAGTGGTCAATATCATTTGTTGATCCATCAAGTGTTGCAGAGATATATGATTATAAGCAAATTCACAATGCTAAAATAATAGAAACACTAGGACAAACAATACCTTCATCTAAATTGACTCAAGGAAAATGGTCACATTGGGATTTTAATGAAATAGAAAAAGAGATTTTATCAAAACAATTAAAAAATGGAAATGTTATATTTAAAATAAAAGGACCTACAAAACTACCAGAAGGTAGAGATTCTCAAATGATGATGTTTGATTTAGGTTATGGAAAATTTGGTGGGGGATTACACTATAGACCAAATATAGATATTAAATATACTATGCCAGGTGAAGTTTGTACAATTGAAGCTTCTAGTGTAGTTAGTGTGTATAAAAATAAACAAGATAGTACAAACCTAACATGTGGATTTGATGAAAATAATGATAAAGTATACGGATTAATGAATTTTGATCTATCTTGCTTACCAGATCCATCTAAAACTATAATTACAGATTGTTACTTAGAGATAAAAAATAAAACAGCAACAAAAACAAAACAAGATATTAGATACAATATTGAGTTTGTAGATGTTGAAGATACATCTTATGAATCTATTCAAAATAGAGAAAGAATCGAATTTATAGGATATGAAGTAAGTCGTGCCGATTTACATAAAAATAAAAAACATAAATTTATTTTTGATCACTATTCATGTATGGCTTTAGAAGATATTCACAAACAAAATAAAGAAGCAAAGTTTATTATAAAAGCGACTTCTTCAAATATAAAAAATCACTTTGTATCTTGGCACAATAAAGATAGTAAAAATACATTAAAACTTGTAGTTAAATATATAAAAAGAAATAAACAATACACAAATAAAGTTACAACACTACAAACATCAATTGAAAATAATAAAGTTAAATTATCTTGGAAAAATCCAACTGATAATGATTTTGTAGGTGTTTATGTAGTAAGAAATAGATTTCATGTACCATCTAATCCTCTAGATGGTGAAAAAATTTATGCAGGAAATGATAACTATACTTATGATGACTTTGGAAATACCAAAATATCAAAATATTATGCAGTATTTGCTTATGATAATGTTCCTAACTATAGTGATGCAACAACAATAGAATACAAAGAGAAGAGATGATCTTAAAATTTAAAAAATGGTTTCCAAAAATAAAAAAATCTGCATGGGTTGCTCCTAGTGCAGATGTAATAGGAAATGTAAAAATAGGAAAAGATAGCTCAATATGGTTTGGTGTTGTAATTAGAGGTGATGTTCATAAAATAAGAATTGGAAAAAGAACATCTGTTCAAGATCTATCAATGATACATGTAACACACTATAAAAAAGAAGATATGAGCGATGGTAACCCTACTATAATAGGTGATGATGTAACTATTGGACATAAAGTTATGTTGCATGGTTGTACTATAGAAGATGGCTGTTTAATAGGTATGAATGCTACTATCTTAGATGGTGTAATTATAGGTAAAGGGAGTATAGTAGGAGCTCATTCACTTGTAACAAGTAATAAAGTATTCCCTTCTAACTCTTTAATCATGGGAAGTCCAGCAAAAGTTGTTAAAACTTTAACTAAAGAGGAATCTAAAAATCTAATAGAACATGCAGCAAGGTATGTAAAATTTAAAGAAGAGTATCACCATAGTACAAAATAATTAAATTTTTTAATATAACTAAATATTATTAATATTTAATTAACACTTATAATATATACTTATTAATAAAAAGGATTAAAATGAAAAAAACAATTTTATTAATAAGTTTAGTTATAAGTTTATTCTCAATAGAAAAAAGTGATGAGATAACAAAATTATCTCCAGGATTACAATCTCTTCTTAGTGCAGAGATGGTAGAAGTAAATAAAAGTATGCAAGAAATATTTGAATCAATTATTAGTGCAGATTATGAAAATGTTAAAAAGTTATCCAAAGGTATAGAAAATAGCTTTATCTTAAAGAAAAAACTTACAAAAGAACAAGGTAAAGAGTTAACTACAAAAGTTTCAAGTGAATTTCTAAAACAGGATAAAAGATTTCATGAAATTGCAGGAGAATTATCTAATGCTGCTGAATTTGAAGATAAAAAAGATATAAATAAATACTTTTTTGAGATGACTAATTCATGTGTAAAATGTCATTCAACATTTGCTACACATAGATTTAGTAATTTTAACTAAACAAAGGCTATAAACTAGCCTTTGTAAATGTATTTTCTTTCTCCATAATATTGATCTCTTCAATACCACTTACAAGTATTTTTTTATTTGGTTTAAACATTTCACTATCTGCTTTATTTGTATAATCCATACTATTTAATATATGCTTGATAGTTTCAAGTCTTGCTACTTTTTTATTATCACTTCTTATTACTGTCCATGGAGCTATTTCTGTATTACTAGCCATTAGCATAGAGTATTTTGCAACTGTATACTTATCCCAAAGCTTTTGAGATTCTTTATCCACAGGACTTAATTTATATTGTTTTAAAGGATCTGTTTCTCTTTTTTTGAATCTTCGTTTTTGCTCTTTTTTAGATACAGAGATATAAAATTTAAAAAGTATTGTATCTGATTTTACTAACATCTTTTCAAACTCTGGAACTTCTCTTAAAAACTCATGATGCTCTTCTGGAGTACAAAATCCCATAACAGGTTCAACTCCTGCTCTATTGTACCAAGATCTATCAAATAACACTATCTCTCCAGCACTAGGAAGATGTTGAGTATATCTTTGAAAATACCATTGAGTTTTTTCTTTATCATTTGGTTTTTCCAAAGCTACTATTTTTGCACCCCTTGGATTAAGATGTTCAGTTATACGCTTAATTGTACCACCCTTTCCTGCTGCATCTCTACCTTCAAAGATCATTAGAACTTTTAGCCCCTTTTCTTTTACATAGTTTTGAAGTTTAAGTAGTTCTATTTGAAGTCTTTTTAGTTCATTTTCATACTCAATAGTCTCTTTTTTTACCCAAATTTTTACTTTATTTTTTTTATTTTTTCCCATTATATAGCCCTATTCTTCTTCAGCTTCTTCTATCATAATACTAATCTCTTCTAATAACTCTTTACACTCATCAAGTTCAAGTTTATTATTGTTTATATCATCTAAAATTAGAGTAAACTCTTTTCTCATCTCTTGAAACTCTTCTAAAGTTTCTTCTTCCTCTTTTGAAGCATTTTTATTTGTAGCTATCTCTTCAAATATATCATCAATTGCATCTTCAATATCTGGCATAACTACATCTTCTAATAGCTCTTTTAATTTTTTATTACATTCATTCATTTAACTTTCCTTTTTGTTTAAATATTCTTCTAAATCTTCTAATTTTAATTCAAGATTTTTCTTTTTTTGTTCATCTTTCTCTTTATTTATTTTTTCTATTAATTCATTTATTTGCATCTTGATACCATTTAACTCTTGTACTTTTAAATCATCTTTTACACTTTTGTAAATTTTAAATGATGTATATAAGGTAGTTATAATAATAGAAGCTACAATACTATAAGACACAACACCTACATCATCACTAAGTTGTAAATATGCAACACAAAAAAATATTATTATTAATGGTATTATTATAAACATGATTACTCTTTTCTTAAGTATATTGTACTATAAACAAGTGGTAAATAATATAAATTAAGTACAGTTGCCCAAAGTACTCCAAAACCTAAAGAGATAGCCATAGGTTGTAAAATGAGAGCTTGTCCTGATGCAAAAAAGATTAAAGAACTAAGTCCAAGTATAGTTGTAAATGATGTTAATATAATAGGTCGTAATCTTAAAAGGGCAAACTCTTTTACCTCTTTTATTGATCTACTCTTTTGTATAAAATCCATCATAATTATCCCATCATTTACAATAACTCCTGCTAATCCTATTACACCTATAACTCCTGGCATACTTAGATTTATACCCATAATTACATTTCCAATTAAGACACCAAGTATTGATAAAGGTATTGTGCTTAATATTAAAAAAGATTTTAATAAAGAATCAAACATAACAACTAAAGATATAAATATAAGTACAAGAGCTATTATAAAAGCTTGTGTCATCTCTTGTTTTACTTTTTTATTCTCCTCTTGTTCACCTTTTATTTTTACTTCTATACCTTTTGGTAAGTTTTTCAATCTATTATCTAGTTTTTCGTATACTTCATCAGATGTTATATCTTCAAGTGATGCTGTTATACTTTGTATTTTTATCCCATCTTCTTTTAGTATTTCACTAAGACTTGGAGTTTTTTCAAATACTACTACATCATTTATATTTATTTTATTATTTGTATTTGGAATTGTTAACTCAAAATTATCTAGTGAAGATTTTATATCTTTATTTTTACTTTGAAAAACAATATCAACTATTCCACTTTTATCATACATCTTTGAAAAACTTGCTTTAAAATAGTATGGTTTTAAAGCATCTACTATATTTGTTTCATTAAATCCTAAACTAAGTCCATAATTTGTTACTTTAAATTTTAAGTCATAATTACCAAGTAAAATATCATCTGCAATATTATTTACACCTTTTATTTTAGATAATTCATTTTTTATAGATTTTATAGTCTCTCTTACTATTTTAGTATCACCACTAAATGCCATCTCTATATCATTTTTAACTATTCCAGCTCCAGGTACTTTTACACTAAGTTCAACAAATAAAGGGTTATTTATATCATCTTTTAATACCTCTTTTATTTGCTTGGCTATCTCTTTAGCTGGTATTTCTCTTGTCATATCTGTACTATCATATTTTGGACTAAGTATTGGATTTATAAACTTATCAAATAAATTTGTTGGTTTAGCTTCTTTTAGATTTACAAATATTTGAAAATAAAACTCTTGCATTTGAGGTAGTTGTTTTCCATCTAATTTAAGTCCAACTACACTTGACATAGAATCAATATTATCACCTAAACTAAAATGTTTTAGTAATTTTTTCTCTATTTTATACACCTTAAGTTCTGTTTGCTCTAAACTATACCCTGCTCCTATTGAAGCAGATATATAAACTTGGGTAGTGTCAAACTCAGGCATAAATTCAAATTTTGATTTTTTTAGTAAATACCAAGTTGAAGATAAAATAAAAGCAACTAAAATAAATAATGATATATATTTTCTTTTTAATAAAAACTCTAAAATATCTCCATAAAGATTTTTTATTTTTTCCCAAAAACCTATCTCTTTTTTATCAACTTTATTTAACTCAAATGTATGCATAGCATGAAGTGGTAAAAAATAAAATGCCTCAAATAACGATGATAAAATAAGTACAGATATCATAACAGGAAGTATTTTTAAAAATACTCCAGTTTCACCTGTCATCATAAGTATTGGTAAAAATGCAAAAATTGTAGTAGCAGTTGCAGTTAAAACTGCAGGAAACATCTCATATGCACCATCTAAAGCTGCATCGTATTTACTTTTACCCATCTCTAAATGTCTATAAATATTCTCACCCACAACAATAGCTTCATCTACTAACATACCTAAAGCTAATAGTGCACCTAAAAGTGAAAGCATATTTAAACTATGTCCTAGATAATCTGCACTAATCAAACCTATCATAAATGAAGTTGGAATACCAATAGCAACTACTAATGCTATTCTAGAATTTATAAAGAATAATAATGCAATAGATAATAAAATAACCCCAAATAATATATTAGACACTACCGTATTTAGTCTATTTTTTATCCAAACTGATGTATCTAAATAAGTTGCAAATGTTACATCTTTATATTTTGATTGTTCATCTTTTAGTATAGTTTTGATCTGTTTTACAAGCTCAATACTATCTCCAGATCTTCCTTTATTTATACCTATTGCTATATTTTTATTTGAATTAAAATGTGATATTGTTTGAATATCTTTTAATTTATATTCAACTTTTGCTATATCTTTTAAATATATTTGCTTCTGCGCTATTTTTAAAATAGAGTTTTTTATATCTTTTAGATCTTTTGCACCATTTTGACTTGATAAATAATAATGAGCAGCATCATTTTTATCTTTTATTTGTCCTGCAGGAAAAATAGAAGATAGTTGAGACATTACTGATATTACTTGAGTTTTATTTAATCCATAAGCATCAATTTTTTGTTCATCAAGTGTTAAAACAAGTTGTTTATCACTATCTCCATATATTGTTATATTTGATAGGTCACCTAGTTTTAATAGTCTCTTTTTTAGATCTTTTGATATTTGCAGTAAGTCATTATTTTCATTATTTGAACTAACAGCAATACTTACAAGTGGAAAAGCTATACTAACTTCACTAACAGTTGGTTCATTCATATCTGCAGGTAAATCTTGTTTTATATTACTTACAATATCTTTTATTTTATTAAGAACATAAGAAGTATTATAACCATCTTTGATTGTTACTTTAATATTAAAAGATCCACTTTTTACAACAGTAGTTATTTTATCTATCTCACTTATATTTGCTAGATCATCTTCTATTTTATCTACAGCTAATCTATCCAAAATATCTGAACTAGCTCCAATATATGAGCCTTTTATACTTACAGCATTTAAAGCTGAAATTGGAAATATCTCTTTTGGTATTTGCATATATGAAAAGATACTAAGCATTAAAATAAATGCTAGTAATATATGATTTAATATTGGTCTATTTAAACCAAATGCTATTATATTTTTTATCAACTATAATCCTTAGATAAAAATGTCCACGCTACAACCCTAGTTTGTTTATTTCCTTGTGACATATTTATGATTTTTATATCTTTTGTATCTAATTTAGAAAGTTGTTTTTGTATATCTTTTAAGTTTTCTTTTTTAGAAACTAGTGTTGTAAACCATTTTACGTTATTCTTATATATTACACTTTGTTTTATCATCTTTTTTATAAAAGCAGATTCTCCATTTTTGCACCATAATTCATTTGAGATACCACCAAAGTTTGAAGAATCCTCTTTTATACTTAAATTTTTATTTTTTCTTAGTGTCCCTTTTAGTGCTTCTTTTTGTGAAGAATGAAAAGGGGGATTACACATAGTAAAATCAAACTTATCATTTGAAGATATTATATTATTAAATATTTCATGTTTTTTTGTTTGTAATATTGGTGTTATGTTTTCTTTTAGCTTAGGATTATTATTTAAAATTTTATTCACATTATCTAAAGATTTTTCACTAATATCACTACATACGAACTTCCAATTATAAATACTATTTCCTAGTATTGGGTATATACAATTTGCACCTACTCCAATATCAAGACCTTTTAGATTTTCTTTATTTTCAAATAGATCTGAAATATAATGTATATAGTCAGCTCTTCCAGGAATAGGAGGACATAGATAATTTTTAGGGATATCCCAATATGATATATTGTAATATGTTTTTAATAGTGCTTTATTTAAAGCTATAAGAGCTAAAGGGTTGCAAAAGTCAATTGTAGTGTTGTTATATTTATTTATAAATACATACTCACTCAAACTTGTCTCATTTGAGCATAAAAGCTCAAAATCATAATCTTGATTGTGAATATTATTTTTATGAAAAGTTTTTGTTTTCATTCAAACTTATTGTTTATTTTCTCTTGATATATAAAAATGATTTTTCCCATCATTTTTATCATATAGTTTACTTTTCTTATCTTTATATTTTGATATTATCTCTCTTGCTTTTATAAAAGATGGTGCTTTTGATATAAACTCTTCTTTATCAGCATCAGTAATAAAACTACTATCTTGTACTTTTTTAAATCTTGAAGCTCTATGCATATCTGTAAATATTACTTTTATTACATCTATATCTCTTTTTACATCAATTGCTACTGTTTTCTTTGAGTTATCAAATCTGATAATTCTATTACCATTTGATGTTATTTTCATAGATGTTGCTTCTTCTACATTTATATTTGAAATATCATCTAGTACTAAATACTCTTTATCATTTATCTGTACAATATCATCAGAAATCTTCTTGATACTTCTTATTGTAGTTTTTTTACCTTTTGCCATGGTGTTTTCCTTTAGGTTATTTACCTTTTGCTTTTTGAATAGTATTTACATATTCATATGTTATTTCGATATGTCTTTTTTTAGGTAAGCTATTACTTAGTCTATTTACTAAATCATTAAAATCATCAAATAGATAGTTTGCCATAGAACCAGGGATTGGGTTTATCTCATTTAGATATACCTCATCATCTATTACAAAAAAATCACATCTTATAATAGCACCCTCAAAAGTATTGTTATAAATATTTATAAAATTTCTTTTTAATTTATTAGTTAAATCTTCTGATACTTCAGCTTTTAAAACTTGCTCAGTTCTTGCAAAATCTAAATACTTTTTCTCAAAATCTAAAAACTCCTCTTTTTGAGGTTCTTCTACGATTGAGAAGTTAAACTCTCCATTAATTTTACAACCAGCAAGATTATACTCTTTTACTCCAGCTATAAATGGCTCAACAATAGCACTATCATCAAATTCAAAAGCAGTATCAAGTGCATATTCTATTTCATTTTCACTTTTAACTATAGAAACACCTATACTTGAACCTAGTTTTGTAGGTTTAACAATTACTGGATATTTATCTATTTTTAGTTCATTTACACTTTGTGGTGTAACATACTGACATGGAAGAGTTTTTACATCACATCCAGATGAATAAGTTTTTGTGATATATTTATCCATAGATACAACACAAGCTTCATTTCTAGGACCTATAAATGGAATATTAAAAAACTCAAAAAGTGATGCTAATACACCATCTTCTCCATCTCCACCATGAGTAATATTTAAAACTATATCAAAATCGATAAACTTTTCACCAAATAAAGATTTTTTAGTAAAACCATTTTGAACAATATTTAGTTTATCAAATTTTTTATAATCTGATGAACTAAAAAGTTTTGAGTTTATTTTGTCACTAGGTATTAAATAAAATTCTCTATTTTTATCTATAAATATAAACTTTAGATCATTTTTTAATACTTTTTTCATTGAGATAGATGAAACTATACTTATCTCATGTTCATAACTTTTTGCTCCAAATACTATTGCTATTGTTTTACTCATTTTTTTCCTTATTTTATTTGTTTAATCGTTTTAATGCTTCTTTTACAAGATCTGATGTTGTAGAACTACTACAACCTTTTAGTGCCTTATTTATAGCATCTTTTTTAAATCCTAAAGACTCTAAAGCTAAAACTGCATCACTTGCAATTGCACTTACACTATTTTCATCGATATTTCCATCTACTACAAATCCACTAAGCTCTACAAGTATTCTACTAGCACCTTTTGGTCCAATACCAGGAACTCTTTTTAGACTTCCTACATCACTTGTACTTACTATTTGAGCAAATGAACTTGGAGTATATGTACTACAAATAGCTAGTGCTACTTTTGGACCTACTCCATTTATTTTAATAACTGTATCGAATAGTTTTTTTTCATTTGTATCTAAAAAACCATATAGAGTATTTGCATCTTCTCTTATTATTTGTGTTGTATGTAGTTTCACATCATCACTTAATATCGAACTTGAACAGTTAATAGAAACAAACACCTCATATGTAAGTCCATTTACATTTACATGTAAAAGTGTTGGTTCTTTTTTCTCTATTTTACCTTGTATCGCTACTATCATTTTATCTCACAGTTTATGTATATAAATTATAAGTATTATAATATCCAATTATTGCTTATTAGCTTATTTAACTATTATTTACTTATCATACTGTGACATTATAATGAAAAATTTAATCTATTTTAAAAAATATGACATTTTGTTAAGTTTTATAAAATTGCTTTTATTATTAAAACTATTGCTGCAATACTAGCCATAATAAGTACAACTACTTTAGTATATTGTTTATTAAAGTATTTTACAAAATATGGAGATACTAAATATCCTATTAAAAAACCTGGCATCATATAAATACCCAATACCATATCTAAATATTGAAACTTTCCATTTATATAAAATACTATTAACAACACTATAGAAAATATAGTATATACAAAAGATAAAGTTGCTTTTATAGATTCTAATTTATGATTTTGAAATAATAATGCTAATATATGTCCACCACTTAAAGCTGTTGCACCCATAACTCCACTTATGAAACCTCCTATATAATTAATAGTTTTGTTTAATTTAAAACTTTTTATTTTTATACTTATAACTACTGATATTAATATAAATACACCATATAAAACACCTAAGTACTCAAAGTGTATATTAATAAGTAAAGCAATTGATACAAATATACCCATTAACATACCTATTCCTATTTGTGGTAAATTTTTTGTATCAATATGATCTTTACCTTTATATGCCATTAGTGTTGTAAGTACTAATGATGCCAAAACTATAGGTGCTGGAATAAGTGTATAGCTTATCATTGCTAAAAATGGCACTATTAACATACCAACACTAATTCCTGTAACCATCTGCAAAATAGATGCTACTATTATAATACTATTAGCTAGTATAATGCTTGAAATTGTAAATTTCATTATATATCCTTGAGGATTTATTATTTAGAACTATCCTAAATAAATATTGTTAAAATTAAAAATGTTTGAAAATTGCTGTATTTAGCGTTGTGTAGGATGTAGGCTAAAGCCAAGAGTTAAGAAGCTTAATATTTAGTTGAATGTTATTTATATATTTCATTTTATGCTCCTTTTATTTGTTGTAAAAGTATAGCAAAATATAATTAGAAAAAACATAAAAGCAAATCTAAACAAAGATTATGCTACCCTACGATTTATATAAGACAAGAAGATTATCAAGGATTACAAATGGCAAATATACAATCTTTAAGAGGTATGAAAGATATACTAAAAGAAGATAGTGAACTGTTCACATACTTTATTAAAAATTCATCAAAAATAGCTTCTAGATATGGTTTTTCATATTTAGAAACTCCTATACTAGAAGAGACAGCTTTATTTAAAAGAAGTGTTGGAGAGTCTAGCGATATAGTTGGTAAAGAGATGTACCAATTTATAGATAAAGGTGACAACGATGTATGTCTAAGACCAGAAGGTACTGCTGGAGTTGTACGAATGTTTGTACAAAATAAACTAGACAGAGCTGGAGGAACAAATAGATTTTTCTACCATGGACCTATGTTTAGATACGAAAGACCTCAAAAAGGAAGACTTAGACAATTTCACCAATTTGGCTGTGAAAGCTTTGGAGAGCAAAGTGTTTATGAAGATGCAAATATTATTTTAATGCTTAGTGAAATACTAAGCTTCTTTGGCATTGAATACCAATTACAACTAAACTCTCTTGGATGTAAAGATTGTATGCCAAGTTATAAACAAAATTTAGTAGCTCACCTTGAAGATCTAACTTTATGTGAAGATTGTAATAGAAGAATAACAACAAATCCAATAAGAGTACTTGATTGTAAAAATGAATCTTGTCAAAATGAGCTAAAAGATGCTCCAAAAATCACTAACTCTTTATGTGAAGTTTGTGATGCTGACTTTTCTAAACTAAAAACTATTTTAGATAATAATGGTATAAAATATACTGTAGATTCAAATCTAGTTAGAGGCTTAGATTACTATACTAAAACTGCATTTGAGTTTGTAAGTAGCAATATTGGAGCTCAAAGTGCAATAGCTGGTGGTGGTAGATACGATAGACTTGTAGAATTTTTAGGTGGAAGAGAAACTCCTGCTATTGGGTTTGCAATAGGAATAGAAAGACTACTTGAACTAATAGTTAAAAAAGATGAACCAAAAGAGTTATTGTATATTGGAGCAATGAGCCAAGATGCAAGTGATTTAGTATTTACTTTAGTAAACCAAAAAAGAAAAACACAAGAAGTGATCACTGATTACAAAGTAAGAAACTTCAACAAACACCTAAAAAATGCACAAAAAGCAAATGCTACAATTGTTGCTCTAATAGGTGATAATGAATTAAAAGATAACACTATTTGGATAAAAAATCTAAATACAAAAGAAGAAAAAACAATAAACATAGAAGAATTATAAAAAAGGCAAATAATATATGACACTTTGGCAGTTAATAAAAGAAGATTTCAGTGTTCCAAAACAAAATGACCCTGCTTTGCATTCTAAGTTTGAACTTATATTTAACTATCCAGGTGTTTGGGCTATAGTTAATCATAGAATTTCAAATAGACTTTATAAAAAAGGTTTTAAACTTTTAGCAAGAATAGTAGGTGGGCTTTCACAATTTCTTACAAATGCAGATATCCATCCATGTGCTACTATTGGTAGACGAGTATTTATAGATCATGGCTTTGGTGTAGTTATTGGTGAGACTGCTATTATTGGAGATGATGTACTTATATACCAAGGTGTAACTCTAGGTGGAGTATCTCTAACTCATGGTAAAAGACACCCCACTATTAAAAGCAATGTAATTATAGGTAGTGGTGCTAAAGTTCTTGGAAATATAACAATCCATGAAAACTCTAAAATTGGAGCAAACTCTGTTGTAATATGTGATGTAGAAGAAAATTCAACTGCTGTTGGAGTTCCTGCTAGAATCATAAAAAGAAAAAATGTACTAAATAAACTAGATCACAATGTTTTACCAGATATAAATAAAGAGATATTTGAATACCTAATAAAAAGGGTAGCAATACTTGAACATGCTTTAAAAGAGCAAGATGGTATAGATGTAAGTAAAGAAGACAAAGATTTAGAAGAGATCTATTCAAACTTTATTGATGCTATGAAAAAAGATAAATAATGATACCAGAACTAATTAGCTTTGGTATCATTGCTGGATTTATTGGTGGTTTTTTTGGAGTTGGTGGAGGTATGGTTTTAATACCTTTACTACTTTTTATTGGTTTTGATATGAAAAGTGCTATATCTATATCTATTATGCAGATGGTATTTACTTCACTATTTGGTACTTTTTTAAACTATAAAAAAAATAAAGACTTCTTAGAAAATGGTATATTAATAGGACTTGGTGGTTTTGCTGGTGGTATTTTAAGTGGCTTTATAGTTTCTTATTTATCTGCTATTTATCTACAACTTTTATTTTTATTTATAGTTGGATTTGCAATATTTAAAGTAGCACTTACTAAAGTAATAGAATCTTCACAAAATAAAAAGCATAATAAATATCTACTTTTAGTTATTGGATTTTTTATTGGACTTATAGCTATGAGTATTGGTGTTGGTGGTTCTGTTATGCTTACACCTATATTGGTGTCTTTTTTATTATATAGTTTAAAAGATGCTTCATCTATGGGATTATTTTTTGTAGTATTTTCTTCTATTGCTGGATTTATCTCTTTAAGTTATAATGGACATATGCTTTATAGTGAAGGTGCTATAGTTGGTGTAGCTTCGTTAGTTGGAGTTTACTTTGGAATAAAAGTAAAAAATATAGTAAATCTAAAATCATATAAAAACTATATATTGAGTCTTTATACTATTATATTTTTAAGTGTTTTATATAAGTTATTTACTTAACTAAAATCTTTTACGATTTTAGTTATTTGCATTTGCAATAAGTGCAGCTAATTCCTCATCACTTACAGCTTCACCATCACTACTATCAATATGTTTAGCTGATACACAAGCACTAATATTAAATTTTGATAACATATCTTCAGATATATTTTCATTATCTATTAAAAGATTCATAGCTCTTTCAATTTTTTGTCTGTTTAGATCATGATATTGCATTCTACTTATTATATCTGTTGCTATATCTTTAATTGCATCACAATTTACATCATTTTTTGATGCTTCATCCATTAAAGTATCTAGCTTTGCAATAATCTCAACTGAATGTTCCTCTGAACTTAACTTAGAAGCATTTAGATCTTTTAATACTTTTATTTGCCAGTTTTCATTGTTCATTTTAATATCCTTTTATATTTCTGATACAATAGTAACAAATTTAATGTATAAGTTCCCTTATAACTTCTGTAGCATAAGAACCTTTTGGAAGTGAAAATTCTAATTCGAAGTGATTTTTTTCTTCATTATACTTAGAACTAAACTCTTCAGGGAAAATCCATGCAAATCTTCTTGTACCATCAAGTGTAGTTTTTACATCATTTTGCTCTTCATATCTTAGTGCCATATCAACTGCCATTTTAGATTTTTTACCAGGTAACAATCCTGTAGGTACTCTATCTCTTAAAAAGAATTTCTCACTTTCAGACTCTATATCTTCAACATGAAAAATTTTTCCATAAGGATAATGACTCATAACATCTCCAATCATAAGTTTAAAAGGATGCTTTTGTTTTTTTAAAGCTTTAACCTCATCTACACTCATTTCAAGCTTTTGTGCAATATCTTTAGGATCAAAAGCATCAATTAGCTTTGATATCTCTATTCTTTTACTAAGCCAAGAGTTAAATAAATAACTTTGATAAGAGTTTAAAAACATAGTTTTTAATTTTCTATTTTTCTCTTTTAATTTTCCATCAATTATATCTTTACCTTTTAAATAGTTATCACCATCTATTCCAAATCTTTGAAATCCAAAATAATTTGGTATTCCATAAGTAGCTATTTTTTCTAAAACATTTTCTAAAATATAAGCATCTTTTGGTAGTACTCTTTTAAGTCTGATAAAAAATTTATTTCCTTTTAGATGTCCTATTTTTATTTTGTTATTATGTCTTGTAGTTTCCAAAAATTTAATTTGGGGATGTGAGAATTTTTCAATCTCTTCTAAATATTGTTTATGTATAGATATATGTTGAATTGTTAGAGCATTTTTATCTTTTAGTCCTGCGTAGCCTATATCTCTACTTTTACACCCTATTGTATCACTTATTATTTGTATAGCATCCCAAGTACTTAAGTCTTTTTTTCTAAGTTTGATAATTATATGCTCACCCTCACCACTAAACTCATATAGAGGTATTTCTGTTACTACAAAGTCATCTTTACTTTGTTTAAAATATACATCTATTTTCGAGTGAGATAGATAAAATTGGTTTTGTTGTTCATTCATAAAATGCTGTCCTTTAGCTTTTTGTATTATTATTGATTATATCTAAAATGATTTTAATATATCAATTTTCTTAAAAGTTCAAAGAATATTTTATTTAATATTTTTTAGCTATAAATATCCTTTTATTACGATATTTAACAAATATACACCCATAATGTCCTTTTCAGCCAGAAATAACGGGGTAAATGGTACATTTTTTTAAATACAAAAAAGATTTATCTCTTAAATAATATAGATAATTTTAATATATTTTTATTAAAACACCTTAAGAATAGGCTTTATAAGTGTATATTTAAAATGTCCTTTTTTGTAGGTAATTAAGCATTAAAAGACTATAATGGGTGTTCAATAAATAGTTGTACCCACATATCAAACTTGCATTAAACCATAAATAAAACGAAAA
>CAYZWZ010000011.1:41765-44123 GCA_964482285.1 uncultured Helicobacter sp. | reverse complement strand
TTATACTTATACTTACTTCTGGTTTATCATCATTATCTATAATAGTAACAGTACCAGTATCACTTTGACCTGTACTTAATGTAGCATTTAAACTAAATAATTCATCAATCTCTTCTACTGTATCATCTGTAGTAATCATTTTAACTAAAATATTAGTTGTTGCTTCTTCTATTGAAATACTACCTGTATATTCTTCCCAGTTTGTTCCATCAAGACTATATTCAAAAGTAGCTGCATAATCCTCTGTATTTAATGCTGTACCATCTGCTAAAGTTAATGTTACACTACTTCCTATTACTGCTCCTGATATTTTAACAGCTAATAATGCTTCTTCACCTTCATTTACAACTATATCATGTGATTGTATATTTGCATCACATACAGTCCCTACAAAAATAATTGGTTCAGAAACATCTTTTACTGTTAAACAAACTTTTGCTTCATTAGACTCTATACCTTGAGAATCAATTACTGTATATGCAAATCCTGCCTCTGTACCTACATATCCTGGCTCTACTGTAAATGTTATTGTTCCATCATTATTAACTACTGCCGTACCATTACTAACTTGAGATATACTATTAAATGTAACATCATGTGTATTATTAGAATCATAATCATTTGCAAGTAAATCATCTATATTTATTGTAATACTACTGTTTTCATTCATATCCATATTATTTTGAATATAATCTGTACCATCACTGTTATATCTATGTGCAACTACACCTGTTTCATTTTCCCAAGCAATAATATATCCACCATCTTCAAGTGTTGTAACTACAGGTTCATTATCAGTAGTAGAATCACTTGATATTAATTTAGCATCAGAAATATTTCCATCTGAATCTACTATTTTTGAATAAATATTTGATCCAAATTGATATACTACAGTAAATCCATCTTCATGTTGTGTTATAACTGGATTAGCTGAACTATTTGTAATTAATAATTCATCACCTACAGGATTTGCATCATTATCTAATAATCTTGCATATATTCCATCTGTACCTTCCCATGTAATTACTGCACCATTTGTTAATGCTGTAATTTCTGGATCTTTTTGATCTCCATCAACTTGTGTATTAACAATTATTTCTGTAGAATTATCTATTTCTAATCCATTATCAGTAAGTACTAATTTTTGTGTATAAACATCAAAGCTACCATCACAAGATTGTGATTGCCAAGTCATAATTGCACTACCATCAGCTAATACTGTAATATCAGAATCAATTTGGTCACCATCAGTAATTTGATTTACTACTAATCTATCTCCAATTTTATTTCCAAGTGCATCAAATCTTTGAGCAACTATACCATAACCACTTCCATCATGAGCATCATTTTGAATTGGATTTGTTAATCCATTGCTACTAAACTCAGTATTATTATGTCTTGAATCAGCAGACCAAGTTACAATAAATCCACCATCAGGAAGACCTATTATTGGATCATACTCAGCTCTAGCTATTACAGTATTATCACATACTGCATTATTATGTGCATCAAATATTTGCCCTACAATATATTCACTTCCACCATCATTAGGATCTAATTCTTTATAAAGAGCATCTGCTGCCCATGTTACTAAATAACTTCCATTTGCTAAAGAAGTTATGTGAGGAGTATACTGATCTCTAGTTTCAAAATTATTAACCAATACTTCATCTCCAACTTTATCACCATCAATATCATATCTTTGTGTATAAATTCCTGTTCCATTAGAATCTTCTGCTGTCCAAGCTACAACAAATCCACCATCACTTAGTGATGTAATATCAGTTTGTGTTGCACCTTGAGCTATTACAAATTCACCTTGAGTTTCTAAACCTATGTTACAATCATCATTAGCAATTGGAGCAATATCATTATCACCTATTCTACCAATTACATTATTATTAGAAGAATCAATTACTAAGTTATTTTCAGGGATTGTTGTATTATTAAAATCTATAGAACTTATACTTAATTGATAAAGTTCACAATCTTCTACAATAGAATCATCATTAATTATATTTGAGAAATTAAATTCAGAAGAAACTCCATCTCCAGTAATCGTAACTGTTTTAATCATACCACCTTCAAAATCACTCTCTGTTAAATTATTTTCTTCTAAACTATCAGAAGGATATTCAGGAATAGAATATTCTAAATTAACTGTTAATATTTCACCAACTTCTAATACTTTAGGCTCTCCATTCTCATTTATTAGTTTAATTGTATGTGTTAATTCTTTATTTGGAATATCACCTTCTAATCCACAGTCATTATTAATTAACTGTACAAATATAGATGGATCATCATCTGTAATAGTTGTAGTAACTTCAGTATTTCCTAAAGCTACAACTTCATATC
>CAYZWZ010000011.1:0-41665 GCA_964482285.1 uncultured Helicobacter sp. | reverse complement strand
TGAAAGAGTTGTTCCTGTTTCTTTATCAGAATCGTTTGTTTCATCTGTAATAGTTCCAATTACACTTTGATCAGATATCTCTCTAGTAATTTCTATATTTTCAAAATCACAATTTAATTTTTCAACATTTGTAATTGTAGCTTCATAAGATTCACTACCTTCGGCAAATGCATCATCATTTGTTGTAATAACAACTGGAGCACTAGAATTTCCCTCTGTAATAGTTACAGATGTAACTGCATTATAGTCATCACTTTCTGCCCCATTTGTACCATAAGCAGAATAAGATATATCAACTGTAATTTCTCCACCTTCTGGAACAATTACAGCAACTTCATTACCATTCTCATCAATTCTATATAATTCAACCTTATGATTTAAAGTATCACTCTCTATTTGAGAATCATCATTTACAATTCTAACATAAACAGTATCTTCAACTCCAGGTGTACTTTCATCAAAAATTGTAGTTTTAACTTCATCATTTCCAATTAAAGCGATATCATATCCACCACCTTGAATATTAGAAATACCTACGCTATACTGCTCACCTGAGTCTGAAAGGTAATCATCATTTGTTTTAATATTAAAATCATAAGATGATGATCCAGCAGGGATTACGATATCTTGATAAACTGGAACATAATCACCATCTTGTGTTGAAACATGTCCAGTTACAATTGTAACTGTCATATCTGTAATAGCTGGTTGATCTAATGTAATTGTATATGATGCTAAATTACCTTCTGTTACTGAAGTTTGTCCACTTATAGAAACTTCAACTTCTGTATTTGCTGTTGTAGTATTTGTAGTATTTGTAGTATTTGTAGTTGTTGTTGCACTAGAAGTTGTAGTATCAATTCTTGTACCAGTGCTTAATGTAGCTGGAGTTAAATCTTGTGTTCTTGTTTCATCTACACTTAAGTATGATTCATCTGTTGCACCACCAGCAGCTGTTGCATTAAGTTGCTCAACTAAAGAACCAAAGTTATCAATAATAGAACCATCTATATCAGCAACTGTACTAACTGATAAGCTTTCTTTTAAAGCATCAATAATTTGACCACTTTCGAATTTAGGATTATTTAATGCATCCTCAATCTCTTTTACACCCTCTTCAGTTTTAGTAACTCCTAAAGCTGTTTCTAATGCAAATGGATCAGCAGGATCATTAGATTTTAAAAATTCTGCCATGTTTTTTAATAAAACTTCAGTTCGTTGACCATTTTCTATTAAAAATAATCTTACTGATTTATCCCCATCAGCTAGTGAAAATGTATAGTTATCTGCACCAAGGAAATAAAACTGTTCTCCTTGTGCTGGGCTTAGTGTCATCCCATCTGAGATATTAATTCTTTCTATATCTCCATTTGTGTGTCTTAGTATCATCGTAATCATCATAAATCCTTATTATTTAATAATATATTCTTTATTATATTTAAATAAAGTTTCCTAATGGTTACTTTTTAAATTATATTAGTATTTTGTAAAAAGTTTTTTTCAGAAATGATAAATCGTTTAATACCTACTAATACCCTTTGTTCCTAATGATTTTATTAAAGTATAGTCCTCTTCATCTTGTACACTTTCTGCATAAACCTCAATATCTAAAAGCTCAGATATCTTACAAATTGTGTCTACCATTGTTTTTTTATTTATATCATTATGTATTCCATTTGTATAATCTCTTGCTAATCTAATACATGTTGGGTTTATTTTTTGTATCTCTTCAACTTCAATAAAATTTATATCAAATCTTTTAATCATAGTATTTGTTTCATTTTGTTTTGAAAAATTAACAAACTCTATAAATAATTCTATATCTTTTGCAACACTGTATGCTGTAACAGAAAATATTAATTGGTGTGCTATTTTACTATTTTTACTAAGTATCTCTCTTAGCCATTTTAAAAATTTAATATCTGCAATTGATTGAGTTGCTAAATTGATAATAATTTTATATTTTATATCATCTTTTTTTATTTTTTCAATTACATTAGAAACAATAATTTTATCAAAATCTATTATTCTATTATTTTCTTCAGCTATTGATAGAAAAATTCCAATAGGGATATCTTTATCTTTTTCATCTTTAATTTTAGAGAAAGCTTCTTTCATAAAAATATTATTATTTTCATCTAATACATCTCCAATATAATTAATATCAACCTTTTTATTATCAATTATATCCACGATTAATTCTTTCCACTGTAATAAACCTCTTGAATCTTCATTTTTATCTTTTATAAACAGTTCGTTTGGTCCTACTTGTTTTGCCATTTCATATGCTTCAGTTACTCCTGAAAGTATCTCCCCTACGTTATCAAATTGATCAAATCCAATTATTCCAATATTCGCAATATCTTTTTTATTATATTTTTCAGATAATATTAAAAATTTCTTTTTTAACTCATCTGTATATTCTTTTAGCTCTTTTTCACTTATATCATCTGTAATAGCTGCAAACTCTGAACCATAAAATCTAAATACTTTTGATCTTGGTATTTCTTTTAATATATTTGCAAACTCTTTTATAAAATTATTAATTGTTTGTTGGCCATTAACTTTTGCAAATTCACCTAAATCTGATATTCTAAGTAATAATACATAACCTTTTTGCTTTTTTATAAACTTATCTTTTAATGTACTTATAAATGTCTCTTTAATATCTAATGATGTAAGTTGATCTTTATTTAATGAACTACTTATCTCTTTTACATTTTTATTTAATTTAGTAATTATATTTTTAATTTTATTAGACATTTTATTCATAGAGATTGCAACACTTTTTAGTTCACTTGTCCATGGTAGATCTTTAATAGTATCAAAAGAACCTTGTGCAATTTTATTTGATAAGTTTTCAATATCTTTTAATGGTTTTAATATAAATTTTAAAAATAGTGATAATAATAACAATGAAACAACAAATGCCATTATATTATAAATAATAGTCTGTTCAAACTGTTTGTATAGTTTTAAATATGCAATACCAGGGTTTGCTTTTACATATATAACAGCAGTAATTTTCCAACCATCATTTATTTCACTTTTTTGTTCATCTAACTTAATATCTATTAGATTTATAAACCAAGATGGAACATTGTCAAATTTTACTGCTTTTTTTGTTTCAAATATTATTTTAGATAATTTTAATTGTGCTGTTGCATCTTTATAATTTGCTTTAAAATATATTTTTAATTTATCATTATCTTTAAAATTTTTACTTGGGATAAATGTATAAGTATTATTTTGATTATCACTAGTATATGTTTCATTTATATTCTCTAACTTATTTAGTTGATTTAATAATTCTACATCATCATTTAATATTATTTCTCCAAATTTTTTATCAACATGTACATCAGTAATTGTTACTTTTTTAATTTTATTATTATTTAATAAATCTTCATCAGAAAATGTATAAAACTTATCTTCTAATCTAATAGATTCATAAAATCCACTATCAGATATAGCTAATATTGTTGATTTTATCTCTGGATCTTTTTTATTTGATATCATCGATTTTAATATCATACCTAAAGATGTTGCAGTATCTTGTGCTTTTGTTATAGATTCAGTTTCTAAGTACTCTTTTGTATTTTGTATTGTAATAAAAGAGTTACCTACAAATATTACTAGAAAGAGAAATGATACGATAAAGTTTAATTGTTTTGATAATGACATAATAATCCTTTTATTATAATTTATTTACTAATTTTTTCCATTTACTTAAATTGTTTGAGCCAATTTTTATCTGACCCTGACCTCTTTTTTTGGATTGGTATAATCCTTTTGCATTAAAACTATAAACAAGTTTTAAATCTTTTCTTTGTGATATAAGTTTTAACCTTTTATTTACATTATCTAGTACAATTGGAGTTGAGTTTGGTTTATGATAATAAAGTAAAACCATATGTGCTTGTTCAAACTTAGTTCCTCTTCTTAATAATTTAACATACGATATTCTTAGTTTATTTTCAGGAATACCTAATTTAATAAGTGCAAAATATTTAGCTATTGCATAATCTTCACAATCTCCAGCTCCTGTACCTATAAATTCGTAAGGTGTAGCCCAATAATCAACAACTCTCCAATGTTTTATATCTGTAATATATTTTACTCTATTGAAAAAATCATTTACATATTTTAATTTATTTAAGGTTTTAGAATTTTTAGCTTTTAAAAGCATCTCATCCCAAACTTTTAATCGTTTGTAAACATTTGAACCATATTTTTTTTCTAACTTATGAACAGTATTAGAATCAAAAGATTCTAATGCATTTAAAGATAATGAAAAGAGTAATAAAATAATAAAATATTTATTCATAAGTAGTATCCAAAATTTATATACTTATATAATATCTAAATTAGTTTAAATAATTATTTGATGTAGTATTGATGTTTCTTCTAAATTTAAATTATTATTTCTTATATTATCTTTTATTTGTTCGTATGTGTACTTATTTTTATTGTATAAACATATATAAATTTCATCATTTTTTTGAAGATATCTATTTTCCCCAAAATCTGTATATTGCGTTGCACCTATTGCTATTATCATTTTTTTAGGATAGTTATTTTCTTTTATAATTTTAGATAAATTTTCTAATGGGCCAAAATCTTCTTGAGTATTTAATTTATTTATTATCCAATTTTTTAATTTTTTATGAAAATAACTATAAGTCTTTATATCTGAATCTTTGCCATATTCATGAAAACCATCTTTATCTTTTAAAAATGATGATATTACATAGTTATCCATAATCCCATCTTTTTCAAATTTATCAACTTTTATAAAATCAAAACTAATACCTTTTGTATTTTTACCCCAATTTTTTTTCTGTGAAATTTTTGGTGCAGCTGGTTCTCTTACACTACAATCATTATATGCAGTAAAATAATTTACATTTATATTACTTACTTTATTTTCATTATATTCAATATCACAAATCAATGCAACTTCTGGTTCAACTTGAATCTTATATGATTGATCATTTGGTATAGATATTTTGTCATCACTAAGTGGAAATATATTTAAAAAACTATTCGTATCTTTTGCATAAAAAGGAAATATACCTTTGGGGGCTTCTTCCTCATCTACTACTACATTTATAAAGTCTTTTGCTTCACCTGCTTGATCTAAATGGTGTGCAAAATTACCTGCAATTCCAAAACCTATATAATTGTTTAATTCTTCTATTTTCATTTTAAGCCTATTTTGTAAATTTATTATACAATTTATTATACAATTTTTTTACTAAATATATTTTTTATATAATTATTTTAAATAATTTTAACCATAATTAAAGACGAATAACTATAGTATTTTAGTAATTTAATAAAAAGGAAACTTATATGTTTAAGAATATATCGATTAAAACAAAACTTGCTAGTTTAGTTTTAGTTCCACTTATCGCTTTACTAATTTTAGCATCAATTATTATCATAAAGGATTATAATAATGCTGCTAACTTAGAAAAAGTAGAAAAAATTGTTTTACTGTCAAAGAAAATATCTTCATTTATTCATGAAACACAAAAAGAAAGAGGTATGACAGCAGGCTTTTTAGGAAGCAATGGTGTTAAATTTAAAGATAAATTACCTTCTCAAAGAGATTTAACTAACTTAAGATTAAAAGAGTTAAATAAATTTATACAAGATCATCACATTCATGGTCTTGATAACAAAATAGATGAAGCAATATCTAACATGAAAAAAGATATCAATAGACTATCATCTATTAGAAGTAGCATTGATAATTTATCAATCTCACTTTCTAGCGCTATATCATATTATACAAATATGAATTCTAAAATATTAGCTATAATAGCAGTTGGAGCAAATATAGCAGAAGATGTTAAAATAGCAAAAATATTAATAGCATATAGTAACTTTTTAAACGCAAAGGAAAATGCCGGAATTGAAAGAGCTATTGGTACAGGTGCATTTACAAATCATGGGTTTAAAAAAGGTATGAAAGAAAAGTTTATAGCTCTTGTTACTATTCAAAATACTTATTTAAAAATCTTTGAAACTTACGGTGATGATAAACAAGTTGAATATTACAGACAAACATTAAGAGGAACAGCTATTGATAATGTAAATAAAATGAGAGATGAATTATTACATTCAACTTTATTTACAAGTAATCCATCATTTTTCTTCAATCAAATAACTACAAAAATTGGTTTATTAAAAAAAGTAGATAACTATATTGCAAATGATATTATAGAAGATACTGAAGAAAAAATTGAAGAACTTAATTATATTATGATAGAAACTGCAATAACAATAGCTTTATTATTAATTTTTATAACAATTATTGCAATAAGCATAATGAAAGATATCTCTAAATCTATTTTAAACTTACAAACTGGACTATTCTCATTCTTTGATTTCTTAAATGGAAAAGAAGATAAAAGTGAATTAGTTGTAATTACAAATAATGATGAAATCGGTGCTATGGCAAAAGTTATCAATGAAAATATTAAACATACAGAGCAACAAGTAAAAGAAGATAGAGTTGTTCTTAATGAGATAAAAGATGTATTAACAAAACTTGAAAATGGATTTGTCTCTTACCATATTGAAAGTTCTACTTCAAATACACAAATTGAAACTATAAAAAACAATCTTAATAAAATGATATATTCTTTTGATGAAAATTTAAGGGAAGTAAATAAAATTTTAGTTGAATATGGTGATTCTAATTTCTCTTATGATCTAAGTAAAACAAAACAATTAACAGGTGTTTTTGGAACATTATTATTAAATACAAAGTTATTAGGAACTAATACATCAGAACTGTTAGCAATGATTAAAAATACTAGTGATACTTTAGCAAATAATATTGAAGTATTAACAAGTTCATCTACAAATCTATCAAACTCTTCAAATGAACAAGCTGCTGCTTTAGAAGAAGCTAGTGCTGCTTTAGAAGAGATAACTAGTACAGTTATAAATAATGCTACAAATGTTAATAATATGTCTAACTACGCTTCTGAAGTTACAAATTCAGCTAAATCAGGTGAAAAATTAGCAAAAGATACAACAACAGCTATGGATGAGATAAATTCTGAAGTTTCAGCAATATCTGAAGCTATTACTGTTATTGATCAAATTGCATTCCAAACAAATATTTTATCTCTAAATGCTGCGGTTGAAGCTGCAACTGCAGGTGAAGCTGGAAAAGGATTTGCTGTAGTTGCACAAGAAGTAAGAAATTTAGCATCGAGATCTGCAGATGCTGCAAATGAGATTAAAGTTTTAGTTGAAAATGCAACAAAAAAAGCAAATGATGGTAAAGTAATTTCAACACAAATGATTGAAGGTTATGCAAAATTAAATGAAAATATATCTCATACTATTAACCTAATAAATGCTATAGAAACTTCAAGTAAAGAGCAAAAAGTTGGTATTGAACAAATAAATAATACTGTACAAGAGCTTGATAAAAAAACACAACAAAATGCACAAGAAGCTGCAAGTATAACTGATCTTTCTAGTAAAATTGATTCTTTATCAAAAGGTCTTGAAGAGGTATCTTCAAATGCAAAATTTGATAAAAATATATTAAATCAATCTTGTGATGTAAGTTTACAAAATTTAAGTTCTACACTTAAACATGATCATATTACATTTAAAGATGAAAACTTCTCAAAATTAAGTACAAAAGGTACTAGATGGAGTGTTTCTTCTCATGAATCATGTAATCTTGGTAAATGGATCATACAAAGCGAGAGAGATGGTAAGGCATTTACTAAAACAAATACTTGGAATAAATTAAAAGATGTACATGCAGCTGTACATACTGGTGTTCAAAAAATAATAGATGAAAATGCGAATAATACTTCTAATGAAGTACTTAAACAATTATCTACAGATGTTGAAATATCAATAACACAAGTATTTGATCTACTTGATGCAATAAAAGTTGAAAATTGTAAGCAATAATTAGATAATATATCCTTATGGATATATTTGAAAATAATAAAACAAAGCCCATTAGTGGGCTTGATGAAAAACAACAACGATTAAAGTATGTAAGATACTTAGAAAAATTTCATAAAAGAACAATTCCCCTTTTAAAACACCCTAAATTTGATGTAGAGATATTTATAAAAACTATAAATAAATACTACGAAGAGCTAAAACTTATACCATCAGTTAGACTTGATAGTTCATATTTACAAATGCTTGAAAATTTTGTAAATCAAACTTTACAATATATAAGTAATTATGATGAGCAAGAAGATAAAGATAATTTTGAAAATCAAAAACAATCACTTTTAAAACAATCAAATTTATTACATAAAGAAAAAAATAAATCAAACTACAAAAAAGATAAGCATAAAAAGAAAAGCTTCACTGATGGATACTAATAATAGTGTAAACTTAAGTGGTGTACTTAAAAAGGTATTATACTTCAATGAAGAAAATAACTATTGTATTGCAGTATTAGAAAATAATCAAAAAATATGTGGTTCATATTTTGATACTGATTTAAAAAAACTTGAAGGTGTTGAGATACTCTTAAAAGGTAATTGGATAACACATGACAAATATGGTGTTCAATTTTCTTTTGAATCTTTAGAGATAAAAGAGGAAGAGGTTTATTTTTTCTTAACAAAAATAGTAAAAGGTATCACTAAAAAATTAGCAATAGAAATAACAAGTAAGTACAATGATGAACAATTAGCTGATATATTGGATAATACTCCTTCAGAGTTACTTCAATTTAAAGGTATAAAAGAGAAAAAACTAACTCAAATAGTAAGCTCTTGGAATAAATTTAAACACCTAAGAGAATTAGCAGATTTTTTAGGAGCATATGGTGTTACAAAAAATCTTATAAATAAAGTATATCAAGAGTTTAGTTCTATTGATAATTTAATAGAAAAAATTAAAAATAATCCTTATATGCTAATATCTATAAAAGGTATTGGATTTAAAAGAGCAGATGAGATTGCTACAAATCTAGGTATAGCTAAAGATAGTCAATTTAGAATTATGGCATGTATTAACTATACTCTAAGAGAGTTTTGTGAATCAAATGGAAATAGCTCTATTTCTAAAGATGAATTATACAAACTTTTAGATGATACTTTATATTTTGAAAATAAAGAACATCTATATGAAAATGCAATTATAGAAATGCTTGCAGATGATAAACTACATGAAACTACAAAAGATAGATTTGCTCCAGGTAATCTATACTATGCAGAAAAAAAAGTACTAGAGTTTTTTAAAGATAGAGCATCAAATTTAATCCAAGAAATTATAATAAAAGATTTTGATAAATATATTACAAGAAAAGAGCAAACACTAGGCTTTAAATTAAGCCCACAACAAAAACAAGCTGTAGATCAAATAAACCATGGGGAATCAGTAATTGCCCTTATAGGTTATGCAGGTACTGGTAAATCTACATCATCTAAAGCGATACTAGAGCTACTTCAAGAGATACATTCACACGATGAGATACATTGTATAGCTTTAAGTGGTATAGCAGCTCAAAGAATCAGTGATACTACAGGATATAGAGCTTCTACAATACAATCAATGTTTATGGCAAATAAAGAGAAAGATTACTTTCCATACAAAGTATTATTATTAGATGAAGCTAGTATGGTAAATAGTGTAACATTTTATCAAATACTATCAAAAATATCTAGTGATACTGTATTTATAATTGTAGGTGATGATGGACAACTTCCTGCAATTGGAGCTGGTGATATTTTAGGAAATATTATTAAACATGAGTTATGCCCTATTACAAAACTTACTAAAATATATAGACAAGATGAACACCAAGCTATAGCATTTATAGCAAATGAAATAAGAAAAGGTCAAGTTCCTGAGATAAAAGATGATTTTATAGATTTTAAATTTAAAGATATAAGTATAAATAACTATTATGCACTTAAAAATAAACTTTCTCAATATGAGATGAACTCACTAAGAAATGAAAATAATCTAAAAATAGTAAATGAGATATTAAATATTGCAAGTAGTTATATCAAAGATATTCATAAACTTAGAGAAGATAAGAATATAAAAGACATGCTAACAAAACTACAAGTTATAACACCTATGAAAAATGGTGTTTTAGGAGTT
This sequence comes from uncultured Helicobacter sp., assembly GCA_964482285.1. Taxonomy (GTDB): domain Bacteria; phylum Campylobacterota; class Campylobacteria; order Campylobacterales; family Arcobacteraceae; genus CAIJNA01. The sequence goes on along the minus strand of CAYZWZ010000011.1, from coordinate 31,549 downwards.
GAAAATTTAAATATAAATCTTCAAAAGCTACTAAACAACAATAAAAATAAATTTTTTCAAGGAAATTTATACCAATATAAAATAGCTGATAAAGTGATACATATAAAAAATGAAAATATGAAATCTCTATCTATGAGTCAATATAAAAGTGGAAGTGATGATTTTGTTGATAAAAGAATATTTAATGGTATGCTAGGTATGATAATAAAACTCGATTTTGAAGAGAAAAAATGTATAGTTTTATATCCAAATGATGATAGAGTTGTATTTTATGATTTTGCAAATATTGAAAATTTATTATCACTTGCTTATTGTTTAACTATTCATAAAACTCAAGGTATGGAATATGATACAGCTATTATCCCTATGAGCTTATCTCATTATATAATGCATAATACAAAATTATTATATACAGCAATTACAAGAGCAAAAAATATGTGTTATGTTGTAGGGGAAAAAGAAACTTTTAATAGTGCTTGTAAAAAAATAGAGATTACTAAGCGACAAACTGTAATAAATGATCTACTTACCAAAGAGAATCAGTAATATACTCATCTTCTATTATTTGAACTTCTATATATAGATTATCACTATAATCTATATATAAAGTATACTTATCTAAATTTACAGTATCTTGAATATTATTTCTATTTAAAATTTCACCAGATTGTATATTTTCTAATAACTGTTCTAAATGGTATTCAAGTAATGAAGGTGCTATATTATTTATAGCACCTTGTATGCTTTGAAATGAACTAATACCTAAAAGAGTGTATAACTCTTTATTACTATCTAAATATATCAATTATTTAGTATTTAATCCATTTAATAATGATTCCATTCTACCTAAATCAATTTTGTTTTCATTTGATTTAACATCTTCATTTTTAGATTCATTATTAAAATCTAAACCTGGCTCAATTCTTAAATCAATTTCATCTTCTTCATCTTCTTTTTTAGATACTTCTGTATCAGATGTACTTAAAAGTGATTGAATTCTACTTAACATTCCATCCATTTTTGTAGATTGAACTTCTGTAGTTCCGTTTATCTCATCAAGTTTATTTTCAAGATCACTTATAATCTCATTTTTAACTTCTATATCTTTTTTTAATTTATCATTTTTATCAACTAAGATCTCATAAGCTTCGATTAGTTGAGTTAATGCATCGTTTAGTTTTTCAATTGTTTGTTCATTTGTCATTTGATAAGCCTTTTATAATTTATTTGTGATTTTATCAAACTTTAACTGATAATATCATCAATTTTTAGTAAAGATTCAACTTTTGCTTCTCTTGAAGCAAAGCTTAAATATAATTGATTCATATCTTTACTTCCACCAAGTCCAAGAATAATATTTTTGTAACTTTTTGCTAACTCTTTATTGAAAACTCCATTTTCTTTAAATAGATAAAAAGCATCAGCACTTAAAACTTCTGCCCATTTATATGAATAATAACCTGCACTATATCCACCTGCAAAAATATGTGAAAAACCATTTTGAAATTTATTGTATGATGGTGGTGTAAGTACTGAGTATTTTTCTCTAATCTCATCTAATAATGCTTGTACTTCCTCTTTTGATTTCTTGCTTTGATATAATTTAAAATCAAAAAGTGCAAATTCTACTTGTCTTATTGTTGCTAATGCACTTTGAAAATTTCTAGCTTTTATTAACTTATCAATAGCTTCATTGCTTAAAACTTCTTTTGTTTCATAATGTTTTGCAAATATTTTTAAAACATCTTTTTCGTAAGAAAAATATTCTAAAAATTGAGATGGAAACTCAACTGTATCCCATGCTACTCCATTTATTCCACTCACAAATGGTTCATTTACTTTTGAAAGTAGATGATGCAAGGCATGACCCATTTCATGAAATAGTGTTACTACATCACTATGTCTTAAAAGTGATTTTTGATCATCACTAGATGCTGGAAAATTACATACAACAAAAGCAGTAGGCGTTTGAATATTTGATTCAAGTTTATATCTATTGTGCCAATTGTGCATCCATGCACCACCTCTTTTATCTTTTCTAGCTTCCAAATCTAAAAATATTTTTCCTATATAATTATCATCTTCATATATCTCAAATATTTTTACTTTTTCATCCCAAGACTCTTCTTTTATTTGTACAAATTTAATATTAAATAGTTTATATAAAAATTCAAATAATCCATTTACTACTGAATCTTGTTCAAAATATGGTTTGTAGTACTCTTCATCTATTGCATATGTTTTTTGTTTTAATTTTTCACTATAATATGCTAAGTCATAAGCTTGTATATCTTCTAAGTTATCTAGATCTTTTGCTAAATCTTTAACCTCTTGTAACTCTTCTTTTGCTTTATCTTTTGAAAATAGTGCAAGTTTCTCTAAAAAACTTATAACTACATCTTCAGAAGGTGCCATTTTTGACTCAATAGAATATTGTGAATATGATTTAAAACCTAAAATATTAGCTTTTTTTGTTTTTAATTTTAATATCTCCTCTATCAAATCTTCATTTTGTGGAGCTCTTGTACAATAAGCTTTATATATATCTTCCCTTTTTGATCTATTGTTTCCATAAGTTATATATGAAATATATGATGGCATTTGAAGAGTAAATTTATACTTTATATTTCCATTATCATCTTCAAATTTTGCTGTATTTTTATCTGAAGATGGTAACTCTTTTACATCTTCTTCATCACAAATCATCTCCCAAGAATTTGTAGCATCTAATAGATTTTGAGAAAAGTCTTTGCTTAATTCACCTAATTTTAAATCTATATCTTCTAATGTATTTTTATCCTCATCACTTAATCCACAACCACCTAGTTTAAAATCTCTTATTTCATTTTTTAATACTTTATTTTGTTCAATATTTAAGTTTTTAAATTCGTTATTATTTATCTCTTTAATAGCAGAAAAAAGCTCTTCATTTGAACTTAGTTTACTACCATATGAAGATAATATTGGTAAACATTGACTATAAACTTTTTGTGTTAATTCACTATTTTTAACACTATCTATATGAAAAATTGGTGTAGTAAAAACTTCTAGTTCCTCTTGCATTAATTGGTAAGGGATACAAAAGTTTTTGTATGTTTTATTTTTTAATTGTAATAATTGTTTTAAGTTTTCTTGATTTTTATTTATAAGTTTTTCTAATTGTTTTGATGAATTTTCAAAATCATTCAGCATAAATTTTTGTGACATATAAGTATCTCCAAATAGTTTTTGGATATTATAACAAATTAATCTATTATCTTCTTCTATTTTTTGAAAATTCAATAATATATTGTGGAATTTTATCTAACGGACAAATATCTCTAACAGCACCTATTTCAATAGCAACTTTTGGCATACCAAATACTACACATGATGCTTCATCTTGAGCAACTGTATATGCACCATTATCATATAGTTCTTTCATACAGATACTTCCATCATCACCCATACCTGTCATCATAATTGCCATTGCAGAACTTCCTACGGTGTTATTTACACTTCTAAACATAATATTAACACTTGGTTTATGACGACTTACTTTTACAGTATCTAAAAGTTTAATAGCAATATCTTTTCCAACTTTTTCTAGTGTAAGATGCATATTTCCAGGAGCTAAATATGCACACCCTTTTGTAAGTATCATTCCATCTTTTGCTTCATATACTTCAACTTTAGAATTATCATTTAATCGTTGCGCAAAAGAAGCTGAGAATCCATAAGGGATATGTTGAGATATTATTATAGGGCATAAGTTTGCTTCTAGTTTTATAAATACTTTTAAAAGTGAATCAACTCCACCAGTTGATGATCCTATTGTTACTAATTTCATACCAGGGATTAATGCTGGATTTGAAGGTAAAATTTCATCAGGATGAACTTTTCTTTCAACCCCATCTTTAACAATTGAATTAGCTTGTGTTTCTTTATGCTTTATAGGCTTTTTAGGATTAGGTTTTTTTAAGGTATACCGTTTTAATAAAAAAGTAAGATTCATAAGTGTTTCTTTTATTCTTAAAGCAAAATCCTGCATAGATTCACCTGTAACTGGTTTAGAAACAAATCCAACAGCACCATCATCGAATATATCATTCTTTTTTGCTGATTGGCTTGATATTATTACTGCAGGCATTGGGTGTAATTTCATAAGATTTCGTAAAAATACAGCACCGTCCATTTTTGGCATATTAAGATCAATTGTAACTAAATCTGGTTCATACTCTTTTATTTTTTCTCTTGCTTCGTATGCATCTTTTGCTGTACATATTACTTCAAAATCTTCAAGTTTATTGATGAAATCACTTATAATTCGCCTCATTGATAAAGAATCATCTACAACTAAAACTGTATACATATTATCTCCATTTTAACTAACTCTATAGAAATAATTCTACAGAAGAATCTTGATTAAATTTATGTGTTGATATCTCTTTTTGAAGTTGAATTTCTTCTTTTACCACATCTTTAATTTTACTATTAGTACTGTCAAGTGTTTTAATATATGTTTCAAAATTATTAGTTAACAATACTACCCTACTTTTTGAACCTAAAGTATGATTTGAAATAACTTTAAATCCTTCAGCAGCACAAAAGTCCATAGCAAATTCCACATTTCTTTGCCCAATACTGTATGAACTAATATCAAGTCCTACAATATTTGCTCCTCCTGAAATTTTAGCTGTAATATTTTGTTTTTTACACCCTAATTTATACATCTCATTTAACATCTTTTCAACTGAATAAAGACCATATTTCATATCAAATATTGCACTTGTAGTTTTTGGTAATAAAAAGTGATTCATAGCTTTTAATTTTAAAACACTATCATAAAACATAATAGCAACACAAGATCCAAGTAAAGTCTTAAAAGCTATATTTTCACTATCTTTAACAATAGCAAACTCCCCACCAATTATAGTATGAGTTGGAAATCCTTTTATTATTTGACTACCCACTAGAACATCTTGTTTTACAATCTGTCCATTTCTATTTCCTATTATCATAACTACTATCTTATATATTTGTTGTTTTTACAAATATATTTTGACCTAATTTTTGAGTATATTTTAATAAATCTTGTGGTGATTCAGAATGTCCTATATACATTGTTCCACCAACTTTTAGATGTCTGAAAAGTTTTTTAAGTATTTTATTTTGATCTTCTAATGAAAAATATATTAATACATTTCTACAAAATATAACATCAAATTGTTCATCTTCAAATGGATACTGTTCATCATTTAAGTTCATTTGTGCAAATGTAATCATCTCTTTTAAATCATCATTTACTTTTATTAAAATTTCATTTTCAAAACCATTATCTTTTACTCTTCTTTTAAAATATTTTTGTGGTTTTATCCATGATGGAAACTCTTTTGAGGATTTTTGATACCTATATATACCATTTGCTGCATACTGTAATACATCTGTATCAATATCAGTTGCTATAATGTGGGCATTTATATTTCTTGATGCTTCTTTTACTGTCATTGCTATTGAATACGGTTCTTCACCAGTTGATGCAGCACAACAATATATATCAATATTTTTTTTATCTTTTAATACTCTACTTTTTAAATCATTAAAATGAAATTCTTCTCTAAAAAAGTGTGTTTTATTTGTAGTAAATGTATTTATAAACTCTGTTACAAATTCATTATTTTTTTCGATTTTATCTAGTAGTAAGTTAATATCACCATCAAAGTTAGTATTTCGTACTAACTTTTCTAGTCTATTAACTATCATTATATCTTTATTTTCAGCTAATGTTATACCAGTTAACTTATAAAGTAGGTTTTTAACTCTTTTGTGTAGGTGGTTTTGATCTAACATTATTACGATACTTGTTTAGATGTATTTGTAAAATCAGTTCCTCCAAATTCAAACTTCTTTTGAACATCTATAATTCCAATGATATCTAAAATAAGTCCTATTGATCCATCACCTCTTACAGTTGCTGCACCAATTCCCTCTACAGTTTTAAAGTTTTTATCAAGTGGTTTTACTACAACTTGATGTTGATGTAAAAATTCATCAATAAATATTGCAATTTTTTCTGAACCAGACTTTACAACAATTAACATACCATCTTCTATATCTTTATGTTTAGATTCAATTCCAAATAATTGATAAAGTCTAACAATTGGGATAAACTCTTCTCTTAACATTAATAATTCTTGACTACCATCACCAATTTTTTTAATCATTTCTGAAGTTGGTTGTAGTGATTCTACAATTGAACTTAATGGTAAGATGTATTTCATATTTCCAATAGCAATATCAAGACCATCTAGAATAGCAAGAGTAAGTGGTAATGCAATAGTAATTGTAGTTCCTACATTCTCTTTTGTTTCAAGTCTAATTGCACCACCAAGTTTTTGGATATTTGTTTTTACAACGTCCATACCAACACCACGACCAGAAATCTCTGTAATCTCTTCTGCTGTACTTAAACCTGCCCCAAAGATAAGCATAGCTTTATCATTATCTGACATAGATTCATATTGTTTTTCATCTATATCTCCATTTTCTAAAGCTTTTTGTGCAACTTTTTCAAATGCAATCCCTCTACCATCATCAACAATAGATATGATCATTTGACCATTTGCTTGCTCTGCTGCTATAGTAATAGTTCCTGTTTCATTTTTACCATTTGCAACTCTCTCTTCTGGAGTTTCTAGTCCATGATCAAGTGAATTTCTAATAATATGCATTAATGGATCTGTTAATCCTTCAATCATTGCTTTATCGATCTCAACAGAGTCACCTTCATGTTTAAATTCAACTTTTTTACCAACTTTTTTAGAGATATCTCTAATAACTTTTGGAAATTTTGAGTATATTGAATCCATTGGTACCATACGAATATTCATAATAGAATCTTGCATCTCTCTAATGTGACGTTCTAGTAACTCTAGTCTTTCTAATACTGTTGATCTTGTTTTACTATCTTCAATTGTTGTTGCAAATTGGTTAAGCATAGCATTTGTAATAACTAAATCTCCAACATTATTCATTAAGTTATCAATTTTATCAAGATTAACTCTAATATTATTTGTTACAGCTTTTTTAGATTCAGATTTTTTAGATTCATCTTTTTTTGCTACAGCTTTTTTAGGAGCTTCTTTTTTAGGCTCTTGTTTTTTAGCTACAGTTTTTTTAGGTTCTTCTTTTTTAACTGCAACTTCTTTTGTTTGTTCTTTTGCAAGTTCATTTTCAATAGGTTCTGCTTCACTAAAGAAACCAAAATCACTATTTTCTGATGATTCTAATTCATCTTCACCAAAAAATCCAAAAGCTTTTGAACCACTTGAAGAAGATGTCGAATTACTTACAACACTATTTGCAATTCCATCATAATAACCATAAGGACTAGTTTCAAAACTGTTATCTGATGATTGAGTTGTTTGAGGTGTACCATCTGTAGTTGTTGTAGTTGCTTGTGTTTGTGATGAAGTCTCTTCAGATACTGTTTCACCATTCATATAAGCTCTAATAGTAGTAAGTATCTCTGTACTCATCTCTTTGAATTTATCATCATCCATCTCATCATCACATTCTAATTGTAATATCTCTCTCATTACATCTAGACCATCAATTAAAGTTCCTGCCATAGATTCTTGATATTCAATCTCATGTTTTCTTAATTTATCCATCATATTTTCAACATCATGAGTAAATTCTGCAAAATATTTTAACTCAACAGAAGCCCCACTACCTTTTAAAGTATGAACATCTCTAAAAAGTTGACTCATCTCATCTTCAGTAAGACTTCCGTTTTTTTCAGCTTCTAATAAAACATTATCAGCTGATTCAAATAACTCTTCTGCTTCCTCTAGAAACATATCCCTATACATTGAAATATCAAAATCAGACATATTTACACCTTTTTTATATTTTTTAACACAGTATTAACTGCTTTTAGTAATTGATCTGGAACAAATGGCTTTTTAATCCATCCTGTTGCTCCAGCTTCTTTAGCTTCTTGTTTTAGACTTTCACTACTTTCTGTAGTTAACATAAAAATAGGTATATTTTTATAATTAGAAAGTTTTTTGACCTCTTTTATCATATCAATACCATTCATATTTGGCATATTATAATCAACTATTAATAAGTCGTGTTGAATATCAGTTGCTTTGTTTAAACCATCAAGACCATCAATTGCTTCTGTGATATTTTCATATCCACCTTCATTAAGTGCATATGCAAGCATATCTCTTAACATTTTGGAATCATCAACTATCAAAATTTTCATCTAAATCCTTTAACACTTAAACTATAACCAAATAAATTTTAAATAAACCTAAAATTCAGTACTTGCTAACTCTATTCTATCTTTTGATAATTTTAAAACTTTAACATCTAATTCATCACCAACACTAAGTACATCTTCAACTTTATTTACTCTTCTTTTTGATATTTTAGAAATATGAAGTAAACCTTCAGCACCTTTAGTTAATTCTATAAATGCTCCAAAATCTGTAATTCTAACTACTTTACCTTTTAAAATTTGATTCTCTTCATACATTTTTGTAAAATCTAGTTTCTCTTTTTTTACAAAACTTTTTGCATTATCTGAGATATCTTTAATATGTTCACAACAAGCTTTAATCTTATCTTTATTATCTCCACTTACTTTTACAACACCAGTATCTTTATCCATATCTATTGCAACTTCAAATTTTTCTATAATCTCTCTTATAACTGAACCTGCTTTTCCAATTACAGAAAATACTTTTGATGGATCAATTTTAAATTGTTCCATTAATGGTAAAGCGTCACTAACTACAATATCTTTAGCTGCATCTTCCATAAGAACTAAGATATTTTCTCTAGCATCTTTTGCATCTAATAGTGCAGAGTGTAAGAACTCTAAAGATATTCCACCAAGTTTAATATCCATTTGAAGTGCAGTAATACCATTTGTAGTTCCTGTTACTTTAAAATCCATATCTCCATCATGATCTTCAAGTCCCATAATATCTGTAAGAACTGCTTTTTTATCACCTTCAAATATAGCACCCATTGCAACACCAGCTACAAGTGAAGTAATAGGAACACCAGCAGCTTTAAGAGCTAAAGAACCACCACATACTGTTGCCATAGATGAACTTCCATTTGATTCAAATATTTCAGAAACTAATTTCACTGTATCTGTAAATTCACTAGAGATTGAACTCTCTAATGCTCTTTTACCTAAATTACCATGTCCTAATTCTCTTCTACTTACTCCAAATATTGCTTTTGCTTCACCAACACTAAATCCAGGAAAATTATAATGAACCATAAAATTTTCTGTCAAAGTCCCTTTTGTTTGTAGATCTTCATACATTTGACCATCTTTTGCTGATCCTAATGTTGCAATTACTAATGCTTGTGTTTCACCTCTTGTAAATAAACAAGAACTATGTGCAGAAGGTAAAATATTTGTTTCAATTGATATTGGTCTAACATCTTTTAAACCTCTTCCATCAGCTCTTACACCTTCATTTACAATCATATCTCTTACATTTTCTTTTTTTACAATCTCTACTGCTTCATAAATTTCTTTAAATTCTAGTTCATTTTCTAAACAATATTTATCTTCACTAATTAACTTAGCAACATCTTTTAATGCACTAGTTCTTTCTTTTTTAGCCATAACTTTTATAGCATCTTTGATATTTGAAGTATAATTATCTCTTACATAAGATATTAATTCATCAGTTACATTTGATTTTAATAATTCAACTTCTACTACATCTTTAGAAGCATCTGCAAAGATATTTTCATAAGCAGTATTTATCTCTTTTAATGATGTTTGTGCTAAAGCAATAGCATCTACTAAACTTTGCTCATCTAAATCATTTGCACAATGTTCTTGAACAAATGTATCAACACCTGTTTCTATAATATTTGTACTTCCTATAGACTTCATCTCTATCATTAAAAGTTCATCTTTACTTCCTGCAACATATAGATCTAAAGTTGAATTTTTCATTTGTGATATACTTGGATTTAAAATTAGTTCACCATCTATTGAACCAATTCTTACTGATGTAACAGATTTTTTAACTGGTAAATCAGACACAAATAATGCTGCAGATGCTGCTTTTAGTGCAAGTACTTGAGAATCTAATTCACTATCAATACTCAAAACCATAACTGTAATAGTAGTAGGATATACATAACCTTTTGGAAATAATGGTCTTAAACTTCTATCAATGATTCTTGAAGTTAAAGTTTCAAAATCAGATGGTTTACCATCTCTTTTTATAAATCCACCTGGCATTTTTGCAGCTGCATATGTTTTTTCAATATATTGTACAGTTAAAGGTGTAAAGTCCTCACTTACAGGGTTATCAAATTCACTAACTACTGTTGCCATTACAACAGCTTTACCTACTTTTAATAGTACTCCTGCATTTGATTGTTTTGCTACTTTATCAAATTCAAAAATCTCATTTTGATTATTATATTCTATTTGTTTAATTATTGCCATATTTATATTTCCTTATTTTATTTATTATTTTATTATTTTGCCATACTACCTAAAAAATATTTTAGATCATCATCTTTGAATTGTACTCCAACTCCAAAAACAATATTATTAGCATCTTTATTTAGCATATTGTCATATCCAGTATAAAATTGTAAATTTTTATCTGTTTTATATTTAAGTGTAGTTTTAAGATGTGGATTATTACCTCTTGCATCATTATATGCATTAAAATCATATGCATCAAGAGATAGTTTTAAGTTTTTATTTTTATAATAATCTATCCCTAATCCACCAGTATTTTCAATAATTCCTGCTCTATATCTTATATTGTTATATCTTTTTGCATATTGTACTGAAAAAAGTGTTCTTCCTTCTTCATGTAATTTTGTTGTTGCAATATTACCATTATCTTCTAATCTGTAATCGTTAGCTGAAACAAGATCAATTAAATAGTTTGTATTTTTCTTTGGTGAATAATCTACTGAAAATATAGTTTTACTATCTTCATCATTTGCTAAATATTCTCCAGTGAAACCTACTTTTAATACACTATTAGTTGTAGAATCTAAATATTTATCTACTTTTTTAACAGCATCATTTACACTTTTTGAAGCTTCATCAACACTTACAAATGCATCATTTATACTATCTAATGTTACTTCTATTCTTTTTTTATTATTAACAAGAATTTCATTTACCCCATCTTCTAATTTCTCAAATTTTGTTAATATTACAGGAAGTTTATTATTTATAATTCTACCTGTTTTATTAAATCTATTAGCAAGAGCAATATATCTATCTTCAAGTACAGTAAATTTAGTCATTATGTTAGGTAAAGTATTATTAATTGTTTTACCTGTTTGTTTAAATTCTGTTCCTACATCTTTAAACTCTAATACAGTATCATTAAAATTTACAATAAGTTTATTGATATTATCTTCATTTGTAGCTACTAATTTATCTAATCTTATAATAAACTTATCTAAAGTTTTTGCTACATTAGAGATATTTGTAGTTGTTTCATCCATAGAAGCATATTGTTTTGCATTTGATAATATTTCATTTTCTTTTGCAAAATCATTTTTACTAGAGAACTTAATATTTAAATATTTTACACCAAGTAGTGATTCTTGTTCTATTGTTAAAAGTGAATCAGATGGTATTTTTATATTTTTATTTATTTTTAATGTTAATACAACATCATCAATATTTAATTTTAAATCATAAATATAACCTATTTGCAGACCTCTTGATTTTATTTTTGCATTTTTTTCTAATCCATCTACATTTGGTAATTTAGCTTTTAATGTATAAGTATTATCATCTGAACCATATTTTAAATTTCCTACTTGTGTAGATAGTCCAAATAGCATCAATATACCAATTACGAAAAATAAACCTACTTTACTCTCTTTACTCATTATTCTTCTCTTTCATCTTTTATATATTTTTGTTTAATTGAAACAATTGGTTTCAATGTAATTGTTGCATATATTATTTTTTGTCTTACTGCATTCTGGCTTGTTGTTGCAGTTGCTAATAAACTATTAGAATAAGACAAATCTAGATCCCAACATTTTTTATTTATTTTTAAGCCATAGTTTCTACTATTTCTAATTTTATTTGTTATATCATATTTTTCACTATAGTTTAAACTATAATACTTATATATTTTATCACTTAATTCTAAAGAAACAGATTTATTGTTAACTCCATCTTTAAAAAGATTTGTTAAATCATCTTGATTAATAATACTTGCATAATCAACTTTTACATTTAAATCATCTTTTTTATACTCTAATGAATATGAATTATTAATAATCATTTTCTCTTCTTGATTATATATAAATCGATTTGATAACGAACCATTTTTAAAATGTAGTTTCATCTCATTTTCTAAATTACCTAATATAAATGAATTATTTTCTTTTAATAATATTTGATTAATTTTATGATTAAATATATCACTCTTTTTATTTGTAAAAAAATTTTGACTCATAGAAAGATTGATATTATCTTCTTCATTATTTATTTCAAATGGTTTTAATTCTATATTATCAGTATTTAATCCATATATATCACCTTTTATATATACATCATATCTATTTTTATATATTGCGGAAAAGTTAATATTATGAATAAAAGAATCATATTGTTTTAATAAATCTGTACTAATAGTAAAAACATCACTATGATTTAAATAATTTCCATCATCATAATTATTTGTATTTAAATATTTTATATTATTATAATTTATATTTTTTATATAATCTAAAGAGATATAGTCATCAAAAAAGTAACTATTAATATTAAATGGTATATTAATCTGCGTAAGATTAGCCCCAACACCAACTTTTCTATTTTTTGCTTCAAATTTAATATCAAATGAACTTAATATTGTTTTATCATTTAATAAGTTTCCATAGTATCTATGAAGTTGCATTTGTGGTATTAATTGAAGTATTTCATCATTGTTAATAGGTATACCATCTTCATCAAATTTTCTTATATCTTTATATTTTATTAAATTAATATCTGCAAATATTTTATCTGTATTATAATAATATTTTATTTTTGATTCAATAATTTTATCTGTTGAAACTTCTTTATCTGAATTTTCTAATAAAGTATTTTTATATTCAATATCATTCATATCTTGCAATGAAATTAATAATCCATCACTAGTTTTTTCTTTATTTGCTAAAATATTATTATGTTTATAATTTAAATTCCATCCATAATGTTCATCATTTACTAAATTATATTCATCTACATATGAATTTCTTTCATAAAATTTTCCAAGAGAAATATCTAATTTTGAATCTTTAGTATTTATATATCTATATTTTAATTCATGCCCATAACCTCTATTTGAAAATATTTTAGGAATATATTCAAAATCATAATTAAGTGCTGGTGCATAAAAAAAAGGTTGATAATATGAAAAACCACTAGCTGAACTATAACCTACTAATGGCCGTAATAATCCACTTTTCCTTTTTTTATTTGTTGAAAATCCAATATAAGGTGGATTTGTAAGTAGATATGTTAGTATTAAATGTTCTGGAGCTATAAAAGGAATAGCCGGTATTAAGAAATACCAAACTGGCATATTTTTTATATATAAAGTATTATTTATAGAACTAATCCATTGTTTTTTTCTATCAAATTCACCTTTTTTAAAAGCGATACTCCATGCAGGATCTATACAATCACATGATGATATCACTGCATTTTTTATAGTATTTATATCTTTATTTTTTGATATAGATCTTGCGTTTATCCAAATATTTGATTTGCTATCTATTAATAAAATATTTTTAGCATTTTTTATATCATTTTTCATATCAAGTATTGCATTATTACTTAATGTAACTGTACCATCACTTTTAGATATATTAACATTTCCAAACATTTTAAGTATTTTTGAATTTTTATCAAACTCAATTTTATTAGCACTTATATAATATTTATTTGAAAATATAATTACATTTTTATTTGCTTTTATTGTACTATTTGTTGTTTGTATATGTTCAGCAATTATTTGCAATGAATCATTTGTATCCTTTGCATTTACAAAAGATATCAAAAAAACAAATAGTAATAAAAACTTAATTAATGTCATTTACTACCAAAGTTTTTGCTATTTTGTCATGAAAAGTTTGTTTTGATTTCGTATAATATGCTAAGATAAATCCTAAATACATAACTGATTCACTAAGTATTCTTCCACTAGCTCTTAGTACAGATTGAGCAAACGAAATTTTTCCAAAATGGTTAAAATCTATCACTTTTATTTTTGCTGCCATTTTTCCTAAAGTTGCGCCATAATACCATATGAAAAATGATTGATATATAATTTTTATTGTGATTATTTGTACATAAGCTGCATTCATTATCAACGCTATTGCTAAATAATCACCTTCTGTTTTTGCTATTGGTTCCCACAATAATAATAACATCACAAATGTGATCAATAAATCATCAATAACAAAAGCTTTTATTCTTTGTGAGTTTGATGCTAGTTCTAGTTTTGATATATCTATATTTTCGTTGTTCAATTTTTTTCCATTTAATTATTTTACTCAAAAGTGAAATAAAGAGAGGGATTTTTGCTAGATTTTAAATTGCAGTGTACTTTATAGTACATAAGGTTTAGAATCTAGTGAAAAGCTCCTCTTTATTACGCTTTTAGTGCTTGGTAGGCAATATCTGTTCGTATCTTCTTTCCTGCAAAATGAACTTGCCCACATAAAGCATATGCTCTATTTCTTGCTGTTTGAATATCAGATCCAAATCCTATACATAATAGTACTCTTCCACCAGTAGCGAATAGTTTATCATCCTCTTTTGTTACTCCAGCATATGAAATATGAGAATTTGCAATTAAAGTTTCATCATGTATATCATCAACAATAATTTCAGCAGGTTCACTTGAACTATATGGATAATTTTTACTAGCCATTACAACAGCAACTCCATACTCATCTTTCATTTCAAGTTTATAGTTTTTAAGATTTTTTGTAGCACCTTTATAAAACATCTCACTTACACTTGATTTCATCAAAGGCATAAGTATTTCACACTCAGGATCCCCAAATCTTACATTATATTCTAATATAATTGGTTCATCATCAACTACCATAACACCTATAAATAAAACACCTTCAAATGCTGCATTCTCTTTTTTCATACCCTCTAAAGTAGGTTTTATAACTCTGTCTTCAACTTTTTGATAAATATCGTCATTTACAAGTGGTGTTGGAGCATAAGCACCCATCCCACCAGTATTTGGTCCAGTATCTCCATCACCTATTCTTTTGTGATCTTGAGCTGCTGGAAGAACAACATAACTGTCTCCATCACATACTGCAAAAATAGATAGCTCATATCCATCTAAAAACTCTTCAACTACTACTTTATTTCCTGCATCGCCAAATGATTCACCACTTAACATATCTTTTACAGCTGTTTTTGCTTCATCTTTTGATGTTGCAATTATTACACCTTTTCCACCACAAAGTCCATCAGCTTTTACAACTATTGGTGTTTTAGTCATAGAATCTATAAAATTATTAGCTTCTTCTTGTGATGAAGTTTCTATAAATGCAGCTGTTGGGATATTGTATTTTTTAAGTATATTTTTCATATATACTTTTGAACCTTCTAATTGAGCAGCTGCTGCACTTGGTCCAAATATTGTAAGACCTTCTTTTTTAAATATATCAACAACACCATCTACAAGTGGTGCTTCTGGACCGACAATTGTAAGATCGATATTATTTTCTTTTGCCCATGATGCTAATTCATTATAATCTTTTATATTGATATTTTGACCAATTTGATCTGTTGCTCCATTTCCTGGGCAAAAAGTTATATCGTGGTCTTCATTTTCTTTTGAAATTGCTAAACCTATTGAGTATTCTCTTCCACCTGAACCTAAAATTAAAATATTCATTGTTTTCCTTAGTGTATAAATAAAAAATAAAACAACATTATTATCTTACTTTTTATCTATTTGTAATTAATTATACCCTAGTAGCCGTTAAGTAATGAGGTGGCCCAGTAAAGCCAAGAACTAGAAAGAGAAAAACACTTTAGGAACATCTTCAAATGAGCGTTACACACCGTGTTTTTACATCTTTCAAATATATAAGTTATCGGACCCGAATTATTTACATATCTCGCACTACCAAGGTAATAATATAAATATAATTATATCTAAAAAATAGTTAAATTTTAGTTATATATTAAGTGCTTCTTCTATACAAGAGTCAATAGAAGTTTGTTTTGATATTAGGTATTTAATATTTTTAGGTAAATAAGAAGCTGTAGTTTTACCAATACAAATAGCAATATATGAGTCATCCCAAATATTATTTTTAAAAAAGCACTTAATTGTAGAAGGAGAAGTGAATATTATTTTAGAATTTTTAGGTATTTTATCTATAGAATTATTCTCTTTACATACTGTTTCATATACAACGATTTCATCACAATTTAAAATCTTAGTTAAATTTGATACAACTTTTTTAGCTCGTATATATATTACTTTTTTATTTTTTAGTGTATCTTTTATCTCGTTTGCAAACTCATCTCCATGTCCACTAATTCCTGTGTATACTAAATTTGCATTGTGATCTTTTAAAATATTTGCAGTTTTTTTTGCTATTGCGTAAGATGGTACTTTTTTATAATCTTTATTAAAATACTCTAATGCATATATTGCATTTTTTGATGTAAATATTAAAGCATCATAATAGTTAAAATCAATATTTGTATCTATATATTTAATATCAAATACACTATAGTTTATTACATCTGTATTATTTGATTTTACATTTGATAAAAGATATATATTTGACATTTTGTATTAAAAAATAGCTACTTCCAAGTAGCTACTCTTTTTTGGATGTTTTTTATCTGTTTTAGATTTATCTCATGGTGTGGTTTTATAATATAATCTATAAACTTTGTTTCTGCTACAGTGAAACCTTTTGGATCCTTATCACTTAATTTTACACTATCTTCTAAAATTTCAATTTTAGTTAATCTTTTTTTAGAAATTCTAGTATAAAATACTACATAATATGATCCATCATCTTTTTTATCTATTGTTACATGAACATGTTTTGTTTCTTCAAAATCTAAGTTCTCTTTACCTGCTAATGCAACAAGTGTCTCGTATGATATAAATCCAATATATAATTTTGAAAATATTTCTATATATCTATTTACTTTATCACTTAGTAAGAACTTTTCATTTAACATTTTTGTATCTTTAAATAATGCTTTTCTAAAGATCCAACCTAAAGTATCAAAATATTTAAAGTGATTTACTTTTATATCATGTGCTTGTATTAGTTTATCACTTTTATATCTTGTTAATTTCTCTTTTTTATATGTTGAAGATTTTGCAATTTGATCTAAAACTTTACTAGGATCTAATGTATCAGTTACCCATACAGTTGCAAAATCAGGAAATTTATGAATACCTGTTGCTCCTTGAGATAATATAATTAAAGCTCGTACTTCATGATTTGGAAATAACAATGATAAAAGTGCATATTTTTTTCTAAGTCTTTTTCTAAGTCCCATAGTAGAAACAACAATTGTACATTCTACAAAATATACAGTATCTCCACAAAAAAACATAGCATCGTATTCACTTACATCTTTATATCCAGCTTTATATACAATTTGCTGTTTTCTATCCATAAGTAAACCAAACTTTGCATTTTCTTCATCTTTTAAATTTTGATGTGGACCTTTTAATACAAACTGTGTTATTTGATCATTTTTGATTGCATATTGTAGTAGTAATTCATATGTTACATTTTCAAATAACTCACCTCTAAATCCGTTGAATGAACTTATGAAATGGGGATCATCTTTAGGAACACCCTTTTTTATAAGAGAAAGTAAGTATCTTGTATTGTAATCATAATGTAATAAGTTATCCTTTAAACTTTCGATGTTTAAAGTTTTCATATCTTTTGATATTTTTAATTCTGTATTTTTTGCCATAATCTATTCTTTAAATCTTATTTAATAATTCAATTCTATGAATAAAGCATATTTTATTCACAGAAGTAAAGTATCTATAAAATAGATTTTATATTAAAAAGTATAGCAAATTAAACAATAAAATGCAAATTTATATAATTTAATTTTAAAATTTAGATTTTGAATGAAATATTTGTTTTATTAAGATTTTGTTTCAAGTGTGAAAAACTAAATAACTATAAAATTATAGATTTGCTTTAGATTGTGCTAAAGTCTATATGAAAATGTACGACTAGTACCTCGATTATAGACTTTAGTGCAAGATGAAGTTAATATATAATTTTTATTCCCATTCTATTGTTGCAGGAGGTTTAGAAGATATATCATATACCACTCTATTAATCCCATCAACTTCGTTGATTATTCTTCTAGATATTTGCTCTAAAATATCATGTGGAATATGTGCAAATGTTGCTGTCATACCATCAATTGCATTTACTATTCTAACACATGCAGTGTTATCATAAGTTCTATTATCACCCATAACACCAACAGATTTTACATTTAATAGTACAGTAAATGCTTGCCATGTTTTATCATACCATCCTGTTGCTCTTAAAACATCTAACATAATTGTATCTGCTTTTCTTAAGATCTCAAGATCTGGTCTATTTACATCTCCCATGATTCTAATAGCAAGTCCTGGTCCAGGGAAAGGATGTCTTCCTATCATATGAGAAGGAAGTCCAAGTTCAAGACCTAATACTCTTACTTCATCTTTAAAAATCTCTCTTAAAGGCTCAATAAGTTCAAATGTCATCCAATCAGGAAGTCCACCAACATTATGGTGAGATTTGATTGTTTTTGATGGTCCTTTTACTGATACTGATTCTATAACATCAGTATAAAGTGTACCTTGAGCTAAGAATTTAATACCATCATGTTTTTTTGCTTCTTCATCAAATACTTCAATAAATGTTTCACCAATTATTTTTCTTTTTGTTTCAGGATCAGTTACACCTTCTAATTTATCTAAAAATCTATCTGTAGCATCAACAGTGATTAAAGGAACACCTCTAGTTTTAAACATATCTTGAACATCTGCAACTTCATTTCCTCTTAAAAGTCCATTGTTTACAAATACAGGTACTAATTTATCGCCAATAGCTTCTGTTAAAAGTGTAGCAACTACAGAGCTATCAACTCCACCACTTACACCACATAAAACTTTTGCATCACCTACTTGTTCTTGGATCTTTTTAATTTGCTCTTTTGCAAAGTTACCCATACTCCATGTTCTTTCACATCCACAAATATTTTTTGCGAAGTTTAATAACATTTTATCACCTTGAACACTATGTGTTACTTCTGGATGAAATTGAAATGCATAAATATTTTTATCTTCATTTGCTATTGCAGCATAAGGTGAGTTTTCACTTATAGCTATTACTTTAAATCCTGTAGGTAAAGTTTCAACTTTATCACTATGGCTCATCCATACGATTTCGTTATTTGTAACACCTTCAAATATCTTTGAAGAGCTATCTTCTATAGTTAATTTTGCTTTCCCATACTCTTGATGATCTGCTGCTATTACACTACCACCTAAATAGTGAGCAATAGTTTGCATACCATAACAAATACCTAAAATTGGTAAACCTAAATCAAATACCTCTTTATCTACTTTGTAAGCATCTTTTGCATAAACTGATGCTGGTCCACCACTTAAAACTATCCCTTTTGGAGATCTAGCTTTAATAGCTTCTATACTTTCGTTGTATGGTACGATTTCTGAGTAAACACCTTGGTTTCTTAATCTTTTAGAGATTAACTGTGTGTATTGACTTCCAAAGTCTAAAACTAAAATTGGAACATGTTTCATTGATGTTATCCTTGATTGTTTAATATAACGTGATTATATCTAAGTTTTAATAATAAGTTTATTTAGTAGTACTATTTGATTTTAGCAAATAGTAAAAAATATTTAACTATAATGTATAAAGAAGGATATTATTACAAATGAAATTTATTTTTTTATCAACAATTATTATTTTACATCTATATGGTGGTATTTTTGATTTTTTTTCTAAAAAAGATGAATCTTCAAATAAAGTATCTCAAAGTACAATTGAACAAAAAATTGATCTAAAAAAACTTAGAGAATTTGAACAAAATATTGAAATTGATATCAATAATGATTTAAAAGCATTAAATGGTTATTTAGATAATGAGGTTATAAAAAACTTTAGTAATGATTCTGTTATTTTAAAAAAATTCAATAAATGTTATCAAAATGAAAAAACAGATTTAATAAAAGGTAATGTTGGCACTAGAATATATACTATTAAATGTTGGAAAGAATTTAAAAAAGATTATTATACTATTTTTAATGAAACATATATTAATAATCTTATTAAAAAAATAGATTTATACTTAACTAAAAAATATAATACAAGTATTAATAAAAAAGCTACAATATTAAATATTAACCCTAAAGATTTCCAAAAAAAACAATTATACTATTCTTTAGATACTATACCAAATGCAAAAAGAGAATTTATACATACTATTTCTGATATTAATAATAATTGGGATGATGTTTTAAAAAATGTAAATACTTATGATCAAAGTTTTGGATGGTTAGATAATATGAAATTACTTTACCTAGAAACTCTTTTAACACCTGGTGATACAACAAGAGAAGAAGCTGTAAAAAATTATAACCAATCAATAAAATCTATTTACAATACTAATCATACTTTTTTAAAGCTATTAACAAATGATATAAAAGAGAAATATAAAGAAGATATACTAACACAATTAAGTAGTATGTATGCAGATGAATATTAATGATTAAAGTATTAATTATTATAAGCTCTTTATTAAGTTTATCTTTTTCTAATCCAACCGTTAGAATTATAATACCTAAAAAAGTAAAAACATCAAAAACTAATCTTAAAAAACTAAAAAAATATAAGCTTGCTATTTTAAGCGATGAAAATACACTTAATAAGAAAAGAAGAATTACAAAATTAGAAAAGAAACTTATTAGTTCAAAAAGAGCTAAAAAAATAAAATTTGAAGGTCGTACTGTAGTAAAAAGAAGAGTATATAACTGTAACAAAGAAAACATATCTTTAATGCTACAAGGGAAGGCTCCTATTGGGTTTGATAACAAACGAGTAAATCTACATCATCTTAAACAGCAGCAAATGGGTAATTTAGTTGAATTATCCCAAACAGAACATACAATGCATTCAAAAGTATTACATAGATATACAAAAACATCTAATATAGTAGATAGAAACTCTGGTTATATGAAGTTTAGACAAAAGTGGTGGAAAAGTAGAGCTTCTAGTTGTATAAGTAGAGGATTATAATTTATTTTATTATCATCATCAACAATTTTGCTATTTATAATAATGTTTAAAACCTTCTACTATATAATACTTTACCTTATTTTAATAATTTAAAAGTATCACAAGCTTCAATAGTTCCATATTTTAAACCTCTTGAAAACCATTGTTTTCTTGATTTTGAAGTACCATGAGTAAATGAATCAGGAACTACATATCCTCTTGATTGTTTTTGAAGGGTATCATCTCCTATAGCTGATGCTGCTCTTAGAGCTTCATTTATATCTCCATCTTCTAAAATATCTCCTCTTCTTTGTAAATAGTTTGCCCAAATACCAGCAAAACAATCAGCTTGAAGTTCTACTTTTACTTCTACTTTATTAGCTTCTACTTTACTAAGTTTTCTTTTTTGCTTATTTACTTTATCAAGTATACCAGCTAGTTTTTGTACATGATGCCCAACTTCATGAGCTATAACATAGCCTTGTGCAAAATCACCAGGAGCATCATGTCTTCTTGCAAGTTGATTAAAGAATTCTGTATCTAGATACACTTTTTGATCAACTGGACAATAAAATGGACCAGATTGACTAGATGCAACACCACATGCACTTTTTACTCTATTTTTAAAAAGTACTAATCTTGGTTCTTTATATGTAGCATTATATTTTTGAAATAGTTCTGTCCATACATCTTCTGTTTGTGCTAATACTGCTGATACAAATTTTGTTTGTTCTTCATTAATTTTTATAGGTCTTTCTTGTTGATTTGTACTAATTAAGCTACTTGGAACTGAGTTTAACAATGATAGGGGATTAAACCCCATAAAATATGCAATAACACCAACTCCTAACACAACTCTACCTATAGTAGTTTTTATCAAAAATTTAACAATAGGAATAATAGCTCCCATTGAGCCTCTACTAGTTCTACTTCCACTACTAAATGATGATCTTTGTCTATCTTCAATATTTGAACTTTGTCTTGAATTTTTCCATTTCATATTAAACCTTTAAAATATTACTTTTACAACTAAAATCATCTTAAAATATGTCCAACATTTTTTATAAAATAAACCTCAGCAAACTCTTTAAAAAACTCTAGTGCATTTATACTATTAATGATCTTATCATCACTTCCTAAATATACTTCTATTTTAACACCACTATTAATCAAAAGTTCAAAATCACAACTCTTCCACTCATAATTAAGTAAAGTATCTAGTTGCTCATAAGTACCATCTGATAAGTATTTTGACAAGTCACTATTACTATGTTTTGCAATATTTTTTATAAAATTATTTTTATATTCTACCTCATCTTTTTTGTAAAACATAAGCTGAAGTCTTTTATATTTTTTATTTTGATCTTGAAAAAATGCAGGAGAAAAAAGTTGTAATTTTTGTACCCTTTTATTATTTTTTACTTGATTTAAAGCATACTCAAAAGCTCTTATGGCTCCATAAGAAAATCCAGCAATATTAAAATCACTATATTCTATATAATCTTGAAATAACTCTTTGTCATTTTGAAGACAAAATCCACTAAAATACAATAACTTCTTCCTTAATTAGAGTTTGTTTTAAAGATAATATCTCTTGTATATTTGCATTTATATCTTTTTTAAGTTCCTCTTTTATATTTACTATTAATTCGTTTGCATCTCTTATCATTTTGTATTCATCTTTCATATTTGAAGCTATCTTATATGCTTCATTAATTTCTGATTTAAATACAACATATTGCTCTTTTTTAATAACTTCAAGAGCGATACTTCCTGCAAGATTGAATTTAATTTGTTCTATTAATTTTGATTTTGATGGGTATAAACAATCATCATTTATAATACCCTCATCAAATAAAGCAACTTTTTGTTTTGTGAAAAATGCCTTTGCAGCTTGATATGTTGCTAATACTTCTTTCTCTTCATTACACATAATACTAAGTTCATGTTTACCATATTGTACTTTTTGTTTAGCATAAGCTATATCTTCTTCACTTATTGTTTTATTTTTATTTTTTATCATATTTAGTAAAGCTTCATTAATAAGTGTAGCAATAGATGCACTATTAAATCCACTTGTATTATGTGCTAACTCTTCTATATCTATATTTATATTTTTAGCTTTTGTATATAGTTCTATTATCTTTTTTCTATCACTCAATGATGGTAGTTTTAAAAATACTCTTCTATCAAATCTACCTGCTCTTAAAAGTGCATCATCTAAAATCTCTATTTTATTTGTAGCAGCTATTACCATTACTCCACTATTACTATCAAATCCATCCATTTGTGTTAATAGTTCATTTAGTGTTGCTTCTCTTTCTTCGTTACTTCCTATTCCTCTTGTTTTACCTATTGCATCTATCTCATCAATAAATATAATAGAAGGTGCATGTGCTTTTGCTACTTGAAAAAGTTCTTTTACCCTTTTTGCTCCCATCCCTACATATATCTGTACAAAACTAGCTCCACTTTGATAAAAAAATGGTACATTTGCTTCACCTGCTACTGCTTTTGCTATTAATGTTTTTCCAACTCCAGGAGGTCCAACAAGAAGTACACCTTTTGGTAAGCTAACATTATATTTTATATATTTTTGGGGATTATTTAAAAAATCAACAACCTCTTCTAACTCTTGTTTTACACTAGATATTCCTGCAACATCTTTAAATGTAATATTTGAACTAATAGGATTTATATTTTCATTTTGAATATATTGATTTTGTTCTAGATCACTATTTACTACAGCTTGTTCAAAATTATCACCTTGATATTTATTTTTAGGTACTATTTTTTGAATCTTCTCTTTATATTTTTGTAAATAAAAAGATATAAGTAATAAAACAAGTAAAAATCCAATACCAATATAATATGAGCCACCTTGTATTGCACTATCACTTTTAATTAATGTATATAAAAAAAGTGCAATTAGTACACTAGCACTAAGCATCATTAGTTTTAAATTTTTATTTGTATCTTCATTATTTAATTTTTTAAACATCTTATATCTCCATTATACTTATAATTCAAACTTAGCTTTATTTATTTTTCTTTCAACATCAAATTTTTCTATTCTAGTCCAATTTCCTACAAGGTCTTCAAAACTATCTATCTCTATAGGGTTAAAATATTGATCATAACCTTTATAGATTCCATCTTTTTTTGATTCTATTAAAATATCAAGTGGTTTATTGTTTTGTTTTAGGTCTTTTCTAAAGTTATAATTTTTATTATCTATTATATCAGTTAGTTCTTTTAATCTTTGTTTAGCAATATCACCAGCTACTTGACCACTCATAGTAGCACTAGGTGTTCCATCTCTTTTAGAGTAAGTAAATCCATGAAGATGAGTTAGTGGAAACTTTTGTATATTTTGTATTGCTTCACTCCATATCTCATTTGTTTCACCAGGATGTCCTACAATAAAATCTGTCCCTAGTGCATAACCCTTATTAGCAATAAACTCAAATAACTCTAAATCACTTTTTAATTTATTTCTTCTATTCATAAGATTTAACATCTGCTTTGTAGTATGTTGCAGAGCAATATGAAGATGTTTTGCCATCCAAGGTTCATCAAGAAGTTCTTTAAACTGATCTGTTATTTGAATAGGTTCTACACTACCTAATCTTATTCTTCTAACACCCCTTATCATTGATATCTTTTGAAGTAAAATAGCAAGCCCATCTTCTTTTGAATCAAGATTCTTTCCATATGAACCTAAATTTGTACCTGTAAGTATAAACTCACCAAATCCATTAGAAGCTAAAAGTGTAATTTGTTCTAGAATTTTTTGTTCATCATAAGCTCTAGCATCTCCTCTTACAAAAGGGATAACACAATAACTACATCTAAAATCGCACCCCTCTTGGATTTTGATAAAGGCTCTACTTTTACCTATCATCTCCCCTATTACTGTATCATCTATATGTTTTAGATCTCCAGCTTCAAAGAATTTTTCCTCATTTTTAAGAAGAATATTTATTTTCTCTTTTTCACTATGTCCAAAAAGTGCATCTATTTTATTTTCTTTAAATAGCCCTTCCCCTTTAGTCCATACACCACACCCTGTAAATACAACTCTTGGTTTATTAGGAAGTTTATTAAGGCTATTTATATAGCTTCTAGCTGTTGTATCTGCACCATTTGTAACTGTACATGAGTTTATTACAACTATATTAGCTTGTTTTTCATCAAATACTACATCAAAATCTTTTAGATTTGACATCATCACTTGTGTATCAAAAACATTTGTTCTACAACCAAATGTTTTGAAAAATACTTTTTGTTTTTGAAACATTATTTATTCCCCATGTTTTTATTTATTTAAAATAACATAAATTTATTTAAAACTTAAACTTATAGTTGTACCAAAATTTAATTTTGAATCAATATTTAGTTTTATATTGTTACTATCACAAAAGTTTTTTACCATATATAATCCAAAACCAAATCCACTATTATTTATATCTTCTTGGTAATATTTATCATATATCTTTACTATATTTGGTGTATTCATCCCTATTCCACTATCTTTTATATATAGTGTATTATTTAATGTATATATATTGATTTTACCATCTTTTTTATTGTATTTTATTGCATTTGATATTATATTGTCTATTGCTATTTGTAAACCATTTTTATCTGAATATAGTTTTAGATCTGTTTTTGTATATTTTATTTGTATATCTTGTTTTATATCTTCAAATTTTCTAATAGAGTTTAAAATAATATCATCTAAAAAAACATCTTCTTTAATTATATTTTGAACCTCTTTTTTTATACTATATTCCATATCATCATAAAGTTGAAGTAGATCATCACAAGATTGATTTATTCTATTTAGTTTATCTTTTATCTTATCATCACTATTTTGTTTTAATAACATCTTTGTATTTAATTTTATTGTACTAACTGGTGTATTTAACTCATGTAGAGTTTTTTTTATACTATTTTGTATCTGTTCATCACTTTTAAATAACTCTTCTAAAATAGAGATACTCAATAACCTATATAATAAAATAGATATCAAAACTAAAAAAATAATAACAAGTGGATAAAACTCTTGCTTATAAAAATTCATATTTATTATTATATTATTTAAAAATAAACAAAACATAACTACAAAAGCTATTATTATACTGTTTGTTATTAGAAAGTTTTTATTTTTAGAAGTTAGTTTTATAACCTTGACCTTTTATATTTATAATTGAGTTTGAACCTAAAATATCTTTTAATTTTGATATATAAACTCGAATAGAACCATCACTATACTCTTGCGATGCACTCCAAAGTCTATTTATTATCATATCTTTTGTGATTATCTTATCTTTATTTTCATACATCAATAAAAATAGATCTACAACCTTTTTAGATATATTTAAAACTTGATTATTTTTTATAAATGTATTTTTATTTATATCAAATAAAATACCATTTACTGTTATATTTTGTGTTACTTTATTACTTCTTTTTAAAAGTGCACTTATCCTTAATAATAATTCATCTTCATCAAATGGCTTAACCATAAAATCATCTGCACCACTTTTAAAGCCATCTTTTAAAGTATCTTTATCTTTATAAGATGTTAGATATATACATGGTGTATTATCATTGTTTCCTCTTAACATACGCAATGAATCTAGACCATTTATTTTAGGTACATTTATATCAAATAGATATAGATCATAATTATTAGTATAAGTTAGTTCAAAAACCTCTTCACCATCTTTTGCTATTACTACTTCAAAGTTTTCTAATTCTAAATACTCTTTTAAGCTTAATGCAAAAAGTTCATTATCTTCAAGTAGTAATATTTTCATAATTTAGATTATAGATTTATTTTGTAAATCTTCTGGTGGAAATTTATTTTCTCTACTTATATTTATATTTTGTGTAGGGTATGCTATTTGAATATCATCGTGTTCTTTAAAGGCATCTAGTATACCCATAGATATAGTACTTCTTAATCCAAGTGTTGCATGAGAATTTGTATGGAACCATGATGATATAACTATACCATGAGGTTCAATAAATGCAAATATTCTAGGATCTGGATTTGAACTTCTAAGAACATATTTTTTTCTCATCTTATTTAATCTTTTTCTAGCTAATTCTGTATAACCTTTAGAGTTTGTTGTTGTAACTTCTCTTGCTATTTCAACTGCTTTTTTATGATTTGAATCAAATGTAATACTAATATCAACAACATCCCAAACTGTTCTTAATCCATCAAAAGTATAATTAGATAACATATCTGTAAATACATAATTATTTGGAATAAAGAAAACTCGTCCTGTTCTTCTATTTGTTGTATAAGATGTAAGAGTTGTATCTTCTCTTATTACTATTTTAAGTAATGTAATATCAAGAACATCTCCAACTACTTCAATACCATTTCTTGTTACTTTAACTCTATCACCTGGCTTTATATGCCCACCTGTCATAATTGAGATCCAACCAAATATAGACATAAACCAATCTTTTAGAGCAATAGCAATCCCAGCTGAAGCAAACCCTAAAAATGTAACTAGATATGATGCATTTTCAATATATGAAAATACTAATATCAGTATTGTTACAATTATAAAAAATAGATTTATAAGTTTATTTGTAGTGTAGTATTTATCATCATCTTCAATATACTTTTTCATAGCCATTTTTGCTGCCATTGCAAGTAAAAATAGTAATGATAAAATAACTATAAGTTTTATCTCATGTGCAATCTCATCTGAAATTGAGTTTTTAACCTCTTGTATAACTTGATTTATCTTTCTATTATAAACTTCTTGAGTTGTAGATACAATCTCCACAACCATAATAAAATCTTTTAGCTCTTTTTTAAGTTTTAATATCTCTTTATCATAATCTTTTGTATTTGTTATTTTTTTTAATTTTTCAAGTTCTTGAATTTTCATATTTATATTTTTCAATAAACTACTTAATTGAGTATTTGTCTCTTTATACTCTTCAATATTTGATTTTAATTTTGAAATATATGTATAACCCTCTATTACTTTAAAAGGATTTGTAATAATTGGTGCTTTATCTATTGGTTTTGGTTTAATTAATCTTCCAATTGGTGAATCTTTATATTCACTAATTAAAGATAGCTCATTTTCTTTAATTTTTATTTTGTTTTTTAGCTGATAAGATAACTCTTTATATTTATCACCTTTCCATCTAGCATATTTTTTAGCATCAGCTTTTATTTTTGCTAATTCACTCTCTATTTTTCTATATGCTAAATAGTTATTATATCTTGCTATCCAGATATTGTCTTTTAACTCTTCATCTATAAATTTAAGACTGTCTTTTATTTTGACAATCTCCATATTATTATTTTTTGTTGTATTATTTTCATTTAATTTTGTTTGTTCATTTGTATCTAAAGCATAAATATTTAATACAAAAATAAATACTAAAAATAAAAGTTTTCTCATTTAGAAAAACCTCTTAATACTTCTATTACATCATTTTTACTAATATCACTAGTGATTTTAACATCACCAATTCCAACAGGGATTATAAACTTTATTTTATCATCTAATGATTTTTTATCTAAAAAGAAATGCTCATAAAAATCTTCTACATCTTTAATATCATATGTTGTTGGGATATCATATTTTTCAAGAAGTATTTTTATACTATTTGCTTGATCTTGGCTCATTAGATCTAATTTTACTGCTAAATTATTTGCCATAACCATACCAATACCTACAGCTTCTCCATGTAAATATTTAGTATATTTTGTTTCATTTTCAATTACATGTCCAAAAGTATGTCCATAATTAAGTGCAGCTCTTAAGCCTTTTTCTTTTTCATCTTGACTAACAACCCATGCTTTTGTTTGTACTGATTTTTGTATAGCTACTTTGATATTTTCTTCATTATCTAAAGTATTATTTTCTAACCAATTATAAAAATCTGCATCAAAACAAACTGCCATTTTGATTATCTCAGCAACACCTGCAGAGAACTCTCTTTTTGGAAGAGTTGATAAAAAATATGGATCTATATTTACCTCTTTTGGTTGATGAAAGGCTCCAATTAGATTTTTTCCATATTTGTTATTTATACCAGTTTTTCCACCAACACTAGCATCAACTTGAGATAAAAGTGTAGTTGGTATTTGGATAAAATCAATTCCCCTTTGATATATACTAGCAGCAAAGCCTGTCATATCACCAATTACTCCACCTCCAAAAGCGATT
This sequence comes from uncultured Helicobacter sp., assembly GCA_964482285.1. Classification (GTDB taxonomy): domain Bacteria; phylum Campylobacterota; class Campylobacteria; order Campylobacterales; family Arcobacteraceae; genus CAIJNA01. Next base: position 1,988 of record CAYZWZ010000011.1, on the reverse strand, counting down.
AAAATAGAGTTTCTATTAAACTTTTGTTCAAAACAATGATTTAAAATAGTATCAATACTTTGCATTGTTTTATATTCTTCCCCATCAGCTACTGTTACAACACTAAGTTCTTTTGCATCTATATGTGATTTTAAATAATCAATATGCAATGCTTCAATAGTTGGATTTGTTACAATCGCCACTTTTGTATCTAAGTTTATTTGTTTTAGTTTATCTATATTAATATCATAAGTTGTATTTGGTAGTTTTATATTTACAGTCATATTTTGCCCATTTGGTATTGTTATTTATATTGTAAATGATTTTATCTAAAATATACTAAAAAAAAGCTATAATTTCGTCCATGATAATAGAACTTTTTAAACAAATTACAAAAATACCAAGATGTAGTGGAACACACGAACCATTCATCACTTATATAAAAAATTATGCATTAAAATATGATTATATATGCCAAGTAGATAGTGCAAATAATATTTTATGTTATAAACAAAATCAATTACCAAATATATGTTTACAATCACACTATGATATTGTATGTTTAGAAGATGGAAAAATTCCACAAATTTTACAAGATGGTGATAAACTTTATGCAAAAGACTCAACGTTAGGTGCTGATAACGGCATTGGTTGTGCTTATATGTTGGCTCTTATGAGTGAAAATAAAAATTGTGAATTCTTATTTACTTGTGATGAAGAGATAGGATTAATTGGTGCAAATAATATCCAACTTGAAATAAAATCACCAAATATGTTAAACCTAGATAGTGAAGCTACGGGTGAGATATGTATAGGTTGTGCAGGTGGTCTTGATATATTTGCAAGTACTACAAAATCAATAATCAAAGAAAACAAAAAAGATAAAGAACTATACGAAATTATTGTAAGTGGTTTTGATGGTGGACATAGTGGTGTTGATATAAATAAAAATATACAAAATGCTATTAAAGTATTATGTGAATTTTTAATACTTTGTGATGATGTTGAGATATTAGATATAAATGGTGGAGAGAGGATAAACTCTATACCAAAATATGCAAAAGCAATTATTGCTTGTAGTAAAAAGCCTATAAATATAAGCCCAAATATCACTATAAATCCAGTAGATGATAAATCTGAACATTTTAGAGTATTGGATAAAAATATACTAAGTTTTATAATAAATATGAAAAATGGTGTATTAAAATATGATGAAGAGCTTGATGTTGTAATTGACTCTATCAATCTTGCAATGATTGAAACAACTATAAATGATGTCAAAATATCTCTAAGTGCTAGATCTATGGAGAACAAAAACCTAAATGAAATTGCCATTACAAATATAAATATGCTAAGAGAAAAGGGTTTTGAAGTAACTGTTGAAGGTAAATATCCAGCATGGAGTCCAGATACAAATAAATTTACAAGTGAAGTTTTAGAAGTATATAAAAAATATTTTAAAGATGCAAAACTATATGCAATTCATGCAGGATTAGAGTGTGCTATTTTTAAAGAAAAGTATCCTCACTTAAATATTGCATCAATAGGACCAGATATACACTTCCCTCACTCAAATAAAGAGTACTGTAGTATAAGTAGTGTAAATAAAGTATATGATATACTTAAAGATATAATAAACGAAAAAGGAAATTAATTGGATTATTTAAAAATACAAGGTATAGATAAGTTAAGTGGTAGTGTTAAAATTAGTGGAGCAAAAAATGCAGCTTTGCCACTTCTTGCTTCTACAATATTAGCTTCAAATGATATCAAAATAACAAACTTACCAAATGTAGTTGATATAAGAACTTTACTAAAACTTCTTGGTAACTTAGGAGCATCATATACTCATGATGATACAAACCTTACAATAAACACTTCAAAAATAAATGAAACAAAAGCTACATACGATATAGTGAAAACTATGAGAGCTTCTATACTTGTATTAGGTCCAATATTAGCTAGATTTGGTCATTGTGAAGTATCACTTCCTGGTGGTTGTGCTATTG
>CAYZWZ010000010.1:0-45515 GCA_964482285.1 uncultured Helicobacter sp. | reverse complement strand
ACAAAAAAAGTTTAAATAATAAATATTTTTCTTAAAATAGATTATACGAGGATAATTTAGTGAATGATATATATGAAAAAATGGGTTTATTTTATTTAGGAAAAGACTCAAATGATGATGATTTAACATTATATAAATCAAAACATCTTACAACACATGCAGCTATTATAGGTATGACAGGTTCTGGAAAAACTGGTCTTGGTATTGGATTGATTGAAGAAGCAGCTATAGATAATATACCTGCAATTATTATAGATCCAAAAGGTGATATGGGAAATTTATGTTTGGCATTTGAAGATTATGATCCAAAAGATTTTGAACCGTGGATAGATCCAATAAATGCAGCTAATAAAAATAAAACTATAGAACAGATGGCACAAGATACTGCATCAATGTGGAAAGAAGGAACAAAAAGTTTTTTTCAAGATAACTCGAGAGTTAAAAAGTTTGCTAATGTACAAAAAACAATTTATACTCCAGGTAGTTCTGCAGGTGTTAGTGTAAATATTTTAGATACATTTGATGCACCTTCACAAGAGGTACTAGATGATAGTGATACTCTATCTTCACTTATAAATGCTACAGTATCTTCACTATTATCTTTAGTATCAATAGAAGCTGATCCTATTAGTTCTAAAGAACATCTACTTTTATCAAATATATTTTACCATTTTTGGAATCAAGGTGTATCACTTAGTTTAGAGAGTTTAATAGGTCATATAGCTTCACCTCCATTTGAAAAAATAGGTATGCTTCAACTAAAAAGTTTCTATAATCTAAAAGATAGAATGAAACTAGCAATGTTATTTAACAATGTAATATCTAGTGTAAGTTTTAGTTCTTGGATTGAGGGTGAGCCTTTAGATATTCAAAATATGTTATATGATGAAAATGGAAAAGCAAAAATATCAATATTTTCTATCTCTCATTTAGATGATTCACAAAGGATGTTTTTTGTAACAATACTTTTAAATGCTTATATATCATGGATGAGAAGACAAAGAGGAAGTTCAACATTGAAATCTATTTTATATATGGATGAGATATTTGGATTTTTCCCTCCACTAGCTAATCCTCCATCAAAAGAGCCTATGCTATTACTTCTAAAACAAGCAAGAGCGTTTGGTACAGGAGTTATATTATCTACTCAAAATCCTGTTGATTTGGATTATAAAGGATTATCAAATATTGGTACTTGGTTTATAGGAAAACTTCAAACAAAGCAAGATATATCAAAAGTAATAGATGGGATTGCATCTAAATCAGATCTTAGTAAAAGTGAACTTATTGATAAAATATCAACTCTAAAAGGTAGACACTTTTTCTTAAAAAATGTCCATACTGAAAAAACAGATGAATTTTATACAAGATGGGTTTTATCATACTTAAAAGGTCCTATGACAAAAGATGATATAAAAATGCTTATGAAAGATAAGAAAACTAAAACAACAATTATTGAAGAGAAAAGTATATCTAAAAATACAAGTTCATCATCTATGAAACCTTTACTTAGTGAAGGTATAAAAGAGTATTTCAATGATACAAATATAAATTCTACTAGTGAGTTATATGCATATATTTATGCTGATGCAAAGCTTAGATTTTATAATCAAAGAAGAGGTATAGATACACAAGAAGATCTTTACTATAAAGTTGAATTAGATGAAAGAATGAATGATATAAACTTTGAAGATGCTTATAATGAAGAGCTAGTAAATAAATCAACAAAAGCTATATCAAATGCTTCATATTCTACATTACCTCGTTTTATAAGTGAAGCAAAATCTCTAAAAGCGGTACAAAAACAACTTAGTAACCATCTATACGATACAAAAAGGATAGAACTATACTATTGTAAAAGATTGAAACTAGAATCATCTTTAAATCAAAGTTATAGAGACTTTTTAATTGAAGTTGAAGATGCTATAAAAGAGAAAAAAGAGCAAGAGATAGAAAAACTTCAAGATAAATATGAAACAAAATATGATAGACTTGAAACAAAACTAAAAAAACTTCATATGAAACTTCAAAAAGAAGAGGCAGATGTAAGTGCAAAAACTACAGATACTGTAATAGGTATTGGTGTTACTATACTTGGAGCATTATTTGGTAAAAAACTATTTTCAAGCTCTACTATAAGTAAAGGTGCATCTGCACTAAAAAAAGGTGGTAGGGTTTTAAAAGAGAAAAATGATGTAAAAAATACTCAATCTCTAATAGAAGATCTAAATGAAGATATAGCTCAACTTGAAATTGATTTAGAAGAACAAATTGAAAAAATTCAAGATGAGCTACAAATAGATAATTTTGAGATTAAAACTATCCAAATAAAACCACGAAGAAGTGATATATCTATAGATGATATCGCCCTACTTTGGGAGAGATAGTATAAAAATTGTGTAAACTTTTAAAGTTTACACAAGATCTTTTTTATCTTTTATCATCACTTTCATCAATGCAGGCACTAAGAAGAAGTCAGCTAATACAGCAACAATAATAGCAATACCAGTTAATAATCCAAAGTTAAATATATTTGACATACTAGCACCCATAAATACAAAGAATCCAAAACTTAAAACTATAGTAGTAACTATCATAGCTCTACCAGTAGTAAGAAGTGTAAGCCTTACAGCTTTATCTACATCATTGTATTGTTGTTCATATCTTCTAAAGTTATGCATAAAGTGAACTGTATCATCAACAGCCAATCCTATAGCAATAGCACCAATAAGCATAGTAAACATATCTAGTGGCATATCAAATATAACCATAACAGTAATCATCACTAAGATTGGAGAGATATTTGGTATCATAGACACAAGTCCTATTTTGATATGACCAATAAGAATCAACATCATAATTGTAATAAGTGTAAGTGCTAAAACATAAGAAAATGCACTAGATGTAATTGCTGCATCCATAATTCTAGCAAGTAAATTTGAAATACCAGTTACTGTAACATCTGCAATTGAATCAAAGTTTTTATGGATAGATTGATTAATCTTTTTAATAAGTACCATATAATCCATAGCATCTAAATATGGTAGTTTTACAGTTATTCTAGCTTTTGTAAATCCACTATCTACTAAATCTTCAAGATCATCACTTCCTGAGTTTTCAAATAATAATAGCTCTTGTGCTATTAGGTTTTTATCTTGTGGTATTATATATGCACTTTGTTTATTTTCATTTAGAGCTTTATTTGTCTCTTTTATTATATCAACTAAACTTAATGTTTTACCCACAAAATATTTATCACTTTTTAGTTGCACTATCTCTTTAGTGAAGTTATCAATTGCATTTAATACTTTTGGTTCATATAGTCCATTTTCTTTTTTAGTATCAATTATAATCTCTAAAGTTACACTACCTTTTAATTTATCATCAACTATTGCAGTTGCCATTCTAACTGGATGATCTACATCAAACCATACTATTGGCTTATGTGAAAATCTAAGTTGTGAAGCGATACTAAGTGATACTAAAATGATAATAGTAGTTATTGCTATTATTGTTTTTGGGTATGTTACACTAATATTTGCTATTTTTATTAATACTCTATCCATAAGTGTATCTGTATGATTTTCTTCATGATCTTTTATAACTACATCTTTTGGTTTTATATTAATTAACGCTAAAAGTGCTGGTAGTAAAATAAGTGTAAATAAAAGTCCTAGTATAACCCCAGCACTTGCAAATTTACCTAAATCTGCAACAGGGGCTAGTTCAGAAAAACTAAAACTCCATAACCCTGCAGCTGTTGTAAGTGAAGTCATAACAATAGCTAAAGCACTATGTCCCATAGCATACCTTACTGCTTTTTTCTTATCTTTTAATATATTAAATTCTTTAAAGAATATCGAAAGAAGATGTATAGCAGCTCCTACTGTAACAGCTAATAAAAATGAAGGTAAAATTTGAGTTACAACTGTAATTGGAGCACCAAATATAGACATAAGTCCAAGTGCAGATATAATTGTAAGCACTACAGTAAATAGTGGTAAAACTACTCCACTTATTCTTCTAAACATAAGAGCTAAAAATATAGCCATAACAAGTAACACAAACTTTATAAACTTTTGCATATCAGAAGTCATAGAAGCTTTTAACTCAGCATTTATAACTGCTGTTCCAGATACTAGGATTTTAAAATCATCACTTTGGTATTTTTTTACTATTTCATTTGTTTTTTTAACAATTTGTGAGTTTTCCCAATCTGTTAAAAATCTTTTTTCATCTTCTTTTTTTGATACGCTATTGTTTGTATTGTCTGCAAACTCATCACCATCTTCACTAAACTCATTATCGTTTACTTTGGGTAATGGTTTTCCATCTTTATCTAAAGTTGAATATGTAGCCGTATCTATTAGTATTGTTGTAATTGTTCCATCTTTATCAAATATAAAATCTGTAAAAAGGGGATTGTTTTTTGCTAGTTTAATTTTTGCATCAAGATCTTTTTTATTTGTAGGTATCTCTTCAAATAGATCATCTACTATTAAACTATCATTTGTACCTCTTGTATTTCTTGCATTTATTAGTGAATTTACATCATCTATATACGGAAGGTTATCTCTTAGATCTTTATGTAGTTTTTCTAACTTATTTAAAAACTTAGGATCAAAAATATTTTTACTTTGTATTGCTAAAAGTATCTTTTCATCTCGTCCAAACTGATCTCTAAATTTATCGTATTCTATTCTTAAAGGATCACTTTTATGTAAAAAACCCTCTGTTGATGTATCAACTGTTAAAAACCTCATCTGAGAAGCTAATGCTATAACAATAGCTAAAACAAAAATTATAACTTTTATTTTATTATCAAATATAAAGTCTGATAGATGTTCAAACTTTTTTTCTGCCCGTACTTTCCAATTCATATATTTTCCTTATATAGTTTTATAATGAAATAATAGTGTAATAGTGTTAAGGAAGTATTAATAAAATTCTATATATACCATTTTCATATAAAATTAAATAAATATTATTGTTATATATTTATTTTATAACCAACTCCCTTTATAAGTTTTAATGGAAAAGTTTTAACTTTTGTAGTAAACCTATAAAGTAATTGTCGTCTAGTATTTTCGTCTACATACTCTAAATCCCATACATAAGATTCTATATCATGATAAGATACAATGTTATTTTTGTTCTTTAATAATATATCTAAAAAAAGAATTTCTTTTTTAGTAAGCTTAATTATCTGATCTTTAAATTTTAATATTTTATTTATAGAATCGTATGAATATTCTTTGTTTATTTCAAAAATAGATTTATTAATATTTTTACATTTTTCAATATTTATAATTGTTTCTAATTCATCTTGCCTAAAAGGTTTTAATATATAACCTACAAAATATATATCAGATGCTTTTTGTAAAGTTTTTATATCATTGAATGCTGTTAAAAATAATACATCTACATTATATTTAGTTTGTAATACTTTACATGCATCTATCCCATCTAAACTTCCATCTATATGGATATCTGAAATAACAAAATCTATTTGATAAGTATTGGCTATTTCAAATGCTTCTAGTGCAGTTTTTACAGTAGATATACAAATACAATCTAATTTTTCAATAATATGTTTTATTTGTAGTGCAATAATTGAGTCATCTTCTATTATTAATATTTTTAGTTTCATACCAAATAATAACTTATTTATAATTAATAAAATCTCAAGTATGAATTACTTATAATGAATTATGATTAAATTAATACTTTTAGTAACTATATTTTTTAATAGCTATTTATATTCAAATATTACTATAATAAATAAAGATATAAGAGATATCTCCATATTAAAAAATACAAAAATTTATATAGATACAAAAAATAAAGATTTTAAATATATAAGACAACTACCAAATAATAGTTTTAAAAAAATTAATAAAGATTTTTTAAATTTAAGCTATATTGATCATAATATATGGTTAAAATTTTCTTTAATTAATAACTCTTCAAAAGATATATCAAAATACCTTGTTATTAAAAATCAATTTATAGATACCATTTCTTTGTATACATTAAAAAAAGATAATAAATATACGGTTAAAACAAAAGGTACTTTACATGAAAATAACTATGATAAGAAAACTTTAAATTTTTTCTTTGAAATAAATTTACAAAAAAATGAAAAAATAGATTTTTATATAAAATTACAATCTAAATCTTCACCTATTTTTTTCTCTTTAAATATTATGGATAAAGATGTATATTATGAAGAAGAGTTAATTCATCAAGTTATTTTAGCAAGTGTATTTGGAGCATTATTTATCTTAATAATATATAATGCTTTTATATACTTATTTACAAAAGATTCAATCTACTTATATTATACTGTAATGATATTTTTCACAGCACTTAATCATCTATCATATACTGATATGAATAGATATATATTATCAAAAACTTTATACCAATACGATATATTCTTTGCATTATATTATTTACTATTTATTAATCTTTTTGTTATGTTATTTTTTAATAAATTTTTAAAACTAGAAAAATATAAAACAATCTATAATCTTTTTAGATTAAATTATTTAATAATATTTTGTATTTTTTTAAGTACTTTATTTGGGTACTATCCTATTGATTATGTTGTTAACTTTTCTGTTTATATCATAGTATCAGTATTTTTAATTGCTTTATACACTTTATATAAAAAAGAAAATAATGCAAAGTATATTGTAATTGGTTGGGGATTTTATACTATAGGTACTATTAATTTTGCTTTATTTGTACTAGGTTATAATAGTATATTATATGAATATAAATATTTTTATGAAGTAACACTATTACTTGAAGCAATAATATTTTCAGTAGCTCTTGCTAATAAACTAAATACAACAGAACAATTAAAAACTCAATTAAATACAAATGAGATATTAACAAAAGAGTTACACCACAGAGTAAAAAATAATATGCAATTGATAATATCTATGTATAGACTAAAATTAGCAAAATACTCAAATATAGATATAAATAATTCTTTAAATGAAATAGAATTAACTATACAGTCTATGAGTAAAACTCATGAGATGTTATATTCTAATAATGATTTAAAATACATAAACACAAAAGAATATATCAATGATTTATTATCTAAAATAAAAGCTATAAATAGTCAAGAGATAACAATAATTCAAGATATTGAAGATTCACTAAATGTTGAACAATCATTATATATAGGAATTGTATTAAATGAATTAGTTACAAACTCATTTAAATATGCCTTTGAAAATGTTAAAGGGATTATAAATATTAAGTTATCTAGTCAAAATAATAAATATATTTTAATAATAGAAGATGATGGTGTTGGATTTGATATAAATAAAACTACAAATAGCTTTGGTCTTGAAGTAGTAAAAATATTAATAAAAGATAAGCTAAAAGGGAAATATATATTCTCAAATAAAAATGGAAGTCATTTTAAAATTATTTTTTAAAATCATATAAAATGTCATATAAAATGTAACGTTAGTATGTTATTATTAGTGTAATTAAAAGAGGGAGTTGTATTATAATGAATAATTCAATTTATAAAAAGATAATATTATTATTTAGTATAATAATTATGCAAAATATAAGTGCAGATCAATCTATGGAAATTAGTTTAGATAATAGTAAAAGTAATCTAAAAATCAATACTTCAAGAAGTTTAAATTATGGTATTATGAGTAAAACTAACTATGAGAATTCAACAATTAGTGATTTACTACTAAAACCTGTTATGATAAAAAGACAAGAAAAATTTTTTGATGCTAAAAATGCCATGAAAAAATGGGATATGAAAAAGGGTCAATTTACATCATCTACTATTAATTTAAATGAACTTTCTTATAATAGTACAAACAAAGAATATATACTTTTTACAGAATTTGACAGATTTTCAAAACCTGCTTTAATGAACTATGTAACAATGCTTAGTATTGTTGCATCAACAGTTCTTGATAGTAGTGAAAAAGGAAAACTAATATATAATTCATCTTTAGATGGAATAAATGATATAAATAAAAAAGTATCTAAAATAATAGGTACAACATCTGATATTATTGTTCCTATTGATACTATAGTAACAGTAATTGAAACATTTGTAAATATAAATAAAGATGATCCTACTAATAAAATACTAATTGATAAATTAGCCCAAGTAAAGTCTATATTAAATACAACAGACACTGCATTAAAAAATATCAAAAAAGTATTTCCAACTAAAATACCTCCAAATAAATATGATAAAAAACCAATTGAAGCAACTCTTGCAAGATTATTACAATTTAGAAACTTCAAAGATATAAGTAGCGCGTTTAACAAAGAAGATAAATTTGTAGGTACAACAAGAATAAAATCTATAGCATTTTCTATAGTTTTAAATAAATTACTTAAAAAAGTAGTTGATGATAAAAAGATATATTTCCCAAAAGATTTAAGCTCACCATTATCATTTAATACTATGTTAAATATTATATATGGTACTGCAAAGCTTGATAAAAATAAATTTGATAGTATCTCATTATATGATGTTGCTAAATCTTTCTCATTAATGTCAGAAAGTAAATTGGGTAAAACAACTCCTTATGAACATTTTTTACCTAAAAAATCAAAAAAAGAAGCAAAAAAGATAATGTCATTTATTAAATATATAATAGTTGCAAATAGTACGGCTACTTTTACAAAATGGTTAAATAAATCTACAAATCAATTAGTATTAAGTCAAGGCTTACTAAATGGATTAAAAAATATAAAAGATAGCATTACAAAAGTTAATGGCAAAGTTATATATAAATTTGCAGAATCACAGGTATTAAAATCTATGGAAGATTTAAGACTTTCTGTTTATGAATTTGGTGAAAAAATGGCACTTTATGCTGTACCTGGTGGTGGTTGGGCTAAAATGATAATAGATCTATCAAAATTAGCCAATACTGGTGGTAAATATGCCTATGATTTTGCTACCGCTCCAAGAGAAATACCATTTAAAATACAAGAAAATGGTGAGGTTATTAAACCTTTTGCTTTAAATGCTCTGAAATATTCATTTTTATACTACCCAAATGGTAAAAATACTTTAGATAGATATAGTGATGGAGATTACACTTATGAAAGTTATTTTTTATATGCTAACTCTCCAAAAGAATATGATTCTCAAAATAATATATCAAAAGATTTCTTTTTACCTTATAATATTAATAATAGAGATGCTTCCCTTGTAGTAAGTGGAGTAACTTATAGTTATGAGATGCTTGTTGGAAACTATGATGATGATGGTGAAAATTTTATTAAAAAAATAAGATCTGCTAATTATTATAAGAATCAGGCTATGCATTTTAGTTTTAACATATTTAAAAATAATGAGGATGAACCTTTTATATCTAGTATTACTGGCGTTTCAAACAGCCATGACTCTTATTTATCAAATAGTGATATTCAATATAGATATAGTGTAAAACAATTATCAAATCCAGGTTCTCAAGTATCAGGACAAAATATATATATCCCAGATACTACTCCTAATTATAACAAAATTGCTAAGTCTTATGCGAAAGTATATGAATATGATAAATATGGTATTAATGACCATATTAGAAATATTGAAGATCCTTTTGAATATTTAGACTATCCAGATAGTAAAGAATTTTGGTATATTAGCTACAAAGATAATATATCTGAAATATTCAAAAAAGATTATGCAGATGGTGGTTCTAAAAAAACATATTGGGATAACTATAAAAAAAATAAAGGAATCACACATCTTACTCCAGGGATATTTACAATATATGCCCAAATGTCAGTTAATAATGCAATTGGATACCTACAAAGAGCTACAGTATTCAAAGATAGACATAAATTATTTGTGATGGCTCCAGTATCACAAGGTTACAAAACAAATGTTTATAATGCAAAGGATATTATGATTCCATTTATAGGAAGTTCATCTAATAATGGAATAGATAATAAATGGTTTGAATTTGATAAAAAAACAGGAAAATATCTATTTTGTTTTACTATAGATGAAGAAAATACTATATCAAATTTCAAAAGGCAAAGAGATATAAGAATTGCACTATATCATAGAAATACAATTACAAATAAAAATGAGAATGTTTCTTTTTATACATTACCTAAATCATTAGATAAACAAAATATATATAAAATACCTATAGATAATAAAGGATATATTATTAATGGTAAAATTGATACTTCAAAACATCTTGTAATTGCCTGGTATGATGATATGATTCAAAAATTTGAAGATTATACAGGTATTCAAGAAAAAGAGGTAATTGAAGCATTACATACAAAATTAAAGAAAACAAATAGATTAAACGATGCGGCATATAAAGCATTTAGTTATAGAGAAATCACAAGTATTCCTGTAAAAAATTATAAAAAAGAGGTATCTTTACCTTTAGATATTACTTTTCCTGATATAGATGATAATTATTGGGCTAAAAAATATATTGATAGATTAGCAAACCTTGGTATTATAAATGGATATAAAGATGATAATGGTAAATTTAAACCAAAAAATAATGTATCTATAGGTGAATTTTTAGGTATGTCTACAAGAGCATTATTTAATAAAAATTTCAGAACTACTTTAGATAATATACGTGATATTAATAATATTACATTTTCTAAATATGTAGAATTTTTACATCGTTTAAATATAGATATTGACTATAATACAGTTAGTAAATACTCAAGCAAAATTTTAGAAAAACCTGCAACAAGAAAATATATTGCTAAGGTATTAACAAATATGTTAACTTACAAAAAAGAAAATATTAGATATAAAAAACTTGATGGAGATTGGGACAGTTACTCTGATTATTTAAATTCACATTGCATATCTCAAGGTAAAAAAGATACTTTACACCTAGGATTTATGAAATTTGCTCCAAATGATTATATTACAAGAGACGAAGTTTCAGTAATGATAGTAAAATCTATAGATGCAAATAATAAAACTATTCAAAAATGTAAAAAAAGAAAAAAATATCCATTTCAATTTGATGGAATTAGTGAAAATATTGTAACGCTACCTAATACATATGAAATATTAACTCCAAAATGGAAACAAAAAACTGGCTTAGGTAATATTTTTTCTACTTACTTAACAATAAATGCCTATGAAGGTACAAATGATATGAAAGGTGAATATCAATGTACTGACTTAGTAAAAAGATTTTACAAAGGTATTTTTAATATGCCTATAACATCCAATGGAAGTGGTCAATATGTCGCACAAAATATTGTAAATAATTCTAAATCTTATAAACTATTATATAATAATAAAGAGATAATTCTTAGTTATTATAAAAATAATGAAGCAATGCAACATCCTGTAAACGGTTCTGTTATATCTTTTGATCAAAATAATAATAGTATAGGACATGTAGCAATTGCTAAATATACATCTTGTAATAATGATGAAACACTATGTGAAGTTTATTTATTTGAACAAAATTATGTTTATAATAATAGTATGGCATATGGAAGAAAAGCTATATTCCATAAAGATAAAAATAATAAATGGTATGGTGAAGTAGATGGCCATAAAGCAATTGGATGGACTCTTGCTACATATAAAGGAGATAAGTAATGAAAACAAATAATATAAATAAAATAATCATATTTCTATTTCTTTTTATAAGTAGTGTTTGGGGAGGGATTGGTGTTACACCAAATCCAGGGTATGCAGGAGATAATTTCAAATTTTATGCAAACCTTACAGATAATCTGCCTGATGGATATGAATTAAGATTAGAAATTGGTGATGGTGGAGGGGGATATTTATCTTCAAGAAAAATGAATGGTAGTGGAGCATCTTACTATTATTATGCAACAATTAATAGTACAGGTAATAGAAAATATCGTATTGCTATTTTTAAAAATGCTATAAGAAAAACAGATTGGAAAAACGGTACATATACAGTAAACCCTAAACCAGAAACTCAATATGCTCCTACTATTTCAAGTAGTGCAAGTAGTTCAACCACACAGGGTAATAGTTATTCTATTAGATTATCATTAAAAGATAAAAATAGCAATCTAAAAAATGTTCAAGTTAATTGGGGAGATGGAAGTACAAACAGTGTTGTTGATTTAAGTGGTGGAAGTACTACTCGTACTATTTACCACACATATAACAGATCTGGCTCATTTACTTGGAGAGCTACTGTTTATGATCATACAAATAAAACAAATAGTGTTCAAAAAACTGTAACAGTTACTTCAAATGCACCAATAATTAATTCTGTATTACCTACAACAAGTAATAAAATCACAGCGGGTGACAATGTAGTATTTAGTGCATCTTTAAATAAATCAATATCAAGTGCTTATTCTGCAACAATTTTAATAGATGGTGCAAGTGAACATAGTATGAATTGTAGTGGTTCAAGATGTACATATAGTACAATTATTAATAGTGTTGGAACAAATAGAAAATATACAATTTATATAAAGAAAGATAATATTATTCAAAGTAATAAAATTGGATACTATAATGTAGTTGAACCAACACAAATACAATATGCTCCAATATTAAGTGTATCTGGAAATAGCTCTATAAATCAAAATTCTGTATATAATTTAACTTTAACTATGCAAGATAAAAATAGTAATCTTAGAACTATTGAAATTAATTGGGGAGACGGTACACAATTATCTGAAAGTGTAAAAAGTGCATCTAATCATTCTCATACATATATTCATAATTATTCCAGAAGTGGTACATTTACAATAACTGCAAAAGTTTATGATCATACAAATAAAACTGATTCTATATCAAAAACGATAAGTGTAATAAATACAACTATAGATATACCAAAAATAATATCTACCTATGTAGATAAAACTGAAGGTTTTAGTGGAGATACTTTTACTTTTGCTGCAGAATTAAATAAACCATTAAATAATACTCAAAATGTTTATATAAATTTTGATAATCAAAATGGATCTTGGCTTAATCAAACAGATCCTGGTGGACACCTACTTATGAAGTGTAATGAAAATACTACTTGTATAGCTTCAAGTAAAATAAATAGTATAGGTAATAGATCATTTAGAGTTGGAATATTTGAAAATAATACTTTAATTGGAAGTTACTCAAATAGTTCTTCTTTTAAAGTTCTTAAAAGCTCACAAATACAATATAACCCAACATCAAAAATCACTATAGAAACTGCTATAAATCAATATACATTTAGATTAAGATTTGATTTTGAAGATAAAAATAAAAATTTAAAAAATGCAACAATAGACTGGGGCGATAATGAACAAGAAATTGTAGAATTATCTGGAGATAAACAATCTATTACAAAAACACATATATATAAAAATAGTGGAACATATAATGTAAAAGTTGTAACAAATGATCATACTAATAGATCGTCAACTTCAACATCTAGTAATATAATAGTTAGAAATAATACAAAAGAACCAACTATTACTATTACTAAAGATATTAAGATTCAAAATAATAGATTCCAAGCAACAATAGAAGCTAATGCTCAAGGTGCAAATATTACTGTTACTTCTGTAAAAATATATGTTGCTGGACATAATGATAATCAAAACTATCTAAGATCTTATGAAAGAAAATCTGTAAAAGATGGTGACTATCCAAATACGCTTCCTAAAGTTACTCAAGAATGGGACTTTAGTATTTCACATCTTGATGATGGTGATTATGAAGCTTTATTTTTTGTAGCAAATGATCAAGGGAAAGTTATTGATAGTGGTATTCAAAAATTTACATATAAAAAAACTTTAAATGATAGTATAGAAATAGAAAAATTTAAAAATGATTTTAAATATTATAGTCCACTTATTAAAACAATATTAGATGATAGAAATATAAATAGTTCTGTATCAAGAGCAGAAGCAGTAATTATGGTTGAAAAATTTTTATCTCATACCTCAAGTAATTTTAAAAATTATAATATGGATAATTACTATATGAGTTTTGCAGACGTGGATAATAAAGCTGATTATTATAATTCATTATTAAAACTTAGCTACTATATTGGAGATAATGATAATAATACACCAATAACAAAAGAAAATAAATTATTTAGACCACTAGATAAAATAACAAGACAAGAATTTATAGCTATTATAATACAGGGTTTCGATCTAGATATTATTGATGATAAAACTGCATTATCAGAATTTACAGATCTAAATAATGTTGCACCATGGGCTATAAAATATTTTAATACTGCAGTAAAAAATAATATAATAAATGGGAATAGAAGCAATATAAATAATCCAAGATTATTACCAAACGATCCATTAAGTGTTTTTGAAGCTATGGTTATATTAAAAAATATGAAACAAATCTTTGATGGAAAATATAAGCATGCAGAAGCTAAATTTCAAGCACCAACTAGCATTGATATTTCAAAAATATTCTCTAAAAATATTGGCTATGAATATGAGCCAAAATATTTTGAAAATAACCAAAAAGGTATTGATATTAAAGCTGTTACACAATCTACTGCAAATAAAGATAAATGTGGAATAGATAATAGTATAGTATTAAGTGTAAATTCTAATATATCAACATCTAAAAATGTAAATGAATATTATTGGTGGAGTACAAATAATGGTTATTTTAGAAAATATAACGGTGTAGAAAATTTTAAAAAAGTTTGTTTTATACCTGCAACAAATAAACCAAAAGATGGATATACAATATTAGTAAATGGAGGAGATAATATTGGTTATACTGATCAATTTATATTTACTAATCTTAAAATAGATGATAATGCTTATTCCAACACTACCATTAATAACTTAATAACTAAATCTCCTAAATTTAATGGTTTAAAATATATACGAGCTCAAAATGAATATAGTATAAATATTATAGATGGATTTGAAAAATTAGGTACAAATATAGGTATTGAACAAATTACAGCTACATTAGTTTATGGAAATACTAAAATAGAACTATTCAATGGAAAAGCAATTGATAATAAAATAACATTTGAAGTTCCAGATGATATTAATCTATATGGGAAAAATGTAACTATAAAAATAGAATCCCATACTCAAAATATTGTAAATTATTCTGAACTTAAAAATATAAAATATTTACCAAAATTTGTTATAAAAGGTAAAGTTTATAATACTAATATCAATAAGAAAGCAGATTATATTTTTATCGGAAAAGAAAAAGTTAAAATTGATTCTAATGATGAATTTTATCTTGAGTTAAATAATAACTTTGATGAGATTAAAAATTTAAATATAAAAGTATCTTCAGATACTCAAAGAAACTCATTTGAAAGTTTATCAATAGATTTAACATACGAAAGACCATCACAATATTTATCTTTTGTAGCTCAAGACAAGACATTCCAAGAGGATACTATAGTTAAACAAGAAGAGATCAAAGATAATGATAATGATGGTATTAGTGATATAGATGAAGGAACTAACGATACTGACCATGATGGAATTGCTGATTATTTAGATACTGATAGTGATAATGACGGTATTAGCGATATAGATGAAGGAACTAACGATACTGACCATGATGGAATTGCTGATTATTTAGATACTGATAGTGATAATGATGGTATTAGTGATAAAAAAGAATTAGAGTTACAAACGGATCCTTATTATTCTAATATTTACGATTACTCTATTAATAAAGGTACTTCATTAATTGCGGGAAATATATTAACAAAAGATTTAAATAGTAATATAAATATAGTTTGGAGTACAAATATACAAACAAAAACTTGGGAAGGTTATTCTATAGATGAGGATATAAATAAACAAATTTTACAAAAAGGTTGGAATATATTAAAAGAAACAACACAATATGAAGGACTATTTGTAAATGCAAAGACACAAACAATAGTAAAAATATATGATACAGATTCAATAATAAATAAAACTATAAAACAAAATAATACATATCCTAAAGGCTATAGTTTACATGGAACAACAAATGGATTTGATGTATCAGATATTAAGTGTGAAGATAGATTAACATTAGGTGCGGTACTTAAACTTCAAGCAGATGAATGGTCAATATATATACCAAATAAAGATATAGATAATATTAAGACATTTAATTATATTTATCCAAATGAAGGATATTTAGTTTGGTGTTATGATGAGAAAGATTACTAGGAGTAAATAATGAAGAATATAATAAAAATCGTAAGTTTAATTTTTGTGAGTAGTTTATTATTTACATCATGTGGAAGTAGTGGATCAGATGAATCTTATAATTCTACAACAAACAAAACAAATAAAACTACTTCTATAACAGGTACAGTTGTTGATGGACCTATATATGATGCAAATGTTTCAGTATATGATATGAATGGAAAATATTTAGGTAGCACTATTACTTCAAGAGAAGATGGAAAATTAGGTGATTATAAAGTAGATATTTTAAATTTACCTAGTCAATATATTATAAAAGTAAATGGAGGAAAAGATTCTGGAGTTGATGGAATTATTAACTCAAATGATAAAGAAAGTTTTGATATGAGTGCAATAGGAAAAAACAATCCTGATAAAAATACTACTACAATATATATAACTCCTGCAACTACAGTAATAACAAGTATGGTTAATGATGAAAATATAACATTAGAAGAAGCAAACAAAAATATAGTAAAATCTTTAGGTTTACCAGAAAAATTTGATCTATCAAAAACAAATCCAAAAAATAATGAAATAGCAAGTAAAGCAGGGACATTAATTGCACAAATAATAACAACAATACCTAGTCAAAATAAACAAGAGATAATAAAATCACTTGCTAAAGAAGTTAAATTTACTACTTCAAATAATAATGTAATAGCAAATATAAATAGTACAAGTGTTGATATTTTAGATTTAAATTTAACAAGAATAAGTAATAATATATCAACTTTAGATCCTGATATAATAAGTAAAATTGATAAAAGTTCTAAATTATTGAATAAAACAATAAAACAAGCATTAATAAAAACCAAAGCTATAAATACTCAAACACAAACTGAAATAAATCAAGCTATATCATCTAATGAAACACTACAACAATTATCAAATCATATACAAAAAGAAGATGTAGATACATTTGATATAAATAAACTAGAATCATTAAGTATTAAGTTAGATGAGAGTTTTAACGAGATATTAAAAGATAATATTACATTAACAAAAACAAATATACAAGTAATATCAGATGTAGTAAATAATAACTTAGATAAAAATATATCTACAATTTCAAAGGACATTAAACAAATAGCAAAAGATACAAAAGATATTGATGAGAATACAGTAAATATTTATTCACAAATATATTTAAATATTGACTTAAATCAAAGTTCAAAAGTTAAAAATTTAAATCCTACTGACATATCAAAAATATCTGATGATATTAAAGAACAAAATCCTAAAGTAAAAAAACTTTATGAACAAGTATTAGGCAATAGATTAAGTCAATATGTAAAAGACTCAAATAGTACAATAAAAAGTGATTATATTTCATCTATAACAACAACTATACTTAATAATGATCCACTAAAAAATAAATTTAATGATCTTTCGTCATCAAATACAAAATCTACTAATCTTACTATTGAATCAATAAACAAAAATTTTAAAGATAAAAATTTTATTTATACAGATAACTCAACTAAAATTTCAGATGATTTAGAACAAAAAACATTTAATAGATTAAATTTATTATATGATGATACTAGTAAAACTCAAAAAGAAAAATTTACTATGATAAAAGCAATTGAAATAAACACTAAACTTACTGATTTAAATAAAGAATTTGATGAAGATGACTATGATAGTAGATTAAATGCTTTAAATAGTATCTCTAAGGAATTAAATGAGAAGTCAACTTTAGATAATACTATTGATTTAGATACATCATACATAAAAATAGAAAAAAAACTTGAATCAAATTTAGAAAAAAATATATCTATTGAAGATAGCTATATTCAAATATCAGATAAATTGGATGATTATATTGTAAGAAAAAAGGAAAAAAAGATTATTATTGATGATTTTTCATTTCCACAAATTAATAATATTAAAATGCCAGAATTTTCAAAGATTATTATAAATGAATAATCTTTTATTTTGATATTTAAACTTAACATAATGCTTATTTTTTTGATATAATAATTATTATGTTAAAAAGAAGTAATAAAAAATGAAAACATATATAATTGGTGATGTTCATGGAGAATATGACACACTTATAAAATTAGTATCAAAATTTCAAAAAGATCACAAGCTTATATTTGTAGGTGATCTAATAGATCGTGGAGCAAAATCTAACAAAGTAGTAGAGTTTGTTCGGCAAAATAATCATCTATGTTGTATGGGAAATCATGAAGAGATGATGATACACTATGGTACTAGTTTTATAAACTCTTATCCATCTAGTGCATACAACAATTTTATAAATATGTGGATAAACAATGGTGGTAAACAAACTTTATTATCATATGGATTAATAAAAATTGATAAACATGATGGCAAAATAGTTTGTGTAGAAAACAATAAAGCTTTTGAGCAATTTAAAGATGACATATCATGGATGAAAACTTTACCACTTTATATTAAAATAAAAAAACATAAAAAAGATGGTAAAAAAATAGTAGTATCCCATGCAAGTTGTGCAAATGTATGGCATCATCATAATAATACTGATGGAATTGAAACATTTAAAGAATATGCTCTATGGAATAGAACACCACCCTACCCTCAATCTAAAATATTTAATATATATGGACATACTATAGTTGATAAAATAGATACTTCATTACACTATTTAAATATCGATACAGGTTGCTATGTAAAAGATGAGATAATAAGAGAGCTTAGTGCATATTGTATTGAAGACGATTGTATAACAAGTCAAAGAAGAGTTTAAAATGATTATTTATATTCATGGATTTGGAAGTAGTGGTCAAGCAAATAAAGCAAAACTATTTAGAAACTATTTTAGATCTATAAAACAAAATTTTATTGCACCATCATTATCTTATGTGCCAAACCTTGCTATTTCAACTTTAGAGGAACTTATAGAGTCTTATGATGAGGATATATACCTTATTGGTTCATCTCTTGGTGGATATTATGCTACGTATCTATCACAAAATATAAAAGTGAAAAAAGTAGTTTTAATAAACCCAGCAGTAATCCCAACTAATACTCTTCAAAAATCCCTAGGGGTTGCTATAAACTTTTATGACAATAGCACTTATGATTGGAATGAAGAACATCTACAAATGTTACATAACTATAACACAACTACAATAGATAAAAATAAATTTATGGTTCTTCTTCAAAAAGGTGATGAAGTATTAAATTATAAAGATTCTTTAGATAAATATGATGAAACAAATATTATACTTGAAGATGGTGGAGATCATGGATTTAAAGATATCCAAAATCATTTTGAAAATATAAAAGGCTTTTTATGTTAAAAATTATTTTATTTTTATTTATATCATTAGTTGTGCTAAATAGTTCCACAGTCAAACTACAAAATAGTAGTGTATGGAATATGACACATGATAATAAATATATCTATACCCTAACCCACAATAGTAAAAAAGATACCCACCATATAGAGATATATGATAAAAATTTAAAATTTATCAAATCAAAAAAACTAAATATACCTAAACAATTTATTGATCTATATGATAACGCATTTATTAAAATATATAATAAACCATTCACAATAAGTGTGAGTAATAGATATATCTACATAGGAACAAAAAAAGATATAATCTTTTATGATAAACATAGCTTAAAAAAAGTATCTTCATATAAAATAACAAAACCAACTTGTCATTATAATTATGAATACAAAGAGTATATTTGTAGTACAAATGATATTATCCATTTTTCAAAGTATAAGAATTATATATTTGCTTATGGGTATGGAGATGATGTATATATATTTAAAGATGATAAAATATTAAATCGTATAAATATACGACAACACTATCCAAAAAATATTACTAAAATACACGATTATTTTGATGGTAGTAGAAATAGAATAGTATATGTACACAAAGACAAAATCTATATAGGAAACTGGAGAGGATTTATAAATATCTATGATCTTAAAACATTTAAATTTTTGAAACAAATTAGCACTATTGGATTTAATAAAGAGTATGGATATATAACTGCAGATACATTTATAAATATGAAAGCTTATAAAAATAGATGGCTTTATATCTCTATGGGTTTAGATGGTGTGATGATATATGATACAAAAACAAAAACATACAAAAGAGTTAAAACATTTTTCCCTACAAAAGAATACTATAGTAAACTTTTCAAAAAGAATTACAAAAGTGCAAAATTTACAGAAATTTATGCTATGGATATATATGAAGATTATCTATTTTTCAATGATGAGATAAATCATAAAAACTCAATATATATCTATGATATAAAAAACAAGAAACTAATACACCAATACAAAAACCTAAAAGGAAAAATATCTAGTATGTTTATAGAAGATCATTATTTATTTGCTCTATGTAGTAATGGATGTATCTATAAGTGGGATATAAATAAGGTATTAAAAAAATGAAAAAAGTTATACTAATAATATTTTTTATCTCAAGTATATATGCTTCAAATGATAAATTTAACATCGATTTAATATCTACTAAACTTATAAAGTTATCAAATAATACACTTATAAAAGAAAAGTCTATAAAAAGTAATTTTATATTTAATTCAAATATAAAATTAAAATCAAAAAAAGATCTTTATATAGAGTTATATAAAAATAAAATTATATTAAGAGGATACTTATCTAATAAAAATTCAAAAAAATTTGGAGAATATATCAGACTAATTCAACAAGCTGTATATACAGATATACCACAAAATGTATTAACTCAAACAGACCAAAAACTTACAGATATGATGATAAAAAACTTAAGCAATGGATATAATATTACACATATGTTTAAAGATATATTTACAAATATATTTGAATATAGTAGTATAACTAAATATGCAAAATATACTATGAGAATACAATAATGAAAAAAATGATTTTAGATGAGTATTTAAAAGATAGTAAATTAGTAAGTAAAGGTTTATATAGTGATAAACTAAATGATCTTACATCTGTAAAAATAAAAACTATAAATGAACTAAATAGTCAAATAGAACTAGTATATATAAAAGATGATGAAGAAAAATATCTAACTATTCATATCTTTCAAGGTTTTTATACTTACTATAAATGTTATTTTGAGTTTGAGTCATTAAAACTTGATAATAAACTTATGGATAATTTTGATTTTATCTATGATGGAAGTGAAAATTATCATTACAAAAAACCACATGATATTTTAGATGAGATTAACTATATACACAATATATCTTATGACTTATACTATTATGATGATAAAGATTGCTCTAAACAGATGCAATGTGAACAAATAACAATAATAGCAAATGATAAAAATAACATCTTAAAATCATATACACTATATTTCAAAGAAGATGAAGAATACTCAAGAATATTTGATATAAAAATTGAGCCAATAAAAAATAGTTTTATCTCAAAAGTTATAGATAAAAGCTCAAATTTAGTGATAAGTTTATCATATGATGAAAACAATATATACTCAACAAATATAACATATAGTAAACACAATGATAAAACAAGTCGTCTTCATAGTCCAAGTTCATTATCTAGCTTAAAGTATAATCCAAAAGAAAATATAGAATTGAAAAAAGACAAAGAATCTATATACTTAACAAACCTAGGATTTAATGGTGGTGGATTTACACTTATAGAAAAAGAGCATTACAATAAATTTGATAGTGATGATAAAAACTCTTTTGATAAGTATAGTAAAAATCTTGCAAAGTTTTTAAACAATCTTTTTATGAATAAAACTTTCAAATACCATAAAGAAATAAGCTTTGAAGATGAACAAAGTTATAAAAACTACATAGAAAACTTTAAAACCAATGGCTTTGTCTTTGATAGGGTTTATCTTGAAACTTGGCATGGTATTCCATCTCTTGAAGTGTTTAGTGTAAAAAAAGAGAATATAAAGTTTAAACTAAAAATTAGTAGCGATATAGTAGTAAATTGCTATGTAGTTGAAATATTTTATGATGATAAAAATTGTGAAAGTATTAAATAAAGGAATAATCTATGTTAAAAAATTTATTATTAATAAGTATAATTACATCATTACTAAATGCAGAGAATTTAGATAATAGAATAAAAAATGAATGTATCAATCAAATATCAAATCTAAAATCAGATCCAGTTGCTTATGCCTATTTAAAAGGTAGTATCCAAGGTATCATAACAACAAAAGGAACTATGAAGATGAATCTATTTGCAAAAAGTGCAACATTAGCTGATATAATAAAAAAATCTTGTCAAAAAACATTAAAAATAAATTCTAAAAATGATTTTTATAGTAAGTATCGTTTTATGGCATTTGGTGTTTTATATATGAAATAATAAAACTATACTTTTGGCTTTTTATACTAGATATGATAAACTAAACCCATGAAAAAATACTTTGAACCTAAATACTGGTATATATTATGGGCAATTATTAGTTCATCTTTTATCCCACTTACTATTGCAATAGTAATTATAAATGCTATAACCAATACAAATGTAGGATTTGTATTTTTAATGTTAGAGTTTTTATCCCCTATATTATTTGGTGTATATTTAGCAAATAAAGAAAAATTTAAAATAAACTTCATAAAGTTTTTATTTTTATTTACTATATTAATAGTAACTATTTTATTACTTGGAAAAACTGCTATGGCAATAGCACCTGTACTTATTCTTTTTATTATGCCACTTATAAAAATATCAACCACTGAAGCAAAATGGGCTTTTGGTAGTATGATGTTATATATATTTTCAGGAATTCCTGGGTTTGCTATACTTGTATATTTTCATTTAGAGCTTTATGGACTTGCATTATTATATATAAGTAAGGGTGCAATATTTGGGAAAATCATGCAAATAATTTATGAAAAAAAAGTAAATAGATGATAAAAAAGTTACTATTAATTATAAGCCTTTTTTTAGTTACCCTTGCAAATGATAGTTTTAATATAGAAAAATACTCATATATTGCAGATACACAAAAAGTAAAAGAGTATTTATCAAAGACTTCAAAAATACCAGATCAAGCCTTACTAAATGCAGGATATAAAATCATAGTAATATAGTAAAACTATTACTTAAAAATGGAGCAAATATTAATGCTACAAGTAAAAGTGGTAAAAATATCTTATACTATGCTGTTTAAAATAATAATTTAGAACTTTTAAAATATCTTGTAAAATATGGTGGTAAATTTGTATATACAAATTATGGATATGATGTAATGTTTGAAGCTGTAAGAGCTGGATATATTAATATAGTTAAATTTTTATTACCATATTTTACAAATCTAAATAGATACTATTTTTTAATATACCCAACTAGTGATGTACGAACTAGTCTTTTGACAACTGCAATACAAAATGATAACTTAGATATAGCAAAACTACTTATCAAAAATGGTGCAAATATAAACTTTATAAATAATAGAGGTGAAACACCACTTTTAACAGCACTTCGAAATAAATACTTTGATATGGCTAGATACCTTATAAAAAAAGGAGCTAGCCTAAAAGGACAAGATATAGCAGGAAACAATGCTTTTACTTATGCTGTAATTTTAAAACAAGAAGATATAGCACTAAAAGCAATAGATTTTGTAGATATAAATCAATGGGTAGATTCTAAAATCTTTGAGGGTAAGCCATATATTTATGAATATTATATATTTAAGACAAAAAAAGATTGGCAATTTGCTAACTATTTACACTTAGCTTCAAGATATGGTCAAACAAAAGTTATAAAAGCATTACTTCAAAAAAAGCTAAAACTTGATACACCTTTAAAAGATAAACAATATAAAATAGATCCTTTACAAATTGCAATATATTATAGTAATCTAAAAACTGTAAAATTTTTAATTCAAAATGGAGCAAACCCATATAAATTATATAATAGTTCATTACCTTGGGGAAGTTATAAAACATTGTTATCATATAGTATGATCGTAGCAAATAAAACTAAAAATAGACAAGAGATTATAAAATATCTTTTTTCTTTACCAAAAGCATCTTGGTATAAGCAAAATGAAGATATGACTAAAATAGATAAGTTTTTAAATAAAAAAATTGAAATTTTCAAAGATAATAGTGATTTCTTTTTAAAAAAAGGTATCAAAAATAATATCTATTCTGATGTAATACACTCTACAAAACATAATGATAAACTTATAAGTTCTGTAAAACAGATGATAAAACTAGGACATAATATAAACCAAGAACCAACTTTACTACTTAAATATTTTGAAGCTATGGAAAATAATATAAATATAAATATTATTAAAAAACTTGTAAATTTAGGTGCAAGTTTAGGCAATAGCCAACAAACTTTAGAAAAAATATATATGCTTTATATTAATCATACAGTAAAATATATACTTCAAGATAAGTTATTTCAAAAAAACATAATAAATCTACATAGAAAATATAATATTACAAATATTGCTATAAAGATATATAAAAACAAAAGAAGATCAAATACTAGAATAGAACTTATGTTTGAACTAATATATAAATATCACTTAGAATTTAACTTTGAAAAGTTTAAAAAAGTTGTAAAAAAAGATGATACTTATATGAATAAATTGATAAAATATTATAAATAAGGAAAAAGATGAAAATATTAAATAGATTTAAAGACTTACTAAAAAGGGGAAATCTACCAGATGACAATAGATTTGTACCAAATTGGCTTAAAATAAAAAATGAACAATTTGATGATGTAGATATATCAAACAATGATATTAAAGGTATGGTAACTCTTACAAATCAAGAGTTTAATGAATTTGCTTCTCTTACTCCTACATCATTGATACTTACATATCTAAGCACTTTAAGCTCTAAGAATTTACATAGTTTTTATAGCTATCTTGATGATGTTGTAAAACTTGAAGATAATACAAGTGCAAGAGAACAGTTTGAAGGTGCTATGGAGATATTTGACATAGATGAGATTAGTAATATTCAAAAACAACGAGCTACACTAGAACTACCACTATATATAAACTATTCAAAAAATATATATCATCAAGCAACAAATTTCAAAAAAAATATACAAGCAAAATATTATCCATACAATAAAGAAGACCCTGCACTACAATTTGAAGGCTACTTTTTTAAAACAATTTATAGTGAGCCTATGAAGTTTATAGCTGATTATTTTGAGCAGGTGCTTAGTCACTTTATCGGTTTTTATGATAAATCAAACTATGAGCATAATAAAATAGCAACTCATCTAGCAAAAAGATTTGGACTACTTATAAATTCACTTCATATGATACAAAAAGCTCAAGGTGAAGAAGTAGAATCAATTGAGTGGTTTTTAGGTACATTTTTAGAAGATATAAAAGCTGTTAATGGTCATGATATAATTACTGATGATGAGCTTATATTTTATCTTATGAATACATTTAGTTCTATAGTATTAGAAGATGATGAAGCTTATATATCTTCTATGATAGATGTTGTAAATGAACTAAAAAAATACTATCCATTTAATAGTGAATCTTTTTTATATGCCCTTGATGAGCTAATGAAAAGTGTAGCTCTAAAAGATGTAAGTATAGACAATGCAAATAGATTTTTAAAGATTTTTGAGGAGTTGCCAAAACTATATGATATATTAAGCTATGAAAAGATTATGGAACTAAAAGAACAAATAAACTATAATATATCAAACTATAAACCACAAGATAATAAAGTATTTGAAATAGATGGTGTAAAACCTAAACTTATACTTTTAAATTATCTAGTAGATATGGAAGATTTATTAAATGAACAATAACTTTGTAAGAATACTTATATCAGGAGTAGTTACAACCCTTGCACAAAGATTTTTAGGCCTAAATCCTATTAGTTTTATAGGTTTTGCTTTTTTATATTGGTATTTACTGCTATTAGTTTTACTTTCAATACACTATATCCCAAAAAGACAAATACACCTTTAGAACAAGAATTAGAAGATACAAGAAAAAGAGTTTATAAATGATATTAAAAAAACATGCAAAAATAAACAAGAAAAACTAAAACAAGAACAATATAATAAACTAAAACAAAAAGATCTATCTACTCTTAGTATTCAAGAACTTGCAGTACTTATTAAAAAACAATACAAAAAAACAGCATATATAAAAGATACACGATTTGCTATAAAATTATTTGATGAGTTAAACAAAAGACCATATAAACAAGTAAAACAAATAAAAAATATAGATGTGTATGGGTACCAGTTTATGCTTATGAAGTATCTAAATTTATTTAAGAAAAAAGAGACTCTAAATAAAATTTTACAAAAATACAACTATGGGGTTGTATATAGTTTTATCCTACCAGTAATAGCTTCACCTTTAGATATAAAAGACCAAAAATACAGCCATCTAAGATTAGTAGATATGAAAAATAATAAAAGATATATACTACATAAGAAAAATATAAAACATATAAAGGTTATAGATTCTAAAGTAATTATATTAAAAAAAGATGACAAAAAAATAGTTTTAGATAATATAGCAAAACAAGATCAAGATAAAATAGCAAAACTAATACTTGCTATGATAAAAAATATAGCACTTATTGAAAAAGAGTATTTTACAATGAAATAAAGTTTAATACACTTTTGTAGGTATTAAACTATTTTGTTCACTTATATTTTTTACTTGTTCTCTAAAAGATTTTTTATCTTTTGATTCTTTATCCATTTTAACCTCATTATTCATATCTATAGTCATATTTAACTATATTTATGCAACTATATATTATAATTATTAAAATAAGCATATAGGAACAAGCAATGCAAAACAGCTACAATAAAGAATTATATTGTACAAAAGTATACAAAGATGCACTAGCTTTTGCACTAAAAGCACATAAAGATCAAAAAACTCCAGAAAATTTACCATACTCTTTTCATATATGTAGTGTTGCAAATGAGATTATACACTCTTTAAATATTTCTAAAATATCTTATGATGAAGCAAATATTGCTATTGCATGTGCATTGTTACATGATGTAAATGAAGATACATCTACAATAGTTTCAAAAGATACTTTAGAACTTGAAAATATAGATTCTGTTATAGCTGGAGTTGAAGCTCTTACAAAAGATGAAACACTAGGAACTAAACAAGAACAAATGAAAGATAGTTTAAATAGACTAGCCCAACAACCATATTATGTGCAGATGGTAAAACTAGCAGACAGGATAACAAACCTAGCCCCTGCTCCACTTTTTTGGAACAAAGAAAAAAGACAATCTTATGTTAATGAAGCTAAACTAATACTAGACACACTAAAAGATTCAAATGATTATTTAGCCTCAAAACTGCAATATAAAATTGATAATTATGAAATAGATTTAGATGATGATTATATAGTATTTACAAATGAACATTCACAACTAATTTTAGATAAATCTCATAAAAATTACCTAAAAACATTTAAAGCTATAAATAGATTAAATGAATATTTAAATCACTCTTTATTTAACACTTGGACAAATATTACAAAAGATAGATTACAAGAATATAAAAATAATCTTGATTTAAACTATATAAAATCAAATATCTCAAAAGATGATCAAAGCGTACAAAACTTCTTAAATAAAATAGATACAACTGTAATATATGGATAAAGTAAGTAATAAAATACTATCAAAACCTTTTTTAAATAGTCTATTTTTTATACAAAACAAATGGCATCAGCATGGTGTTTTAGTACATACTATAAGAGTCTTATATTGTACAATAAAAGCAAAACAATACAAAATGATAGCAACTGCAATTTTTCATGATATTGGTAAACCTTTTAGTGCATATAAAAAAGATGAAGAAGATATAGTTTTTGGTGAATATAGCTTTACAGATCATGAAGAAAGAAGCTATCAAATAATAAAAAACTGGCCTTTTTTAAGTAGCTATACAAAAAATATGGTTAGATACCATTATCTAATACGAGATATAAAAAAAAGTAAAACTGAAGATTTCAAAAGATATGAAAATAAAATAAAAATATGGAATAGTTTAGATGAAAAAATGAAAAAAGATTTAGAGATATTTATAAAACTTGATGATGAAGGTAAAGGTAAAAAAAGAAGAGATTAATCTTTTCTTTTTTAATTTAATGGTTTAAAAGCACAAAGTTCACCATCATAAACTTCGATACTTCCATCTTCAATTTTATAATGCCACCCATGAATATCCAACTCACCACTATTTACTTTTCTTAAAACAGCTGGATAAGTTAAAAGATTTTCTAACTGATGTTTTATAGATATTTTTTCAGTTATTTTTTGTAAATTTTCTTTTGTAGCATTTGATCCAAGTGCTAAAGATGCATACTCTTTTGCTTTTTGTCCAAGACTTAGCCATTTTCTTACATGTTGAAGTTCTGGTTCATTGCTTAGATCTTTATAAAGTGAAGATATAGCCCCACAATATGAATGTCCACATACAATTATATCTTTAACTCCTAGTACACTAACTGCATATTCTATTGCAGATGAACTACCATGGAAGTCATTATCATTTGAATATGGTGGTACAAAGTTACCAATATTTCGTAAAATAAACATATCCCCAGGTTTTGAATTTACTATTAAATCAGGTACAACTCTAGAATCAGAACATCCTATAAATAAAATTTGTGGATTTTGACCATATTCTACAAGTTTTCCATATTTCTCTTCAAGTTTTGGAAAATGCACATCTTTAAATTTTTGATTTCCTCTTATTAAATCATCTAATGATTTTGTAGTATCTGCCATTATAAACCTTTGTAATAATCTAATAAAAGTATAGCATAATATCAAAATAGAATTATTATAAACTGTTTATAAATTATTCAATAATATTATTTTTTTGATTTTTATGTTAGAATAATATTATTAATAAAAAAGGTAAAATATGAAATTAACATTTATTGGAAATGGAAATATGGCAAAAGCTTTAATAAAAGGCTTAATCTCTAAATATGAAATAGAAGTACTTGGAAGAAATATATCAACTTTAGAACAATTAAAAAAAGAGATTCCAAATATTACTATATCAACTTTAACACCAAATCAAGATATAACAAATAAAAATATAATTTTATGTGTAAAACCTTATTCACTACCAGAACTATCTTTAAGTGGTGAAGCAAACTCTTTATACTCTGTATTAGCAGGAACTACTATAGAATCTCTTAAACAATCTATAAATTCAAAAGCATATATAAGAACTATGCCAAATTTAGCAGCTTCAAACTTAAAATCGATGACAACAATTACAGGTGATGAAACTCTAAAAGAGAGTGCTATTGAGATATTTAATGCTATTGGTAAAACACTTTGGTTAAATACTCAAAAAGAGTTAGATATAGCTACAGGACTTGCTGGAAGTGGTCCTGCATTTTTAGCTTTAGTTGCAGAAGGATTAGAAGATGGTGCAGTAAATGCTGGACTAAAAAGAGAAGATGCAAAACAATTAAGTGCAGGTTTATTTGATGGATTTGCTTCACTTTTAGAACAACAAAATGCATCATCAATAAAAGATGGCGTTATGAGTCCAGGTGGAACTACAGCTGCTGGATATAGTGTATTAGAAAAACATAATGTAAGATATGCAATGATAGAAGCTATAGAAGTAGCATATCAAAAAGCACTAGCTCTTGGGAAAAAATAGTTTTACACTTATTGAAGTTTTGTTAAGCTTAGTTATTATATCTATTATAATCTACAGCTTTTCAAACCTCATCATAAGTACAAACAAAAATATACATTACGATAAACTAAATATTGCATATGATAATTTTTTACAAAATAAAACTATCTCAAATGAAGATATAATATTTAATGAACATAAATAAAAAATCAATAATACTAATAGAACTACTATTTACTATTGTTATATCTTCTATTTTATTAGTAAGTGTTGCAAATATTAGTTTAGATTTAAATCATTCAAACAAAATTAATTATTATAAAAATATATTAAAAATAGAGTTTGAATCTACAAGATTATTTCTACAAAAACAAATAATTAACGATAAAAATTTAAGTAATCTAAGTTATAAAAATAATAATCTGTATTTTAAAAATAATATACTACTAAAAAATCTATTATCTTATAATAGATATATTCAAGACAATATAATAGTATTAGATATATGTATAAAAAATAAAATAAAATTATGTCAAAAAATAAGGATAAAAGATGGTATTTGATGGTTTTAGTAAAACTGGTATATCTTTTTTAAAAGATTTAGAACAAAACAACAATAAAATTTGGTTTGAACAAAATAGATATATTTGGGAAAAGCATATAAGAAAAGTAAATGAAAACTTCGTAGAAGATATGGGAGAGACTTTACAAATACTAGATGCTAATATAAACTTCCAAGCAAAAGTTGGTAAAAGTTTATTCAAAATATATCGTGATGTAAGATTTAGTAAAAATAAACTGCCAATGAAAGATAAAATAGGAATAATCTTTTATGGTGGAAATAATCACCGTATGCAAAGCTCATCTTTTTATATGCATTATACTAAAGATAGTTATTTTATTTCTACAGGAATTAGAAATTTTAAGCCACCACTTTTAAAACATTATAGAGAGTATTTAAAAGATGAAACAAAAAGAATACAACTACAAAATATTTTAAATACACTTGTAAAAAAGGGTTATAAACTACCTACTAAAAAGTATAAAAACATCCCAAAAGTTTTAAGTGAATATAAAGATGATCAATATATTGATTTATCATTATATGGTGCAATGTATGCATATATAGAGTATAGTATAGATGACGACTTTTATAGTATCAATATATTAGACAAGGCATTTAAAATATACCAAGATATGTATGATTTGTATAATTGGGTTTACGAAATGACACAAAATCAATAAATTTTTAATTATACAAAGAGCAGTAATGTAATTTAAACTTATAATACTATATACTTTTAATATAAGGAAATTAATTTGAACACAGAAATATTTAGAAACTTTCTTTCATGTAAAACAACCTTATATGACTTTTTAGATTTTATATTAAATAATCTAAAATTTGACAACTATAAAATTAAAGGTGGTTTTATTTCATATTTAGATGAATCAAAAGTATCATCAAGATTTAAAATTATATCTGCTACTGGAAGATTTATAAACTCAAATAATATTAAAATCATATCTGCAAAAGAGATTGATAAATTAAGTATTGTTTTTATGAAGAAAGAATCATTAATAAAAGACAACCTTTATATCGATATCATAAATAAAAATTCTGAAGATATATTTATATATTTAGAGTTTGATAAAAATATAAACAATGAAGAAAAATTACAATTTAAAACATTTTTTAATGAACTAAATGATATGATTCTACATACGCAATGGGATGAAAATATGCAAACAATATTAACACAAATAGAAAATCTAGCTCCTTTATCTAAAACTATATTGGATACATTAAGCTTTTCTACAAAATCAAATAAGCAAGTAGAAGAGTTAATAGATATATTAAGTACAGATCCAATTATTATTACAAATTTATTAAAAACAATAAATTCAGCAATGTTTGGTTTTAGAAATGAAGTAGAATCTGTAGAAAATTTAATATATTTAATGGGTATAGATTTTACAATATCAATGGTATTATCAAATAGTATTGAAGATAGTTTATCAACAAATGTTGATGCTTATGGACTTGATCAAGTTCAATTTAAAGAATTTTTAGCTTTAAAATTAAAATTTATAAGCTCTTGGCTTAGAAAAGAGAATCCAGAACTTCTTAAAAAAATATATCTTCCTCTAATTTTACAAGATTTAGGTAAATTTATTATCTCTAAAGAACTAACTATAGAAAATAAAACAGATCAATTTTTAGAAGAACTAAAAAAAGATCCACAATATATCCATAAAGTAGAAAGAAAATATTATAACTGTACATCTACAGAAGTTAGTATATTAATTCTTGAACATTGGAATTTTAATCAAAACTTTATAAATGCATTAAATGGAGAGTGTAAACAGGTTAATAAAACATTAAAATTAGTAAATACTATATTTAATATTATAAAACCTTTAGATAAAAATATGATAGATGTAGCATTAAAACAATCAACTAGCTTAGATATTGATATAGACTTACTAAAAAAAGAGATTGAATTATTAATTACAAATGAATAATCTAATAATCAATATTGCATATAAAATAGAAGCTTCAAAACTACATAGTAGTTTTAGAAAGTTTTTATACAATATACTTATTAATAACTCCTCTAAACATAAAAAAATATTTGATCTATCTATGATCTTTTTGGTAATTAGTACAGTTGGAATACTAATTTATGAAGTAAAACATGATCTTCCATATTATATAAACTATTTTGAATATTTTGCTGTTGGAGTATTTATTTTAGAATGGCTAGGAAGATTAACTATTAGCTTTGATTCTCACAAACAAATTATTCATGACTATGAAGAATCACAATTTTTAAATATCAAATACAACATATTTGATAGCCTTAAAATTATCACAAAAAAGAAATTTGAATATATATTTTCATTAAATTCAATAATAGACTTATTAGCAATACTTCCATCATATAGACCACTTAGAATACTTAGAATATTTTTACTTTTTAGATTATTTAAAGTTTTAAAATACTCAAGTTCTTTAAATATATTTACAAGGGTATTTGTAGAAAAAAAACTAGAGCTTACACTTTTATTACTACTATACTTACTTGTTATATTCTTCTCTGCAACAATTATTTATATATACGAAGGAAATGGTCTAAATGATAAGATAGATACATTTATAGATGCGATTTATTGGTCTTTTATTACAGTTTCTACTATAGGATATGGAGATATAACACCTGTTAGTGATGCTGGACGTGCTGCTACTATTATACTTATTTTAGCTGGATATACTGTAATTGCATTTTTCACTTCTATTGTTACAAGTTCAATAGGAGAAAAACTAGATAGTATAAAACAATCAAATACACTTTCAAATATTAAAAAACTAAAAAAATATATCCTAGTATGTGGTTATGGAAAAACAGCCCAAGTTTTAATAGATAATCTAAAAGATAACAACTACAACTTTTTAATTTTAGAAAATAACAATGAAATAATACAACAACACCAAAATGCAAAACTAAATATAATAAAAGGTGATGCTACAAATATAAGTTTACTTAAAAAAATAGGTATAAATAAAAATATATCAAAGGTTATTGTATTAACTAGCAATGACACTGTAAATTTATCTATTATCCTTTCAATTAGAAGTATAAATCAAAATATACCAATAATTTGTAGATCAAATAGATCAAAAGTAAAGAAAAAACTTCTAATAGCAGGAGCTTCTAGTTTAATAGAACTAAATAATACTGCTTCACTTGTTGCTCTTGGTTATTTAAATGCTCCTGTAGCTTATGAAGCAATCGATGATATACTTGTTGATTATAAAGGTGCTATTATGAGTGAGATTGAAATATATGAGAATTCTGATTTTATAAATAAAAGTTTAGATACTATTGAGTTTGATAATTTTAATATAAACTTTATAGGTGTAATTCATTATAAAAATAAAGATAATTTTATTTTCAATCCAGTAAAAAATGAAACTATTTTAAATGAAAAAGATTTTTTAATTGTAATTGGATATGAAAAAACAATTAATGAATTTAAAACATATATTCAATCACATAGGATTCAGTCATGATAATATTATTTGGTTACAGTAAACTAGCAGCAGATTTAGCTCTTAGATTAAAACAAGATAATAAAGAGTTTATAATAATTGAACCAAATATCTCTTGTATGAAATTTGTAAAAGCTGATAACCATACACCTTATGTTTATGATTTTGAATGTTATGATGATGAAGAGCTTATAAGTTTAGGTATAAAAGATAAAGTAAAAACACTTTTTTGTATGCATAATGATTTTAATAAAAATCTATTTGTATCTTTAAGTGCTAGAAATTTAAATAAAAACCTTCAAATAATATCATATTGCAACGATAATAATGAAGCCAAAAAACTAAAACTTGCAGGTGCAAATACTACTATTAATCCTTATGAAACTGCAGGATTAAAAATATTCAGACAAATACATAAACCAATGGCTGTTAAAATTTTAGATAATATTTTGTATAAAAATAGTGATCTTGATATTCAAGAGATTTTAATAAATAAAAATTCAATATTAAATGGAAAAATGTTTAACAATATTGAACTTTTCCAAAAACATAATCTAATATTTTTAGGTATTCAAGATAAAGAGATATCTCACGAGTTTATCTTCTCTTCAAGAGGGATAAACCATAAAATTGATCAAGATGATGTTATTGTTGTACTAGGATATAAAAAAGATATAATAAACTTTAAAATAGAAGCTAGATTATAAAAACATCTTAAGCTTTTCTACACATAATCCCATTGCAGTTGATTCATAACCATCAACACTTTTTATATATGGTTTACAAAAACCTTCTACCATAATAGCTCCAGCTTTACCCATACACTCACCCGACTCTATATATTTATCAATATCATCTTTTTCAAATTTTTCAAAAGTATATGTTGTTGAACTAACATCAAAAATATATGTATCTTTTGATTTAAATATCATACAAGTTATAATTGTAGTTTTATTTGAACTTTGAAGTTCTAACATCTCTCTTGCATCTTCTTTATTTTTTGCCTTTCTTAATAGCTTACCTTCACATGATACTACACTATCTGCTACAAGCAATGGCATATCATCACAGCCATATTTAGCAAATAATTCATCAAATTTACCAAGTGTTGCAATTCTTACAAACTCATCTGGATTTGTAGTTTTTATCTGTTCTTCATCAAAGTTTCCACCACATTGCTCAAACTTGATATTGTTTTGCTCTAGTATCTTTGCTCTTGTTGTAGAGTTTGACCCCAATCTTATCATAGTATTTTCCTTTAACTTTAATTTTAGCTTAAACTAGATATAATCCGAAAATTATACAACAATAAAGATACGATAATAATAAAGGAGATTATATGAATTTAAAAGATTTTGAAAAAACACAACACACAGGTTTATATATCTCTAAAGAAGCTCATAAAACATTTGGTAAAAAATATATCACTAGGTTTCAACTAAACAAAAAAAGATATATCAAAGTTTTAGGTTATAGTAAAGCTGATAATCTTACACTAAAAGATGCCTATGATTTAATGATAGCATACAAAGATTCTATAAAAAACAAATCATCAAAAAAACTACCAACTAAAAAATCAAGTGTAAAAAAAGTATCTCCAAGTACAGATAATTGTGATGAGATTAAAGATGAATACAAACTTATGAAATCGTTGTTAAAAAACTATAAAGATGTAGATCCATTTTCTCTTGAAAAAGGTATTCAAAAAATATTTGATAATGAACAAATGAGACAATACCAAGTAGAACTTATAAAACTACAAAAATATCTTGATAAAACAAAAAAGAAAATGATTATACTTTTTGAAGGTAGAGATGCAAGTGGTAAAGGTGGTGCAATAAGAAGAATCACTAGATATATGAACTCTAGACACTATAGAATTGTAGCACTTGGAAAACCAACTGAAACTCAAAAAAATCAATGGTTTTTCCAAAAATATATTGAACACTTCCCAACAGGTGGTGAGATAGTATTATTTGATAGGTCTTGGTACAACAGAGCCATGGTAGAACCAGTATTTGGTTTTTGTACACCTGAACAATATGAGATATTTATGGAAGATGTAGTTGGATTTGAAAATGATCTTGTAAGACAAGATATTATACTAATCAAGCTTTATTTCTCTGTTTCAAAAGATGAACAATTAGCTAGATTTAACTCAAGAAAAGAAGATCCTCTAAAACAATGGAAATTAAGTGAAGTTGATCTTCAAGCTCAAGATTTATGGGATGAGTTTAGTGAAAAAAAATATGAGATGTTAAGAAGAACAAACTCAAAACCAGCTCCTTGGCATATAGTAAGAAGTGATGATAAACACAAAGCTAGAATAGAAGCTGTAAAAGTTATATTAAATAGCGTAGATTATGATAATAAAAATTATGCTCTTGATTTTGAACCAAATGAGAGTATAAATATCTCAGTTCAAAAAGAACTTGCAAGAATGAGAAAGAAAAAAGATTACTAAATCTTTACTCTTTTTCTTCTAAATTTACATTATATTTTATCTCATTAAGATAAACTAAAACTGCATTTTGTTCTTCAGGGAACCATGAATGTTCAAAATAAACCATACAAGATGATACCCACTTTTTTAAAGATTTATAATCTTTTACTTTATTTTTTTTAGGATCATACTTACTATCTATTCCATGACATTTTTGACAATTTGCTTCCATATAAAGTTCTTTTCCTTCTTGGGCTATTTCACTTAATTGCATACCATAAACACTAATACTAAATAACAATATAAATAATAATTTCATACTTTTCCTTTTATAAATAAATCTTATATTATACTTTAACTAAATTTTATTAAAATAAACATATATTGTAAATTTAAAAAATATCACTTTAATCATAATAAAGTAAATATTAGATATAATCGCGAATATAAATACAACAAAAGGCAAGATATTGAGAACACATTATTGTACAGATGTAACAGAAAAAAATATTGGTGAAGTAGTTAAAGTAGCTGGATGGGTAAATAGTAGAAGAGATCATGGTGGTCTTATATTTATCGATTTAAGAGATAAAGGTGGTATAGTTCAATTAGTTTGTGATCCACAAGATAACAAAGAAGCATGGGAAGTAGCAAATGGTGTAAGAGATGAATTTGTATTAATTGCTAGTGGAACTGTAAGAGCAAGAGGTGAAGGATTAGAAAATCCAAAACTAATTACAGGTAAAATTGAGATAGTTTTAGATTCACTAATTATTGAAAATAGATCTAAACCTATGCCATTTGACTTAAATGATCCAAAAGTAAATGAAGAGATTAAGCTTAAAAATAGATTTTTAGAATTAAGATCTAAAAAATCAGCAAATATATTCCAACTAAGATCAAAAGTAGGTATTGCTGCTAGAAATACTCTTGATAGACTAGGATTTTTAGATGTTGAAACTCCAATTCTTACAAAATCAACTCCAGAAGGTGCAAGAGATTATCTAGTTCCAAGTAGAGTTCATGCAGGTGAATTTTATGCACTACCTCAATCTCCACAACTATTTAAACAACTTTTAATGGTATCTGGATTTGATAAATATTACCAAATCGCTAAATGTTTCAGAGATGAAGATTTAAGAGCAGATAGACAACCTGAATTTACTCAAATAGATGTTGAGATGAGTTTTTGTAATCAAGAAGATGTAATAGCAGTTGCAGAAGAACTTATCTATGATATGTTTAAAGCTGCTGGAAAAGATATCCCTAAAACATTTAAAAGAATGACATACAACGATGCAATGGAAGGTTATGGATCTGATAAACCAGATTTAAGATTTGATATGAAAATGGTAGAAGTATCTGATATATTTGAAGCTTGTACTCTTGATATATTCTCAAATATTGCAAAAGATAAAAAGAAAAACAGAATCAAAGCACTAAAAGTTCCAAATGGAGATAATATTTTCTCTAAAAGACAAATGAAAGGTTTTGAAGATTATGTAAGAAAATTTGGAGCATCTGGTCTTGGATATTTCCAAATGAAAGAAGATGGTCTAAAAGGTCCACTTAATAAATTCTTCGAAGATACACCAGAAAAATTAGAAGAGTTAGTAAGTAGATGTGAATTAGAAGTTGGAGATGTTATATTCTTTGGTGCTGGTGAGAAAAAACTTGTATGGGATTATATGGGAAGATTAAGACTTGAATTAGCTTCTCAAATGGATCTAATAAAAGAAGATGTATATGAATTCCTATGGGTTGTTGATTTCCCTATGTTTGAAACAGAAGATGGAAGAACAAAAGCACTTCACCATCCATTTACAATGCCAAACCTTGATAAGGTAGATCTAAACAATGTTGATGACCTTGAAGAGATCGAATCAATAGCTTATGATATTGTATTAAATGGTACAGAACTAGGTGGTGGATCTATAAGAATTCATAAATCTGATATTCAGAAAAAAGTATTTGAACTTATGGAAATAAGTGATGAAGAAGCAAACGATAAATTTGGTTTCTTACTTGATGCTTTAGAATTTGGTGCGCCTCCACATGGTGGATTTGCATTAGGTTTTGACAGACTTATTATGTTATTAGCAGGTACATCATCTATTAGAGATGTAATTGCATTCCCTAAAACTCAAAAAGCTCAATGTTTATTGGCTTCTGCTCCAAGTGAAGTTGATGCTGATGCATTAAAAGAACTAAGTATTAGAGTTAGAAAACAAGACAAATCAGTTTAATAATTTAAATATTTATAAAAAAAGGGACAAGTTTATTACAACTTGTCCCTTTTTTATTGACTATTTGATATAATGAAATACTATGAATAAAAAAATGAACATTAAAAAACACGATAAATTTTTACCAACAACAAAAGCAGAAATGGATACCCTTGGATGGGATCAATGTGATGTTATCCTTATAACTGGAGATGCTTATATAGATAGTCCTTTTATGGGTGTAGCTGTTGTTGGAAGAATTTTAGAAAAATTAGGTTTTAAAGTTGGAATAATTGGACAACCTGATATTACAAACGATAAAGATATAAAAAGACTAGGCGTTCCTAAACTATACTGGGGAGTTAGTGGTGGAAGTATTGATTCTATGGTTTCGAATTATACTGCTACAAAAAAGTTTAGAAACTCTGATGATTACACTCCAGGTGGAGTAAATAATAAAAGACCAGATCGTGCTGTATTAGTTTATACAAATCTAATTAGAAGATATTTTAAAAATACTGTTCCTATTGTTTTAGGTGGTATTGAAGCTAGTCTAAGAAGAGTTACACACTATGATTATTGGCAAAATAAACTAAAAAAACCAATACTTTTTGATAGTAAAGCAGATATTATAGTATATGGTATGGGTGAAATAGCATTAATGGAACTAACAAATAGAATAAACCTTATGCAAAAAGTAGCTTCAAAAAAAGGTCTTCAAGTTCAACAGCTAGAAGATTATGAAAAACACCTTGAAACTATAAGAGGTATTTGTTATATATCAAAAAATCCAAGAGAGGAGTTTCATCAACTTCCAACTTTTGATGAATGTATAAAAGATAAAGAAAAATATATTGATCTATTTGATCTATTTTATGATAACAATGACCCAATTGCAGCAAATGGTTTATGTCAAAAAGTTGATACTAGATATGCAATTCAAAATGCACCTTGTGATTATTTAAATGAGCAAGAGATGGATGGTGTATCAAGTCTTCCATTTACAAGAGAGTTACATCCATATTATGCAAAAGATGGAAAAGTAAAATGTCTTGAAACAATTAAGTTTTCTATTATGACCCACCAAGGATGTTGGGGTGAGTGTAATTTTTGTGCTATTGGAGTACATCAAGGTAGAACAATAAGAACAAGAAGTGAAGATAATATTGTAAAAGAAGCTATGGAATTTCAAGAATACAAAGACTTCAAAGGTATTATATCAGATCTAGGTGGACCAACAGCAAATATGTATGGATATGAATGTGATAAGAAATTAAAATTAGGAACTTGTGATTATCAAAGATGTGTAGATAGTAAACATCTTTGTGGTGCTATGAAACCAGATCATAGTAGAATAATAGCTATGAATAAAAGAGTTAGAGAACTACCTGGTATTAGAAAAGCATTTGTAGCTTCTGGTATTAGATATGATATTATAACTCCTGATAAAAAACATGGTTATGATTATTTAAAATCACTTGTAAATCATCATATAAGTGGACAAATGAAAGTAGCACCTGAACATACAGTACAACATGTATTGGATCTTATGGGTAAACCTGGAAAACAAACACTTGTTGACTTTAAAAAATTATATGATAGATTAAATAAAGAATCTGGAAAACAACAATTTTTAACTTATTATTTAATAGCTGCACATCCTGGATGTACAGATAAAGATATGCATGAATTAAAAAGATTTACTACACATGAACTTAAAATGAATCCAGAGCAAGCTCAAGTATTCATACCAACTCCTGGAACATACAGTGCTGTTATGTACTACACAGAAATAGATCCAGTTACAAGAAAAAAGATTTTTGTTGAAAAAGATACAAAAAGAAAAGAGAAACAAAAATCAATTGTTGTAGAAAAAACTTGTGGATATAAAGGTAAAAAATCTAAAAAACAATATACTGCTGGTATGCAAGGATAGTTATTATGAATTTATTAATTAAATCTTTACTTTTAGTTTTATTCTTTTGTTCATTAAATGCAAATAGTATTAATTTAACAAAAGAGGAAAAAGAATGGATTAATAACAATACTATAAAAGTTGGTGTATCACCATGGTACCCAATTACTTATATAGATAAGAAAACGAATAAAGCCTCTGGTGTTGGTATTGATATTTTAAAACTTGTTATTAAAAATACAGGCCTTAAAGTACAATATATCCCAAAACAATGGAGTATATTATTAAATGATTT
Source organism: uncultured Helicobacter sp. (assembly GCA_964482285.1). GTDB lineage: Bacteria > Campylobacterota > Campylobacteria > Campylobacterales > Arcobacteraceae > CAIJNA01. Next base: position 4,764 of record CAYZWZ010000010.1, on the reverse strand, counting down.
TAAAGCTCATAAAATTGATCTTCTTCCTACTACATATTATACTAAACAAAGAGCGAAATTTGGTGACTACACTTCATCATATATGAGTATAAAAGAGTACCTTTATGTTAAAGAAAATAGCCAAATAAAAAATTTTGATGATTTAAAAAATAGATCTATTGCAATGGTTAAAAAATATGGAACAATCTATAAAATAAAACAAAAATATCCAAGTATTAAAATAATAGAAGTTGATACACTTGAAAAAACAGTTAAGATGTTAATAAATAATGAAGTAGATGCTATTTTTAATACACAATTTAGTATAGATAATTTTATAAAAGCAAACTTTATTACTGGATTAAAAGCTTTATATCAAACCGACGTTGAACCATCAAAGCTTTATTATTTTACAAATAAAAATAAACCTATTTTAAATAAAATCTTACAAAAAGCCGTTTTAAATTTAGATGATAACGAAAAAAATGAAATTATAAATAATTGGATTGTAAATACAAATATAAAAAAAGAAGAAGATAAAAATTATCTAACAAAAATAGAAAAAAATTATCTTAAAAAACATAAAATAGTAAGAATGTGTAATAACCCTAACTGGGAACCAATAGAGTTTGCAAAAAATGAAAATATGAATCAAATGTCTGGAATTGCTATTGATACACTTAAAGTTTTAGAAAAAAAATTAAATATAAAATTTGTAAATGTTCCTACCTCATCGTGGATACAATCTCAACAATTTTTAAAAGAGAAAAAATGTGATATTTTGCCATGTGCTATAGAAACGAAAAAACGAAAAAATTATGCAAATTTTACAAAACCATATCTTAGCTATAAACTAGCAATAATTACTAAAAATAATAAACCCTTTGTAAATGATATTGAAGATATTATTGATAAAACAATTGCAAGAAAAAAAGGATCAGGACTAATAACAAAACTAAAACAAAGATATCCTGATATAAAAATAATTGAAACAAAAGATTATTTACAATCACTACAAAAAGTATCAAATGGAGAAGCTTATTGTACAATAGCAACCTTACCAATTGCATCTTATTATATCAATAAATTTTCTTTAAATAATTTACAAATATCTGGTTTTACTAATATGAAATATGATTTATCAATAGCAGTAAGAGATGATTATGATATTTTATTATCTATTTTAGATAAAAGTTTAGATCAAATACCACAAAGTATACATAAAGAAATTTATAGAAAATGGTTAGGAAATAATATACAAGAATCTCAAATTGACTATAAACTTATATCTTATATTTTAATTACTATTTTTATTATTATATTATTTTTATTATATAAACAATCATTATTAAAAAACTCTATTAAAGATTTTAATGAATTAATAGATGCAACAATGGAAGGTATTATATTATTTAAAAATGGTAAATGTATAGATGTAAATCAAAGTGCATTAGATATTTTAGGATATAAAAATAAAGAAGAATTAATTGGTAAAAACCCCTTTGAATTTGTATCATCTAAATCAAAAGATATAGTAAAAGAAAATATACTAAAAGATGATGCAAAACCTTATGAAGCAATAATGCTTAAAAAAGATGGATCAGAATTTAATGCCCTATTAAGAGGATATAACCTTAAAAATAAACAACTAAGATTATCAAGTCTTATTGATATAACAAATCTTAAAAAACAAGAAAAGTTAATATCTGAACAATCAAAATTAGTAGCAATGGGTGAAATGATAGGAAATATTGCTCATCAATGGAGACAACCATTATCAGTAATATCAACTAGTGCTACAGGTATGCAAATGAAACAAGAGATGAATATACTAGATGAAAATAGTATTCAAAAGTCTTGCTCTATTATTAACCAAAATGCACAATATTTATCAAAAACAATTGATGATTTTAAAAACTTTGTAAAAGGAAATGAAAGAAAAGTAGAATTTAATCTATATGAAAACTTTCAAAGCTTATTACATCTACTAGAAGGTACTATAAAAAAATATAATATTCAAATTATAGAGAATATTGATAAAGATCTATTTATTAAAAATTTAGATAATCAATTAATTCAATGTTATATAAATATAATCAATAATTCAAGAGATGCTTTTAATGAAAATAATATTGAACAACGATATATCTTTATAAATATATCAAAGAATAACAATAATATTATTATAGATATTCAAGATACAGCTGGTGGTATTCCTAAACAATATTTAAATAAAATATTTGAACCATATTTTACAACAAAACATGAATCTCAAGGGACAGGAATTGGTCTTAATATGACATTCAAACTTATAACTGAGGGGATGAAAGGTAATATTTATGTATGTAACAGTGACTATACATATAAAAATAAACACTATTATGGTGCAAAATTTACAATTGTATTGCCATATATAAATGAAGATTCTAAATAATATGTTATAATTCCAAAAAATATAAATAAGGAAAAAAAATGTTATATACATGTGGACATAAAACACCAGATAGCGATAGTATAGTTGGTGCTATTGCAATGGCCTACTTACAAGAAAAATTAGGTCATACAACTAAAGCAGTAAGACAAGGTGAAATCAATCCTGAATCTGCTTATATTTTAGAAAAATTTAACCTAGAAACTCCAGAACTTAAAACATCATTTGCTGGCGAAGATATATATTTAGTAGATTATAACAACTACACTGAAGCTCCAGATGATTTAAAAGAAGCAAATATAGTTGGTATTGCAGATCACCATAAATTAGGTGGACTTATCACTTCAAACCCTCTTGATGTTTGGATTAGAGCTGTAGGATGTAGTAATACTATTATTAAAGAGATGTTTGATTACTATGAAGTTGAAATTCCAAAAGATATAGCAGGTGCTATGATGTGTGCAATATTAAGTGATACAGTAATATTTAAATCTCCAACTTGTACAAAAATAGATACAAAAGTATGTAAAGAGTTAGCTAATATTGCTGGTATTGAGGATTTTAAAGCTATTGGTTTAGAGATGTTTAAAGTAAAATCACAAGTTGATGGAGTATCAAGTATTGATCTTATTAAAAGAGATTTTAAAAACTTCGATATGCATGGAACAAAAGTAGGAATAGGACAACTTGAAGTTGTAGATTTATCAATATTTGATGATAAAAAAGATGACTTACTAAAAGCTATGAATGAACTAAAAGAGCAAGAGGGTTACCATACAGTACTTTTACTATTAACAGATATTATGGCTATGGGTTCACAAATACTAGTTGCTACTGATTCTATTGAAAATATCCAAAAAGCTTGGAATGTAGAAGTAAAAGATAATCAATTTTGGCTAGATGGTTGTCTAAGTAGAAAAAAACAAGTTATTCCATTTTTAGAACCAACTTTTAAATAATATGTCAAAACTGCTAAAGGATTTATATTCAATAGAGTATATAAATTCTTTAGTATCCAATATATAAAAGATATTAATATACTAAAAAATAAAGTATTTTTTTAAATAATAACTACAAGAAAATATTATCCTAGACTTCATAGATTAAATATAATAATAAATGGTATAATAATACATAAAAAAGAATTTAATTTAATAGGATAAACAAATATGATAAAAACAGAAGCTGATATAGTAGCACTTAGTATAAAAGATTTTTTTTCAAAAGATATATTAAAGTTTGCTATCTTACCGTTTATAGTAACTATGTTTATAGTTTATAGTCTCTTTTTTGCTGGAGCATCAGTAGCAATAGATAGCTTTGATGAAGTGTATATAGAACAAACAACTACTAATACAAGTTTTGAAAATGTAAATGATAAAACATATGTAGATGAAATAGCACAATGGTTTTTAAAATCAGCTGCAATATCATGGCTAGTAAATATTCTTGTTTACTCTATTGGTGCAGTTGCTATGGTTTATGTAAGTATTTTTATATCTTTACTTGTAATTGGATTTTTAACACCTTATATATTAGCAAAAATAAGAGATAAACACTACCCAAATATAAACTTCTATGGAAATATAACTATCATAGGAACTATTTTTTATATGATCAAAACAATATTTATTATGATAATATTACTTTTAGCTTTGATACCATTTTACTTTATACCAGTAGTTAATATTTTTGCTATTAACTTACCATTTTATTATCTATTTCATAAAATGTTAAACTTTGATGTAGGTACTACTATATTGAATACTCAAGACCTAAAAGAGTTTCAAAATAAAAATACAAAAGAGTTAAGACTTAGAACTTTAAAACTATATTTATTATCTCTTATTCCATTTATGTCTTTAATATTACCAGTTTATTATGTGGTATATATAGGGCATGGTTATTTTTCTACTATAGAAAGAGAAACTATATAAAATAAAAAAGCCAATATCCATATAGATATTGGCTTTTTTTACGCAATTAAAACTGAGACATACATACCTGATCAAAATATATTTTATGTATTGTAAGATATTTAAATTTTATTTACTTGATCACATATTTTTATATCTTATTATTTATTCAACTTATGATCAAACTCTGGTACTATTTTTTGTAATTGTTTGATTTTATCTTTACAATTTATCAATTCTATAATACCCCAAGAAAAACAAACAACATTTTATAAAGTTTAATTCTCAAAAAGGTAGAATTAAACAATAAAAAGAGGGTAAAGATATGAGTAGAAAAATGACAAAAGTAGCGAATAGCGGTTGCTTTAGCAAACTTTCTTTAGAAAATATTCAACACAATTTAAAACAAAAATTGTACTTGAAGTTTTACGTGAAGAA
>CAYZWZ010000009.1:0-49974 GCA_964482285.1 uncultured Helicobacter sp. | reverse complement strand
TTAAGTGGTGCATATTTGCTCTGCACTTTGGTACATTTTTACTTTGCACTTGACAATTATTATTTATTACATAAACTTTTAGATTTATATTTAAAATTAAATACCCTATTTATATATATTTTATGGTTAATAGTGGTTTTAAATAGAGTATTATAAATAAAAAAGCTATTTTAGTTTAGCTTTTCCTATTTTTTTATTTCCTTGAAGATCTTTCCATGTAATAATAATAGTCTCACCTTTATTACCACCTTTAAATTTAAACTTTATATATGGGTTTTTAGATAGGGATTGAGAAGTACTAGCTTCAAATACTATTTCATCATTCACTGTAGCAATTATAGATGTGATATAGTTAGGTTTCTTTTTTTTCTTTAATGCTTCTGTACGACTTAACATAATATGTTTAGCCATAAATTTAACTATAGTGATATCTTTTTTTACTTTTGCTTTTATTCTCATTTTATATCCTTTAAATATTTTATATTATAACTATATCTAATACTTTATTAAATGAGAATTATAATTTACTTGTAATTGTTTTGATATTTATTTATTTGATCAATATTATTTTTTACTCTTTGTATTGAGCTTGATATCTCTTTTATTAGTTTATTTTTACTAATTGCTATATCTTCTGCATTTTTTAATAGACTATATGCTTTTTGTAAATCACCTAAAGCTTCAGTTGTAATTGCTAAATCATATAAAACTACATATGAGTTACTATGTATTTGTTTATTTAAATTTGATAACAGTTGGTTTGCTTTTGATATTCTTTTTTGTTCTATTAATTTTAGTGCTAAATCAAACATATCTTCTTGTTTTGAAGAAAGATCAATATCTAATGAATCTAATAGTTTAACTTCGAAATAAACATATGATGGTGCTATATCTTTAACTAAATAATATGCTATATTATTTGCTAATTTTGTGTTAACATATTTTTTAGATGGAAGAGTCTTTCTATCATCGATACAATGAGAATAGTTTGTTTTACTTGAATAATCTTTTTCAAAATAACTAATACCAGTTGATATTTGTATTAAATTGATTTTTGTTTTTAATGTGTAATAATTTCTTCTACAAGGTACTTTATATTTTCTATATTTTTTACAATAAGTTTTACCATTTTTTTTATATGTTGTAATACAAGTTTTATAATCAGTTCTTACTGTATAAAATCTTGAACTACTTATATCATTAACAAGAACTTCACCACTTAGTAAAGTTTTTGCATCTTGTAAACCTTTTATCTCTTCATCATCAACTAAATCAACTAATCCTGAATCTTTTAGTTTTTGTTCTTCTAGGATTTTATTTATATTTTGCCTATTTGTTACATGAAAATACTTTTTCCCATCTATTGTTACATTTGCTAAGGCTGTATGTATTTGAGAAGCTTGAGATACTGTATCATTTCTAAATTTATCAATTGAGATATATTTTACATCCGAAGTTAAAACTTTTGGAGCTTCAAGAGCTTTTATTTTAATTTTTTGTGAACATGCTTGAAATACAACTAGTAACGAAGATAATAATATAAGTTTTAATATAGTTTTCATAAGATAATTGTATCTAATATATTATAAAATAGTATGCTATAATACAAAATATTTATAGAAAAGAAGACCATGGAAAAATTTTTATGTTTAAAGGCTAGTGCTGGAAGTGGTAAGACATTTGCTCTTACAGTTAGATATATATCTTTATTACTACAAGATGTACCAGTAAATTCAATATTAACTTTAACTTTTACAAATAAAGCTGCATTGGAGATGAGTACACGTATATATGAGACTCTTCAAGAATTAGGTATTGATAAGCCTATTTTGGATGCAATTAGTGTTGAAACTAATCTAAATGAATATGAGATAGTGCAAAAAAAAGATGAAGTATTAAATCGTTTTTTAGTGAGTGAATTATCAATATTTACTATTGATAAATTTATAAATAAAATATTAAGAGAGTTTGCTGGGTATATTGATATTAGCGATGATTTTACAATTGCTAATGATGATGAAGATCTGATGTTGTATAAGTTTTTAAATTCTTTAAATCTAAAAGAGTTTGAATTACTAATAAACTTTTCACACTCATATAATAAAAAACTATCTTCAATTATTCAACTCTTTAGAACACTAGATGAGAAAAATGAAGATTATGAAATAGTTGAATTTAATACAGATCTATTAGATATACTAAAAACTGATATATTAAATGATGCTCAAACAATAAAAGAGTATGTATTAGCGTCATCTTTAAGTAATAGTGCTAAAAAAGCAGTTGATTTTCATGATATAAATAGTTTAATAAACAAAGGAAAAACTTGGCTTAGTAAAGATAGTCTTGCTGAGTTTACTTATTTTAAAAAAGATAAAAATATAGATTCTTTAGATGATAAGTTTGTAAGTATAAAAAATAATTTGCAATATTATTATAAATTACAAGAAAGAGAGATTTTAAATAATCTATTTACTATATATAATAACTATAAGCAATTTAGAATAAACTATAAAAAACAAAAAAATAGTTTAGAGTTTTCTGATATTACAAATTTTGCTTACGATTTACTAAGTAAATATATAGATAAAGATTTTTTATATTTTAGATTAGATGCAAAATATAATCATATGTTAATAGATGAATTTCAAGATACTTCAGTATTGCAATATAAAATTTTAGAACCTTTAATTGATGAGATTATTTTAAATAATAGTGATATATATAAAACATTTTTTTATGTTGGAGATACAAAACAATCTATATATAGATTTAGAGGTGGAAATAAAGAGTTATTTGATTATGTTATTAATAAATATAGTCCTAATTTAAAACTAAAAATATTAGATGTAAATTATCGTTCTAGTAAAAGTGTAGTAAGTTTTGTAAATAATATATTTAATGATGTTCCAAACTATGAATATTATCCTCAAAATATAAATAGTAATATCTCTGGTTTAGTTCAAATATCATCTTTATATCTTGAAGATACACATAAATTTATAGATATTAAAAATATGTTATTAACCCTTTTACAAAAAGGTATAAATCCTAAGAATATTGCAATATTAACTTATACAAATAAAGATGTAACTGAGTTATATAATTATCTAAGTAATGAGTTTAAAGATCTAAAAATAATCACAGAAGTTACTTCAAAACTTATAAATCAAAATAATATAAAAGCTTGTATAAATTTAATAAAATATTATTATTTTAATGAAGATATATATAAGGGGAATTTCAATTCATTAATTGGAAATAAAATAAATAATATTATTGAGTTAAATATTGATATAAAAAAACAAAAGTTAGAAAATATAGTAAAACAAATTGGTAATTTTTATAATCTTATTGATGAAAATTATATAAAATTTATTGAAAAATTAGATACATTTAAAAATATAGTAGATTTTATTTATGAAATAGATAATCTAGAAGAATCTATGGTAAATAAAGAGAATATTGGTTTACAAATATTAACAGTATTTAAATCAAAAGGACTAGAGTTTGATACCGTTATGGTATTAGATAGAATAAGTAAAAAAAATGCAGATAAATCTAGCTTATTATTTTCATATGATAATATAGATTTAAAAAAGATATATTATAAAGATAAAAATAGAGAAAATGTTGATAAAGAATATCAAGTAGCAATCCAAAAAGAAAAAGAGTTTGTACTAAGTGATGAGAGAAATATCTTATATGTTGCACTAACAAGAGCAAAAAATAATATGATAATATTTAAAAAACAAAAAGATAGTGTATTTGATAATTTAAATGTTGATTTTTCAAACAAATCTATAGGTGAACTTTATATTAATACAAAAAGTAAACAAGATGAAATTATAGATAACAACTTAGAGTATGAAGTTTTAAATTTAGGTATTCAAGAGATAAAAACTACAAATGATTCATATGATAGTAAATCTTTAAAGGCTAAATATTTTGGTATTGCTACACATTATTGTTTAGAGATGATGAAAGAGTTTAGCAATGAAGCTTTAGAGTTTAATCTAAAAATAGTAAAGTCAAAATATAATAGTTATTTAGATGAAGATGATTTTTCAGATATAAAAAATAGGATAAGTTTACTTATTGATAATGAAAAATTTAATAATATTATAGCTAATAATAGATACTTCAAAGAGCAATCTTTGATATATAATGATGAATTAAAAATAGTAGATCTATTAGTACAAAAAGAAGATTCTTATATTGTTATAGATTATAAAACTACAAAAGATAAATTATTTTCACATAAAAAGCAAGTTGCTTTTTATAAAAATGCAATCTCAAAAATAACAAATATAAATAAAATTGATGGATATGTTATCTATTTAAAAAAAGATAATATAGAGATATTATCTATTGATTAATTTGTACATCTATATGTTTTGATATAAATAACTCTTGCTCTTTATACCAGTTTGTAGTTTCTATTTTTGGAAAAGCCTCTTTCATTATAAGTAGTGGCTCACTATCCCAATTTGCAGATGTATCTGCAATATCCCAGTTTGATTCTTTTAATACATATGAGAATATTTGATTTACCATACCATATATTTTATCTGTGTCATTATTTTTTTCATCATGTTGGATAGATTTTACAACATTTTTACGAAGTTCTCGAGGATAAGTGTCTTTTAGTGTTTGTATTAGTTCTTGTTTATTCATAATAATATTATATCAAAGTATATTGAATTATGATTTAAATTTTGTAAGAGGATATAAAAAGAGATTTAAAATCTCTTTTTATAGTTTTTATAAAGCGTCGTTGTCTGTTTCACCAGTTCTAATTCTGATTATACTTTCAACATCAGAGATAAATATTTTACCATCTCCAATTTTTCCTGTCTTTGCACTTGCAATAATAACATTTGTTACATTTTCTACATTTTCAGCGCTAACTACCATATCAATTTTAATCTTAGGAATAAAATCAACTACATATTCAGCCCCTCTGTATAGTTCAGAGTGACCTTGTTGTCTTCCATATCCTTTTACATCAGATACAGTCATACCTGTAATACCAATCTCTGTTAATGCTTCTTTTACATCTTCAAGTTTAAATGGTTTAATAATTACTTCAATTCTTTTCATATTTTATTCCTTAATTATAAGTTTAATGCTTTTTCACCGTGGATTGATCCATCAAGTCCAACAGATTCTTCTTCTTCATCAACTCTACCACCATCTGTTAAAAATGATGCAATATAGTAAACAACAACAGTTCCAACTAGTGTAAATAATCCTACTACAACAACAGATTCTAATTGAACCATAAATTGTCCCATTCTATCACCTGCTTCTTTTAATGGACCATCCCATAGTAAATCATTATCTTTTACTGCTAAGAATGCAACAGCTAATGCTCCCCATAGTCCAGCTAAGAAGTGAATACCAAATGCATCTAATGAATCATCATATTCAAGTTTCTTTTTAAGACCAACAACACCAAAGAATGCTACAACAGAACCAATAGCACCAATTATAAATGAACCACCAACATCAACAAATCCAGCTGCTGGAGTAATAGCTACAAGTCCAGCTACAATTCCTGAAACTGCACCTAAAAGTGTAATCTTTTTATATGTCATATACTCTAATAACATCCATGTAATAGCTGCAACTGAAGGAGCTAATGCTGTAGTTAAGAATGCTAAACCAGCAATTGCATTTGCACCAAATGCAGATCCACCATTGAATCCAAACCAACCAAACCATAGTAATGCAGCACCAAGAGCTGTAAGCATAATAGACATTGGCTTCATAGCAGTTTTATTAAGTCCAGCTCTTTTACCAACTAAAATTGCTAAAACAAGTCCAGCTAAACCACCATTCATATGTACAACAGTACCACCAGCAAAATCTAATGCACCTGCATCAAATAATAAGGCACCATCTCCACCCCATACCATATGTGTAATAGGAGCATAAACACCAATTACCCAGATAAATACAAAGATTAACCAAGTTGAAAATTTCATTCTTTCAATAACTGAACCAGATGCAATAGCAACTGTAATTGCAGCAAATGTACCTTGGAATACAATAAATACATAAGTAGGGTAAGTTCCACTTAAATCAGACCATTTAATTCCATCTAAGAATATATGATTAAATCCACCCATTACTGCTTGCATAGAAGCTGAATCATTTGTTCCAAATGCTATTGAGTAACCAGCAACAATCCATGCAACAAATGCAACAACAAATGCCCCAACTACCATTGCGTATGTGTTAAGAACATTTTTACTTCTTGTCATACCACCGTAAAATAATGCTAATCCTGCTGGAGTCATTAATAATACCACTGCTGTTGATACCATCATCCATGCTGTATCACCAGTGTCTAATTTATCTGCTGCAAATATTGATACAGGAGATAAAAATAAAGCTAAAAGCCATAATAATCTAGTTTTCATCTAAATTCCTTAATTTTTAATATTTTTATTTATAAATATAAATAAATTCTGGATAATTATATCATTAAATGAGCATTTATTAATAAGATATTGTATAAATAATATACAATAGCTATTTTTTTATATTAGTTTTTCTTATTTTATAATATTTCTTTAAAAGCTTATTAATATTTTTTGGTAATATTTCTTGACATTTGTCTCTATATTTGATTGCAAGTTTTGGGCTATATCCATTGGTAGAGATGGCTATTTGAAGATTTTTATTTGAAGTAGTTGCCATAAAGTAAAAATCACATAATTTAGGGTCATTTACAATATTTAATAAGATATTATTTCTCTTTTTATATTTTAAAAGTTTTTTTGTAATTTTATTATTGCCAGTGGCATTTATTATGTAAGTATAATTTTTAATATCTTTTAGTTTAAACTTTTTAATTTTTATATTTTTACAATATTTATATATCTCATTTTTAATAATAGGTGATATTAGTTTAAATTTAATATTATTTTTCTTTAAAGCTTTGGCTTTTTGTAAAGCAACATTACCTCCCCCAATTATTAAAAATTTAGGATTTGTAAGTAAAACTGGTAAAGTAGATTTATTTTTCATACTATAGTGCTATATATTCTAGTAATTCAGAAAATACTAAAGCTCTTTTGTCTTGAATATCCAATGTCTTTGATACAATAGTATTAATATTTTCATCAAGATTAGTTACTAACTTATTAAGAGGTTCTATTTTTTCATTAGGATTTTTATTTGTAAGTCCTTGGTACTCTTTAACTGGAGTATGGTTTGTATATTTAAAATATATTTTTCTTCCAAGATTAAATATTTCATACTCTTCAACTTTTGCACAAGGTGTTATCTCATCTATATTTAAATCTAAATTGATATTTTTAGATCTAAGATATGCTTTTAGGTGAATAAAAAATCCAAGTAATGGTTTTGAATATAAAGATAAAACTCTATCATGGAATTCTTCAAATGATTCACCTTCTAAAGCTAAAGTTTTATATTGAACCATCAGTTCCTTGATATAAAGCTTTGCAATATCTAAAGGTACATTTTTTATTATGCTATAACCCTCTACATCTTGGCTTATTAATTTACCACCAAGATAAATATTAACGGCACTTACACTTTGTCCATCTCTTTTTGCTTTAGCACCCTCAAATCCTATATCAGCAAGTGAATGTATTCCACAACCTTTTCCACCAAGATACATATTATATCCATATACACCATTTTTATTTCTTGCATCAAATGCTTCTTGTAGTTTTTGCACTTTATAACTCCAAATTTATATATTTGGAATTATACTATAGTAATAAAGATTATTTATATCTAGTTTGTATATTTTTTATACAAACTATTAATAAGTAATACTTATGTTAACTTTTATGACTAAATTAATTAAAATAAAGTATATAAAATTTATGATAAAATATATAAATAAAAATTAAGGTTTAGTATATGGGTAATATCAAAAATAAATTATTATTGTTAGAAGAAGCACAAGAAGATCTACAATTAGGGATTTGGGAATATAATACTTCTTCTGATAGATTGGTTTTATCTGATACACTTTTGAGTATATTAAATATTAATAATAAAAATATAACTATAGAAGCTATGATAAATAAAATTTATGATAGAGATAATATCGTAGCAAAAACTAAAGAGTTATTTTTTAAAGCTATAAATTTTGGAGAAGAGTTTAATACAAAAATAACTATTGATATAAATAATAATATAAGATATTTTTCATTGTATTGCAAAACAAAGAGATCAAATGATAACTATAATTTATATGGATTTATGCAAGATATTACTAACAATGAACTTGAAGTTGAAGAACAAAAAAGATTACTAAATTTAACTGATCAATATGTAATAATATCTCAAACAGATTTAGACGGTAAAATGACTTATGTAAGTCAAGCTTTTGCTGATATTTCAGGATATACAAAAAAAGAATTACTTGGTAAGAAACATAATATATTAAGACACCCTGATATGAAAGATCAGCTATTTAAAGATATGTGGGCAGTAGTAACTAAAGGTAAAAGTTGGTCAGGAGAGGTTAAAAATCTAAAAAAAGATGGTGGATTTTATTGGGTACATAGTCATATTGAAGTTATAAAAAATAGTAAAGATGAAATAATAGGCTATCAATCAGTAAGACAAGATATCACAAATAAAAAATTAATAGAACAAAACTCAATTACCGATGATTTAACACAACTATTTAATAGAAGACATTTTAATATAATGTTAAAAAATAAAATAAACCATTCTCGAAGAACAGGTGAAAAGTTAGTTTTTGCTATGCTTGACGTTGATAACTTTAAAAAATATAATGATACTTATGGTCATCAAAAAGGTGATACAGTTTTAATTAGTATTGCAAAATCTTTAACAAAAACATTTAGAAGATCTCATGATATTATTTTTAGATTAGGTGGGGAAGAGTTTGGAATTTTATTTCATATTAAAGAAGATAAAGATGCAGCTATTTTACTAGAACAAGCAAGATCTAATATTGAAAAACTAAAAATTGAACATAAACAAAATAATCCAAAAGTAGTAACGGCTTCATTTGGACTACTAATAATTGATAATAATTATAATAATAGTATTGAGCAAGAGATGAAAAGAATATATAATAGTGCAGATGAATTACTTTATAAAGCAAAAAAGAATGGAAGAAATAGAGTTGAATCTAATTTAAATTAAAAGTAATAAAATGAAAGTTAGTATAAATAAAATAATAAAAATATCAATATTTTTAGTTCTACCTGTATTGTTAATTGCAAGTATAAATTATAATTTAAATGATAAAAAGATTAAATTAGAAAATCAAAAAAACTTTTTAGCATTTACAAATTCATTAGATAAAATGACTGGTTATTATGTATACTGCCCACCTATTAATCCAGTAGCTTATATCTTAGAAGAAAGAATACCAAAAACTTTAGAGAAAGTTATATATAAGCCATGGAAAAAAACTATTTATCCCAATAGATTTAAAAAGATAGATACTATTAAATCACTAATAGAGTTATGGGGATATAGAAGTATTTATAACTATAAAATATTTAAGCAATATCAAGATTCTAAAGATAAAGCACTAAAAGATTTAGAACAATATTATATAGATACATTTAATTTTGATAATAAAACAGCAAAAGAATATGCAATTTATTCATTTAATGATATTTTATCTTCACATTTTAATGTAAATAGATACTCTTTAGATATAAGAGCATATGATAAATTAAGAAAATATTTATTACTAAATAAACCTATATCAGATATAGAACCATTACTTATTGGTAACTGGCAAAATCCAAAAGAGTTATCTTATGATAATGAAGATACAGAACCTATGATTTTTTATAGTTTATATTTTCCTAAATTATTAAACTATTTAATCTCTAAAGGTGCAAATATAAATGGTATTAATAGTTTTGGAAAAACTGCATTAATGTATACTGCACAATATAACTTATATGAAAGTACAAAAATATTAATAGATAAAAAAATAGATATCAATAAAAGAACATTTCATTTAGAAGATTCTTGTGAAAATAGTATTACTACACATAAGCTTACTGCATTACATTATGCAGTTAGATATGCAGATTTTAAATTAATAAACTTATTACTTCAAAATGGTGCTAATAAAGATTTAAAAGATAGTGATGAAAATACACCATTTGATTATATAAATATTTATTCAAAGAAGAATAAAAATTTAACTAAAAATGATATTGAAAAATTAAAAATACTATTAAAACCTATATCTAATAAAGAGTATAAAAAAAGAGCAAAACAAAATTATAATAAGGCTTTAGAATATTTTAAAAATAAACAATATATAAAATCTGCATATTATTATGAGCAATGTTTAAAATATGATCAAAATTTTACTCAAGCTATGAGTGATTTAAGTGTTGTTTATTTTAAATTAGGTAAATATAAAAAAGCTAAAAAAATGGCAGAAGATTGCTTGAGTAATAACAAGTCAACTATAAATCAAGAAGCTTCATCTTTATATAATATTGGATTAATTTGTTTAAATAAAGATAAAATTGATTGCAGAGATTCTTCATTAGAATATTTTGTAAAAGCATATAAACTAAAGCCATCAAATGCCAGAGCAAAACAGATATTAAAAAATATTAGTTATAACTATGCGAAAAAATTTCCTATAAATACTAAATTTATAACAACTAAAGATAACAAACTTAAAATGCTTGGGGTGTATGGAACAGTTTATTTAATTAGTAAAAATAAATTAGATGACAGTGTTCTTATACATTCAAGGTTAGCACCAGATACATTTTCTAGTTCATCATTTTATGAAAAGTTAGTATTAAAATATAAAAATAAAAAATATTATTTATATCTTTTTGCTACAGATGCCCCTTGGCCAAATCAACATACAAAAATATGTTTAAATAAAGGGCAAAAAAATTGTAAAAGTTTAGTGATATATTAATTTTTATAGAAAATTATATCACTAAATTATTATTTATACTTTCGCACTTTGGGTATTTTTTATAGTTAGCTCTTCATATACTTTGGTACTTTGAAGCTCAATTTGACCAGTTATTTGTTCCTCTTTATAGCTTATTCCCTTTGGACATTTATCACTATAGATATTTACAGCACATTGTTTGAAGTTTGGTTCAAATGATTTTGGATCAAACTCAGGTATTGTTAGGTTGTTTATAAGTTGTTCACTATAGTGAAATGGTACAAAAATATCACCAGGTCTTACAACTTGGGTTACTTTAACTATAAGTTCCTCAACTGCACCTCTTTTATTTCGACTTAATGAAAAATCTGAGTGCCAGATTAATCACTTTTTCTTATAACTAACTAGATAATCATCTACCATTTTTAGCTTCAAACTTTTAGTAAAACCATTGTGTATTTTTAGTAATAATTAGTGCGACAATTAAATTACCATTTTATATTGCTATTTTAGTATTATTTTTAATTATGGCAAATCTTGGTATGGCAAATGGGGCAGTTTTCCAATTAGTACCACAAAGATTTGGTAAAGATATTGGTATTATGACTGGACTTGTTGGTTGTGCTGGTGGTTTAGGTGGAACAGCTTTAATTAAAACTTTAGGTTGGTCTAAGGGTGCATTTGATGGATATAGTGCAGGATTTATGATATTTGCAGCGGTAGTTATACTTGCAATTGTTGGATTAAGTATGGTAAAAACTAGATGGAGAACAACATGGGGTGTATCTGCTGGTGGTAGAATATAGAATAAAAATTTAAAGTCTATGTATGTTACATAGGCTTTAATTAATTAAAAAACTAAATTATAACTATAATTAATATTTTAACTTAAGTTTAACATTGATACAATTATATTACATAATTTAGAAAAAAGGGTAAATTTTGATTAAGAATATGAAAATTGGAACAAAACTAACAATTGTAGTGTTAGTAGGTTTATTAATGTTAGCTTTAGTTAATACAACATTATCAGTAGTAAAAGTATCCTCAGCATTAGAAGATGCAGAGATATCTAAACTTGAAGCTGTTGAAACATCAAAGCAGGGTGAGGTAACTGAATATTTAAACTATATAAAAGGTTTATTAACATCACTTTCTTCACATGAAGGGACAAAAGAAGCATTTAATGGCTTTGAAAAAGGATTTTATTCTTTAGAAAGAGAAGTAGATATAAGTATCCCTTTAGTAAAATTAAAACTTAAATCAAATTTTCAAGATGAATATTTAAATACAGTTAATTATGATGTAGCAAAATCTGATCAAAGAAGATCAATTGATCAATATTTACCAAAAGATAATAATGCTTTAATCGCACAATATATATTTATAACTGACAATAATTCAAAATTAGGTAGCAAAAATGAATTAACATATAATCCTAAATATAATAGTACTTATATGCAAATACATAAAAAATATCATCAATCATTTGATAAATTTTTAAATGCTTATGGTTTATATGATATCTTTATGGTTGATCTAAAAGGTAATATTATATATACAGATTTCAAAAAGAAAGATTTCGCTACAAACCTTAATAATGGTGCCTATAGTGATACTGGAATTGCTAGAGCATATAAAAAAGCATTAAATAAAAGTGAAGGTGAAGTTGCATTTGATGACTTTAAACCATATGAGCCAAGTTATAATGCAGCAGCAGCATTTATTGCAACACCTATATTTATAAATGGAATTAAAAAAGGTGTGATGATTTTTCAAATGCCTGTTGATCAAATAAATAAAATTATGCAATTTGATGGACATTATAAAGATGCTGGAATGGGTGAATCGGGTGAGGTTTATTTAGTGGGTGAAGATTATACAATGAGATCTAATTCAAGATTTCAAAAAGATATAAAAGATCCAGTTGTTCAAAAACTTGGAACAACAATTGGTGTATTTAAAATTAGAACAGATTCTGTAAAAGAAGCACTATCAGAAAAACATGGTGCATGGATAATTAAAGATTATAGAGGAGTTAATGTTCTTAGTTCATATAATTATATTGATGTTTATGGCGAAACTAAATGGGCAGTAATTTCTGAAATTAATGAAGATGAAGCATTAGATCCTGCGCATAATCTACGAGATATAATGATTATATTATCTATAATAGTATTTATTATTATTAATGTACTTAGTATGTTATTTGTAAAAGTAAATGTTATTAAACCACTAGAGTTATTTGAAGATGGATTGTTAGGATTCTTTAAATATTTAAATAAAGAAACATCAACAGTAACACCTCTTGAAGTTAATTCAAATGATGAGATAGGTACTATGTCAAAAGTAGTAAATGAAAATATACAAAAAACAAAACTATTAATAGAGCAAGATCAAGCATTAATTGATAATGTAAAACAAGTAGTAGCAAAAGTAAAAGATGGATACTTTAAACAATCAGTTGTAAAATTAACACAAAATGAGAGTTTAGAAGAGTTAAAAGTAAATTTAAATGAGATGTTAAATGTTATCTCAAATAGTGTTGCAACTGATATAAATAAAGTAAAAGTTATACTTGATGAGTTCCAAGAACTGAATTTTACAAATAGAATACCAAATGCTACTGGTCAAACAGCAGTGGCACTTAATACATTAGCAGATATTATTAATAAAATGTTAGTAGAAAATAAAACAAATGGATTAACACTACAACAAAGTTCAGAAGTATTACTTGAAAATGTTCAATCATTAAGTTCTGCTTCAAATCAAGCAGCTGCATCTTTAGAAGAAACAGCAGCAGCTCTAGAGGAGATCACTAGCAATATTACAAATAACACTAAAAATGTTATTGAGATGGCATCACTTGGAAATGAAGTTAAATCATCAGTTAATAAAGGACAAAAATTAGCAAATCAAACAACTGAGGCTATGGATCATATTAATACAGAAGTAACAGCTATTAGTGATGCTATATCAGTAATTGATCAAATAGCGTTCCAAACAAATATTTTATCACTAAATGCTGCAGTTGAAGCTGCAACTGCAGGTGAAGCTGGAAAAGGATTTGCAGTTGTTGCACAAGAGGTTAGAAATCTAGCATCTAGATCAGCAGAAGCTGCAAATGAGATTAAAAAACTTGTTGAAAATGCTACAAGTAAAGCTAATGATGGTAAACATATTGCAGATGAGATGATAGATGGATATACACACTTAAATGAGTCGATATCTAAGACTTTGGATCTTATTTCTGATGTAGAAACTGCAAGTAAAGAGCAACAAATAGGAATTGAACAAATAAATAATGCTGTTACTCAGTTAGATCAACAAACACAACAAAATGCTCAAGTAGCAAGTGCAACACAAGATGTTGCAATACAAACAGAAAAAATTGCAAATGATATAGTAAATGATGCTGATGCTAAAGAGTTTATTGGAAAAGATACAATACAAATTAAAACAATAAAAAAAGAGCATGAAAAAGTAATAATCGATACTCCAAAAAATACTACTAAGGTGGTAAAAAAAGAAAAAACTAATACTATTAATTTAAATAAAATATCAGAAGTTTTATCTACAAAAACTAAAACAAAAGTACAAACAAAAATAAAAGAGATAAAGCCAAATATTGAAGATGAACAATGGGAAAGTTTTTAGATAAATAATTTGAAATAGATAAAACCTAAGCATATCGCTTAGGTTTTTTTATTTGTATACTATTTATACAAATATAATTAAATATTATTAATATTTTTTGTTAGAATAAGTGACTTAATGAAAAATCTGAGTGCCTAAAAACTTAAGTAAACTTCGGTACTGTAATAGTTAAAAAGTATTTTTATAAATATCTTCATCAAAGCCACAAATAGCGTTGTTATTGAACTCAACAACAGGTCTTTTAAGAAGCATATTTTCTTTTTTTAACCACTCTAGTTTACCTTGTTCATCTAAATTTAACTCTTTTAGTTTTAGATCTCTATATTTTGTACCTTTATTATTAAAAAGTTTATTTATATCAATATTAGAGGCAAAAAAGTCAATTTTTGAATCATCCAATGGCTCTTTTTTTAAATCGATAAATTCAAATTCTAAGTTATTATCATTAAAAAATTTGATTGCTTTTCTAACACTACCACAAGTTTTTATTCCATATATTTTTCTCATAACTTTACTCTATTATTGCAGGAACTATAAAACAGTTATCTTCAACTTGTGGAGCATTTGACATAATATGTGCAGATACTTCAGGTTTGCTTGTTACTTCATCAGTTCTAAGAGGTTGACCTGTAGATATTGTAGTAAATGTAGCATCAACTCCACTTACATCTACTTCATCTAAGTTTTCAATAAAACTTACAATTTGACTTAATTCTTCTTTTAAAGATTCTTTTTTTTCATCACTTATTTGAAGTGAAGATAGTTTTTCTAGTTTGTTTATAGTTTGATCATCAATTTTCAAAATATATCCTTAGTTTATTTATATTTTGTATTATAGCAAAACAAAACTATTATTTAATAAAAAGGGTAATATTTAAAAATGATTTAATTCTTCAAGATTAGTTATGATAGAATAATTAAATTCATTATTTACCATAAAATATAAGAAAGGTTTAAGTATGTTCTTTGGTGTTTTTAAAAATATTATAATAATATTTCTAATGTTAAGTACATTTTTAAATGCCAATAACAAAGTATCTATACAACTTAAATGGAAACACTCTTTTCAATTTGCTGGATATTATACTGCAATTGAAAAAGGCTTTTATAAAGATGAAGGTTTAGAAGTAAGTTTAAAAGAGATAGATTTTAATAAACCATATATACATGAAGTTATAAAAGGAAATTCTCAATATGGTGTTAGTGATACATCTATTGTTGTACCTAAAATACAATCAAAAGATGTGGTCTTATTAGCACAAATATTTCAACATTCACCATTAGTTTTAATATCTAAAAAAAATAAAAATATCACAACACCTTATGATTTAGTAGGAAAAGACGTTATGTATGCCCTTCATAATACAGGAGGTGTTCCTTTTAGAGCATTGATATTAAAAACAATAGGTAGTTTTGATAATATTAGAATACATAATTTTACAAATTATCAAGATTTTATTGATGATAAAGTTGATGTAATTTCAGCTTATTCAACAGATCAACCTTATTGGTTAAAAACAAAAGGTATTGATGTTAATATAATAGATCCAAAAAGTTATGGAATAGATTTTTATGGAGATTGTTTATTTACTACTAAAAAAGAGATTGATTCTTATCCAAATAGAGCAAAAAAGATAAAAAGAGCTACTATTAAAGGCTGGAAATATGCATTGGATCATCAAGATGAGATTATTGATTTAATTATACAAAAATATGCACCAAATAAAACTAAAGATCAATTAAAGTATGAAGCAATAGGTATATATCAGATGATATTACCAGATTTTGTTGATATAGGAACAATTGATAAAAATAGGTATAATCAAGTAGCAAAATTATATTATCAATTATCAATAACAAATAAAAAAAAGTTAGATGATGACTTTTTTTATAAAGATAAAAAGAAGTTAAATTTTACACAAGAAGAAGAAAAATGGCTAAAAGATAATCCTATGGTTAGAATTGCTGTTATGAAGTATTGGAAGTATGATAAAAATGGGAACAATATTCATACAGATATATTAAAACTTTTAAATAAGTATGGAAATATTGGATTAAAACCAATTAAGTTTGATAGATGGGCAGATGGTTTTAAAGCTGCAACGGCTGGTGAAACTGTACATGGTATTGATAATGTAAGTTGGAGTAAAGAAAGGGAAAAAAATAATTTTTACTATACTAAATCTTATGATTTTAGTCCAAATTATTTAATTGTAAAAGAGAATAGTGATATAAAGTCATTGGAAGATTTAGAAAATAAAACTATATATTTAAAAAAAGAATCTATAGATCACAAAATTATAGAAGATACAAATAAAAATATAAAAGTAATAGATCTAAATACAGATGAAGAGATGTATGAAAAGTTAGCAAACAGTAATGAAGCTATTGCTTTTATGTCATATACAGTTAATAAACAAAAATTAAGAAGATATAATCTAAAAATTGCAACAACAATATATGGAAAATATAGTCAAACACATATTGCAATATCAAAAAAACATCCAGAACTTCAATCAATAATTAATAAAATATATAATATTATCCCAAGAGAAGAGTTAATAGCCCTTCAAAATAAAGTTTATAAATATGATAAATTACAATTTTCTGAAAAAGAGAAAAATTGGATAAGTGAACATAAAGTTATAAAATTTGTTGCTAATAGCTCGTGGGAACCTTTTGAATTTATAGATAAGGATAGAAAAAAATATTTAGCAATAGCAAGCGATTATTTAAAATTGGTATCTGAAAAAACAGGAATAGATTTTAAACTAGATGCTAATATATCGTGGGAAGATTATATAAACTATAAAAAGATAAAAAATATAGAATTTTTACCTTGTGTTATAAAAACACATAAAAATTCTGAATATTTTAATTTTTCGAAAGAGTACTTAGAATACCCAATAGTTATGGTAACTAAAAATGATAAAGGTTTTTTATCAGATTTAAATAGCTTAAATGGTAAAAAAGTTGTTATTGAAAAAGGTTTTTCTTTAGATGAATTAATTAAGCAAAATCATTCTGATATTGAATTGATATATGCAAATAGTACAAAAGAAGCATTAACAATGGTATCAAGCAATCAAGTATATGCATATATTGCTATACTTCCAAGTGCTAGTTATGCTATAAATAAGCATCATTTTTTTGATCTAAAAATTGCAGGTAAAACAAAATATACTCAAAAACTAAAAATGGCTATGAAGAGTGATTTTGGACAAACAGGTATAGATATAATAAGCAAAGCATTAAACTCTATAACTAAAGAGGAGAAAGAAAAAATATATAATAAATGGGTCTCTATTAAATTTGAAAGAAGTGTTGATTATAAAATGATATGGCAATTAAGTATAATATTTTTATTATTTATCATAGGTACACTTTATTGGAATAGAAGATTAACAATAGAGATAAAAAAAAGAAAAAAAAGAGAAAAAGAATTGGAAATTGCTAATAAAAAAGCAAAAGAAGCAACAAAATCTAAATCTGAATTTTTAGCAAATATGTCACATGAGATTAGAACACCTATGAATTCTATAATTGGATTCTCGGAGCTACTTTCAAAACTTATAAAAGACCCAATTCAAAAAGATTATCTAGATTCAATAAAAATGGGTGGAAAAGCATTAATGGCTATTATAAATGATATATTGGATCTATCTAAAATTGAAGCTGGTAAATTTAAAATAGAAAAGGAAAATATAAATCCTAGAAATATTTTTAATGAGATGCACTCAATTTTTCATCCAAAAATAAATCAAAAAAATCTTACATTTAAAATAGATATTGACAAGAACTTACCTGATGCAATAATAATTGATAGTGTAAGGGTTAGACAGATACTTTTAAATTTAATTGGAAATGCTATTAAGTTTACAAATGCAGGGACAATAACATTAAAAGTAAAATCAAAATTTATAAATAAAGAAAAAACAAAAATCAATTTAACGATTGAAATTATAGATACAGGTAGGGGTATAAAAAAAGAGTTTCAAGAGAAGATATTCCAAGCTTTTGAACAAACAAATGCTGATGATGCTAAAATATTTGCAGGTACAGGACTTGGACTTGCAATTTGTTCAAAATTAGTAAAACTTATGAATGGTACAATAGAAGTTAAAAGTGAAGTTCAAAAAGGTAGTACATTTATTGTTAATTTATATGATATAGATGTTGCACAAATAAGCAAAGAACAAAATAATGATGAGTTAGATAATATAATATTTGAATCAGCAATTATTTTAGTAGTAGATGATGTACAAGATAATAGAAAATTAGTTATAGCTAGTTTGGCAAATGAAAATTTCACATTTATTGAAGCAACAAATGGTAAAGAAGCTTTAGATATAGTAAAAGATTCTAATAACAAAATTGATTTAATTTTTATGGATTTAAGAATGCCAATTATGAATGGATATGAAGCTACTGATAAAATAAAAGCAATAAATAAAGATATTCCAATAATTGCATTTACAGCTTCAGTAATGCAAAGAGATTTAGCTCAAATAAAAGAGCATGGTTTTGATGGATATCTAAGAAAACCAGTACTTTACAACGATCTAATAAAAGAATTAATAAATCATATACAATATATTAAAGAAGATGAGAAAAAAGAGTATTTAACAAATATTGATATTAATAAAGAATTATTACTAGAATTGCCAATAATAATAGAAAAACTTAAGAATGAATATAAAGTAAACTTAGATAAAATAAAAGACAAAGGTGATTTTTCATTAATAAAAGATCTATTTGAAGAGATAAATATTTTATCAAAAGATAAAAAACTTGATATATTAAGAGTTTATACTCAAGATCTATTAAGTGCAATAGATAGTTTTGATATTGATAAAGTTAGTTTATTAATAAATGAATATGATAAGATAGTTAATAAATTAGAAAAGCTATATGAGGAAAATAAAAAAGATGTCTAATATATCAGCCACAATATTAATAGTAGATGATATGCCAAAAAATATACAAGTTGCTATGAATATTTTAAGAGATGAAGGATATAAAATGCTTTTTGCTCAAAGTGGTAAAAAAGCATTTGATGTTATAAAAGAGAATAATATTGATCTTATCTTACTTGATGTTATGATGCCAGATCTTGATGGATTTGAAGTTTGTAAAATATTAAAACAAGATGAAAATACAAAAGATATACCAATAATATTTTTATCTGGTAAAGATTCAAGTAGTGATATAGAAAAAGCCTATGAATTAGGTGGTTCTGATTATGTAGTAAAACCATTTATAAATATAGAGCTTATTACAAAAGTAAGTACATATATAAGATTAAAAAAATTTTATGAAAAGGAAAAAAATGGATACTAAATATAATATATTAATTGTAGATGATGATGTACATAACATACAACTTGCAATAAATATTTTAAAAGAAGATGAAAAATATAATATTATATTTACAACATCTGGAAAAGAAGCTTTATTAAGAGTAAAAGAATACATTTTTGATCTTATATTATTAGATATTTTGATGGAACCTATGGATGGGTTTGAAGTTTGTAAAATACTAAAATCTGATAAGTTAACTAAAGATATACCAATAATATTTTTAAGTGCAAAAGATGATGAAACAAGTATCTCAAAAGGTTTTGAATTAGGTGCAGTTGATTATATAACAAAGCCATTTTTTTCAAAAGAATTAAAAGCAAGAGTAAAAACTCATATTCAATTACATAGATACAAAGATAGTTTACAACAAAAATTAAAACTACAAGATAAACTAATGTTGGAACAAAATAAAATGGCTGCAATGGGTGAAATGATAACAAATATTGCACACCAATGGAAACAGCCGCTATCAATCATTACAACAGTATCTAGTGGTATTAAAGTATCTAGAGAGCTTAATGTAAATCTTGATAAAGATACTGAGTTAGCATCACTAAATAATATACTTTTAAATGCAAATCATCTGTCACAAACAATTGATGATTTTAAAGATTTTTTTGAACAAAAAGATAAAATCTTATTCCATATTGAAGATATAGTAAATAAAACAATTAATCTTATTAACTCAACACTTAGAATTAATAATATAAAAATAAATAAAAATATTGAAGATGTAGAATTTATTGGTTTAGATAATGAACTAATACAAGTACTAATTAATATAATTAATAATGCACAAGATGCTTTAAATATAGCAGAAGTTAAAGATAAAGAGATAAATATTAATGTATTTAAAAAAGATGAGAGTGTAATTATTGAGATTTGGGATAACGCTGGTGGAATACCTGAAGATATAATAGAGCATATATTTGAAGCACACTTTACTACAAAAAGAAAATTTAATGGTACAGGAATTGGATTACATATGGCTAAAAAGATTGTACAAGAACATTTTCATGGAAAAATATATGTACAAAATATTGAAGTAAATGGAAAAAGAGTAGGGGCTAAATTTATTTTAAATCTACCTATTAAATCACAATAGATGAGGTTTATTATTTTGCTCTTAGCGTAAAAAATTCTTTTTTGAACTCTTCCCAAGAATTATTTAAAATAGCAGCTCTGGCTTCCCTCATAAGGTTTAAATAATAGTGTAAGTTATGAATTGAAGCTAGTCTAAAATAGGTCATCTCATTTGCTTTATAAAGATGATTTAAATAGGCTCTTGTAAAGTTTTGGCATGTATAACATTTACATCTATTATCTATTGGACCTATATCTTCTTTAAACTGCGCTTTTCGTATATTTACCCTTCCAAAGTGAGTAAATAGTGTACCATTTCTTGCATTTCTAGTTGGCATAACACAATCAAACATATCAACACCACGATCGATATTTTCAATTAAATCTTCAGGTGTTCCAACTCCCATTAGGTATCTAGGTTTATCTTTTGGCATAAATTGTATAGTAAACTCAACAGTATCATACATATCTTGTGATGCTTCACCAACACTTAGCCCTCCAATAGCAAAACCATCATAATCACTTAATGCACAAAGTTGTGTGGCTGAAAGTTCTCTATATTTTTTACTTGTCCCACCTTGAATAATCGCAAATATATTTTGATTTACACCTATACCTTTAGCTTTTTGACTCATATGATATTCTATTGCCTCTTTTGCCCATTGTGTTGTTCTTTCAATTGATAGTTGTATTCTTTCATTAGTATTTGGTAAGGCTACAAGATCATCTAATATCATCATAATATCACTGTTAAAATCATACTGAGCATCTAGTACACTTTTTGGTGTAAATTTATGTAAACTTCCATCTATGTGTGATTTAAAAGTGATACCATCTACACTTTGAGTTGTATTTTTTTTATCAAGTTTTCCTAGTGAAAAAGCTTGAAATCCTCCACTATCTGTTAAAAAGTTATTTGGAAAATTTGAAAATTGATGTAATCCACCTAATTTCTTAATAAGTGGACTTGTAGGTCTTAAAAATAGATGGTATGTATTTCCTAAAATAATTTGAGCACCTAGATTTAGTAAATCATTATAATCTAAAGCTTTTACAACAGCTTGAGTACCTACAGGCATAAATACAGGTGTAGTAACTTCTCCATGAGCCATATTAAGTGTACAAGCCCTAGCATTTCCACAAGTATTATCTATTTTAAAATTCATACTATCTTCCTATATCATCAAATGCTGCTGGCATTGGAGGAACAGTTTTAAAACACTCTTTTACTGCAGAATTTATATTTGTAGAGAATCTTCCTGTTTGAATTGGATGTAAAAATTGTAAATGTTCTATTGCATATTCAGCTCTTGTTGATTTTCTAAATATAAATGATATTTTCTTTTGCATTTGAACAGCTTTATCATAAAAACTTTGAGCATAATCATTTACATATAAAAACTCTTTTTTATTTATCTTATGCCCCCATGCAAAAAATACAAATTTACCATTATAAGTCATATTTGGTACATCAGTATAGTTAAACTCTTTATGATAGATTGTTAGTTGATTTGTATTAAGAAGTTCACAATCTGCATTAAAGCTCATTAATAACTCACTTCTATCTATATTGTAAGTATTTAGATTAAATAGAAACCTAATTTGTATAAGTTTACCTTTGTATGCATCTGTTTGAACCAAAGATTGTTTTAAAAGTGTCATCTCTCTTTCAATTTTAAGTTCAACAAAACCTTGATCAAAATTATAATCTTGATCTTTTAAAAATTTTTTTTCATCATATCCAAGTGGATATACAAAAGGGTTATACATAACTATTGTTCCAGCTATATTTTTCTTTTTATCTTTTTGTGTTTTTATTTTATTTTTAAACTCTTTTATATCTAATACTTCATCTTCATAAGGTATGTAAAAGTAACTTTCAGTTAGGAATTCTTTATCAAATCCTAATTCATAATTTCCAAAATATTGCATTATTTTCCTTCTTTTGTTATGTTTATAACTATTGTTTTTATATTTTTTTTCTCTTGTATCTCTTCTAGTTCTAGACCATCAAATTTAAAATCTAATAATTCTTTAAAACTAGTAATATTATTTAGGGCAATTTGTTTTACCATCTCACCTCTATAGTGTTTTGCCCAGTGAGATACAACTTTACCATCTTTTAAAAACTTATAAGTGATTACATTTGCACTTGGTTTATAATACTTTGTATAGTATGAAGCACTTAAGTCTAAAATTTCATCACCTAAATAATCATCTAATATATCTTTTAGATGCTCTTTATAAAATTTTTCATTGTTTATATTAGATAAAATTGCACCTTGTTTGAACTTATATTCAGGGATACAAAAATCAGCTTTTACTATTCCAAAAAGATTAGAGTAGATATATACATTTTCATCTATTAACTTTTGTGCATCATTATTTAAATTGTTATAATCAATTGCTTCAAATGCCACACCTGTATATCTTTGTATAGCTTTCATAGTTGGTAAATCTTTTAAGCTTCGTTTATACTTTTGTACATCTTTTAATTTTTTGATACCAAACCATAAAGATAACTCTTCTATAGTAGAATTTTTTATATGTTCTTCATAAGCATCTAAAATTGTATTTTGAAAATCATATAAGCATTTTATATCAAGCTCTTTACACTCTCCACCACTTTGTTTTGTTTCTGCTGGTGCTAATAATATTTTCATCTAAAATCCTGTAATCAAAAAATCAATTGAAGAGATTATCTCATCTCTTTTATCTTTTAGTGAATATACTTTTTGTCCTAATTGTTCAACAGCCATAGTTGCCATAAATGTTGTCATTAGTGTTACTTTAACTTCATTTATTAAAAAACTAGGATTTATTGTATTATTTATTTGTATTTGAAATCCAAGGGGTATCATAACTCTAGTATTTGAATCTTCTAAAATATTATGTTGAATATCAAGTAAAAATGGTATTTCATCTTTTGTTTTAATATTTGTATTTTTATAAACATCAAATTGTGCCATTACCAAATCCTAAATTCTTCACCGAAGACACCATGCTTTTGGACATATTTATTATAGTTTTCAATAGCTTTTTTATTTTCTATTTTCCATCTTTTTTCTTTTTCTTCAATTAACTTTTGCTCTAGTGTTTCTTGTAAAACTGCTGAAATATTAATATCTAGCTCTTTTACTTTTGCTAATAAATCAGAATTTATACTCAATGTTGTAGCTTTTTTCTTTGCTGTTTTATCGTATCTCATAGTCATAATAAATCCTTTATAAATCATACATATAAAATATATGTATGATTATAGCATATATTTTATAATAACTCTTGAGCAGTTTTAATTAGAGCATTTAATTTATCTTCGTACTCTTTTGCTTTATTTTTATCTGTAGACTCAAATCTAGTTACTAATACTGGTGTTGTATTACTAGCTCTTACTAATCCCCATCCATGCTCAAATATTACTCTAACACCATCAACATCGATAATATCTAATATTTGAGGAAAATCAGCTGGTGGATTTTTAAGTAACTCTTTTATTTTATTTACAAGTGGAAACTTTTCATCTTCACTTGTATGTACTTTAATCTCTTCAGTACTATAAGTTTTTGGTAAAGCTTCAATTTGCTTATCGATATCCATACCATTATAAACTAATTCTAAAAGTCTAAATGTAGCATAAATAGCATCATCAAAACCAAAAAATCTATCATTAAAAAAGATATGTCCAGAAACTTCTGCAGCAAAATCAGCATTTGTTTCGTTGATTTTTACTTTTAAGTTACTATGACCTGTTTTATACATAATAGCTTTTCCACCATTATTATTTATAGTATCATACATAACTTGAGTACATTTTACTTCCCCAATTACAGTTGGTTTATTCATAGTTGAAGCAAAAAGTATTGCCATAATATCACCTTTGACATTATATTTCTTTGTTAAAAATGCAATTCTATCTGCATCTCCATCATAAGCAAAACCATATTTAGTATCACCTTTGATAAGTTTTTTAAGATCTACTAAATTCTCTTCAACACTTGGATCTGGATGGTGGTTTGGGAAAGTTCCATCTGGTGTAGTACAGATTGAATCATAGTTTAACTCTAATTGATCTAAAAGATCAGTTAAAACTGTATCAGCAACACCGTTTCCACAATCAATTGCAAATTTTGTTTTAAAACCTTTTAGGTGAGAAAATTGATCAATAATATATTTTTTGTAAGGAGTTTTAACATCAATAGATATATATTTATCATTTGTAGGAATTGATATATTACTATTTGCAATAATATCATCACCTAAAAGATAAATATCATCAGCAAAAAATGGTTTATTTGCAATAGTCATTTTAAATCCATTATAGTTACTTGGATTATGGCTACCTGTTATCATAATAGTGGCATCACTACTATATCCATCAATTGTATTAAATCCAGCAAAATAGTTTATACCAGTTGCAACCATACCCATACCAAGAACTTTACAACCAGCTTTATTTAAACCACTTGTTAAGTATGAAAATAACTCAGGGCTATGTGTTCTTGCATCATAACCAACTGCTACATATGCACCTTGTTTTGTTTGTTTTTGAACTTCAAGCCCAAAAAAGAAACCTAAAAGTTTGATACTTTGTTCATTTAATTCTTCAGGTACAATTCCTCGGATGTCGTACTCACGGAAAATATTTTTGTTAATCAATTTAAATCCTTATATTATCTATATATTATTATAACATTTTTTAAGTGAGTATCTTATATAATACAATTTCAAATTAAAAAAGGACAAAAAATGGATCAAACATTAATATTAAATATTGTTTATGCTTTGGCTATATTTTTCATTGGAAAATATGTAGCTAGATGGGTTACAAACTTAACTCTAAAAGCTATGAACAAAACAGGACAAATAGATGAGACTTTAGAAAAGTTTTTATCTAGTGTAATTTACGGAGTATTACTAGTTGTAGTTACTTTAGCTGCATTAGGAAAAGTTGGAGTTGAAACAACTTCATTTATTGCAATATTAGGGGCTGTTGGTTTAGCTGTTGGTTTAGCATTCCAAGGTACACTTTCAAACATTAGTGCAGGGGTTATGATTATTATATTTAAACCTATAAAAATTGGTGAGTTTGTTGATGCTGGTGGAGCAATGGGAACTATTGAAGAGATTAATATCTTTAATACAGTGATGAAAACTGGTGATAATAAAGTTATTATTATTTCTAACTCAAATATCATTGGTGGAAATATCACTAACTTCTCTAGAAAAGATACAAGAAGAGTTGATATCACATTTGGTATTGGTTATGATGATGACTTAAAACTTGCAAAAGAAACTCTTGTTCAAATTCTAAATGAAGATGACAGAATTTTAAAAGACCCAGCTCCATTTGTAGCTGTTAGTGAACTAGCTGACTCAAGTGTAAACTTTGTAACTAGATCATGGGTTAATAGTGCTGATTACTGGGGAGTTTATTTTGATACTTTAGAAAAAGTAAAATTAGTATTTGATGAAAAAGGTATCTCTATACCATATCCACAAATGGATGTTCATACAACTCAAGCATAATCAATATATGCAATAAAAAAGGTTCAAACTTTTTGTTTGAACCTTTTTTTATATCTAATTTTTAATTTAGTATTACTACTTTGTATTGATAGCTATTAATACATCTTCTATAATTTTATCAATATCACCATCTAATATAGCATCAACATTACTATATCCTATACCACTTCTATTATCTTTTACTTGTTGGTATGGTTGCATAACATAAGATCTTATTTGATGTCCCCATCCAATTTCAGATTTTGATATACCTTGTTTTGTAGCTGCTTGCTCTTCTAATTGTAGTTCATACAATCTTGATTTTAACATCTTCATAGCTGCTGCTTTATTTTTGTGTTGAGATCTATCATTTTGACACTGAACAACTACATTTGTAGCAATATGTGTGATTCTTATGGCTGATTCTGTTTTATTTACATGTTGTCCACCAGCACCACTTGCTCTATAAGTATCTATTCTTATATCTTTATCTTCAATTACAATATCAATATTATCGTCAACTTCAGGACTTACCATCACTGAAGCAAAAGATGTATGTCTTTTTGAGTTACTATCAAATGGAGATATTCTTACAAGTCTATGGATACCATTTTCAACTTTTAAATATCCATAAGCATTAACACCACTTATTATAAATGATACATCTTTTATACCAGCTTCATCTCCTGCTTGGTAATCAAGTAGTTCTACTTTAAAGCCTTTATTTTCTGCCCATCTAAGATACATACGATAAAGCATATTTGCCCAATCACAAGACTCAGTACCACCTGCACCTGGATGGATAGATACAATTGCATTATTTTCATCCTCAGGAGCGCTTAACATCACCTCTACTTCTGTTTTTTTGATTAGTTCTTGAAGTTGTGGCGCTTCTTCATATAGAGTTTGAATAGTCTCTTCATCTTCCTCTTCATATGCCATCTCATATAGATCACGAGCATCTGTTATTGCTTCATTAGCTTTGTTAAATTTTGCCATTCTTGAAAGAAGTTTATTTTTCTCTTGACCTATTTTTGTAGCTTTTTCAATATCATCCCAGAAGTTTGGATCTTGCTCAAGTTTTGTAATCTCATTTAATCTTTCTTGAATCTTCTTAGGTTGTAAGATAGATTCAATATTTGATAGTTTTGTTTTTAAATCTTTTAGTAGTTCTGTGTATTCGTAATTATCCATTACTTATTGTATCTTAATATTGCTTTTATACTTGTAAATATAAGTAGTGATATAGCACTAACAAGTATGATACTAGCCCCTGAAGTTAAATCGTAATAATATGATAAAACTAAACCCAATGTAGAAAATATACTAGAAAATATTGATGATATTATCATCATGTTTTTTAAAGAGTTACTTAAATCTTGCGCCATATAAATAGGAATTGTAAGAAGTGCAATTACAAGTATAAGTCCTACTATTTTAATAGCAACAACAATAGCTAAAGAACTAAGTACTAATATAAGTGTATAAAAGAAATTTACATCTATACCCCTTAATCTTGAATATTCTTTATCATAAGATACTGCTAAAATATTTTTATAATAAAATATAACTATAGAAACTATAATAAAAAGTAAAATAGACATATATATAATATCATCATGGCTAACAGCTAAAATTGAACCAAATAGATATGACATTAAGTCTACATTGTATCCTGGTGTTAAATCTATAAGTATAATACCAATAGCCATACCTGTAGCCCAAATAAGTCCAATAAAAGTATCAATACTTTCTTGTTTTTTAAGAGCTATATATGCTATAAGAAGTGCAGCAATTGTTGAAAATACACTAGCTCCTAAAAATATAGGTAATCCAAAATAAACAGCTATTCCTATTCCTCCATATGATGTATGAGCTATTCCACCAGCTAAAAAAACCATACGATTAACAACAATAAGTGAACCTATTATTCCAGAGATTATAGATACAAGTAAACCAGCTATTAGAGCATTTTGCATAAATTCAAAGTTTAGTATATCTAACATTTACAATCTCCTAAAAGTTCTAACATCTCAACTTCACAAAAGTGACCATCTGATGTGATATTTTTCTTTTTAGATATATCATGAAATACAAGTTGTTTATTTATATGAGCAACTTTTGTAGCATAAGATAATATTACTGATATATCATGACTTACAACTATTATTGATATATGTTTATTTAGTTTTTCTAAAAGTTTATATATTTGTTTTTGTCCAGCTACATCTATACTAGCTGTTGGTTCATCTAGTATCAATAAGCTAGGGTTTGCACATAAAGCACGAGCTATCATAACCCTTTGTCGTTGACCTCCTGAAAGAGAACCAATTTTGGTATTTGCATATTCTTGCATACCAACTTGTTTTAGAGAGTTTAAAGCACACTGTTTCTCCTCTTTAGAAGAGAAAAATGATCTTTTTTTACTTATATGTCCCATTTTAACAACATCTAATACTTTTATAGGGAAATTAGTATTTATATTAGTATTTTGTGGAACATATCCTACTTTTTGGATATTTTCTTTTATTGATTTTCCAAATAGTTTAATAGTATTTTTATTTGATTTTAAAAGTCCTAAAATAAGTTTAAGTAGAGTCGATTTTCCTCCACCATTTGGACCAATAATAGCTAAAAAATCACCTTTATATACATTTAGGTTTATATTATTTAATACTAACTCTTTATCGTATGAAAAAGATAAATTTTTTATTTGAAGTATAGCTTCCTCTTTTGTAGTTCTAAATTGCATTTAACTTTTTCACCTTTATAAATATACCATTTGGTTTATCTTTGAAATAAACTTTTTTTGAAATAAATAGTTTGTATAAAAAATCATCATCATAACTACTACTAAGATATAATCTATTAAACTCTTTACTACTTTGACATTGTAAAAAACCTTTACATATTTTATTTTTAAATATATTTATATTTAGTGCAACTTGTCCACTATTGTATATTTGAAGATTTACATAATCATTAAATCTTTTTACAAAACCTTTATCATAAAACTTCATACTAGGAGTCTTAAATATAATAATAGCACTATTTGAAGATAGTTGCTTAGTGCTACACGCACTAAAAGCTAGTAATATTATACTAAATAAAAAATATCTCATTATGTAAGAGAAGATGTATGATATAGATCCATAAGACCTTCGTAGAAGTTTATATTTTCATCATCATCAAGTAATCCAGAACTTGGAGCTATACTTTGGTATATCTTTTTAAGCTTCTCTTCCCTTTGTGGAAATAGTTCAGTTAAAATAATTGATGATATCTCTTTTCTCATAAGTAAAGTAGGTGGTATAATACCTAGTTCTAAAAGTTCCATAATAGATTCACTATGATAGTTTACATGATGGTGAAATCCATGTGGACAAGCATTTGTACTTACAAGTGTTGAACATTTGTTACAATATACAAACTTAGACATAATCTCCATTTTAATATTTATACCCTCTAGAGTATTTAAAATAGTATTTAAACCTTTTTTCTCATAAAAAGCACCAAGTCCAACAGAACTTTTACCAACAACTAAAGACGTACATCCATAGTTTTTAGCAACAATTGCATTGAATATAAGCTCATTAATCCCACCAAAGATATAAGTATTTTCTAAAGGTACTAATACAAATTTATCTTTTGGAAGATAGTTATTACAAAAGTATTCAATAGTTTTATATCTTGTCTCATATGATAGAGAGTCTTTAGTATAAGGTTTTAGTACAAATATAACCATAAGATCATTGTTTACAAGTGATGTTCTTATTATTCTTTCGTGAGCTCTATGAAATGGTTTACCAGCTAACATAATAGCAGATACAGATTTTGCATCTGTATTTTTTATAGCATCTTGTATTTGAACTTTATGTTGTTTTGCTGCATCAAAGTCAACAGTAAAATCACCACATACAGCATAGCTTCCTAGTCTTTTATATGTATTTTGTACCCCTGGATGTTCTGGATTACTTGTAGCATAGATAGTTTTAATTCTTTCATCTTTATCGATTTTAAATACTTCATCTACAGTCATTTGTCCAGATTTTATACCACAAGTGATAAAATCTACTATGTCACCTTTTTTTAAAGATTTTAGTACTTTTTCATTTCTTTTTCCACTAGGTGCAAGTAAGAATGGTACGGGATAAGAAGATCCTTTGTATGATTTTGTTTTACAGACCTCTTTAGTTTCTTCTTTATTCATAAGTTTTGTAACAGGAAATAATAATCCGTCTTGCAATAAGCCTAAAGTTGCTACTGCTTCATTGTCAATATATAATTGTTTATTTGGCATTTTATTGTCCTTGTTTTAATAATTGTATATTTTAACCAATTTTTACAAAATAGTTAATAAATCTTTTTAACCTATTATTTTGTATAAGCTTTGTAGAATTCGTTTAGATAAATATAAGGTTAATAAATGTTAGTTCATATATGTTGTAGTGTAGATAGTCACTATTTTTTACAAAGAATACAAGAAGAATATCCAAATGAAAAAGTTGTAGGATTTTTTTATGATCCCAATATCCATCCATATAGTGAATATAAACTAAGATATGAAGATGTTAAGTTTTCATGTGCAAAGTTAGGTATAGAACTAATAGAGGGTGAGTATGATTATGAATCTTGGTTAATTGCAGTAAAGGGTTTAGAAAATGAACCTGAAAAAGGTGACAGATGTACTATATGTTTTGATAAAAGATTAGAAACTACAGTTTTAAAAGCAATTGAATTAGGTCATAATAAATTTACAACTACACTTCTAATTAGTCCTAAAAAGTCTCAAGATAAACTAGATATTATAGGTAATGAATTCGCAAATAAATATGGTATAGAATTTGTATTTAAAGATTATAGAAGTGGAAATGGACAAGAGTTACAAGGTAAACAAGTAAAAAAAAATTCACTTTATAGACAAAACTATTGTGGATGTTTATTTGGTTTAACTCCTCAACGAGAGCAACAAAATAAACTAATGGATGAGATGATAAATCCTATAAGTAAACAGATATTACCAGAATCAATAGAGCAAAGGTTAGAACTGTATCATCTTAGAAATAGTTATGAAGAACAAAATTTAAATTATAAAATAATAAAACAAAGGTTTTTAAACTATAGATTAATAAGTGCAAAAGTAAGTGTTTCAAAAAAAACTGTTTTTTCATATTTCTTACCATATAGTACAATTTCTAAAAATAGAAGTGTAGGAAGAATAGAATACACAATAGGTGATATAAACTATTTTAATAAAGATGAACTAAAAATAATATCACTTGAAACTTATAATAAATATGCAAATAAAAGCTATAAAAGTGTTCAAGAATTAAACTACAATCCACCATTATTTGATGATGAGGTAAGATTAAAAGAAAAGTTACTAAATAATACTTATGATCTATCTTGTGTAATAGTTTTAGATGAGATACCACAAAGTAAAGTAGAAGTACATCTAAATAGTAAAGTCTATGAAGATGTAAAAGAGAGTATACTTTTAATAAAATAATAAAAAAAGGTGAAGAATTTTCTTCACCTTTTTTTTATTTTACTATTTTTGCAAATTCATCAAATATATATTTACTCTCATGTGGACCTGGAGAAGCTTCAGGATGATGTTGTACAGAGAAAATATTTCCTTTGTTATATTTTACACCTTCAATTGTATTATCAAATAAGTTCTTATGTGTAATTTTAGCAATAGCTTCAATACTATCTGGAACATTATAGTTATGGTTTTGAGCTGTAATCTCAACTGCATTTGTATTATTTTGAACAGGGTGGTTACCACCATGTTGACCAAATGGCATTTTATATGTATCATAGCCATGTGCAATACTTAACATCTGGTGACCTAAACAAATAGCAAAGATAGGTATATCAGTTTTGATTAACTCTTCTACTTGCTCTTTTTCAGCTGTTAGTGTAAGTGGATCACCTGGACCATTTGATAAGAATACTCCACCAATTTCACCTTTTTCAAATCTTGCAATTAGATCACTAGCTTTAAAGTTAGATGGAATCACTTCAACTTCAAGACCTGATTCTACAAGTTCATTTAAGATATTTCGCTTCACTCCAAAGTCAACAACAACAATTTTTTTATCACTCATTACTGCTTTATTATAAGCTAGTTTATTATGATCCCATGCACCATTTTTATGGATATAAGATTCTTTTGTTGATACTTGCTCTATATAGTTTATATCTTCAATTCTAGGAGATTTATCTAAAATAGCTTTTAGCTCATCTTTACTAGAGATCTCAGTTGAAGCTACCATCATCATAGCACCTTCATTTCTAATCATTTTTGTAAGATATCTAGTATCAATATCACAAATACCAAGAACACCTTGCTCTTTTAATAGTGTAGCTAATGTTTTCTCACCTCTAAAGTTAGAATACTCATCATTATAAGCTCTTACTAATATACCTTTTGAGTATATTGTTTCAGATTCATTATCATCACTATTTACACCAACATTTCCAATCTCTGGCATAGTAAATGTAATAAATTGTCCAGCATATGATGGATCTGTTGTTATCTCTTGGTAACCAGTAAGTGAAGTATTAAATACTATCTCACCTACATTTGTACCACTAGCACCAAAGCTATTTGCTTCTAAAAAAGTTCCATTTTCAATATAAATATAAATTTTTTCCATTACATAAGTCCTTTTTTGATTAACTCTTCTTCATATAGTCTTGTAAATACTATATCATAATCTTCAGTTCCTGGAATAAGTTTTCTTTTATATGTTTTTATTTTTTCATATGCAGCTGTGTCTGCTTCATCATATCCATTTATGAAGTCTTTTATAGAGTTTAATATGATATTTTTTATTTGGTTATCATTTACTTCAAAGTGTATATAATCCTCTTCATATAAATAATCCATAATATGGTGTGCAATATTTGAAAATCTATCTTCAAAATTTAAATTTACACCAAATTCATTTGCAAGTCTTTTTTTAGTCATCCAAAAAAGTTGTCTTTCATCTGCATTGTAAAATTCTATTTCACCTTCATTTTCATCTAGAAGTTCATTTACTTTTTCATCAAGTTCTACTTCTTTTTGGATATCTTCAAGTAAAAATCTTTCACAAACTTCAACTATTTGTGCTTTATCTTTTCGTACCTCTACAAAATCATAAGCTGTTAAGTCATTTGTGATCTTTCTAGCTATATAGTTTACATGTTGTTTTTTTAGTTTCATTGTGTTTCCTTATTTCTTACATTGGTGCATAAATGCAATATTTTATTTTAAAAAGTTAAACTGTTTACTTTCATTCTACTCCCTCCGTCGGTGCATAAATGCACATCTCCTACGGCTCAAATCCTAAAAGAGTGAAACTATTCACTCTTTCTTAACGGATTATCGTATCTTCTCTTTCTGGAGAAGTTGAGATAATTCCTACCTTAGTATTTGTAAGTTCTTCTATTCTTAAGATATAATCTTTAGCACTTTGAGGAAGATCATCAAATACTCTACATCCAACAACACTATCCCAACCTTTTATATCTTCATATATAGGTTTTACATTTGTAATATCACTTGGCATATATGTGATTTTTTCACCATTTAGTTCATAAGCAACACATATTTTAATAGTTTCAAATCCATCTAAAACATCAAGTTTCATTAAAGATAATTGATCACAACCATTTAGTCTACTTGCGTGTTTAACAGCAACTGCATCAAACCAACCACATCTTCTACCTCGTCCTGTTGTAGTTCCTACTTCTTTTCCAACATCTGCCATAGTTTCACCAGCATCACCAAAATCTTCAGTTGGGAAAGGTCCATTTCCTACTCTTGTAGTATATGCTTTTACAATACCAGTTACAACACCAATATCTTTTGGACTTAATCCAAGTCCCGTACAAGCACCAGCACTTACAGTACTTGAAGATGTTACATAAGGGTAAGTTCCATGATCAATATCTAGTAATGTACCTTGAGCACCCTCTAGAAGTATTTTTTTATCATTATCTAACGCTTCCCAAACCATATTTGTAGTATTTGTAATAAATACTGCTAGTTTTTCATTGTAAAATTTAAGCTCTTTTAGAAGATCAGTTTCATTAGGTACTTCCACTTGAAGTGCATCAAAAATTACTTTATTTTGTGCAAAGTAGCTCATTATATTTTTACATAAAGATTCAGGATTTAATAACTCTTCAGCTCTATGTCCAACTCTATTTATTTTATCTGCATAAGCTGGGCCTATCCCTTTTCCAGTAGTTCCTATAGCATCGTCACCTTTTAGTTTTTCTCTTGCTTGATCTATTAGTGCATGGTATGGTAAGTTTAGGTGAGCTTTATCAGAGATAAAGATTCTACCTTCTAGGTTTGAAAACTGTTCCATCTCTTTGATTATAGATTCAGGATTTAATACAACACCATTTCCTATAATATTTACAGCTTTAGGATTTAAAATACCAGATGGTACTAAATGAAGTGCATATCTTACACCATCAACCCAAATAGTATGTCCAGCATTATGTCCACCTTGACTTCTACAAACCATATCATACTCTTGAGCTAGTTTATCAACTATTTTACCTTTACCTTCATCACCCCATTGGATACCAACGATTATATCTGCTTTACTCATAATTTTCCTTTTTAATCTTCTATAATATTTATTATTTCATTTGTATAAAGTGCAAAACCTAATGAACTTATACCATCACTTTTATATCTTCCACCTCTAGCTAATACAGCATTATTTTTAATAACTCTAAAATATACATCTTCATAATATTTCATTTTTGCATAATATAGTGCAGAGATAGTTGTATTTTCATACGAAATATCTTTTGCTATATTTATTAGTTTTTGAACCTCTTTTTGAACTTCATTTGGAAGAGTATCTAAAATAGATTCTAAATCTTTTACACTTGAAGCATAGATAAGTTTATCTAACCAATCAATTTTAAGTTCAAATAGTTTTGAAATAAGCCCATCTTTAAATAAATCTATAGATATATTTAATTCATTTGCAACTTTTTTTGCTATTTGGATATTTGTGATTTGTATTAGAGGTTTTAAATTTATCTGCTTAAATACTTTTGCATTTAGATTTATAATCTCACTTGCATTTGTATGTTCTAACCACTCTAGACCTATTTGGTAGTTTTCACTAGATGGGTAAGAAAATACAGGTTGAATATAAAACCATTTTTTATGGTTTGTTGTTCTTCCTAATCTTTTTGTGATAATTCTAGCAACATCAAGTGTACTATCAGCTCGTAAGCTTACTTGATTGTTATTTTCATCACTTATTTTAATAAGTTCATTTTCATTATCTATACTTTGGTGTTGAGTATAAGAAAAATTTGGAGTTATTATCTCTTCAAATCCTTGATCTTCTAAATAAGATGCAAGAGAATTTTCTAGGGCTCTTTTTGCTTTTGCAGTTTTTCCAAAATAAAGAGAAGAACCATTTGGTATTTCATGTTCATGTATCATTAGTTAAACATCTCTTTCATAAATATTTTATTTGCTGTTCCATCAAAAGTTCTAATACCTAAATCATCCATAGCTTTTTCAATGGCATTAACTGCCCAAGAAGCTTCAAAATCACCAACAAGTCCCATATGGTTGATTCTAAATATTTTACCTTTTAGATGATCTTGACCACCTGCTATATTTAGGTCATATTTCTCTTTTAGAGTTTTTCTAATAGCATTTGAATCTTCTGTATATATTGTAGTCATTGCATTTGCAGGAGTAGCTGGATATACTTCAAGACCAATTGCCTTTAATGCATCTCTTGTTGCTTTTGCTCTTTTAGCAGTGTCACTATAAAGTTTTTCAAAACCATCAGTTTTTAATTTTCCTAAGATCTCACCAAGTCCAATTATAAGAGTTGTTGCTGCTGTGTATGCTGTTGTATTTTGTTTTTGTTTTTTAATTTCACTTAAAAGGTTTAGATAATAACCAGCTGGTTTTTTCTCAATTTTAGATAGTGCATCATTACTAAATCCAATCATAGATAATCCAGGAGGTAACATAAGTGCTTTTTGACTACCTGTGATTAGTGCATCTATATTTGTAGTATCTATTTTTTCAACACCAACTGCTGTTATACCATCTGCAATTATAGATATACTTGGGTTTATAGATTTTACTGCTTTTGCTATATCTTCAACTGGATGTCTTAATCCTCCAGCACTTTCACAAACTTGAATAAATATTGCATCAATTTTATTATCCGCTTTTATAGTATTTACAACTTCATCTACACTCATTGGAGTGTTCCATTCATGTACTAACTCTGTATAATCAATATTAAATGCTTCACAAATTTTTCCAAATCTTTGTCCAAATTTTCCTGCATTTATAGTAAGTGCTTTAGAGTGTGTTAGATTTGTAACACAAGCTTCCATAGCTCCTGTTCCACTAGATGCTATCATTACAGCTTCTGGCATATCAAGGATCTCTAAAAGTAAATTTCGTGTTTTTTCAAATATTGCTTCAAACTCTGGTGTTCTATGGTGTAGAGTTTCAGTTCCCATTGCTGCTCTTACAAACTCTGGTACTGCTGTTGGTCCTGGTGTTAGTAACATTTTTATTCCTTAACATTATAAAAGGCATCAAATTTAATTGATACCTTTTCTTTTCTAAGTACATTATATCTAAAGTATAGTTAAAAAAATATTAGTAAGAAACACCTATATTTACAAAGAATTTATAATCATCTTTTGAGTGGTCATTTGTGATATATTTAAACTCAACAGGAAAAGAAAATTTATGTCCAAATAATATATCAAATCCTAAATCTATCTCTTTTTCTTTTATAGTAAATTCTTTATGTGTATTAAATTTATATTGATTATATTTTATAGATATTTTTTCTTTTCTAAGTGAAAATGGAAATTTAGAAAAGTATTTAGATATATAAAAAGGTTTAGATAATGAAATAGATATTTTTTGGATATCTTTTACATAAAAATCATTATCATATCCTTGCATAAGAACATTTGTATCGTCATATAGAGTGTCTATAGGATTTGTTACTACTTCTATACCTCTTTGCTTATTTAATACTAAATCATCATTGCTTCTTAGATATGTAAAATCACTATTAAAATAAAACTCTTTAAATAGATGTTTTGTAAATTTGTATTTTAATCCATAAATATTATCATCTCTATCTTTTTTATATATAAGTTTTGAATTACTTAATATATCATAATCACTTGCTAATGGAAAATATCTAAAATATTTATGATTTAGTGTAAAGGTTAATGGATTTTTATCTTTATTTTCATCATCAAATGATTGCTTTAAATTTACTGATATATTTTGATTTGCTTTAGTATATATATTTGAATAAAGTTGTATCAATCCACCATAATCTCTGGAGTTTATTGCTGGATATTCTCTTTTTATATTATAGTAATTAAGTGCATAATTTATTTTATATCTACTATTTATATATGATAAACTAGCATATTTATCATCATTATCTTTATATAAAAATATATTTACTCTATTAAACATCAATGGATCTTGAAAGTTTGTATTTAATGTAAATATTGCCTCATCTTCACTACTACTTATACTTGGATAAGAAGATACATATTGTAGTTGTTTTAAACTATTATATGAATTTGAATAGTTTTTTAAATTTGTATTTGTTTTTTTAGTAAATTCAAAATTTTCTTGTAGTTGTATATTTTTATATACAGAAATATCTGATTTAATAGGATTTAGATCTATATTATGTACTTGATAATTGTTTGCAGTTATTGTTGAAACTAGAGCATTATTATCTAAAATAGCAGCATCAATTATATTATCATAATAGGATATTCTATATATACTATTATTTGAATATTTATATAAACTACTACCACTTTTACTATTTGCTATAAAATAAATCTCATTATTTTTTATACTAACTAATTTTGAAAAATATCCATCAAATGAAAAAATTGCTTTTTTATTTTTATATAAAGTTCTTGTTTTATTATTTTGTTTAAAATAGTATATATTTGAATTTTTATCAAATAGTGCATTTGAAACAGTAGAACTATAAAATGTATTATTTACAAATAATTTTGTATCATCAAATGAAGTTTTGATATCTATATAAGCTATATTCTTATTATTTATATCTTGTATAGATTTACCTTTTGTATATTCTAATAGGTTTTGATTTTTATCAAATAATCCAA
Source organism: uncultured Helicobacter sp. (assembly GCA_964482285.1). Taxonomy (GTDB): domain Bacteria; phylum Campylobacterota; class Campylobacteria; order Campylobacterales; family Arcobacteraceae; genus CAIJNA01. The sequence goes on along the minus strand of CAYZWZ010000009.1, from coordinate 11,264 downwards.
CTTTATAGTTTGATGGGTTTATCATATTTGATGAATTTGTATATAATTTATTATCTATTTTAAAAATTTTTGCATTATCAAGAGTTGTTGAATGTTTTTTAATATTATTTGATTTTATATCATATATATTTAACTCTTTTTTTGTTTTTAAATCAGTAGTGATAAAATAAATTTTACCATTTATATTTGAAAAATAAATTTTACTTTTTGAGTTTGCAATTTCATTATTTTTTAACTCGTTATAGTTTTTATATTTCTCTTTTGAATATGATATAAAGTCATTTATTGATTGTTCAAATTTTATGCCAAAATGATTATAGTATGTACGATTTAATAAAAATGGATTTATACTATGTATTGATTGATTATAAAAAAATGAATTTACTTTATTTAAACCAAATCTTTGTGCCATATATTGCATATAATATCCACCCACAATATACTTTGATGTAGTATATGGAAAATCTAAAGTATCATTTATTAAACTAGTTGGAGTGATTTTATTTGATAAAATTAAAGAATTTTTCATAGCATTGTGATTTCCACTATAAAGTCGTCCACCATTATTGTATAAAGTTTCATTTAAAACTGAATTACCTTCAAGTAAAAAAGTAGGTAAATAAGCATTTGGTAAAGTAAAAAATGGAATACCTGCCCAAATAGGAGTAAAGTTATTTCCTAATGTTGAGTGTAAAACTTTTGATATTTTAGATTTTTTAGCATTTATTTGATAGTTGTGAGCTAATTCGTGAATCATTAAAGTTTTTAGCCAAGATATATTTGAAAAATAGTTATTTGAAGCTCCCCCACCATTGTAAAATGCAGCCATATTTGAAGGATTTTGAGTAGAAAATGCATTTGCTATTTGTATATTATTTGAAATAAGAGATATTTTTAAAGGTTCATCAAATTTATAAGAGAATAATTTGTTATTTAAATTTAAATATTTATCTAGGTTTGTACTTAAAAACTCAGCTTCTTTTTTACTCTCATTTGTATATATTATTGAATAATTCTTTGTGTTGTAAACTTTATAATCATCATTGGAGCTTATATTAAAAGCTTGTAATGTTAAAAAAATACTAGCTATTAATATAAAGCTCTTTATCATTTAGCAATCACTTATTAATTTGATCTTCTCTTTTGCGTTATTTAATGCAATTTCACTATCATCTTTATCAAATGTAAGTGCAACAGCCATTCTTCTACCTATATGAGATTGTGGTTTACCAAATACTCTTACTATTGTATTTTTATCCCATATTTTATCTTCAATATTAACTGTTGGAGTAAATGTATCATCTTTTGCCTTGTATGCTGCACTAGCACCTGCACCATAAGTGATAAAATCAAGTGGTAATCCTAAAATTGCTCTAATATGTAGTGCAAATTCACTAGAACTTTGAGTAATCATTGTAACCATACCAGTATCGTGTGGTCTTGGACTTACTTCAGAGAAATAAACTTCATCACCTTTTACAAATAACTCAACACCAAATAATCCAGATCCACCTAATCCATCAGTTATCTTTTTAGCTACTTCTTGTGATCTTTGAATAGCTAAGTCACTCATCTTCATTGGTTGCCATGAAAATACATAATCTCCATCTTTTTGGATATGTCCTATAGGCTCACAAAATACAGTTCCTGTTTCATTTCTTACAGTTAAAACAGTTATTTCATAATCAAAATGTATAAACTCTTCAACTATTAATTCACTAGCATCTCCTCTAGCTTCTTTTGCTACCTCCCATGAATTTTGTAAATCATCAACACTTTTTGCAATAGTTTGTCCATGACCTGAACTACTCATAACTGGTTTAATTACACATGGAAATCCAATATTTGATGCAGCACTTTGTAATGCATCAAATGTACTTACAAATTCATATTTAGATGCAGGAAGTTTTAAATCTTCACAAGCAAATACTCGTATATTTCTTCTATTCATTGTTTTATTAACTGCCTCAGCATTTGGTATTACATTGAACCCTTCATCTTCAGCTTTAAAAAGTGCAGATATAGATATAGCTTCAACTTCTGGTAAAATAAAATCAGGTTTCTCTTTTCTGATCACTTCTAAAAGTTGCTCTTCATCTTTCATGTTTACTACATAGCTTCTGTTTGCTACAAGATGAGCTGGAGCATTGTTGTAACTATCAACAGCAATTGTTTCAAGACCTAATCTTTGTGCTTCTATTATCACTTCTTTCCCTAGTTCTCCACTACCTAATAGCATAACTTTTTTTGAATTTGATTTTAATGGTGCAGTAAACTCCATGTGTATCCTTTTGATTTGTTTTTATAATGATATTGTATCTAATGTGAAATTAAATTTTGGGCATAAAAAAAGGCAAGGATACAAATCCTTGCCTTTTTTGTGTACATACATAAAGATTACAGTCTAGACTCATATCTTCTAAGCATATAAAGTTTTTTAAGAGCTTTTTTTCTAGCGTTAATTTTTTGTTTCTTTTTCTTTTCAGGGTTAGATTCAAAATATCTTCTTGCTCTTGTTTCAGTTACGATTAAACTTCTATCACATTGTTTTTTAAATCTTCTATAAGCTTCGTCGAACGATTCAGTTTCTTTAACTTTAATACCAGGCATTTGTACATCACCTACTTTCTTGCATAAATTATTTAGAGATAGATTTCGCTACTCTAAATTTTGGTGTGGAATTATACTTAACTTATACTTAATTAAATCTTTGGTAAAATAAAGCTAATTTAAAATACAAAGGATTAGTTTTGAATTTAACACATTTAGATGAAAATGATAGACCAAAAATGGTAGATGTAAGTTCAAAAGATAATAGTGCAAGAGTTGCAGTAGCAAGTGGTATTATATCTATGAGTAGTGAAGCATTTAACAATATAGTATCAAATGTAAATAAAAAAGGGCCAGTAGTTCAAACAGCAGTTATTGCTGCTATAATGGGTGCTAAAAAAACACCAGAATTAATCCCTATGTGCCATCCTTTGTTACTTACAGGTATAAATTGTGATGTAGAACAACTTGATGATCTTCCAGGATTTAAACTAACAGTTACCACAAAACTAAAAGGTCAAACGGGTGTAGAGATGGAAGCTTTAACTGGAGTTAGTGTAGGGCTTCTTACTATATACGATATGGTAAAAGCAATAGATAAAGGTATGGTAATATCAAATGTTCAATTAGAGCATAAAAGTGGTGGAAAAACAGGAGACTTTAATAGATGATAGATTTAAATGAATATAAATTAGAACTAGAATATCCATGTAAATGGTGTTATAAAATTGTAATAAAAGATGAACATAATGCAAATGCAATAGCAAGAAATGTACTTCAAGATAGAGATCATAAAGTTACAAAATCAAATGTATCCTCAAATGGTAAATTCAAATCATATAATATTGACTTAACTGTAAATAGTGATGAAGATAGAGAAAAATTACATAAAGATTTTCATCAACATAAAAATGTAAAAATGGTAGTTTGATGGATAATATTATCTATGAAGATGATTTAATAAAAGTAGAAATTGAAGAGTTTGAGATACCTTGGCTTAAGATTTTTACTCAAGAGGGTATTAAAGAGTTTTCACAATGTAGTAAAAAACTTAGATTATACATATTTGACGTTATAAATATTATAGAAACTACAATGCTTGAAGATTTGAAATGTGATAAAATAAATATTGCTTCATTTGGTAACTACTGTCCACATGTACATTTTCATATTCAAGCAAGATATAAAAATGATAGCTATTTTCCTGAACCTACATGGGGGAAAAAACAAAGAGAGATCAATTTTAAAATAGAAAATTTAGACTCTTTTTACAATAAAATTTCAAATAAATTAAAAAATGGAAATAAAAATGATTACTAGAAGAAGTTTTTTATCTCTTTTAGCCACTACACCAATTTTTGCACGAGATATTGATATTGATATTGAAAATAATCAAGATATATATGTATCTCAAATGCAATGGCTTACATTTCAAAGCGCATTACAGAGATTAATAAAAATTAGAAAATATGTTGGATATGGCCATTTTAATATTTTATCTTTTGATAAAGCACTTTTTTATGCAAAAAATTATCCAAAAATTGGAGAGTTTACAAAAGAAGAATTAGTATTGCTTGATGAGTTATTTTATGAAAAACCAACTAAATATGGATTTTATGGAAGAAAAACAAATCACAGCATAACTGATAAGATAAATAAAAAAGATATAGAAAAAATTCCTTATACTGGACACTATTTATTTAAAGGTAAAGCATTAAGTGATTATAATAGAATCAAAAAAGATGTAGGGCATGATGTTATATTAACTTCTGGAGTTAGAAGTATAGTAAAGCAAATGACATTATATATGAAAAAGATATACTCATTAAATGGAAATATTACACAAGCCTCATATTCAATTGCTCCACCTGCATATACTTATCACTCTATAAGTGATTTTGATGTTGGTAAAAAAGGTTTTGGTTATTCAAACTTTACAGAAAAATTTACTACAACACAGGAATATAAAAATTTAAAAAAGTTAGATTATATATCGCTAAGATATACAATACATAATAAAGAGGGAGTTCGTTATGAACCTTGGCACATCAAAGTTATATAAAATAAATATTATATTTTTTATAAGTATACTATTTATTTTTACATCTTGTACTAAAAAAATAAATATAGACTATACTAAAACAATCGAACCTTTAAAAGAGGATACAAATAATTCTATTAATATTTTTGAAGATACAAAACCAGAGATTATTATAATAAAAGAGGCTCCTAAAAAAGTTGAAAATAAAATAATAAAACAAAAAGTTATTCCCTTAGATATAAAAGAGATAAGTACAGTTACTCCAAAAAATATTGCAATTGAAAATAAAAATGAAAATAAGAAAATTATAACTACAAAAGAGAGTACAGAATTAGATATTAAAAATTTAGATCAATTTAGATTTGATTTTATAAAAAAAGGTAAACAAGATAATAATACATTTTTAATAGTAGCAGGTATTCAAGGTGATGAACCAGGTGGATTTATGGCAGCTTCACTATTCTCTACTCATTATAAAGTAACAAAAGGATCAGTTTGGGTTATACCAAATCTAAATTTTTATTCTATTATAAAAAGAAGTAGAGGTCCATATGGAGATATGAATAGAAAATTTGCAAATTTAAGTAAAGATGATCCTGAATATGAAATTATCCAAAGAATTAAAAGTTATATAAAATCACCAGAGGTTACACTTATTTTAAATCTACATGATGGAAGTGGTTATTATAGACCAAAATATATAGATAAAAATCATCAGCCAAGAAAATGGGGGCAATGTTCTGTAATAGATCAAAAAGTATTAGATGGTATAAAAAAATATTCAAATACTTATGAGATATCAGAAGAGGTGGTAAAACATTTAAATAATCATTTATTAAATAAAGAACATATCTATAGAACAAAAAATACACATACAAGATTTCAAAAAACTTATGAAGAAACAGAGATGGCAAAAACTCTTACATATTATGCTGTAAAACAAGGTAAAAGTGCTTTTGGACATGAAACAAGTAAAGATTTAACAGTAGAACAAAGGGTATATTATAAACTTTTAGCAATAGAAAAGTATATGAATATTATGGGTATTGAGTATGAAAGAAACTTTCCTCTAACAGTTGAAGGGATTAAAAAAGCTTTAAATGATGATATAAATATTAAATTTGATGATACAGATGTAAAAATGCCTTTAAAAGATATAAGAAATATACAAAAATATTTTCCAGTACATAAAGATGGAGTTATAAAATATCTTCCATCAAATCCATTAATTAAAATAATAAAAGTAAAAAATGAATATGTAATCTATTATGGAAATAGAAGACTTACTAAACTTCAAGCAGACTATAAAGAGCATTTGAATTTTGATACTAAAATTGATTTTGTAATTGATGGGGAAGAAAAAAAGATAAAATTTGGAGATACTGTAAAAGTGAAAAAAACTTTCTTAGTTAAGCAAAATTCAAAATTTAGGGTAAATGTTATTGGATATAAAAGTAAGTCAGGTATAGAAACAGAACAAGAAATATCAAAAGATATGTTTTTAAAACATTACTCAATAGAAAAAAATGGTAATATATACAGAATAGAATTTTATAAAGGCAATAAATTTGCAGGAATGATACTTGCTGAATTTATATAAATAACCTAAGCTTATGTTATAAATAAGCTTATATTATGTAAATATTTGATAAAATTATAAAAATTAAAAAGGACGGAGAGGTTATGGCTAAAAAAGAAGAGAGTTTAGGCTACAGAATAAAGCGTTATTATGCATATATAGGTGCCACAATTATGGCTATATCTATACCATTTATTCAGATAAATGGAAATCAGCTATTTCTATTATCATTTGATAAAAAACAATTACATTTAATGGGAACAGTTTTTGATATGCAAGAGTTGTATATGATGCCATTTTTATTAATGTTATTATTCTTAGGGATATTTGCTGTTACTGCTGTTGGTGGTAGAGCATGGTGTGGATGGGCATGTCCACAAACTGTATTTAGAGTTATTTATAGAGATTTAATTCAAGCTAAACTACTTGGTATGAGAAGAATTAAAAATAAACAAAAAGAACCAGATATGAGTAAACCTGCAAACAAAGTAAAAAATGTTATTGCAATTTTAATTTGGTCTGCATTAGCACTTTTAGCATCTGCAGATTTTATGTGGTTCTTCGTTCCACCTGCTGATTTCTTTGAATATATTAAAAATCCAGCAGAGCATACAACTCTTATAGGGTTTGTACTTGGTGTTGCTGCATTTATTGTTTATGATGTTGTATGGTTACAAGAAAACTTTTGTGTATATATTTGTCCTTACTCAAGAGTTCAATCGGTACTTTATGATGATGATACTATCCAAGCTATATATAGTGAAAAAAGAGGTGGTAAGATCTATGATGAAAATAAAGAAAAAATTGTATTTAAACAAAAAGATGTTCCAGAAGATAAAGAGTGTACTGCTTGTCAATCATGTGTAACAGTTTGTCCTACTCATATTGATATTAGAAAAGGTTCTCAACTTGAGTGTATTAACTGTTTAGAGTGTGTTGATGCTTGTACAGTAGTTATGGGTAAACTTGGTAAAGAATCATTAGTTCAATGGTCAAGTACAAATGATGTTGTATACGGAAAACCTACAAAGTTATTTAGAACAAAAACTCTTATGTATATAGCTGCACTTGTTATGGTAGTAGGTATGTTATTTGTTATGGGTGGTAAAAAAGAGTATATGTTATTAAATATTAATAAAACTACATCTTTATATAAAATCAAAGATAATCATATTGTAGAAAATAACTTTACATTCCTTTTCCAAAATACTCAAAGAAAAGATTATACTTACAACCTAGAGATTATTGGAGAGTATAAAGGTAAAATTCATTTTAAAAGATTTAAACCATTTAAATTAGCACATGGTAAACTTAGAAAAAAAGTTATTAAGTTATATACAGATCAAATGCTTGTAGATAATGCAAGAAAAGATACTCCAATTACAATTACAATTAGAGCATATGCTATGGAAGATCCAGAAAAGATATCTGTAATTAGACATGCAGTATTTATATTCCCAAGAAGTGATGCATTTAAAAATAAATAAAACTTTTATAAACTTCTAAAACTAAAAGCCTAAGTGATGTATCACTTAGGCTTTTTTGGTTAAAATAATAATATAAAAAACAAAAGGAAAAATATGCCATTATTAGATAGCTTTAGAGTTGATCATACTATTATGACAGCACCCGCAGTGAGAGTTGCAAAAACAATGAGTACACCATCAGGAGATACTATTACAGTATTTGATTTAAGATTTTGTATTCCAAATAAACAGATGATGGATGAAAGAGGTATACATACATTAGAACACCTATTTGCTGGATTTATTAGAGAACATTTAAATTCTAAAAAAGTAGAGATTATAGATTGTTCTCCTATGGGATGTAGAACTGGATTTTATATGTCTGTATTAGGAAATCCAAGTGAAAAAAAAGTTGCCAAAGCTTGGAAAAAATCAATGAAAGATGTACTAAAAGTAAAAAGTGAAGATGATATACCTGAACTAAATATTTATCAATGTGGTACATACAAAATGCATTCACTTGATAATGCTAAAAAAATATCTAAAAAAGTTTTAAAAAGTGGTATAGGTATTATGGATAATAAAGAGTTGTTTTTAAGTAAAAAGAAGATGAAGAAACTTGGAATCTAAATTTACAAATAAAGAGTTAGAACAATTTTCTTCACTATTAGAAGATGCACCAGCTTTATGCTTACTAAATATATCTAATGGGATAAACCCTTTAGAAGAAGTATTAAATGATAAGATAGCTAAAAATGATGGTTCAATAGTAACAAAAAAACTAGATGATATTTCATGCCAAAGATTTAGATTAAAAACTAGAGAATTTGAATATTGTGTATTGTACGATATGATTGAATCTTGTAGTGATATAAATAAGTTTATAAAAGCTTGTTATCATAGCTTGGAAAATTCTGCTTTTATAATAATAATTGAACCAAAATCAAATAATAATATATCTGATATTATTGAACTTTTAGATATCTGCGAATTTAGAGTTGCAAATAATATTGATATATTTGAAGATTATAATCTAATAATGGCAAAAAAGCTTCATATGTGGGGTAATGGCTTATAGACTATATATCTACAATAGATGGAAGTAATACTTTATATTCTAAAAAATATGATCAAAATTTTCATAGTACAAAAGATGGAGCATTAAGTGAATCTCTTACAAAGCATATAACTCCATCTTTTAAACTTGTAAATTTAAATAAAGATTTATATATCTTAGATATTTGTTTTGGAATAGGGTACAATACTTTTGCTACTATTTATTATTGTATAAAAAATAATATAAAAACAAAAATCACTTTTTTCTCACCAGAGTTTGATGAAGAGTTAATTAAAAGTTTAAAAAATTTCAACTATCCAAAAGAGTTTGATAATATAAAACATATTATAAATGAAGTATCTAATAACTATTATTATAAGGATGAGCAATTTGAGATAAATATATTTATTGGTGATGCTAGAAAATATATAAAGAGTTTAAGTAATATTGATATTGTATATCAAGATGCTTTTTCATCTGAAGTAAATAAGGAGCTTTGGAGTGAAGAATATTTTTTTGATATTGTAAATATATTAAATGATAAAGCAATTATCACTACATACTCAATTGCAACACCTATTAGGCTTTCTATGAGCAATAATAAGCTTTTTATATACCAACATATCCTTCCAAACAAAAGAAAGGCTACAGTAGCTTTAAATTATAAAATAGATGATAATATTTTTAAATATATAGATATGGATAAAAAGATATTAAATAATCCAAGTGCAAAAGCACTTAGAGATTAAATTAAGAAGGTTTAATCAACTCTTCTCTTATATCTTCTAATACATATTTTATATTATTTTGTTCACAATAATCAGTAAACTTTTTAAACTCTTGTTTTGTTAAGTTTTCATCTTTTGATGAGATAGAGATTATTGCATATCTATTATCTCCTTCTATTATTGGTAAAGATGACATATCAACATCACTTGATATTGTTTTCATAGTAGATATTAGTTTTTCTTCAGAACAATATGCACTCATAGTAAGAGTATAAGTTTTTTGTGTATTTTGAGCATAAAACTTATCTAATGCTTCAATAACCATAGCTTTTGCCATAGATGGAAATCCAGGTACAAAGAAAAATCTATTTTCCAAATAAAATCCAGGTACATTAGTAACTACATTTTTAAGTAAACTAGCCCCTACAGGAAGGTTTGCCATTTGTATTCTATTTGGATATGCTTCAGAACCAAATTGCTCTTCTATAGCTTCTTTTGCACCTATATTTTGTTCCATATTTCCATTAGTAAATACATTTGCAGCACATACTCTAGTATAATCATCAGGAGTAGCACCAATACCACCAAAAGAGAACATTACAGAATCTGGATCTTCTTTTATTAGTTTATATACAGCTTCCATAAATGGTGGTTCGTCTTTTATTACAAAACTTCCTTTGTGTGTCCAACCTCGTTTTAAAAGTTCAGTATTTAGAAATGAAAAATGGGCATCTACACGACGCCCATTTAAAAGTTCTGTACCAATTATTACAGAGTAAAAATTCATAATTAAACTTAGATTCTACTTTGGATAAAAGCATCCATTTCATCTACGATCTCTTCAATAGTTCTTTCACCATTGATTTTCATTAGTAGATTTTTTTCTTCATAAAAGTCTTGTATCTCTTTTAATGGACCTGTGTATACTTCCATTCTATTGTTAAATACTTCAACATTGTCATCAGCACCTCTATTTCTACCAAGTACTCTATCACAAGCAACTTCTTTACTAACTTCAACTTCTATTACATTTACAAGCTCAACTGATTTTTCATTTTTAAGATAGTTATCTAATTCAATCATTTGTTCTGTACTTCTAGGATATCCATCAATTACAATGATATCTGTTGGAGCATTTTTAATAGCTGTTACTATTGTTTCAATAACAATTTCAATTGGTACTAAGTTTCCAGCACTTACATAAGTATCGATTGTTTTACCTAATTCACTACCTGAAGCAACTTCTGCTCTAAACATATCACCTGTTGAATAGTGAGTAATATTTTCATGTTTTGCAGCAATTAACTCTGCATCAGTTGTTTTTCCAGAACCTGGAGCTCCGATTATTAAGAATAATTTTTTCATTTGTTTTCCTTTTTATTCAGTTTTACAAAATAAACTAATGTTTACTTTATAAAAAAGAAAACACAAACTATATAGTTTGTGTTTATTGGATAAAAGCGTAGCTTTTATCCATTTCTTTTCTTCATGATTTCGTCAGCAACATTTTTTGGAACTTCCATATATTGATCAAAAATCATAGAATATGTAGCTCTACCTTGAGACATAGATCTTAAGTCTGTAGAGTAACCGAACATTTCAGATAATGGAACTAAAGCAACTACAAGTTTAACACCAGCTCTATCATCCATAGATTGAACTAATCCTCTTCTTTTGTTACAATCTCCAATAACATCACCCATGTAATCTTCAGGTGTTTCGATCTCAACTCTCATCATTGGCTCAAGAATACATGCTTGTGCAGCTTCTTGTCTACAACCAGCTTTGAATCCCATAGAAGCAGCAAGTTTAAATGCCATTTCAGATGAATCTACATCATGGT
>CAYZWZ010000008.1:0-58340 GCA_964482285.1 uncultured Helicobacter sp. | reverse complement strand
TATCTTTCTGGACTATGGGTATGAATCAACATACAAGAGGTACATGGGTAAATACTCTATCTTATAATGTACACTTTATGCTTAATAAACAAGCTAAACCAGGAAGTGGTGCATTCTCACTTACAGGACAACCAAGTGCTTGTGGAACAGCAAGAGAAGTTGGAACATTCTGTCACAGATTACCAGCAGATATGATGGTAAAAAATCCAAAACATAGAAAAAGAACTGAAGATGGATGGAAAATACCAAATGGTACACTTAACCCAGTAGGTAATCAACATATTATGAAAATTCATAGAGATATAGAAGATGGTATTGTTAAATTTGCATGGGTAAATGTATGTAATCCTTACCAAGATTCTGCAAGTGCTAGACACTGGATTAAAGCAGCACGAGAGATGGATAACTTTATTGTAACTTCTGATGGATATCCAGGGATTTCTGCAAAAGTATCAGATCTTATTTTACCATCAGCTATGATCTATGAAAAATGGGGAGCTTATGGAAATGCAGAAAGAAGAACTCAACATTGGAGACAACAAGTATTACCTGTAGGTGATGCAATGTCTGATACATGGCAATGGATGGAATTATCTAAAAGATTTACTGTTAAAGATCTATGGGGAGAATATACTCTTAGAAATGGGAAAAAACTTCCAGATGTAAGAAAAGCTGCTCATGCACTTGGTTATACAGATGATACAACTATGTATGAGATTTTATTTGCTAATGAAAGAGCAAAACAATATAAAATAGACACAACAAAATTCCCACAAAAAGGTTATGATAACTCAGATTGTAGTGGAGATAGCAGAAATGTAATTGGTGGTGATGGTAAAGTAGTAAAAGGTTGTGGATTTATGGTTCATGAATACCTTTGGGAAGAGTATGCTTCATTTGGTAGAGGACATGGACATGACCTTGCAGACTTTACAACATATCACAAAGTAAGAGGTCTAAAATGGCCAGTTGTTGATGGAAAAGAAACATTCTGGAGATTTAATGTTAAATACGATCCATATGCTGCAAAACATGCAAAAGAAGCTGGACGAAACAGTGAATTTGCATTCTATGGTGAGTTAGCAAAAGCACTACCATATGGTGATCTAAATGGTGTAACTAAAAAAGATAAAAAATCATTAGCAAATAAAGCTAAAATCTTTGCACGTCCTTACATGGAGCCACCAGAAGTTCCAGATGCTGAGTATGATACTTGGTTATGTACAGGTAGAGTTCTTGAACACTGGCATAGTGGTACTATGACTATGAGAGTTCCTGAATTATTTAGAGCTGTTCCAGAAGCATTATGTTATATGCATCCAGAAACAGCAAAACAAAGAGGTCTAAAAAGAGGAGAACTTTGTTGGGTTGAATCAAGACGTGGTAAAGTTAAAGCAAGAGTTGAAACTAGAGGAAGAAACCGACCTCCAAGATCTCTTGTATTTGTACCATGGTTTGATGAAAGAGTACTTATTAATAAAGTATGTCTTGATGCTACTTGTCCTCAGTCTAAACAAACTGACTACAAAAAATGTGCAGTAAAAATTTATAAAGTATAATAAATAAAAGAAGATAATAGAAAAATGCAAAAAGATAGAAGAAACTTTATATTAGGATCAGTAAGAGCAGTAGGAATTGCAGCTCTTGGTGGTCTTGTATGGAGTGCATACCTTGATGAAGTAAAGGCAAATACTTTACTTCTTCGACCACCTGGTGCTTTAGCTGAACCTGATTTTTTAAATGCTTGTATTAAATGTGGAATGTGTGTTGAAGCATGTCCATATGATACATTAAGTTTAGCTAGTCCTGGAAGTAATAAACCACTTGGAACACCATTTTTTACTCCAAGAGATGTTGCATGTTATATGTGTGACGATATCCCTTGTGTACCTGTTTGTCCAACTGGAGCTTTAGATATAACAAAAGTTTCAACAAATGGTGAATTAGATATAAATAAAGCTCAAATGGGTGCAGCAATAGTTGATACAAAAAACTGTATCGCTTTTTGGGGTATCCAATGTGATGCTTGTTATAGAGCTTGTCCACTTATGGATAAAGCAATATATCTAGAGTATGAAAAAAATAAACGGACAGGTAAACATGCATTTTTAAAACCGGTTGTAAATACAGATATTTGTACAGGGTGTGGATTATGTGAACATGCTTGTGTAACAAAAGAAGCAGCTATTAGAGTACTACCTAGAGAGGTTGTTCTTGGAGTTGTAGGTGATCACTATATAAAAGGTTGGGATAAAAAGGATGAGAAAAGATTACAAAATGCTCATTCTACTACAACAACAACTAAAATAAGTAAGCAAAAAGCTGTAGATTCTTTAAATGATATGGGGAGCTTATTAGATGATTTCTAAATTATGGTCAAACTATAGATTTCTTATAGCTAGAAGAGTTATACAAGTTTCAATAATGTTGCTTTATATGGCAGGTAATTATTGGGGATGGACTTTTATTCAAGGTAATCTTAGTTCATCTTTAGTGATGGGAACTATTCCCCTTAGTGACCCTTATGCTGCATTACAAATGTTCAGTGCGGGAGCAATACTTAGTACAAATATAATTGTGGGAGCATTAATTATAACTATATTTTATGGTTTAGTTGGTGGAAGAGTATTTTGTAGCTGGGTTTGTCCTGTTAATATAATAACAGATAGTGCAAACTATTTAAGAAATAAATTAAAATTTAATCAAGTAGCAAAAAAACAACCAGCTAGTAGAAATATTAGATATTGGGTATTGGGTTTGAGTTTAATACTATCTTATATTTTAGCTTTAACTGCTTTTGAGTTTATATCTCCTATATCAATAACTCATAGAGCAATTATATTTGGTCTTGGTATGGGTTGGTCAGCAATGTTAGTGATATTTTTGTTTGATCTATTTATACTAAAAAATGGTTGGTGTGGACATATCTGTCCTCTTGGTGGATTTTATAGCCTTGTAGGGACTAAAAGTTTAATAAGAGTAGATCACAATGAACAAAACTGTACTGCATGTATGGAATGTAAAGTAGTTTGTCCAGAGTCTCAAGTATTGTTTATGGTTAGTAAAGAATCAATGCAAGTACTTGATGGTGAGTGTACAAACTGTGGAAGATGTATCGAAGTATGTAACGACGATGCTTTAAATTTTTCTATTAGAAATTTAATAAAGGATAAAAAAGATGAAAAAAATAAGTAAAATAACATTAAGTTTAGCTGTTGTTATGTCTAGTATATTATTTGCTAGTACAACTACAACTGATAATAAAGTTGTAAAGCCTACTATTAGTGCTGAACAATTAAGTTATAGAAATGTTGCTCTTGAAGTACCAGCTAGTACTCCTAAATCTGAATATAGTAAAGATTATGCGGGAAGTAGTAAAAAAATACCAAGAGCATTTCAAGATGCGCCACCTATGATACCTCATGATACAGAAGGTATGTTGCCAATTACAAAAGATAATAACCAATGTGTAGGGTGTCATATGCCAGAAGTTGCAAAATCTATGGGTGCAACTGCTATTCCTATTTCACATTTAACAAATTTTAGACCTCACACAACAATCGCTAAAGATGGTAGTGTACTTAAAAATGGACATAAAATTAAAAATAGTTCAGATGAGAATTTAAAAAATGTATCTATTAAAAAAACAGGTGGTGAATTATACCAAGGTAGATTTAACTGTTCTCAATGTCATGCTCCACAATCAAATGCAAAGTTAATTACTCCTAATAACTTTAAAGCTGATTTTACATCAAAAGATGGTGCATATAAATCATCATGGGATGATACAAAATTCATGGAAGATATTGATATCAAAAAATAATATAATATAAAGAAGATGAGATCATTTCATCTTCTTTTTATAGGGATAATATGCAAAGAAGAGAAATATTTACAAGTGTAGCAAACACTTTTAATAAAGAAGAAAAAAGAGAAATCTTAAGACCACCATATTTTAAAAATGATAGTGATTTTACAAATGTTTGTATAAGATGTCAAACAAAAGATTGTGCAAAGATTTGTGAAGAACAAATAATTATAATACAAGATGATGCTACACCAATATTAAATTTAGCAAATAGTGGTTGTACATATTGTGATGAGTGTGCAAGTGCATGTACATATGATGTACTTAAATTAGAAAATAAACAAAATATTAATGCAATATTTACAATAGATACAATAAAATGTATGTCACATAATAATGTGATGTGTTTTTCATGTAAAGACCCATGTTTAGATAATGCTATTATATTTGATGGTATATTTAAACCAGTAATTGATGAGAACTTGTGTACATCATGTGGTTTTTGTGTGGGTGTGTGTCCTAGTGATGCAATAAGTATAGAGATAAGGGGATAAAATGGCAGTAAAATTTATAGCATATGTAGATCAAAAAGAAGATGGTGGATGGAATATAAAACTAACAGACACTTATGATAATGTTGATGTAATTTGTGAAGATCTAAAAGAGTTTCAAGAAAAGATCGAAGATATGGGTAGTGAATATGGAAATGAAATAGAAGTAGTTTGGAAAAAATCACCAAAACTAACTCCTGCAAATTACACTGAACTAGAACTTGCTATGGAGAAATTGCAAGAAGAGTACAAAGAAGAGATTGAAAAAATAAATCAAGCTAAAGAAGAAAATCAAAATACTCAAAGTGGATTTAACCCAAATGCTTAAAAAATTATTTGTAACGCTATTTTTAGTTTCTAATTTATATTCTATAACTACTTTAGAACCAACTAAGGTATATAATATAAATGGTGCTGTAATGGATAGTGTTTATATAAATAATAAAATCTATACTTCAACAAATACAGGTGTAGTAGATGTAGTTGATTTTAAAACAAATAAAATATTAAATGAGATAAAACTACCAAAAATAAAAGATTTTATGGGAGATCTTATAGATAATCATGTTACAAGTGTTGATGCACTAGATGGTAAAATATTAATTGTAGCACAAGCTGCTCATGGTAAAAATGAAGTTTATATATACAAGAATGAGTTAAAAAATATAATATCTGCAAAAGAAAATTTTTCAATAAGTAAAGCTAGATTTTTATCTAAAGATAAATTTGTATTTGTAACATTAGATAGTGAATTTTATATTTATGATCTAAAAGACAATAAAATATTAAGTAAATTAGATATTAGAAATGAAGATAGTGATTTTAATTCAAAATTTTCTGATTTTACATTTAATGATGATAAAACAAAAATAGCATTTGCAGATGAGAGTGGTATCATTAAAATTGTAAATATTGAGCAAAATAAAATAATACAATATCTAAAAGATGGAAACTTAGATAATGTATTTAAACTTCAATGGAGAAAAAACCTTTTAATAACAGGTGGAAAAGATAAAAAAGCTATTATTTATAATATTGATAAAAATAGTAAAAAAATAATCCAAAGTGATTTTTTTGTATATGGTGTTAGTATTAGTCCAAATTTACAATTAGCTGCATATAGTGTAGATCCTCAAAATAATGTAGTAGTATTACAAACAAGTAGTTTAAAAAAATTGTATAAATTAATTGGTACAAATATGACTATAACTTCGATTGTTTTTTTAAATGATAATGAAGTAATAATTGCTAGTGATTCAAATAAAATAAACTATTATAAACTAAAATAAGGTGTATAAAATGGAATATAACGAAGCAGAATTTTTACAAGAAACAAAAATACCATATGATGAACTTATTGTTTCAAGAACAAATTTAAATGGGATAATAACTTATGCAAATGAAACATTTGAAAATATTTCAGGGTATACAAATGGAGAATTAATAGGTAAAAATCATAATATATTAAGACATCCAGATATGCCAAAAGCTTGTTTTGAAGATTTGTGGAATACAATTAAAAATGAAAAAAAATGGGTAGGTAATGTAAAAAATCTTAGAAAAGATGGTGGTTATTATTGGGTAAAAGCAACAATATCTGGAGTATACAAAGATGGAGTACTTGTAGAATACAAATCTACAAGAACACCAATAAGTGATGATGAAAAATTACAAACACTTAAAGAGTATGATAAGTTAAAAATACAAACAAATGATAAACAAAGACATATTGTTTATAAATAAAAAGGAAAATAAAATGAATATATCAAGTATAGTAGTACAAACATTACCAAAATTTTTAGACCAAGTTGTTGAAGACTTAAAAAACTGTGAAGCTTGTGATTATCACTTGCATGATGAAAAGGGACGAGTTATTATTACTATTGAAGGTAAAGGTGTATCAGAAGAGCTTGAGAAACTAAGAATTATAGAAGCAATACCACATGTAATAAGTGCTGATATGCAAATGGCATATAGTGAAGATGAACTAGATGAGCATATGGAAGTGATTAACAATAGTGATGCAGTTCCTAAAATGTTAAATGATGATAATATCGATCCAAAAGATATTATATATAGAGGAGATCTAAAGAAAAAAGATCTAGAAGGTTTTGCAAGAGAGTTTGACAAAAAAGACTAAGCTTATAAAAAAGCTTAGTTGAAAAAATCTTTTTGCTTATTTGTAAAAAACTTCCAGTTAATAGGAAGTATTTTAACTGTCGTATCTTTTTTTATAAAGTCATTATGTTTATCTAAAATCATAATAGAGTTACAGTTATGTAACACACCAACCATACCTGGCAATCTTTTTGCTGAAGGTGTGAAAAACTCACCATCAAAAAATCCAGGAATAATAGTTGTTCTGCCTTTTTTATTACTTAAATCTTCAGATATTTTAGTATATAAAGTGTTGTGATATATATTTTTATTTCCTGTTAATATTTGTAATATCGCTTTTCCAAATACTTCAAATATAAGTGCTGCAGCTAGAGGATTACCGGGAAGATTTAGTATTAAAGTATTATTTATTTTTCCAAATACAGTAGGTTTTCCTGGTTTTATAGTGATCCCATCAAAATATGTTTGCATATAAAAAGAGTTAAAAGCTTCTTTTGTAAAATCAGCATCACCAACACTAACTCCACCACTTGTTATAATCAAATCAGCATCTAGTGAGTTTGTAATCATCTCTTTTAGTGAATCAATATTATCCATACTCATACCAACAAAAGTTACATTTGCACCTAATTCTTTACTTCTTGCAAGTAGGGTAGGTGTATTTGAGTTATATATTTGATAATCTTCTATTTGTTCATAGTGTAATTTTAGTTCATCTCCACTTGTAAATACAGCAATTTTAGGTTGTCTATATACTTTTATATGTGTAATACCTTGAGAAGATAGTATTGTAATTGTTGCAAAATTTATCTCATCACCATCATGAAGTAGATGCTCACCTTTTTTTATATCTTCTCCAATAAATCTTATATGTTGATTTTTCTTAATATCAGTTGTAAGTTTTATTTTATTAGTTTGAATATGTTCAACTAACTCTATAGGTATAACAGCATTTGCACTATTTGGTACTCTAGCACCTGTCATTATTTTTACACATTGACCTTTTTTAATTTTAGGTTGTATATTACTTCCTGCAAAGATAGTATCTATTACTTCAAGCTCTTTTGAATCATCATCAAAAATTAAAGCATATCCATCCATTGCAGAGTTGTTATAGTTTGGAAGTGAATGTTGTGCATATACATCTGTAGCACATATTCTTGTTTGTGCATTTTCAATAGGGATTATCTCAAATGATACTTTTTTTACATTTTCTTCTATAATTCTTAAAGCTGCTTTTATACAAATACCCATAAGTTACCTTTTTGTGTTATTTATTGTTATATATGATATAATACCCAAAATATTACTAAAGGTTTATTATTTTGGACGCAGGAACAGAACTTATATCATCATCAACACCAACGCATGTATATGCAATATTTGCACTTGTAGCAATCATACTTTATAACTACTATACAGTTAGTACTCAAAAAGAGTTTATACTTATGGCAAAAACACTTAAAAAGTGGACACCAGTTTACCATAGTGTTAACTTTGTAGTTGCATATATGGGAATAGTTCTTGCTGCATTTACACATGATCTATCTGCCACAGTTGTTTTAATGATACCTACTACACTATTTTTAATGATTAGTGAGATAAAAAGATATAAAAAAATGCGTGTAATAAAACTTGATGAAAAAGATAAACAAGAAGAGTTTAGAGCATTTGCTAAAAAGATATATACAATGCAATTAGTAGCAATAGTTTTAATGTATACAATTGCTAAGTTATTTTAAAAGGTTTTAATCTATGCAGTTTACTTATCATGAAAATGCAGCAGATCAATCTCTTAAAATAGATGGAGATCTACATAAGTATCTATTTAAAATAAGAAGACAAGATAGTAATCAAAACTTATATTTTAGAAACCTAGAAGATAATTATATTTATGAATATGAGATATCAAATATAAGTAGAAGAGATACGCTTTTAAATCTTGTTTCAAAAGAAGAAAAAATAATTCAACCACATAAAGATTTACATATTGGATGGTGTATTATAGATACGAAAGAGGTGGAAAAAAATATTGCACTTCTTAATGAAATAGGTGTTAGTAAAATTACATTTATTTCATGTCAATATACACAAAAAAAATATAAAATAAATTTTGAAAAACTTGATAAACTACTAAAAAATTCATCTTCTCAATGTGGAAGAAGTAATATAATTGAATTAGATTATTGTGATAGTTTAGATGAGTTTATAAAAACTTTTCCAGATACATATATGTTTAATTTCTCTTCAAATAATATAAATGATTCTAAAGAAGATATAAAAACGATAGTGATTGGTTGTGAAGGTGGATTTAGTGATGATGAAATTTCAAAATTTAAGCAAGATAAAATTGTAGGGTGTAATATAAATGCAATACTAAAGAGCCAAACTGCTGCTGTGAGTGTGGCTTCAATAGTATTATCATAACGATTGAAGATAGTAAATAAATTTAATTAGCAATTAGTTTACTATTTTATTAAACTTGAATTTTGTATTATCTTATTTTACTCATAAGATTATTAGAGTTTAATATCCTATGATAACAATACCTTTTAATGGTAATTGTAATCGATTACTTTTATATAATGTATCAAAAAATTCAAATACTTTTTCAAAATCTTTTTGATTATTTTTCTCATATGTATTTCTAATAGCAATCCCTAGGTAATCAGCATCTTGCATCATACATGCTTGAAATAAATCCTTTAAAAATTGATAATTTGTAACACCTCTACCTGCTTCTACTTCTAATACAATTTTTAATCTTCATTATACGCATCAGCATCAAAATATTTTTCTACTTTACCATTCATTCCAAATAAAACTGGAATAGTTATTTTATACTCTTTTTTAGTAGAAATATTTTGTGTATTAAAGTCTAGTTTAGAGTTGTTTTTAATAAGTTTAAATCCAATATAGGCTAGATAGATTGCACCTACTATTTTAAGTATAGTAAATAGTATCACAGATGATTTTATAAGTAAGCCAAGTCCTAAAATAGAAGCACTAGATAATACTATAAGACCAAGTATATTTGCTAGGTTTGATACTAATACTACTTTAAAATTAGCTCTTATAGAGTTTAAAATAGCAGGTAAAACAGTGGGACCAGGAGTTGCTATATAAAATGCTGAAATTGTAGTACATATAATTAATAATTTAATTTCCATAGATACATAATAACAAATTTGACATAAAAAAAGGCTAGATATAAAATCTAGCCTTTTTTATTTGTATGAAAGAGACTTCTTAGTGAAGTTTTCTCCATACTGATTGTTTCCATAAGTATGCTAAGATCGCAAAGATTGCAAAGAATATCATAAAGTATGTACCATAATGACTTCTAGCTTCTTTTGAAGGATCTCCAACATTTTCTAAGTGTTGCATAACTTTTTTGAAACCTTCTTCACTTAATCCAACAGCTGGCATAGCAGTACCATGTAACTGAGATTGAGGATTTTCAATAAATGTTTCTAAGAAATGTTCACTTCTAGCTCTAATAATAATAGATAAATCAGGTGGTAATTTACCCATATATTTAGTTAAAGCATCTTGATAATCAATAACTTTAATATCATATGCTAAAGAATCTTTTTCATATTTGAATTTAGGTTTTTGACCAATTTGAGTCCATTTTTCACCTTTAACTTTATTATCATATCTAACTGCGTGACATCTACCACAAGCATCTGTAAATACTTCTTTTGGTGTTAAGTCTTCTTTTGCAATAGATTGTAAAAATGAAACCATATCAGCAATATCAGATTCACTCATCCAGTTATATGAAGGCATTGGGTGTGATTTCCCACCAACATATTTATGACTTGTTTTTGTAGCTTTAGCAGGATCTGCTATAAACGCAGCTAAAAATTTAGCATCATAAATTGCACCAGCATTTGATAAATCAGGAGGATTAACTCCATAAGTTGTAGCACTTGTAACTGCATCCATTGGTGCAGCCATACCTTTTGCATTGATTGAGTGACAAGCTGTACAGTTAGACATTACAAGCTCTTCACCATGTTTTGCATCACCTTTTTTTACTTCTTTGAACTCTTTATATTCAAAGTTTCCACTTTCTACATGTGGATGCATTTGAGAGTGAGCAAATGGCTCAACTCCCCAGTAAATAACACCAGTAACGATCGCTACTATTATAAATATTTTAATTTCTCTCATAACTTATCCTTACTTAACTTTCTTTTCCATCATTGTAATGATTGGTAACGCTATCCATAGTGCAAAGAATGACATAGCAGCATAATAACCAATACTTCCAAATGGCTCAACTGGTGGTACTTTACCCATAACAGATAATACAATTAAATCAATAACCATTAACCAGAACCAAATGAAGAATAATCCTCTTTTATGTGCAGGTTTAGTATTTGGGCTTCTATCTAAGAATGGTAATGCTAAGAATATACCTTGAGCAAATCCAAATGCCATAAGACCAATATCTTTATCAAATGGTCTTAAAATCTCATATGACCATAAGAAATACCACTCAGGGTAGATATGTGGAGGAGTTTTAAGTCCATCTGCAGGATCAAAGTTAACTGGATCTAGTGCAAATTCATAATGGAAGAATACTAAGTAGAAGAAGAATAATAAGAAGAATCCTAATACCATAATATCTTTTGATAAGAAATCCCACTCAAATCTAATAACTTTAGCATTTTTTGTATCTCCATCTAAATATTTTTGAGCTTCAGCATCAAAATCAATCTCTTCACCCTCTTGGTTGTTTACGTGAGGAATTCTAAGAGTTCCAAAGTGTAAAACAATAACACCAATAATAGCTAAAGGTAATAAGAATACGTGTAACATAAAGAATCTAGTTAAGAAAGCATCACCAGGAACATAATCCCCTCTAATCCACTCAACAAGTCCAGTAAACTCTAAAGAACCTAATTCGAAAATATTAGTAATAACCATACCAGCCCAGTAAGACATTTGTCCCCAAGGTAACATATATCCAGAGAATGCTTCAGCTGAGAATGTTACAAATAATAACATACCAGATAACCATATCATCTCTCTACCTCTTTTATAAGAACCGTAGTAGATACCTGTAAACATATGGATATATATAAGTAAGAATACAACAGAAGCTGCAACACCATGCATATGTCTAAATAGCCAACCAAAACCAACTTCTTGCATAATTGTGTAGTTTACACTATCAAAAGCTAAAGCAGTATCTGGTTTATAATACATAAGTAAGAATATACCAGTAATAATTAAAATACCAAAAGTAATTGCTAAAAGCATACCCATTGCCCATAAGAAGTTAATATCTTTTGGAATCCAATATTCAGTTGCTAAAACTCTTTTTAAAGTTCTAACACCTAATCTATCATCTAACCATTGCTCTGAGAATGGTTTTGCGTTTTCGTCAAAATGTGCCATCTATATCTCCTTAAGCTTTTGGGTCTAGTGGAGTTTTACCTAACACACCAGCCTCTTTCATTTTGTTATACTCAGGACCAGCTTCACCAAGAATTAGTGTTTTTCCATCAATTTTAAATGGTGGAATTAACATTGGTAATGGAGCTGGAGCTTTTGTATTTATCGCACTTGCATCATAAGTTGCACCATGACAAGCACATAAGAAGTCTTTTGTATCAGATTTATATGAAGGTATACAACCTAAGTGTGTACATAATCCAACACAAACTAAATATGCACTTCCATCGATGATAACATCTCTTGCTTTATCATTATTTGAAGCTTTTGCAACCATATCAGCAGTTTTCTTTAGAATAAATACCGGTTTACCTCTCCATTTTTCTGTATATAATACATTTTCTTCAGCTGTAGATAAATCTACTGTTGTCGTACCAGCAGCTTTTACACTTGGAAGTGGATCCCAAGCTTTTTTCATACCAGCTAATGCATACACACCACCAACAGCAGCACAAGCACCAAGTGCCATACCCATTGCGTCTCGTCTATTAACGTTATCAGACATATGATTTCCTTTTAATTTATTATATAAATCAATTATAATACATTTAAAATATACATTTTAAACGTAATACAATTACAAAATTATATTTATATGATTATAGTAAATAATTACTTAAATTCAAGCTTAATATATGACATTTTATAAAGAAAAAGATTAATAATACTAATTAATATTCCTATAAGTATAAGAAATAATTATTATAAGTTAAAGTTAAAAGAGAATTTAATAGTTTAAATTCTCTTTTTTAAGGGCTTGACGGATATTAAACATTTGAGTATGTTTATTTTTACACCATGATGGTGATAATAAAGAATCATCAGAAATTCCTGCAGTTACCCTTTGGATACTTATGTCATTTGGTAACATTTTTATAGATTTTACTAAAGTATCTATATACAATTCTTCACTAATTGGTGTAAATTTACCATCTAAATAATCTTGTGTTAGTAAAGTTTTTTTAACAACATATAGTGGATGAAATTTAATTGAATCTATTCTCATGTTAATAGCTTCTTTTACACCATTTAACATCATCTCTTGAGTTTCATCAGGTAGTCCAAAAATCATATGACCACAAACAATAAGATCTCTATCTTTTGTTTTTTTGATCCACTCTTTTACATTTTCAATAGTATGTCCACGATTTATTTTTTCTAGTGTTTCATTATATATTGATTGTATACCATATTCAACTTGTATCTCATAAGTATCTTGTGTAAACTTATCAGTAGTAAACTCTTTAGGTATTTTTCTATTTTTTAATTCAACTAAATAATCTAAAATATCTTCAGTGATACTATCTGTTCTTGTGCCTATACTTAATCCTACTACATCATCAAAACTAAGTGCTTTTTCATAAAGTGCTTTTATTGTATCAAATGGAGCATAAGTATTAGTAAATGACTGAAAATAAACTATAAATTTATTCGCACCAAATTTATTTCTAAGTACATCTCTTGTAGCTTCAAATTGCATTTGAAGTTGTAGTAGTTGTTTATCTAGATAAGGATTTTGGGGATTATTTGGATGTAGTTTAAAAGATGAGTTTTTAACTTTTTCATTATTTGGAGAAAAAGAATCATTTTCACAAAATGTACAACCACCTTTTGCTACGGTACCATCAATATTTGGACAAGTAAAGCCTGAAATACTAATAGGTACTTTATATACTTTTTGCCCAAATTTATTTTTATAATATCTACCAATAGTTAAGATATCTTTCATATTATTAGTTTCCATTTAGTCTATAAAATAGTCTCCATCAAAACTAACCATAGAATAATTTCTATCATTACCTAGGGCTTCTCTTAAATCATCTGTTGAAAGATAAGCTAAAGAATCAGCTTCTATATAATCTTTTACCTCTTCTACATTTTTATCTGATGAGATAAGTTCACATTTTGTAGGGGTATCAATTCCATAATAACATGGATATTTTATTTCAGGACTAGCAACTCTAAAATGAACTTCTGCTGCTCCTGCATCTAGTAACATTCTTACTATTCTTTTTGATGTAGTTCCTCTTACAATACTATCATCAATAACAACTAAAGATTTACCTGCTATTAAACTTTTCATAGGACTTAGTTTCATTTTAACTTTTATATTTCTCATAGCTTGAGTTGGTTCAATAAAAGTTCTTCCAACATAATGGTTTCTAATAATTCCAAGTTCAAATGGGATACCACTCTCTTTTGCATAACCAAGTGCTGCAGGTACGCCACTATCAGGTACTGGTATTACCATATCGGCATTTATTAGATCTTTATCATTTTTAGCTAATATTTTACCCATATTTTCTCTAGTTTTATATACATTTTTACCATCTATAACACTATCTGGACGTGCAAAATATACGTATTCAAATGCACATGGTCTAAATTCACCTTGTTCTAGTTGGATAGATTCTGGTTCACTTAATTTATCTTCAAAAATTAACATCTCACCTGGATTTACATCTCTAACATAAGTTGCATCAACAAGATCAAAACAACATGTTTCACTAGCAACAATCCATCCACCACTTTTTAATTTACCAATACTAAGTGGTCTTACACCATTTTTATCTCTCATTACAAATAGTTTAGATCTACTTTGAATGATAAAGTTATAAGCACCTTTTATATGTTCTAATGATTCAATAATTCTATCTCTTAATCTGTCTTGACTTGATTTTGCAATAAGGTGAATTAGGTTTTCAGTATCCATTCCAGTTTGAAAAATACTTCCTTCATCGATAAGTTTTTGTCTTATACTATTTTTATTTATTAGGTTTCCATTATGAACTATAGATATTTCACCAAGTTTATATTTGGCATGAATTGGTTGAGCATCAAATACACTATCACTACCAGCAGTAGAGTATCTATTATGACCTATTGCCATATCTCCTTGAAGTATTTTAAATGCATTTTCATCAAATACATCTCTTACATAACCTCTATTTTTAACTGTAAAAATCTTTTTACTTTCACTTCCTCCACTACTTATACCTGTAGCTTCATGTCCTCTGTGTTGCATTGCAAACAGTGCAGCTGATGCAAGTTTTGCTGCATCATCATTTCCATATATTCCTACTATCGCACACATATTATAATCCTAAACAATCATTAATTGAGTAAAGTTTTGCTTCTTTACCTTTTATCCATTTTGCTACTTTTATAGCACCTCTTGAGAATGTATTTCTACTTGTTGCTGTATGGTTTAGTTCTATAAACTCTCCATCATTGTAAAAACCTGCTGTATGTCTTCCTACAATATCTCCACCTCTTAATGCCATTACTGCAATTTCATCTTTTGTTCTTGCACCAATTATTCCATCTCTACCTGATACTCTTACCTTATCAAGATCAAGACCTCTTGCACTTGCTGCATGTTCAGCTAAAGTTAGAGCTGTTCCACTTGGAGAATCAACTTTATGTCTATGGTGTTGCTCAACTATTTCACAATCAAAATCTTCTAATGTTTTAGATGCAAGTGCAACTAGTTTATTTAAAACGGCAACTCCTAAACTCATATTAGTAGCATATAAAATAGGAGCTATCTTACTAGCTTCTACAAGTAAATTTTTTTGATGTTCACTAAAACCTGTAGTTGCAATAACTAAAGGTGTTGAATCATTATTATTTATAGTATTATTTAATAACTCTTCTGTAGCACTTGGCGCTGAAAAATCAATTACAACTTCACATGAGTTTACCATTGTTTTTATATCGTTTGTTACAACTGTATCTTTTGGTAAAGTTTTTTTAACTTCATCAAATACATGAACACTTGCTAATTGTGTATTTTCATCTTCTTGAATATCATCTATTAATAATGAACCAACTCTACCACTTGAACCTAAAATTCCTAATTTTAACACTTATATTTCCTTTTATTGTAAATAACTTATAGCTTGTATACCAGCTATTGCACCATCACCAGCAGCACAAACAACTTGCTTTGGAGCATCAATTCTAATATCACCAGCTGCAAATAATCCTTTTACTGAAGTATTCATATTTAAATTTACAATTACTTCACCAGATTCACTCATATCACATAAAAATGAACCATCATCTTGTTTTAAAGGATCATTTAAAACATCTCTTCCTACAAATACAAAAACACCAAGCACATTTAATGTTTTTATCTCATTTGTTTTTTTATCTTCAACTACAAGACCAGTTACACCAGAGTTATCACCAATTATTTCATTTGTATTGTGATCTAATACTTGAATAATATTATCATATTTATCCATTTTAGCTACTTCATGAGGAGAAGCTCTAAATTTATCTCTTCTATGAACTATATAAACAGTCTTACATATATTTGCTAAGAATATAGCTTCCTCAACAGCAGTATCACCACCACCAATTACAGCTACATCTTTCCCTTTATAGAAGAATCCATCACATGTTGCACAAGTACTAACACCTCTTCCAAAAAATTCTGCTTCACCTTTAATATTTGCAGCTTTTGGAACAGATCCAGTTGCTATAAGTACAGATTTTGCTTCAATTTTTTCATCGTTAGCTAAAGTTAGTGTAAAAATATCATCTTTTTTACTAACTTGTTTAACTTCGTTCATATCGTGCTTTAATCCAAATCTTTTACATTGCTCTGGCCACTTATCCATAAGTTCAAGTCCAGTAACAACTTCAATTTGACCAGGATAATTTTCTATTTCACTACTTTGAGTTATTTGACCACCAGGTAATCCTTTTTCAAACATAGTAACATTTTTAAGTCCACCTCTTGTTGCATAAAGTCCAGCTGTAAGACCAGCAGGTCCTCCACCGATAATTGCGAAATCTAACATAAATTCTCCTTTGGGTTTCTATTAAAATAGCATTGCATAATAAACATTATTTTATTTATTATGCACTATTATCTTAAAAATAAAAAAGGCTAGATACAGTTGTATCTAACCTAATTTGTTTATTATAATAAGAAACTATTATAATAAAGCATTTAACTTTTCAGCGAATGCAGCTTTAGAAGCAGCACCAACCATAGTTTCAACTACTTCACCATCTTTCATTATAAGAATAGTTGGAATAGATCTAACAGCAAATTTAGAAGCTAATTCTTGTTGCTCATCTGTGTTTACTTTACAGATTGCAGCTTTACCATCAAAATCTTCAGCTAATTCTTCAATTACTGGAGCGATCATTCTACAAGGTCCACACCATGGAGCCCAGAAGTCTACTAGTGCAACACCTTCTTTAGTTGTTGCTTCAAAATTTTCGTTTGTTAATTCAATATATTTTCCCATATTTTTTCCTTAAATTTAATTTTGTAAATTATATGTAAATTTATCTTTAAAATAGCTTTTGTTGTAACTCTAATAAAAATTATAAATATCTTTACAGTTTAATGATAATTCATTTAACATCTTATTATACTATATTTTGTTATAATCGCAAAAATTATATAAATATGGAATATAAAAATGGATATTAGAAAAGAATTTTTAGATTTTTTTGAATCTAAAAAACACAATATTATAAAAAGTGCACCACTTGTACCAGATGATGCGACATTGTTATTTGTAAATGCAGGTATGGTCCAGTTTAAAGATATATTTACAGGTGCAGTACCAACTCCAACTCCTCCAAGAGCTACTTCATGTCAGCTTTGTGTAAGAGCTGGTGGAAAACATAATGACCTTGAAAATGTAGGTTACACAGCACGTCATCATACTCTATTTGAGATGCTTGGTAACTTTTCATTTGGGGATTACTTCAAAAAAGAAGCAATCGCTTATGCTTGGGAATTTATAACTAAAAATCTTGAACTACCAGTTGAAAAACTTTGGGTAACTGTTCATGATAGTGATGATGAAGCTTTTGATATGTGGAAAGAACATATAAGTGAAGATAGAATTATGAGATTTGGTGATAAAGATAACTTCTGGTCTATGGGAGATACAGGTGCATGTGGACCTTGTAGTGAAATCTTTTATGATCAAGGTGAAGAAAATTTCAATAGCCCTGAAGATAAAATGGGTGGAGAAGGCGATAGATTTTTAGAGATCTGGAACCTTGTATTTATGCAATATGATAGAGATAAAAGTGGAAAACTAAATCCTTTACCAAAACCAAGTATTGATACAGGAATGGGACTTGAAAGAGTAATAGCTATAAAAGAGGGTGTATTAAATAACTTTGATTCTTCTACATTTAAACCATTAATAGATGCAATAGAAGAAAATACAAGTGTTAAAAAAACTGATGAAAATATAGCATCATTTAGAGTAATAGCAGATCATGTAAGAACTGTTGCATTTATGTTAAGTGAAGGTATTTTATTTGATAAAGTTGGACGAGGTTATGTTTTAAGAAGAATTTTAAGACGAGCTGTAAGACATGGATACCTACTAGGATTTAAAGAAGCATTTATGGGAAATATTGTAGATGTATTAATCTCTCAAATGGGTGGACACTATTGTCAATTAGTAGAGCAAAAAGATTTTATAAAAGAGCAAATAGAATTAGAAGAGCAAAGATTCTTTAAAACAATTGCAAGTGGTATGGAACTATTTAATGAAGAGCTAGAAAATACTAAAGATATATTTAATGGTGAAGTTGCATTTAAATTATACGATACTCATGGTTTCCCATTAGATCTTACTGAAGATATGTTAAGAGAAAAAAATATTAAAGTAGATATGGATAAATTTAACTCTTGTAT
The DNA here is from genome assembly GCA_964482285.1 of uncultured Helicobacter sp. Lineage (GTDB taxonomy): Bacteria > Campylobacterota > Campylobacteria > Campylobacterales > Arcobacteraceae > CAIJNA01. Next base: position 39,709 of record CAYZWZ010000008.1, on the reverse strand, counting down.
GGATGAGCAAAAATCAAAAGCAAAGCTAGCTTGGAAAGGTAGTGGAGATGATGCAAATAAAGGTGATTTTAAAGAGATATTAGACACTATTGGTGTAAATACTTTTGTAGGATATGATACAACAAGTTCAAATGCTAAAATAGTAGCACTTTTAGATGAAAACTATAAAAAAGTTGATAGTTTACCAAAAGATTCTATTGGTTGGGTTATGTTAGATAATACACCATTTTATGCAACTAGTGGTGGACAAGAAGGTGATGTTGGTGCTTTAGAAGATGATGAACATATTGCAATAGTAAAACAAACTAAAAAATTCTTTGGTATAAATATGTCTAAGGTTAAAGTAGCTTCATCTAATTTAACTGTTGGTGAAGATGTAAAAGCTGTTGTTATAAAAAGAAATGAAGTTGAAAAACATCATAGTGCTACACACTTACTTCAAAGTGCATTAAAAATTGTACTTGGAGATACTGTATCTCAAGCTGGAAGTATGAATGATGATAAAAGATTAAGATTTGACTTTACATATCCTAAAGCTATGAATGAAGAACAATTAAATGAAGTAGAAGAACTAGTAAATAATATGATAGCTTCTGCAATACCAGGTAACGTTGAAGAGCTACCAATTGAAGAAGCTAAGAAAAAAGGTGCTATTGCTATGTTTGGTGAAAAATATGGTTCTAGTGTAAGAGTTGTAGAATTTGGTGATGCTAGTGTAGAATTTTGTGGTGGAACACATGTAAAAAATACAGCAAATATAGGAAGCTTTTATATTGTAAAAGAGAGTGGGGTAAGTTCAGGAGTTAGAAGAATAGAAGCAGTTGCCGGAAAATCAGCAGTTGCTTATGCAAAAAGTTTTATGAATAAAGTTCATGAAGTTGAAGCAGAACTAAAAACAAAAGATATAAATGCAGGTATTAAAAAACTAAAATCTACAATAAAAGATCTAAAAGCAGAAGTACAAAAAGCGCAAAGTAGCAATGCAAAACCTTTAAATGAACAAATGATTGGTGATGTAAAAGTTATTGTTGATATAGTTGAAAATGGTGATATAAAAAATATTATTGATGAACTAAAAAACAAAAATGAAAAAGTTGCTGTTATGTTACTTCAACCAAAAGGTGAAAAAGTATTATTAGCATGTGGAGTTAAAAATACATCAGTAAAAGCTGGTGATTGGATTAAAAATATTGCTCCAATCGTTGGTGGAGGTGGAGGAGGTCGTCCTGACTTTGCTCAAGCTGGTGGGAAAGATGTATCAAAAATCAATGAAGCAAAAGAGAAGTCTTTAGAGTATTTAAAAGAGAATTTATAAGATATGGATAAATCTTATGGAATTATTTTAACAACAGCTATTGCTGTTGTTGCTTATTTTTTATCTTCTTATATTGCTATTGGTTCAGTTACAATTGCCATAATATTAGGAATAATCTTAGCAAATAGTATAAAGTTATCTTCAAAATTTAGCTCTGGTATTACATATAGTGAAAAATCTATTTTAGCATTTGCTATTGCTTTAATGGGTATCAATCTTGATTTTTCTATTTTAGTAGATTTAGGTCTTGGTGCAATTATTTTAATAGTACTTGGTATGGTTGTTACTATATTTTCAAGTATTATTATAGGAAAAGCATTTGGCTTAGATAAAAAATTTGCCCTTATGTTAGGAATTGGAAATGGAGTTTGTGGAGCTAGTGCAATTGGGGCTACAAAAGCTATTGTAAAAGCAAAAGATGATGAAGTTGGTATTAGTATAGCTGTTGTTAATTTACTTGGTACTATTGGGATATTTTTAGTTCCAGCGATTGCACTTTTTTTAGGACTTAGTGAAGTTGATTCTGGAATACTTGTAGGAAATACTCTTCAAGCAGTAGGTCAAGTTGTAGCTGGTGGATTTGCAATAAGTGATAGTGCAGGGCAGAGTGCTACAATTGTTAAGATGGGAAGAGTATTGATGCTTACACCATTGATTTTGATACTTTTAATCGTATTAAAAGACAATGTAAAAGAATCATCTACAAATAATAAATCAATTTTATCAAATATACCTATGTTTATAGTTGGCTTTGTAGTTTTAAGTATAGTTGCATCTTTACAAATATTACCACAAAATATTGTAAGTATAATTGCTAGTATTAGTAAATATGCTTTAATAATTGCAATGGCTGGAATTGGTCTTAAGATTACATTTTCAAGTATTAAAGCAAATGGAAAAACAGCTTTAATAGTTGGATCAATTGTATTTGCTATTCAAATAATATTTACAAGTATATATCTACTTGCAATATAAGTAAAAGTAAGTATAGATGGAATATTTATACTTATTTTTAAACTCTTTTATCTCTGCTACACTATTTCCACTTGGAAGTGAAGCTTTACTTTTATATTATCTATCTATAAATCTTAATTTTATATATCTATTAGCCTTTGCTAGTGTTGGAAATACTTTAGGAAGTATATTAAATTATTGGTTTGGATTAAAAGGGGAGCAATATCTCTTAGAAAAAAATATGATAAAAGAGAAAAATATAATCAAATATAAAAAATATTTTGATAAATATGGAGCATATACATTACTATTATCTTGGATGCCTATAATTGGTGATGGTTTTACATTAATAGCAGGAATATTAAAATACGACATAAAACAGTTTATTATACTAGTTTTTATTGCAAAATTTAGCAGATATGCTTTTTTGATATATAGTTATTTTTACTTTAACAGTTGATACCTTTTATATTATATGATCTTCTATGAATAGGGCAAAAGCCATATTCTAATATTGCCTCTTTATGTGCTTTTGTACCATATCCTTTATGTTTATGAAAATCATAATTAGGATAATCTTTTGAAATCTCTATCATATATCTATCTCGTGTTACTTTTGCAAGAATTGAAGCAGCACTAACTTCTTTAACTGTAGCATCAGCTTTTATTTTATGTTCTAAATTTTCAATTCCAAATGATGTATTTCCATCCATAAGATATGATGTTGCATTAATATTATTTATAATCTCATTAATAGCATTTTTAAGACATTTACTTAATCCTAATTTATCTATAGTGTGATTATCTATACTAACTATATGATATGAAGAGTTTTTTATAATAATATCATATAAAAGTTCCCGTTTTTTTTCACTTAATTTTTTACTATCATTTAGTTTAAGTATATTTTTGTGTAGTTTTACTCCTGCTATAGTCATAGGTCCAGCCCATGGACCTCGGCCAGCTTCATCAATACCGCATAAACCTTTAATCACTTTTACTCCTTACATATAATCCCATTAGTACTATTATAAGTGCAACTAAAGTTATAGCCTTTGGTATTTCATCTAAAACTAACCAAGCCCAAACCATAGCAAAAATAGGTATTAAATAAGCAACTTGAGACATAAACTGAATACCAACTTCTTGAACCATTTTTACTCTATAAATAGAAGCAATAGCAGTTGGAAAAATACCTAGATATAATATTGCAATAGTAGAGTTATTTATACTAAACACATAATCACTATATAATATAAAAACTATAGGTGTAAGGATAAGTGCAGATATACCAAACATCAAAAATGATAAACTAAGATAAGATACACCTGTAATTTTTCTAATAACTAAAGAAGATAAAGCATAAGATAAAGATGCCATTAGAACAAATCCTTGCCCTTTAAGTTCAGATATATTTGATGCAATAACATTATCTCCAAGAAGTAGTACAAGTCCTGTAAATCCAAATACTATTGATATTATTTTATATTTTGAGATCTTTTCATCACTTGTTAAGTATTGCCCTAAAAGTAATGTAATAAAAGGTCCAAAACCTAGCATAAGTGCAGACATACCACTTGTAATAAACTCTTGACCATGATTGATAAGTGAAAATGGAATTGTAGTATTTAAAACTGCACTAAGTGTTATTAAGATCCATATTTTTTTATCTTTTGGAAGTGTTAGTTTTTTGTATATTACAAATGGTAGTAAAAATAAAAATGCTATTAATACTCTTCCAAATGTAACTTGAAATATATCTAGTTGTTCTATTGCTATTTCAATTCCAATAAATGCAGTACCCCATACAGCACTTAATATTGCAAGATTGATATAGTCTTTTAGGATTGGTTTATTTAAAGTTTTGTTCATATTTTGCCATTATATCTAAATATGGGTTATTTTGTGATTTATATTGATTTAAAAATAATATATTGACATAAATAAGTTGATTATAAATATTTAACTCTAATTTTGTTTGATATGGTATAATATAAGCTTTATAAAAGGGCTAAAATGACAGATACCATCAAGATATTCAATGCAAATGAAAATAATTTAAAAAATGTAAATTTAGAAATACCAAAAAATAAGTTAATTGTATTCACAGGGCTTAGTGGATCGGGTAAATCAACACTTGCTTTTGATACACTTTATGCTGAAGGGCAAAGAAGATATATTGAATCTTTAAGTGCTTATGCTAGACAATTTTTAGGAAAAGTTGGAAAACCTGATGTTGAGAGAATTGAGGGTTTAACTCCAGCTATTGCAATAGATCAAAAAACAACATCAAAAAATCCAAGATCTACTGTTGGAACTATTACAGAAATATATGATTATTTACGACTTCTTTATGCAAGAGTTGGTCATCAACATTGTCATAAATGTAGCAAACCAATATCAAAAATGAGTAGTAGTGATATAATTGATCAGGTATTAAAACTACCACAAGGTACAAAAGCAGTTATTTTAGCACCACTTGTTAATAGAAAAAAAGGTACATTTGTAGATTTGTTTGAATCTTTACGAGGTAAGGGTTATGTAAGAGCTATGGTTGATGGTGTGATGATAAGACTAGATGAAGAGATTGAACTAGGTAAATCAAAAATGCACACAATCAAAGTTGTACTTGATAGAGTTGTAATCAAAGAAGAAAACTCTCAAAGAATTGCTCAAAGTATTGAAAAAGGTCTAAAAGAGAGCTTTGGAGAACTTGAAGTTGATGTAATAAATCACGAAGAGATGGGTGTTGAACAACATATCCATTACTCTGAGCATATGGCATGTTTTGATTGTAAAATCTCATTTGAACCACTTGAACCATTAAGTTTCTCTTTTAACTCTCCAAAAGGTGCTTGTAGTGCCTGTGATGGATTAGGTATTAGATATGCACTTGATATGAAAAAAGTTATAAATGAAGATGCAAGTATAGAAGAGGGAGCAGTTAGAGTTCTGTATGGATTTAATAAGGGTTATTATTTTAAGATGTTGCAAGCTTATTGTGAAGCAGCAAATATAGATATGACAGTTCCTTTTAGTGAATTAGAGTCACACCAAAGAGGTGCTATTTTACATGGTGGAGTTGAAGAGTGTAAATTTACTTGGAAAAGACACAAACTTACTAGAAAATGGGAAGGTGTAGTAAAAATAGCATATGGTATGATAAAAGATGAAAAAGATTCTGAAGCATTTATGACTGAAAAAGTATGTGATGAATGTGGTGGACATAGACTTAAAAAATCTAGCCAAGCTGTAATAGTAGCAAATAAAAAAATAGCAGATATTTTAGATATGCCAATAGAAGATAGCTACAAGTTTTATCATGATGAATCAAATTTTGAACACTTCAATAATCAAGAACAACTAATCTCAGCTCCAATTTTAAAAGAGATAAGAGATAGAATATTTTTCTTAAATGATGTGGGACTAGGTTATATAACTTTAGGAAGAGATGCAAGAACTATTAGTGGTGGTGAAGCACAAAGAATAAGAGTAGCATCTCAAATAGGTTCAGGACTTACTGGAGTACTTTATGTATTAGATGAACCTAGTATTGGTTTACACGAAAGAGATACAAATAAACTAATCAAAACACTAGTAGCCTTAAGAGATAAAGGCAATACTGTAATAGTTGTTGAACACGATAAAGAGACTATGGAAGCTGCTGATTTTATAGTAGATATTGGACCAAATGCAGGTAAGTTTGGTGGAGAGGTTGTATTTAGTGGAGATATGAAACAGTTAATGAAATCAAAAACTCTAACAGCTGATTATCTAAATGGTACAAAAGAGATTAAATACTACCATAGACGACCACAAGATAAATATATAGAGATAAAAAATGTAAATCTAAATAATATAAAAAATTTAGATGTACAAATACCATTACATAACTTATGTGCGATTACTGGAGTTAGTGGAAGTGGAAAATCATCGCTTATACTTCAAACACTTTTACCAGTTGCTAAAGAACTTCTAAATAATGCTAAAAAAATCACTAAAGTATCAGGGGTTAGTATTGATGGATTGGAATTACTAGATAAAGTTATATATCTAGATCAAAGTCCAATAGGTAGAACTCCAAGAAGTAACCCTGCAACTTATACAGGTCTTATGGATGAGATTAGAAAATTATTTGCTGAAACAAAAGAGTCTAAACTTAGAGGTTATACAATTGGAAGATACTCTTTTAATGTAAAAGGTGGAAGATGTGAGAAGTGTCAAGGTGAAGGGCAAATCAAAATAGAGATGCACTTCTTGCCAGATATTATGGTTAAATGTGAAGATTGTAATGGTGCTAGGTATAATCCTCAAACTTTAGAGATACACTATAAGGGTAAAAATATAAGTGATGTACTTAATATGAGTGTAGAAGAAGCTTATGACTTCTTTGTAAAGGTTCCAAAAATACATGCAAAATTAAAAACTTTACTTGATGTAGGCCTTGGATATATAACACTTGGACAAAATGCTATAACTCTAAGTGGTGGTGAAGCACAAAGGATAAAACTAAGTAAAGAGTTAAGTAAAAAAGATACTGGAAATACACTATATATTTTAGATGAACCAACTACAGGGCTTCATTTTGCAGATGTAGATAGACTTACAAAAGTGTTACACCATTTAGTTGATCTTGGAAACTCAGTAATTGTAGTAGAACATAATCTTGATGTAGTAAGAAATGCAGACTGGGTAATTGATATGGGACATGAAGGTGGAGCTAAAGGTGGACAAATAATAGCCGAAGGTACACCAGAAGATATAGCAGCAAATCATAAAGATACTAAGTCATATACTGGGTATTACTTAGAAAAAGAGTTATAAAAGGTAAAAAATGAAAGACAATGATAATATAGAATATATATATAATAAAAAATCACTAAAAGAGCAGTTTGATATGTTCTGTAAGAGAAATAAACCAGCAAATTATGAAATAGCACTAGAGTTTTTTAGTGTATTTGGAGGTCTTAACAGAGATATAGATTGCTCTAAATCTTTAGAATCTCAAATAGAGATACATATATTAAAAAGATATAGATATATAAGAAATGACATATCTTCTATAACAAAAGGTGATGAGCAAGCACATAAAATTTTAAGTGGAATTGCACTTGGCGATAGAAGAACAAATAGCTCATTTAAAAGATGTAAAATAAATTTTGATGATGGTATAGATATTATAGATGATCAATGTGGCCTAGGTATGCTAAAGTTAGAAAAAACATTATTTAGATTAACTTCACAAGAAAAAGATATGTCAATTTCAGAAAAGCTTGTATTTACTACACCATTTGCACACTTTTGGTTTGCTTTTGTATCACCAATATTTAAAGGTATTAGAGATGGTGATTTTACTGAGAGTTTAAAAAACTTTGAAAATAAAAAACATGAACTATTTGCTTTTGTATATGAGCAATTATCTCATGAAGTATTAAAAGAAGTTTACAAAGACGATGAGGTAAAAATAATAGGAAGATATTGGGATAATAGTGGTGATATTATAAATTTACTTGCTAAAACAAAATCTGGTAAAATAATAGCAGGTGATATTAAATACTCAAACTCTAAATTAAAAACATCTACTTTAAACAATCTAAAACAAAGATGTAAAGATCTAGGAATAATACCAAATACTTATGTACTATTTAGTAAAAAAGGGTTCTCAACTGAACTAAAAGGGCAAAAAAGTGATACTTTAAAGTTATTTACTATAAAGCATCTTAAACTTTTATCACCTTTATAAAAGGATCATTGTAGCAAGTCCTAGGAAACTTACAAATCCTACTACATCAGTAATAGTTGTAAGTATAACTGTACTTGCAATTGCAGGATCGATATCTAACTTTTTTAATAAAAGTGGTATCATTGATCCAAAGAATCCTGCACTTAGAAGATTGATTACCATAGATAGTCCAATAACCACACCAAGTAATGGTTGACTAAACCAAATATAAGCAATAAATCCCATAACTATAGCAAATAAACTACCATTGGCTAAAGATAAAATAACCTCTTTTTTAATAGTTCTTATTGCATCATTTTGTGCAATATCACCTAGAGCTAATTGTCTTACAACAACTGTTAAACTTTGAGTTCCGGCATTTCCACCCATAGATGCAACAATAGGCATTAAAATAGCTAAAGCTACAATAGAACTTATAGTTTGCTCAAACATACCAATAACAATTGATGCTAAGATTGCAGTAATTAAGTTTACCCCTAACCATACAGCTCTTGTTTTACCAGCTTGGATAATATCTTCATCTTCTTCTGCATCTTCATGAACCCCAGCCATGTGATACATTTGATCAGTTGCTTGTTCATGAATAATATCATAAACATCATCAGATGTGATTCGTCCTACTAATTCATGTTTATAGTTTACAATTGCTAAAGCATTTAGGTCATAATCTTGAATAAGCTTAACAGCATCATCAATTTTATCATAATCATAAGCATAAATTGGAGTATATCTATCGTCATTGTTATTTATATTTTCTTTTAATGTTTTAGAAAAATCAAATATAAGTAATGAATCTAATCTTACAGAGTATTTTAGTTTATTATTATCATCTGTTACAAAAAGTCCATTAATATTTTCTAACTCTTCATTCTCTTTTAGTGTTTTATATTTATTAATAACATCTTGAAGTACTTCGTTTTCATTTGCACTAAAAAGCTCACGCTGCATATATGCACCAGCTTGATCATCTTCATAGTTTTTAAGGATATTAATATCTTCTTGATCCTCTTCATCAAGATTTTCAAAAACCTCTTTAGCAATATTTTTATCATGCTCTTCAAGTTCTTTCATAAAATCTGTTTGATCATCACTCTCTAGTTCGCTTACAGCTTGAACTAGATCTTGAACATCAAATGATTCAATAACATCTTCAAAGTATCTATCAGGAAGCTCTAATGCAACATCCCCAATAAGTTCTTTGGGGATAAGTTTTATAGCCTCTTTAAATTCATCATCTTTTAAATCTTTTAAATAGTTAGCTATTTGTGACTGATGTAAATCTTCAACTTTTGTATTATTTAAATAAGTTTGTAATTCATTCATAAAAAGCTCCTATATTATTAAATTTATAATTAGGCGCATTATATCTAAATAATTCTAATTTTAGTTTTTATATAGTTCTTTATTGAAAACTTTGAATCTTTTATGTTGCCAAAACCATTGAGATGGATTTTGTTTTATATGTTCTTGCATAACATTTGCTTGTGCTTGAGTTAGATTTTTGATTTGATTTTCACCTTCATAATCTTTTGCTTCAATTCCATCATAAAATATAGCTTTATATTTTCCAAACTCTGTTCTATAAAAAAATAGTGGAATAATAATAGCATCAAATTTAACAGCTAATTTACTACTTGAATCAGTTTGAAGTACTTTTGCTCCTAAAAAATCTACTTCTATACCTGTACGATTATGTTGATCTATTACAAGCCCTACAATTCTGTCTTGTTTTAAAGCTTTAACTAAACCTCTTGCAGCATCTTTTTTCTCTAACATAATAGTATTGTTTTTAGTTCTTGTTTTATTTAGCTCTTCATTTAGGTATTTATTATTCATAGGTCTTCCAACCATAGTAGTTGGCTTATATTTTAAAGGTATCCAAGTATTTCCATATTCCCAATTTGAATAGTGGGCAGTTATAAGTATGATTTTTCTATTATTTTTAATAGCATCTGTTAATACTTTATCATTTATTGGAGTTATTTTTTTCTCATAATCTTCAAGAGTATAACTTTGATTTTGTATAAATTCATATAGATTATAAACTAAAGTTTTATAAGTTTCTTTTAAAATATTAGTTTTTTCATCTTTACTTAGTGTATCTTTATATACAAAATCTAAATTAGCAAATGCATATTTTTTGTGTTCTTTATTTATTAGATATATTAAATAAGCTAAACCATCTAAAAATAGTTTAATAATAGGTTTAGGGATAATAAGTACAAAAAATTTAAATATTTTGTATATATAAAATATAATAAGATCAAACATTTTAAAACTCAAATCCAAAAGTTTTAGATAGAAGAACTTTTATTTTTTCCTCTTTTTCAACTATACTATTTAACTGTACTTTCTCATCATAAAATAGATATGATATTAAATTATTTAATAAGCCAAGTTTTTTAAAACCTGCTGTTTTCCCTGATAAAGAGTAGTTAAATATAGCTGTTTTAAAACACCCTTGAGTATCTATTGCTATATGATATTTATTTCTAGAATAATAATTAACACTATTGTATTGACTTTTAAAATTAAAGATATTTGTATTATTTAAAGATAAGGGAATTATTTGATTTATATATTGATTTTGACTTGCAAATTCAATATTGTTTTTATCAATAAATAAATCAATTTGAGAATCAATTAACTCTTCTTTAATTCTATATAAACAATTAAGAGTGTATTGTAGTTTATCATGTGATTCAAGATTAAAAATAGCAATTCTTAACAAATCAATTCCAATTCAAATTTACTTGGTTTTTTTATTTTTTGGATCTCTTGTTTTACTATATAAAGATCATTATTTGATTTTATTGTTAGTTTATTATTAGTTAAACTATATTCAAATTTTTCCCTTGAATATTCTAGGTTTAATGTTTTATTTAGACTATGTATAAAACTCAGCCATTGTAAAATAGATAAACTAGGTAATAACTCTTTATATTTTTCTATATCACTTTCATTTGGTAAAGAGTTTTTTGAGTGTCTAATTATATTTGCAATTAAAATTCTACTTTTATGTGAAAATCCATATGATAATCCATTTAAAATATAGTTTGAACTATGAGAAGTATTTTTATAATAATTAAGGCTAATACCTATTTGTTGCAGTTTTGCAGCTATTATTAAATGTGATTTATATTTAATATCAAGCTTGTGTAATGGTTGAAGTATATCAAATATCTTTGCAATATTATTTCCTAAATATGCAGTTTGCTTATCATCTGAAGTAAATCTATCTAAAAGAGATCTTACACTTATATTAAAGTTTGATGGAAATTTATGATTTGAAGTTCTTAATATATCTGTTAAATATAATCCTTCTCTAACACCAGCACCTGAAGTAATCACTTTTTTAATATTTAGATACTCTAAAATAGTATTAAATATTAAAGTTCCTGCAATAATTGTATCGTATCTATCTTTTCTTATACCTAGTGATTTAAGCTCTTTTGTACTTGAAACATTTATGATGCTATTAAATAATGATCTATTTTGCTCAACATCATAAGTGAAACCATGAAGTGCATCAAAAGGGTAAGATGTTGTTGTTATAATAGCTCTACTTAAAGCTCTAATAGTTCCACCTAAACCTATACATGTTGATATATCTTTAAATTGATCATCTAGAGTATTTAGTTGCTCTTTTATATACTCTTTTGCACCTTTTATGTTATTGTCATTTAAAAATAGTTCTTGAATTCTTACTGTACCTATTTTAAGAGATATTGTTTGAGTAATATTATTTGATTGATTAAGTGCAAACTCTGTACTTCCTCCACCAATATCTATTGTGAAAAAATCATCTTTACAAAAAAGTAAATTAGAAGCAGCAACGCCACCTAAATATGCTTCCTTTGAACCATCAATTATTTTTATATTTAGTTTTAATTCTTTTTTAACTCTATTTAAAAATATATTTTTATTTGGAGCATCTCTAAGAGCTGAAGTAGCTACACAAAGTATTTTTCTTGATTTTAGATTGTAAGCTATATTTAAAAATGATTTTAGAGCATTAAATGCTCTATTCATTGGTTCAACTTGTAGTTCACCGTTATTTAAATAAGCATCTTGTGAGATTTTAACTTTTGATTTAGTTTCATTTATAAGATGAAATGCAAATCTACTAGTTTTAGCAAAAACAACCATCCTCATAGAGTTTGAACCTATATCGATTATAGTTGTTATTTTTGCCATATTTATACTTTATTCTTCTTCTTGTTGAAGTTGTTTAAATTTAAATTGTAACTCTTGCATAGTCTCTTGATTGTTAGTATCAAGTATTATACAATCAACAGGACAAACTTCTATACATTGTGGCTCATCGAAATGACCAACACACTCTGTACAATAATCAGAATCAATAATATATATTGGATCACCTTCTTCTATTGCCTCATTTGGACATTCTTCTCTACATGCATCACATGCTATACATTCATCTGTAATTATTAATGACATATTTCTTTCCTATTTAATATCTTAGTATGGATTTATAACCTAAATATCTTTAAGTATTCTTTAATTACATAAAAAATTGTTATAATTTTTCTAAATTAAATATTTAGCAATACTAGCTTTATCTTCCATTCTTGTATCTTTTAGACTATATGAACCATAAGTTACTTCATATTCTTTATCTAATTCAGTTCTTCCATAAGTAATAATTATTTTAGTTGCTAGTTGTTTATCAGATTCACTTGCATCTTTTTGAAGTAAACATAATGGTCCACTAGCATCTAATATTCTTGCTTTATCGTATTTTTTACTTTTTGTTTCTTGTAGTTTATTATTATCTTCTTGATGACGACCAACAATTAATTTTGCACCATCTGGTAGTCTTAAATGTCTTCCAAATTTAAGTGTATCAATATCATCAATTTCCATTTTATCATTATTTACAAAATCTTCAAGTCTTTTTGAGAAGTTTATCTCTGTAAGTAAACATCCACCTGCTGGTGGCTCAAAATTTTCTAAACCTATATCTTTTACCATTTGAAGCTGAGGAGCTCTACTTCTTCCTGTAATATCCATAAGTTTATCTCTATTGATCCAACCTTCACGCTCAGGCTTTGTAATAGGTAATACCTTAGCACTAAGTGGTCTTACTATTAAATCATCATGTTCACTAAGTCTTACAACATTACCCATAGCTTCTTTGTTTTGACTCATTGGTCTTTGACCTACAACCTCACCACTTATCATAAATGAAGCATCATATTTTTTAAGAAGTTTACCTGTATATCTGAACATAAAACCATGACAATCTATACAAGGATTAAATGTCTTTCCATATCCATACTTAGGATCAAATAATACTTCATCTAAGTATTCTTCTCTTAGATCCAAAATCTCTAATTTGGCACCAATTTGATCACACATACTTTGCATATGTTCTAGTCTATCTTTTGTTGATCCAAATCCTGTATTTACATTTACTGCTATTACTTCTATACCTTGGTCTACAACTAGTTTCATAGCTAAAGTTGAATCTAACCCTCCACTAAATAATGCTAATGCTCTCATAGTCTTCCTTTTTTGTTTTATTTAAATAATTGAATAGGGTTTATATACCTATTGTTTTTTGTTGCTTGAAATACTAAAGTTCTATTTACTCTTCCAATTACATAACCTTTTGGTATCCATTTACCCACTTTAAGTGATCTTGGTATATTACTTAATTGTGAATATACTGTATGTAAGCCATTAGAATGTTTTACAATCACAACATTACCTAAAGTTCCTGCATTATTTTTTGCATAGATCACTTTACCTTTTAAGACACTATAAACTTTAGCATTTTTAACTTTTGATCTCATTGAGATAGATTCGTTAAATAGCTCAATTTTATAAATTGGATCATAGTATTTACCAAACTTTTTTGTTATTGTGTATGATTTTAAAGGAGCTCTTGTTTTAACACCTTTATATGATGCTATTTTGATCCCTTTAACAGAAGATCCAATATTTCTTACTTTTGTATGTTTCTTGTTATTATTATTTTTTATTTTTATATCTTTAGTAGGTTTCTTAGAATTTAATCTTTGTTTTTTTAACCTCTCTTGTTTTGCTAACTTCTCTTTTAGTTTTTTAAGTTTTAATCTTTTTGTCTCTTTTACTTTTAATATTTTTAGATTTCCTAGTAGATCACTCAGTTTATTTTGTTTACTTACTATTTGTTCTAATCTTTTTTTGTATTTATTATTTTTTTGTTTTAGCTTATTTACAGATGTAGCTAATTTTTTTGTTAGTTTTTTATATTCAAGTTTTTGTTTCTCTTGTTCTTTTATAAATTTCAAAAGTTTTTTTAGTTTTAAATCATTTTTTCTTTTATCATTTTGAAGTTGAAAATATTTTATATTTGATTTTAATATTTTATCTTTTGAGTCATCTAAAATAATGTCAAGTTTCTCTTTATTGATTATATCATCTAAAGATTCTTTGTTGATTATACCTTTACCAAGAGTTATACTATAGTTTTCAATAATAGAGTTTACTAATTTCTCTTCAGTTTTTTTTGTATTTTGTTTTACTTGTGATGATTGCTTTTCTATATAAGATACAGTATCTAGTGCTTTTTTTAATCTTTTTTTATTTAGTTCTAAATCATTTGATACTTTTTGTAATTTCTTTTTTATATTAAGATAAGCATTCTCTTCATTTTTTATTTCACGAGCAAGTTTTTTTATCTCTTGAGTTGTTCTTTTTTTATAAATAGATTGTTTTTTTAATATAGTGCTATTTAGTTGTATTTTTTTATCAATACTAGATGCAAAAGTAGTAACAAAAAATAAAGTAAAAAGTAAAAAGTATCTCATAATAATTTAACTTCTTATTTTAGTCTATGTTTAAGTAATATTCCAAATACAGTTGTAAATGATATCACTAATGAGATTATAAATACGCTTGCAATCTCTAAATTTGTAAAATCTGTTAAGTTTTTTGAAACTACATTTAATAATTCAGGTTGTAATATTTCAGAAAGATTTTCTTTTAAAAAGTATACTATTAATATTACAAAAATACTAGACAATACGCTAGATATAATCGCTATATTTATAATTGGTTTTGCTCCATAATATATACTTCCTCCATGAAGCTTTATAATAGATAATCTATTTGAATGTTCATAAAACCATATTTTTACATTGTTTAGCATAATTAAAAAAGTAAATATTATTATACATAAAAATAGTATAGCTACTACAGATTTTACTAATAAGAATAAAGAATAAACATTATCATGGTTTTTAGAAAATGTTTCAACTCTTTTTATCCCTTTTATTTTTTCTAATTTCTCTTTTATCTCTTTTAATTTTGAACTAGTTGGAAATTTATCTAAGTTTATAGTATAAAAATATGGTAATTTCTTTTCAAGTAGTTTATAAGTACCTGTTGATACTTCATCTTTAAAGTTTTGTAAAATCTTTCCTCTTTTTAGATGATTTATAGATTTTATATCTAATCCACTAAGTGATGTTAAATTTGATTTAATAATAGGAGTAGAGGATACTAAAATAATTGAATAATCATTATTTATGCTAGTTTCATAAGATTTTACAATTTTATTTATAGATAAATACATAGCAAAAGTAAATAACATTACAACCAAAGGGATTGTAAAAGAGATAAATCTTTTAAGATTCATATACTTCTCCTGCACTAATAGAAAATTTTCTAAAAGATAGTCCAAAATTATCTGGAATTCTATGTGTTACAACAACAACAGCAATACCTAATTGTTCATTTGCTTTTTTTAATAAGTTCCATATAACATCAGCAGAATAGTCATCAAGATTTCCTGTTGGTTCATCTGCTAAGATTAGTTGAGGATTATGTGATAATGCTCTTGCAACTCCAACTCTTTGTTGTTCTCCACCACTTAGTTCATCAGGATAGCATTTTGCTTTATTTGGTAACTTTACATGTTTTAGTAATTTATGTGCTTGATCACGTGAAAGTTTATCACTATAACCATTTATTTTCAATGGTAACATAATATTCTCTTCCACAGTATACTCTTTGATTAGTTTATAATCTTGATATATAATACCAATACTTTTTCTAAGTTTTTTAAGTTCTGTATTTTGAATATTATTTAGATCAAATTTATTTACTAGTAATGTTCCACTTTTTAATTTTATATCAGAATAAAATGATTTTAATAGTGTTGATTTTCCACTACCACTTGATCCTGTTATAAATACAAAATCTTTATTATTTATTTTAAATTTTGCATTTTGAATAATATTTTTTTTATTATCATAACCTAAACATATATTATTTGCTAAAATCATCATGAAGCCTCATTTAATAAAGTATTTATTAGTTTATGTGCATTATGATTTGGGCTAGTTGGTATTGGTTTTGTTTGAAAGTAGCTTATATTATTATCTTGAAATATAATAAATATACTAAGAGGTTTTGTAAAACTACCCATAGTAACACTTAAAAGTGCTAAATTTTCATCTTTTATATAAAGCTTATCAAAGTGTACAAAATAATTATCTTTTACAATTGAACTAAAATCTAATCTATCTTCTAATTTTAAAAGATCAATTTTATTTTTTATATCAAATGAAAAATCTTTTTGTAAACTTATCTCCTTTGAGATCTCATTGCTATAAATAGTTAAATCCCATATATCTTTACCTTGTCTTTTCCATCTATCCTCATATTTACTTGATATTGCAAGATCTTGATTTTTTACTATAGTGTGTTTATTGTTTGTATATGATTCTAAAAGTTCTTTACTATATTCATAATATTTAGGGCTATCTGTTCTTAGTTCTAGTGAACCATCTACTTTTAAAGCTCTTAAGCATTCATCGATGAAATCTTTGCTCATTACTCTTCTATGAGGCTTTTTATCCCAAGGTACTGGAAAGTGTACAAATACTCTAGATATACTATTTGATTGCATAAATTCTAAAAATAATCTAGCATCATAATTTATAGCATATACATTTGTAAGACCTAATATCTTTACTTGTTTTAACATCTGTTCAATTGATGGAGTGTGTATCTCTAATCCTATATATTGGATATCAGGGTTTTGTTGTGCTTGATATAATAAGTGTCTACCACTACCAAATCCAACCTCTATACAGATCTCTTTAGTAGTTTTAAATTCATCAATAAAGTATGAAATATCTTTTAGATACTCTTTTTTTGGTTCAAGTTTATTATCGTTATTAGAAGTGTTTGAAAATAAGATTTCACCTTCACAAATTTCACCATAAGCATTTAAAGCTTTTTTTGCAATGCTAATAGGAGTAACTCTTGTAGCTTGATCTATTTTTATAAGATTTTTGCCATCTTTTTCTTGCTTTGTAAGTAAAAAAGTTTTATCTTCAGTACTTACACATATTTTGTCTTCAAGTTTATGTTTAGCAATAAAGTTAAACTTTATACCATTGATTTGCGATGGTGTTTTTATATCGCTATGTTTAGAACAAAGTAAATGTGGCATATACTACTTAACCTTTTTTTCAGGGATTGATAAAGTTATAGGATCTGTTTTTTTAGATAATAATCCATCTTTATCTACAGCTTGAACTGTAAATTTATATTCAACACCTGGTTTTATATCACTATCTTCAAATCTAGTATTTTTAATCCCTTGATAAACTTTTATATCTGATTGAAATAGGTTTTTCTTAATAGATTTTTCAACTACATAAGATACAGCTCTATTATCAGATTTTTTCCAGTTTATTATCACTGTACCACCTTTGATAACTGCTAAAGTTACTCTAGGAGCTTTAGGGATATCTATTGTTCTTCCTACTACTGCTTTTAAAGTTCTAATATCACTTTGTAATCCATCTTTATCAAAAGAAGCTAGTTTATAATACCTTGTAGCATTATTTTTTCCAACATTGTGTACGAATACATTATCACCTTTTTTAGTACTGCCAATTTTTTTATAGTACATATTTGCATTTGTACTTACAAAAATATTATACCCAGCAATATTATCATCATCTAAGTTTTTCCATTTTAGAACAATCTTTTTAGCTAAATTATTAGTAGCAGTAATCTCTTTTGTACTATTTGGGAGAGCTCTTGTTGTTGCTTGTATTGGATAACTAGGTTTTGAAACAATATTATTAAATGTCACAGATATAATTCTATATTTGTAAGTATAATTATCTTTTAAATTTGTATCAATATATTCTGCACTTAGTCTATGTTTTACCCTTTTTATAGTTTCCCATTTTTGTTTTGTACTATCAGTTCTTTGAATTATATAGTATTCTACAGAGTGATTAGTATGAGGTCTCCATAATATTTTTACTTGTCTAGGAAGATTACTAATAGCCAATGAGAAACTTATTGACTCTATTTTTCCTAATGTTTTAGCTTTTATAAAGTTAGATAATTTTGAATGTTTATTGTTTTTCCCAACAACAGCCATTGCATATAAATATTCTGTTTCTTCTTTTAGTTTTGTATCTACATAGTGTGAGATATATTTATTTTTAAGTGTAGCAATTTTACTTATCTCATTAGTATTAGAATTTGATAATTTTCTATAAATATTATAACCAGATACATTGTCACTATCATATCCTTTCCACTCTAATGCAATTGCATTTGCATCTGAGATAGTTTTTAAACTATGGGCATCTATAGTTGGTAAATTTTTATCAATATTATCTTTGTAAGAAGATGTTGATAAATTGTTTGTACTACATCCAGCTAGAAGTGTCAGTAAAACAATTAGTAATGTACTCTTTAGATATTTTTTCATTTATAATTTCCTTATCAAAATTTTGTTCTATTAGGCTATTCATGTCATTTGGAATATTTGCTACAATTTTTAAAGTCTCTTTAGTATTTGGATGAACTAAATATAAACAATAAGCGTGTAGATAAATTCTAGAGATACTACTATCATTGCCCTTAAAACCATATAAAGTATCACCTAGAATATGTCTATTGATTGACTCAAGATGTACTCTTATTTGATGAGTTCGTCCTGTAAAAAGTTTTGCACAAATTAGTTCATATTTTTTTGAGTTATCTTGAGTATTTTTATTTGAAATTAATTTACAAAATGCTGTTTTAGCATCTTTACCATTTGGAACAACTGCCATTTTTAGTCTATTGTTTGGGCTTCTATATATTGGTTTATTTATAATAATATTTTCTTTTAATGGGATATCAATTACAGCTAGATAGTATCTTCCCATTGTTTTATCTTCAAGTTGCTTTGAAAGTTCAACGTGAGCTTCATTTGTTTTTGCAATAACTAAAACACCACTTGTACCTTTATCTAGTCTATGAACAATACCATGTCTTTCTTCTCCACTAATAGTAGATAGAGATATTCCATATTTTTTAAGCCAATCTACAAGTGTAGGTTCATTTACACTTGGAGCATCATGTACTATTACACCACTTGGTTTATTAATTACAAGAATAACATCATCTTCATAAAGTACTTCAATATCAAAATCTACCTCTTTAGGTTTAGATGGTTCTATTTGTGGCAATGTTACAGTTATCTCTTGATTTAGTTGTAGTCTAAGTCCTGTTTTTACATTTTGTTTATTTTTGATTTTTACAAAATCTTTTTTAATTAGTTGTTCTATTTGGTTTCGGTTTTGGTTGAGCTTTTTACTTAAAAATTTATCAAGTCTTATGCACTCATCTGCAATAAAGGTTTTAGTCATATTTAGCTATTCTTTCAGTATGTATTTTTTTGATAAACGAATTATAACACATTTTAATTATGAACTGATTTTAATGATATTACCTTTAATATTTTTATCACACCTTTTAGTGGGTGAAATAAGTACAATGTTAGCAAATAAACAGCTATTATATTTTTCAATCTCTTTGATATCATTTGTAGTAGTATTTTTATTACCTATTAGAAGATTTATTCATATTATACCTATTTTATATTGGATAGGTATATTATTATTAACAGCAGTATTAGTAGTAGGTACCACTAAACTAGGGGCTACTAGATGGCTTTCTATACCATTTATACACCTTACAATTCAACCATCAGAACTATTTAAACCTATATTTATACTTATGATGGCATATTTAGTATATAGAGATCCTCCACCCAAAGATGGATATGATATAAAAATGTTTACAAAAATGGCTTTTTATATTATTTTACCATTTTTATTAATTGCAAAAGAACCAGATTTAGGAACGGCATTAGTTTTATTATTTGTAGGTTTTGGTATATTATTTATTGTTGGAATTAGGCTTAAAATTATAGTTACAATAATATTAGTTCTAGGGATATCTTCACCTTTAATTTATACATATTTAATTAAAGATTATCAAAAAAAAAGGATACACGATTTTATATCAGAAAAGCCTAGTTACCATGTCCAACAATCAATAATTGCTATTGGTTCAGGTGGAGTTTTAGGACAAAAAAAAGAAGAAGCAACTCAAACACAGTTGAAATTTTTACCAATTGCAACAAGTGATTTTGTATTTGCTTATTTAGTAGAAAGATTTGGATTTATAGGTGCTAGTGTTGTTATATTTTTATATGCTATACTGATATGTTATTTATTATTTATGAATTTTTATTTTCAAAAAGATTATATAATAAATGTTTTTGCAAGTGGAGTAGGGTTATTGTTATTTTTTGATATGAGTGTTAATATCCTTATGGTTATAGGTTATGCACCTGTTGTTGGATTACCATTACCAATGTTTTCATATGGTGGAAGTTCATTTATAAATTTTATTGTTATTTTTGCTATATTAGAAAATTTATTAACATTTAGATTTATAGCTGGATATGATCAAGTTCGGAAGTTCTAATGCCAAGAATATATTTTTTATCTAATATTTTTTCTATTTTATTTATAACATTTATTGTGTTTTTTTCAAATGTAATTTTGTCTATACATTTTATTACTTTATTTTTTGCAGGTTTAGTATTTGTATCTTTTATTCAAAGTATTAGTTTTAAACATTATAGATTTTTATTTTTTATTATATTATCATTTATATTTATAGAGATTTCAAATGGCTTAGCTATAGGATCTTTATCGTTATTGTCATTTTTTATATATACCTTTATAGTTCCTAAAATTGGTAATTATTTAGAGTCAAAAATATTATATTATGGATTATTAAATATAATATTTTATGTTGGTGTTTTTTTCTTATTTACTATAAATAGTGAAATAGACAATATTTTAATATCTAAAATTTTATTTAATTGTATATTAGATATATTGATTGTGAGTTTTATATGAGAGTTAAATTAATAATTTATTTTGTTATATTGGTTTGTTTATTATTATTAATAAGAGTTTATTCTTTAAGTATTAAATCAAATACTTATTATGAGGAGTTATCTAAAAAAAATTATATAAAAACAAAATATGAAGTAGCTCCAAGAGGTGCAATATTAGATAGAAATGGAAAAATTCTAGCTCAAAATAAAATAGGTTTCGCAATACTTATTAAACCACATATGAGAAAAATAAAATATAAAAAAGATTTAGAAAGAATATTACATAAAATAAATAAATATTTTCCTAAATATACATATGAAAAACTATATAAAGAGTATAGAAAAAATGATAGTGTTTATAAACATGATTATATAACAGTAGTTGATCATATTGGATATGATGAATTTTTTCCTCACTATTCACAATTTAGTACAAATGAATTTGTTCAAATAAAATCATCAGGAAAAAGGTATTATCCATATAAAGATATAGCAGCACATGTTTTAGGCTACACTGGAAAAGTAAATAAAAAAGATATTTTAAAAAATAAAGATGAAATACATTATAAGAGTATAGGAAGAAGTGGATTAGAAAGATATTATAATAAAGTTTTACAAGGAACATTAGGTAAAAAAACTGTAAAGGTAAATGCTTATTATAAAGTAGTTGAAGAGTTAGATGAAGTAAAAAGTAAATCTAATGATATAAAAACTACTATAGATATAGAACTTCAAACATATATCCACAATTTATTTAAAGATAAAGCTGGTGCAGTAATTGTTATGGATATCAAAACAGGTGAAATTTTAAGTGCAGGATCTTATCCTGAGTTTGATAATAATATTTTTGTAAATGGAATTAGTAATAAAAAATGGGATGAGATTAGGACTGATTTAAATCATCCTTTTACAAATAAACTTGTAAATGGTTTATATCCACCTGGATCTGTAATTAAAATGGGTACAGCAATATCTTTTTTACAAAATGATATAAAACCAAGTTTTAAAGTTTATTGTAGTGGAGTTATTAAATTAGGAAAAAGAAAATTTAGATGTTGGAAACATTATGGACATGGTAAAACTGATTTTAGAAAAGCTATTAGAGAGTCTTGTGATGACTTTTTTTATAAAGGTAGTTTAAAAATTGGAATCAATAAAATATCAAAAACTTTAGATAAATTTGGTTTTGGAAAACAAACTGGTGTTGATCAGCCAAATGAATTTAGAGGAGTTAATCCTAATAAATTATGGAAAAATAAAAAGTATAATCAACCTTGGTATATTGGTGAAACTGTAGTATCATCTATTGGTCAAGGATTTATAGCTGTAACTCCTATGCAAATAGCAAGATATACAGCATCTATGGCAAATGGAAAACTTCCTAGACCACATTTTAAAAAAGATGACAGTTTAATACAAAGTACAAATTTAAATATTAAAAAAAGTGATTTAAAACTTATTCAAAAAGGTATGTACGATGTTATAAATGCAAAAGGTGGAACTGCAACAAAGTATGTAAAATCAAAAATAAAAATTGCAGGAAAAACTGGTACAGCTCAAGTTGTTGGTATCCCTCAAGAAGAGAAAAAAAGAATGAAAGAGAGTGATTTAAAATATTTTAAAAGATCTCATGCTTGGCTTACAACTTATGCTCCATTTAATAAGCCTCAATATGTAGTAACAGTTTTAGTAGAACATGGTGGTCATGGTGGATCTGCAGGTGGAGAGATAGTAAGTAAAATCTACAATAAATTAATAGATTTAGGATATATAAAATAGATTAAAGTATTTAATCTATTTTAACAGTTACATCATCTAATTGCTCTTCTAATAAATTTAATTTAGCATACTCTTGATATATTTTACTATCGATAAAATATTTTACAATATCTTTATCTAAAGCATTTTCTTTTACCATTGCAGACATTATATTTAATGATTGATTTAAAGTATTTGGTTTTTTATATGGTCTATCACTAGCAGTTATTGCTTCAAATACATCAGCAACCGCTAAAATTTTATCTTCAATACTCATAGGTAATGACATAATCTCTTCAGCTCCATATCCACCATGTCTTCCATTTTTATCTGTTGATATTGTTTTATGATGAGATCCAGCAATAACAGGTACTCTTTTTAGATATTTAGGGAATGATAATTTTTCAAGCATATTGTATGATACAATAACATGATTATTAATAATAACTCTCTCTTCTTCTGTTAAGGTACCTTTTCTAATAGATAGATTATATAATTCATTATCAGTTAAAAGATTTACCTCTTTACCTTCAATTATTAATTTATGTTCTGCTAATTCCTGAATTTTTTTGATATTTTCATCACTTACAAATTCACTTCCATTATTTGATTGTTTTAGATATTCAACTGAATATTCAATATATTTTACATCTTTTTTAAATTTATTTTCTAATCTTTGTAACTCTTTTTCATTGGTAGTTTTAAAAGATTTTTTTAAGTACTCAATCTCTAAATCTCTTTTTATAACTTCAGCTTTTACTATAATCTCATTTATTCTATCATAAATAGTTTCAAGTTTAGTAGATTTATCTACTACATATTCTGGTGTTGTAATTTTTCCAATATCGTGCATCCAAGCAGATATATCTATTTGTTTTAATTCATCTTCAGTAAAATATATATCTTTAAAAGGGCCAGATCTATCTTCATTTATTTTATTTGCAATAAGTGTTGATAGTTCTGCAACTCTATTGATATGACCACCTGTATATTTTGATTTTTCATTAATAGCATCAGCAATTGATTTAATAAAATCTAAAAGTAATGTCTCAAGATCACTTATAAGTTGAGTGTTTGTAAGTGAAACTGCTGCTTGTGATGCCATAGATAGTATTATATTTTCATCAGCATCAGTAAACTCACAAATATTATAATTATTATCTTGTTTATTTAATAATTGTAAAACTCCAATAATATCATTTTCATGATTTTTCATAGGTACAACTAACATAGATTTAGTTCTATATCCAGTTCCTTCATCAAACTTTTTAGTACCTTCGAAGTTAAATCCTTCTGCTTCATAAACATCAGCAATATTAATAAGCTCACCATTTAAGGCACAAAGAGCTGCAACTTGTTGAGTATTTTTATCTCCATTATCTTTATATAGTTTTACATCTTCCCATGTTATTTTAGAAGAGGTTCCACCCATTTTTATATTTAATGAATCTGTTTGTACAACTTTAAAGCCAAGTGATCTAGTTTGTTCATTAAATATATATAATGTTCCACCATCTGCATGAGATAGTTGTTTTGCACCTAGAAGTATTTTTTCTAGTAATGCATCAAAGTTATTTTCACTTGTTAATGAATGACCAATCTCTATTAGTTGGTTTATATGTTGTTTATCTCTTTCATGCTTAGATAAATTTTTTGTAATATTTAAAGTTCTAAGATCTATTTGATCACCATCATATAAAATACAACCACCTTTTAGCATACCGTTAAATCTATTTTGAAGTTCTTCTTCTATTTTTGGTATAAACGATGGTTTAAGATGATTGATAAATATTTGTACATCATCTCTTTTTAGATTTTTATTAATATCTTCATTTAATAGCTCTGGAGTAAAGTGTTTACTTTCAAGTGCAAGTTCTTTATAGTTTGAAGTAAAAGAAACATCAACAATTACAGAGTTTATTTTTTTATTTTGATTTACCTCTTCCCAAATTGTATGACAAACTGTAGTATCAGCAGTGAAAAATATTGCATTATTATTTTTTTCTACAACATAACCACAAGAGCCTTCTGTATGGTTAGTTTTTATTGCTTTTAGATTTAAATTATTTATTTTAAACTCTTTATTTAGTTCAATTTCAACTAAAGTTATAGCCATAGTATCGCTATTCATTAAAGGAATAGTAGTGAAATCTGGCCATATTTCCCAATTTAAAACATGTTTTTTTATATTTTCTAATGTATGTTTTGTTCCATAAATATTTAAAGTTTTTTTTCTATTTGAAAAGAATACATCTATTACAAAAGGTATATCTGCAATATGATCCATGTGAGAGTGAGTTAATAATATATTATCAACATTTGCTGCATCTTTTTCTAGACCTATTAGTATATTCCCTGCATCAATCACAGTTGACTGATCAAGTTGAATACATGTCATAGAAGTTGAAGTTGTTTTTGCTCCAAATGCACCTAATATTTTAATACTATTTTTCATACTCGATATAACCTTTTTTTTATAGTTAAAGATTATATCAAAGTATAACTAAAATTTTATATAGCTTTTGTATTATCCATTAAAACTGGTATAAATATAAGTGATACAATAACTGCTGCTACAGTTCCTGAAATAAGTGCAACACCTAATCCCCCAAATACAGGGTCACTAGCTAATAATGCAGATCCTAAAATAATAGCAATAGCTGTTAGCATAATTGGTTTAGCTCTAGTGTTTGAAGCAATTGCTATAGCTCTTTTTTTCTCTATATGTTTATTATCAATTAAACCTTTTGCAAAATCGATAAGTAATAGTGAGTTTCTTGAACTAATACCCATAAGTGCAATAAATCCAATAAGTGAAGTTGCAGTTAAGAAGAATGTTTGCTCTGTAAATATATCTGCAACCCAATGACCAATAATAACACCAATAATAGATAAGAAACTACCTGCTAAAATCATACCTGAAATAGCAAATGATTTATAATATACAACTAGCAGTAAAAATATTAAAATAAGTGCAGCAATAAATGCAGCTCCTAAATCTCTAAATGTATCAAGTGTTACTTTCATCTCTCCATCCCATCTAAGAAGATACTCTTCACCAGTTTTTTTATCTTTTAAAGTTAAATCAAACATATAAGTACTCATAAATTCTGGAACTTTTTTTACTTCATAATCTTTTGAAAAGTATTCAATCATAGCTTCTCTGGCATCAAGTAGTGGGTAAACTTGAGATACCATATCTGTTTCTGCAAGTACATTTACCATTGTTTTTAAATCTTTATGGAAAATTGTTTTATTTGATGGTACTTCTTTAATCTCTACAACTTCAGTAAGTGGAATCATCATCCCTTTTTTATTCATAAGACTAAGTGAACTCAATTTATTTCTTAAGTCATCAATATTATTACCATCTATTCTTTTACTATCTTTACTTAAAGATACAAATATAGGAATTTGATCATTATAATCAATATTATTTTTTACTGCAATTGCCATACCTTCAAATGCTAAGTATAAAATTTTGTTTATTTGGTCTACTGTTAATCCTGCACGACTTATTTTTTCATTTATTGGAATAAGTTTATATTTAGTAAAAGGCTCATCTGCCATTACATCAACATCAACTAAACCATCAGTTTTTTTAAGTATTTTAGCAACTTCATTTCCTAAAGATATAACTTTTTCATTATTCTTTCCATAAACTTCTACAACAATTGAAGCAAGTGTAGGAGGACCAGCTGGCATCTCTATCATTTTAATATTAGTTCCTGTAACAATTTTTTCACAATTGTTTTGAATAACTGGTCTTAATCTTTGAACCATTAAAAATGATTTATCTTCTCTAGTATGCTTATCTGTAAGGTTAACTACTATTTCAGAGTATTGTTCTCCTGCTTTCATAGCACTTCCTTTTACAAGTCCAGCATAATCTAATGGGCTTCCTTGAGCATAAAATGTTTCAATATTTTTTATCTCTTCCTCTTTTGTTAAAATATCTGTAACACATGTAGTTACCTCTTTTGTTTGTTCTATAGATGATCCAGAAGGAGTATCTACATAAATACTATAAGTATTTGTACTTTTTCCAGGAAGCATCTTTGCTAAAACTAATTTACTAGGAAGCATCATAACTGATCCTGCTAATGCTAATAGAGTAAGAAAAATTACCAAAAACTTTTTTGTTTTACTTTGTAATATATTGTGAACAAATTGTTCAAATCTTGGCTGATGATGTTTCTTATGCATCTTGAGCTCCTTTTTCGTGATGATCTTTTTTAGGTATTTCTCTTTTTAAAAGTTTTTTACTTAAATAAGGAGTAAATATATATGCAATAAATAATGATGCAAGTAATGCAACAGGAACATTGTATGGAATAGGTTTCATAAACTCACCCATCATCCCCCCAACAAATGCCATTGGTACCATTGTAAGTATAATAGCTAATGTTGCAACATTTGTAGGTGCTCCAATCTCATCTGTTGCTTGAATAACTAATTCATCCATCTCCATATGAGAACTTTCATGGGAGTGTAGGTGTCTATGTATATTTTCAATAACAATAATAGCAGCATCAACTAACAGTCCTAAAGATAGAAGGAAAGCAAAAAGTGTAATTCTGTTTATTGTTTGATCTGTCATATATGCAATAAATAAAGTTATAGCTAAAATTGCTGGAACTGTAAAAGTTACAATAATAGATTCTCTCCAACCTAAGAAGAATACAAGCATAACAGCAATAATTACAATAGTAATTAATAAGTGATCAACTAGTTCATTTACAGCTTCATTTGCTCTTTCTCCATAGTTTCTTGTAATAATAAACTCTATACCTTTTTCCTCAAGTAGTTCTTTTTTCTCTTCTAATAATTTATCAACACTATTAGATACTGTAACAGCATTAGTACCTGCAAGTTTTGCAATACTTAGAGTTATTTGATTATGTACTTTTATATCATTTTTATCTTTTATGATGATACTTGCAGATTTCTTATCTTGATAGTTTATTCCTGCTTTTACAGTGGCTACATCTTTTAAATATATAGGACTGCCCATATATGAAGCTATAATAATATTTCCAACATCTTCTACACTCTCTATTGCATTTTTAATTCCAAATACTACTATTTTATTATCATTAGTTTTTGTTTTAACATCTGGAACAATAGTAGTAATACCCTCGATAGCTTGAGCTATTTGACCTATAGATATATGGTAACCTTTTAGTTTTCCTAAATCTATATCTACATTAAATTGTTGTTTTTTAGCACCATAAAGTTTTGTTTTAGATACTGCTTGTACAGTTGATAACTCTTTTTTTAGATCTTGAATAATACTTAAATATTCATAATAATCAATATTATTATTTTTTTGGAAAAATGCTATATTTACAATAGGGATATCAATATCAATATCTAAAGGTTTAATCATAGGTTGCATGATTTTTTTAGGCATTTTATCCATATTTTGCATAACTTTATCATAAATCTTTAGATTTGATACTTCTCTATTTTGACCAATATAATACATCACATTTACAACTGCAACATTATTACTAGACATTGAATAGATATGTTCTATACCTTTTATCTCTTTTAATTTTTGCTCTAAAGGTTCTACTATTATTTTTTCAACCTCTTTAGGAGTAAGTCCAGGAGCTGGTATAATAATACTTCCCCCACTAATTGCAATTTGAGGATCCTCTTCCCTTGGCATAATCTCAAGAGATAAATAACCAATAAGAAGTAAAGCTACAGCTAAAACAGCTGTTAGAGGATTGTGTAAAAATCCACGAGCAAGTTTTCCTGCAGTATCTGTTACTTCAATATTTTCTACACTATTTTGCGAATTTTCATTTGCCATTATTTTACCTTAGCTAATACTTTTGCATACATTCCTGGGTATACATATTCATTTGATTTAAATGAAATTTTAATCATAAATGTATGTGTCATTGGATTTGAACTAGGAATTATAGAATCAACTTTACCATCAACTTTATACTTTAAAGATGGTATTTGTACTTCAACTGTATCACCTCTTTTTACTTTAAATAAATTTGATTCAGAGATTTCAGCTTTTATTTTGATATCACTTAAATCAGTAAGTACAAGTGCTGGCATTCCAGGCATTGCCATCTCACCAACTTTAATCATTTTTCTTGTAATTACACCTGAATTTGGTGCTTTTATCTCTAAATATTTATATTGGTTATTTACTTCTGTTAGTTGAGCTCTTGCTACACTTATCATATCTCTTAAGTTATTATAGTTCATCTCTAACTCTTCTACTTGAGATTTAGATACTAAACCTTTTTTATATAATCTTTTAAATCTATTATAATTTCTTTTTACAATTTCAAATTGAGTTTTATACATTGATACTTGAAGAGCTGCTTGTCTTTTCTTCGCATCTATGTCTGTTGTATCAATTTTATATAATAGTTCACCTTTTTTTACCATAGACCCTTCACTTACATGAAGCTCTTTTACAAATCCCATAAATCTACTTGTGATAAATTTTTCATTATCTGAAATTACAGTTCCACTTAACTCTATCTTTTGGGCATTTGCAGAACTAATAATTAATATTAATGCTAAAAATAATTTTTTAATATGTTTCATCTTTTTTTCCTTAGTTATTTTTTATTTATTATTTTGAATGATACTTTGACCTAAAGCAAGTTTAAGTTCAGCAGCAGCAATAGTTACATCATATTTTGCCATAATAGCTTCAGCCTTTGCTTTTTGTGCTTTTGCTTCTTGCATAAGTAGATCACTCATTTTTAGAAGTTGGTTTTTATACATCTCTTTTGATTGTTCTAAAATCTCATCTTCCATAATACTTGCATTTTGTTTCTCTTTTAGTACAGATTTTTTTGTTTGCAATGTTAATATTGCTTTTTGTACTTGAAGTTCAATACCATTTTTCATATGTTGTAAATAGTGGTTTGTTTTTATATAATCTAACTTAGCTTTTTTTATAGCATTATTTGTTACAGCACCATCAAATATTTTATATTCTAATCCAACTGCACCTGTTACATAGTCTTTGTCTTTATCAATATTATTTAATTTATTATCATTAAATCCATATTCTAAATGACCACCTACCATAGGATATGAAGCACTTTTTTCAAAATCAACTTTCTTTTTCATAGTTGCAGTATTTGCTTTCATCCATTTATAATCATCTCTATTTTCTACATTTATTTCAATATTTGATGTATCTATATTAATATTCATAAAATCTTTTACACTTGTAATATCATTTGATGATGTTAAAAACTTTAAATAAGCAATTGCTAAAGAGTGTTTATTTTTTGCTTCAAGTAACATTGAGTTTATTTTCATATCATATACTTGTGCTTGTTTAACATCGATGTTTGTTACGTATCCTTCTTTATACATTTCAGATGCAAAATTTACAAATGAAGTAGTTGCTTTTTTAGCTTCTTTTGTTGCATCAATAAAATATCTAGCAGCAACTGCACCATTGTATGCTTTTAAAACCTCTAAACCTAATTGTTTTTTATCGTAAGTATATTTAGCTTTATTTGCTCTTACTTGAAGTCTTGCCATATCTTTTGCACTAGATAGTTTAAATCCAGTAAAAATTGGAAATTCATAAGTGAATTTTGTTTCAAAGTTATTTCTAAACCCTGGATTATTCAGATCATTTGGTTCTACATTTAGTATATTTGGGTTTGTTCCATCAAATTCACTAAATCCAAAATCTCCAAAATTAGCTTCTCTACTCATTAGTTTCATACCAAATACAGTAAGAGCATTGTTACTTCTTGCTATATTTTCATTAAATTTTAGTGTTCCATAGTTGTACCCATCAGCTGTTGATAGATCTAGTTTTGCATTATCTATTGATATCTTCTTTGCTTTTAGTTCATGGTTATTTTGCATTGCTAATTCATAAGCAGTTGCAAAACCAATAGTATTTGCAAAAATACTGGAACTAAGTGTGGCAATAATAATTGTCTTTTTTAGCATATTTTATCCTCTTGTTTTAGTTGTTTATTTAAATAATTATTAATATTTTCTTTTAAATCATAATTATTTAATGTAATTGAATTTATATATATTGATATTATATTATCATAAATAGTTGTTGCTTTATCTTTATTATTAATAATTTTATCTAATATATTGATATATTTATCTCTTACTTTTGTATTATATATTTTTGTTTGGTCACTTTGACTAGAGATACATATAGTTAAAAACTGTTTATAAATTTTTCTTTGTTTAATAATTGTTTCATCATCACTTAAAAAAATAATAAATAAAAAATTAAGTTTTTCCCTTATATCATTAGTACTTTTTAAAAGTTCTTCTAAGTTCTCATCATAAGCTTCTTGCATACAAGTCATAAGTTCAAATACTATATCTTCTTTATTTTGGAAATATTCATATATAGTACCTTTACCTATACCAGCTGTTAAAGCTAGTTTACTAATACTTATATTGTGGTATTGTTCTTTTTGTAAAAGAGTACTGCAAGATTTAGCAATTGCTTTTCTTTTTAGAACTTTTTTATCAATATTTTTCATAAATTTCCTTTTGACCATTGGTCAGAAATGAATTATATTAAATAAGTACTTAAAAATAAATAAATTTGACTAATGGTCATTAAGTAAGCATAAAAAAAGGTACACCTTTTGATGTACCTTTTTTATAATTAAATATATTAGTATATATATCTAATTGAAAATGTAAGATTTGATGCAGTTATATCAACAGCTTCAGGTTTTACCCAACCTTGACAATTTTGATTAGGAGTATAATCATGTTGAATATTTTGATATTTGATTTGAGTTGTTAGATTTTTATTATTACCTATTATACCATTCCAATAAATTTCAGTAGCATGACCTCTAACAGCAATTTTAGAACCTAACATATTATCTTCAGCCCATGTAAATGGAGTCCAATATTGGCTTCCTTTATTATATTCAATTCCAAATTTACCAGAGTTACTAAGCATATCAGGAAATTTAATACCTAGCCAAATAGAGCTTCCTGATTTGTTTTCTGTACTACCAAGTAGTGAATAACCATCTTTTGGTTTATACTCAGTATTGGCAATTGAAGCAAATACAATAGTATCAGCTAAGAAGTCACTATCTTCATTTATCATATCTAATCCATTTACCTCAAGTGAAAGTGCAGTTACACATGCTTTTCCTGCTGGAGCAGATTTTATATCATTGGCGTCTGTTCCATCAACTATTTTTCTACCTTTAGTATTAATTATCATCATTCTTTGACCCATAAGTTTATATGTACCATTATCATAAATATTACCTAATATACCAGCAATATTAACTTCTTTATCTTTTTCAGTAGTAGTTGCACCTGTAAAAGTTTTAAGAGTACCATCTTCTGAATACATGCTATTAACACCGTGTACAGGATCATGAGCTCTTCCATAAAGTATTTTTAAAAATGAACCTTCTGCTTTAGTAAAACTTTCACCAAACATTATCATCATTGCATCAACTTCCATATTTGTAACATGTGCCAATGGTGATGTAGCTTCTTTTGTATTTGTTCTATGATTTGCTAAAAAACCACCAGTTGATTGTCTTCTTCCTGCACTATATGTCATATCATTATCTGCAGTATATAAAATATATGCTTCTTTTAGTTTAAACTCATTATTATCTGCTTTTGAAGAAGCTTGCCAACTCTTAAACGAAGAATCACCAGTTCCAGGATGTCCACCCCAAACATTATTTATACCAAATTTACCTCTAAATACAATTTTATCAGTAGGACTAGATGCCATATCAAGATATAATCTAGTAGATAAAATATCATTTGTTTCTGTAGTGTTTGCATTATTATCTTTAATAGTAATAAAATCAACACTATTTCTAAAATCAATACTGAATTTTATATTATCATAGGCATCGTGGGCTTTTACTTGATTTAATTTTTTATTAGTTTTAGATAGTTTTTTTTCTAGTTTTAAAATTTTTTTTTCAAGTTTATTTAATTTATCGTTATCAGCATCAGCACTATATGCAGTTGTTGCAAGTATAGCAATTGTTGAAAGTTTAATTATTTTTTTGAACATTTTTTTCCTTTTAAGTTTATAAAAAAAGGCTAGTTTTATCAACTAACCTTTTATTGTATTAATTAATTAAAATTAACAAGATGGAACATTTCCAGAATCATTAGCAAATTCATAGAAGAAATCATAATAATGACCCATGTATTTACCTTTAAGGGCTTTATCTTTTGCTTTTGGACAGATTGTTTTAATCTCATTTGCTAAACCGTCTTTTAAACCTTCCCATTCATCTTGAGAGTGTTTCTTTGCAATGTCTCCACCAGTCATACCACAGTCTTTTTTTAATTTCTTTTGGTATATTTTCTTTCCTTTAGCAGAATCAGCATTAGCAGCAGTTGTTAATCCAAATGCGATAAAGCCAATAAATGCTATTTTAAGTAATTTATTCATTATTAATCCTTATAATTTTTATTCGTTAAGATTATAACATAGCAATATTAATCTTTCTTTAATATTGACATCAAATTAGCTAGAATTATAATAAATATAATTAAATATGATATAATTATGAAATATTAAGCAAGGATAGTTAGTGAATAATAAAAATATTGAGCAAAAAAGTAATAATATTTTACCAAATATTAAAAATTTTATAATGGTAAGTAGTGGAAAAGGTGGAGTTGGTAAATCAACAACCGCAGTAAATTTAGCAATTGCCTTAGCAAAAACTGGTAAAAGAGTAGGGCTTTTAGATGCTGATGTTTATGGTCCAAATATTCCAAGAATGATGGGAATAGATGGTGTCCAACCTATATTTTTAGGAAATAAGATTAAACCTATTATGGCTCATAATGTTCAAGTTATGTCTATTGGTTCTTTAGTAGATAGAGGTGCGGCACTTATGTGGAAAGGAGTTATGGTAACCCAAGCAATAGAGCAAATGTTAGAAGATATACTTTGGAAAGATGTTGATATATTACTTTTTGATATGCCTCCTGGAACTGGTGATGCTCAAATAACTCTTGCTCAAAATCTTCCAGTAACTGCTGGAGTTTGTGTAACAACACCACAAAAAGTTGCACTTGATGACACAATAAGAAGTTTAGATATGTTTAAAAATCTTAATATCCCAATAGCAGGAATTATTGAAAATATGAGTAGATTTATATGTCCTGAGACTAATAAACAATATGATATTTTTGGAAAAGGTACTACAATAGAATTATTAGAACCATTTGATACTCAACTTTTAGGAGAAATTCCTATTGAAATAGATATAAGAGAGGGTGGGGATGCTGGAGTTCCTATAAGTGTAGTTTCTCCAAGTTGTGCTACATCTTTAAAATATGATGAAATTGCTTCTAAACTTTTAGATTCATTAGATCAAACAAATAAAAATGGTGGAGTAGATAATAGCTCTATTCAAGCTACTAAATTTTAGGTAAAGAAATAACTATTAATTATTTCTTTATTTTAATAAATTGACCACAACCTTTGTGCTCTTTTCCATTGTGAGTTTTATACTCTTTTGCTCCTTCTTTAAATAGTCTAAATCTCTCACAGTTATCTTTTTCTTTACATATATCGTTATCGCAAGCTAATATTTTTTCTTCCATAATTTTCCTTTATATTTAAAAATAAAAAAGCGTAGCTTTAATGCTACGCTTTTAATCTTTATAAGTTATTTTTAGTCATCAAGTTCTAAAACTCTATCAGCAATAAATACTAATAAAACAAAAACACCAATAGCTCCAATACCAATACCTAACTCAGTCATTGAAGGAGTATAAGTTGTAATAAGTGTTGGAGTTTCTTGATAAACTCTAGTAGTCATAGTTTGCATAGGTGCAAGCTGAATACCTTCTGTTACATTTATTCTTGAATACATTATTCCAACTAAACCTGCAACAGATGCTATACAAAATATTCCAACTTTTTCTTTTGAACCAAATGCCGCAACAAATAGTGGAAATATAATTCCTAAACCTAATTCATAGATTAAGAAGTTACTACTAGTATACATATAGTTTATAGTATTTGCTGATTCAGGAACGCCACCATAGACACCTGAAATATATCTAACAAGATACATTATTAACAATAATGACAATAAAGCAATTGCAACTTTTTCTAAAGCTAAAACTGCTTTTACATAATTTTCTTTATCAAAAATAACAGTTATAATAGTAAGTAAAAATATACCTGCTAAAATAGCTGTTACCATAAATTCTATTTGAAAGAATATTCCACTCGAAAATAATCTAGAATTTAAATTTCCAAAAATAGATCCAGCAGTTAAAACAGAAGAATTTGCAAAAATGATTGCAAAAAGTGCAAAAATCTTTGTAGGTCCAATATCTTTACTATAAGATACAAATGTAAGTACAGTAAATAACATAAACATAGGATAAAATACACCAAGCCAAAATAATGCAGATGTAGGATTACCACTAAGTGCAGTATATATAACCATAGTTACAGGATGTCCAACTTCAAATAAAAATGCAGTAAACCCAGCAAATAAAGATAATAATCCAATTACTAAAAGTCTTTTAATAAGAGGTTTAATAATATCTATTTCAAAAAATATTCCACTTGCCGCAGTTACAATACTACCCATAGCTAAAGCTACAAAGAACTCATAAGATGCTACTAAAAATCCCCATGGGTGTTCTCTTGTTACATTAAAAGCATGATGCCCATGTGCAAAGAAGTTACTAACTCCATATAAATAAAATGCAATTAATACAATAGTAATTGCAGCAATTGCTAAAGTAATCGCATTTTTTTCAAACCCAAAAGATATATTTTCTTTTAGAGGTAAATAATCATTTAATTTCACTATAAACTCCTTATGTTAGGTAAAATAATTTTGGATTAGTTCCAAGATGAGATTTTAAAGAAAAATGTTCTCTTGTTCTAAGGACTTCGCTTATTTCACTATTTGGATCATCTAAATCACCAAAAAGTCTTACTTTTGTAGGACATGTATTTTGACATGCTGTAGTAGTTTCACCTCTTGCTATTCTAGTTTCTGCACAAAAGTTACATTTATCAACTGTCATTGTTCTATCATCTACATATCTAGCATCGTAAGGACAAGCTTCTATACAATATGAACATAAAATACATTTATCACTATCTACTCTTACAACACCATTTTCATCTGTATAAGTTGCTGTTGTGGGACATACATCTTCACAAGGTGCATCATCACAATGCTGACATTGCGATGGGTAAAATGTATTTGATACAATATCTAAAAATGGATATTGTCCTTTTAATTCAGTAATACCTACCCAAATTCGATGTTTATCAGCACCTCTTAAGATACCATTCTCTTCTTTACAAGCTGTTTCACAAGCTTTACAATTGATACAATTTTTATAATCAAGTGCCATTCCATATCTTGCCATAAATTACACCTTTCTTATTTCAACATTTGTTTCATGCATTGCTGCTGCACCATATACTGGTTCAACAACATCTTCAATAACTGCATTATCATTTCCACCACTTCTATAAGCTAATCCAAGTTCATGACTTTCTTCTCCAAATCCATGTATAAAAAATACTTGATTAGGAGCTATTTTTTCAGTTGGATATGCTTTTATTCTTGTACTTCCTACATTAGAACTAACTTCAATCATATCTCCAAATTTGATAGATTTTTGTGCAGCTATTCTTTTATTTATCCAGATATAATTTTCCGGAAGCAAGTCTCTAAGCATTGCGTTATTTGATGTACCACTTTGAGTAAATTGTGCATGTCTTCCTGTTAGAAGTTTAAACTTTCCTTTTGGAACATTAAAGTTATATTCATCTCTCCATTTTGGCATAGAATCAATACCTTTTTTTGCTAAAGATTTAATATTACACTCGACTTTTCCAGATGAAGTTTTAAGTTTTCCATCTCTTACTCTGTAAGATTTCTTTTTTTCAGGATAATATTGGAACTCATTTGCTCCAAGTTGTTTATAATATTTTTTGATATTCGGATAAAATACACCATTATGATGTAATTCTTTAGCAGCTTCTTCTCCATAAACTGAAGCTACCATATGATGATTAATTTCTTCTTGTGATTGTTTAAATGGTAAAGTAATATCAAATTCTGCATATGTATTTTCTAATCCATCTTCAGTTATTGCTTCTTGCACATCTTCATCATATTTTTTTGTTATTTCAAATAAAGGCTTAGATATTTTATTAGTTAATCCTCTCATTATATCAATAACAGGTTTTGTTTCATATAATGGATCTATTACTTTATTTCTTTGTGCAATTGATGGTTCAACACCACCAAATGTTTTAACAGGATCTGTTCTTTCTAAGTAAGTACATTCAGGTAATACAACATCTGCATACATAACAGTATCACTAGGCATAGTATCTATACATACAACAAGTTCCATTTTTTTAAGCATTTCAGCTGTTTTTTTATTATTAGGCATATTCATCATAGGATTATGTTTATAACAGAACATTCCTCTTACTTTATATGGCATTTTATCTTCTAAATATCTATTTCTAAAAGATAACCAAGAACCACCACCAGGTATAATAGCACAATCATCATAAGGGGTTTCGCCTTTTTCATATTTTGCTTTTTTCTTAATAGCTCTAGCTTCAGCTTGTGCATATAATGGTTCTAATCCTTCATGCTTACCAAGTTTTAGTTTACTACCAAAAATCAATCCACCTTTACAATCAATAGCTCCATGTAAACCTTGGAATATTGCCATAGCTCGTCTAAGTTGGAAATCATTTTTAGCAAATGTAGATCTTCTTCCTGGATAATAAACTGCTTTTGGAGCAGCAGCTGCAAATTCTCTTGCAACTTTATATATATCACTAGCTTTTATTCCAGTTATTTTTTCTGCCCATTGGGGAGTATATTCATTTGATAAAATATTATTTTTGTATTCTTCATATCCATTAAAGTTTGTATCTATGTATTCTTGATTTTGTAAATCTTCAGTAATTGTTACATAAGACAAAGCAAGTACAAATGCTAAATCAGTACCTGGATTAATAGCTAACCATTTATCAGCTTTTGCAGCAGTATTTGTAAATCTTGGATCTACACAAATTAGTTTTGCACCTCTACCTTTTGTTCTTTTAAAAGCAGTCATAGTATCTGGAGTTACTATTGCTTCAGCTCTATTTGCACCAGCCATTACAATATATTCAGCATTATCTAAATCTGCTTGAGGATAAGCCCCAAGAGTTACTCCGTAACCAGATGTTACAGTTTGAAGACAAATTGATCCATGATTTAGCCAGTTTGTACTTCCAAATGCTCCATAAAATTGTTTAAAAGTATGTTCTGCCATACCTTCTCCTGCACAAAATAACATAGAAGATCTATTATCTTCTTCTTCTTCTAGTATTTTTGCAAGTCCTGGGAAGTCTTTTGTACCATTTAAAATTGCTTCATATGCTTCATCCCATGTTACAGCTTTAAATTTACCTTCACCTTTTTTACCAATTCTAATCATTGGTTTCTTTAATCTATCTGGATCGTAAAGTGCTTGAATTCCTGCATTTCCTCTGGCACAAAGCATATTCTTTGATTTTGGAAACATTGGATTTGGATCAAGCTTTGTGATCATTCCATCTTCTACTCTTGCAATTGCAGCACATTTATTTACACACATTTCACAAAGAGTTGCTACACTATTGCTATTTGTTGTACTAGTTTT
Source organism: uncultured Helicobacter sp. (assembly GCA_964482285.1). GTDB lineage: Bacteria > Campylobacterota > Campylobacteria > Campylobacterales > Arcobacteraceae > CAIJNA01. Next base: position 1,018 of record CAYZWZ010000008.1, on the reverse strand, counting down.
AGTATTTAGGTTGGTTAATTTGCCAGTAACCTTTTGTGTACTATGCCCATTAGCAAACAAGCTAGAAGCAGTAGCACCACCTATAATACTTAATGCAACTGTTCCTTGTAGAAACTTTCGTCTTGATATTTCTATTTCCATAAGTACTATTCCTTTAATTTAATATAAAAAATAAAATTAATTATTTAGTCTAAAATAATAATATAAATTTACTTCTATTGAACTTAATCTATAGTTATAATTAAAATAATCTATAGTTATATTAATAAAAATTATGATATTTATAATCTTGACTTATATTAAAAATAAGTTATTATTATAACAAGAAATTATATTTATTTAAGTTCTTTTTAAAATATTTGATACTATACTATTGCTAAGTATTAATATTTAACAATATCAATAATAATTAATAAAAATTTAAGGAAATAATATGGCAAGACTTGTTGTTTTAGGTGGTGGTGTTGCAGGACATACAACTGCTACGTTCGCTGCAAAATGGTTAGGTTCATCTCATGAAGTTGTGGTTGTTACTCCAAATGCAAAATGGAACTGGATTCCATCTAATATTTGGGTTGGTGTAGGAGAATTAAAAAAAGAAGATGTTACTTTTGATTTAGCTCCTGTTTATAAAAAAGGTGGAATTACATATATCCAAGCAAAAGCTGTGTCTTTAAATCCAGAAGGGAAAGAGGGTTCTGATAAACCTTTTGTAACTGTAGAACATACAAGTCCTGAAAAAGCTGGTCAAATTGAAGAAGTTGAATATGATTATGTTGTAAATGCAACTGGTCCAAAACTTAACTTTGGTGCAACTCCTGGTTTAGGTGATGGAAATGGTCAAATGGGTTCTCATACTGTTTCTGTATGTACTGCTGATCACGCTGTTCATGCTGCACACGAACTTAAAGTTGCAATTGACAAAATGAAAAATGGTCAAAGACAAAAATTCTTAATTGGTACAGGTCATGGTATGTGTACATGTCAAGGTGCTGCATTTGAGTATATTTTCAATATT
>CAYZWZ010000007.1:0-62675 GCA_964482285.1 uncultured Helicobacter sp. | reverse complement strand
CAGGTAAACAAAGTCTATTTAACCATGAGTGAATAACACCATCACCTGGTCTTAATATAAACCCTTTTCTACTTGTCCAGAATTCTGGTAAAGTATGTTGTAATTCAATATCAGCTGGTTTTGGATAAGCAGCAGTATGACAGAACGATTGCATAACCATATCTGCACCAAAACTTAGAGCTGCTAATTCTTTAACTTCATCCCTTGTCATTGGTCCTGTTGTATCTTGAGATCCAACTGTTGTTGCGATCGGTTCACAGTAAACACCTGGTTTAACACCATCCATACCACAAGCTTTACCAACCATTTTTTGAGCTAAAGTAAATCCAGATCCATCATCTTCTGGTTGTGCAGGAGTCATAAATATACTTCCAGCATCCATACCAAGTGCTTCTCTTGCTTTTGCAGTTAAACCTTTACCAATAATAAGAGGAATTCTTCCACCTGCTCTCATCTCATCTGGAAGTGTATTTGGAGTGATCTCAAACTCACTTACTACTTTACCTTCTTTTTCTATTACACCTTCAAATGGTTTAATAGTAATAACATCACCAGTATTTAACTCTTTTGTAGGAGCAATAATTGGTAAACATCCAGAGTCTTCTGCAGTATTAAAGAAGATTGGTGCAATAATATCACCAATTACAACACCACCTGTTCTTTTATTTGGAATACCAGGAATATCTCTACCCATATGCCATTGAACTGAATTTATTCCTGATTTTCTACTAGATCCTGTACCTACAACATCACCAACATAAGCTAAAGGATGACCCTTTTTCTTTAATTCTTTCATTGTATCTAAAGGATTGTCCATTCTTGATTGTAAAAATGAATTCGCATGTAATGGAATATCTGCTCTTGTAAACGCTTCACTAGCTGGCGATAAGTCATCAGTATTTGTTTCACCTGGAACTTTATAAACAGTTACAGTAATCTCTTTATCTAATTCTGGTTTATTGAAGAACCATTCAGCTTCAGCCCAAGATTTTACAACCTCTTTTGCTTTTTCATTACCTTGATCCATTAATGTTTTAACATCATTAAATGCATCATAAACAAGAATTGTATTTTTTAATTGTTCTGCTGCACTAGAAGCAATTTCATCATCAAGTTTTAATGCTTCTACTAATGGAGTTACATTAAATCCACCAAGCATAAGTCCTAAAATTTCTGTTGCTTTAAGTGGATCTATTGCATCACATTTTACATTACCTTGTACAATATCATTTAAAAATGCTGCTTTTACATATGCTGCATCATCAACACCAGCTGGAATTTTGTTTACAAACATATCCATTACATAGTCTTGCTCAACTATAGGAGATGCTTTTAATAATTCAACAAGTTGCGCAACTTGATCTGCTGTTAAAGCTAATGGTGGAACACCAAGCTTTGCTCTTTCTTCTGTGTGTGCTTTGTAAGCTTCTAATAAACCCATAAAAGTCCTTTAATAAATTTTAATTTCAATATTAATATTATCTAATATGTACTTATTTTATTATTTAAGATGATTTTTTAGTTTTACTTTATGAGTAGATGTGTAAAATCTACTCACCTATACAAGTGGTAAATTTATTGTAGAATCCAATATTGAGTAATTTCTACACAATATTGAAGTAGATTATCTATGAATCTTTTTTTACATTATTTAATGATTCAAATACTTTATTAATTGATTTTTCTATTATTAAAGATTGCGGTATTAAAACACTTGATTTTTCTTTATTCGCATCAAGCTCAATATATTGTTGAACACCATTATGAACATTGTAATGATGAACTTTTAACTCTTCCCAGTTTGCTGTTTTTGTGTACTCTTCATTATCTTGTTCACTTTTTAATATCCATTTTCCTAATGCACATGATTTATGATCAACTACAGAGAATTTAGTATTTCTATCAAGCTTTTTAAAGTTTGTATCTTTAAATTTTATATGCCCTAATTGTAATCTATTTAATAGATAAGTTCTATGTATATTATTTACTTGAGATCTTGTTTCTTCCCTATATGTAACATGTTCAGATACACCTAACAACTCTTTTGATAGATCATTTACTTTATCTGAAAGTTGATCAATATTTTTTGCTTCATTAGCACTTTCATGGATACTTTTATCAATAATATTTACAGAATCATTAATAAGTGCAATACTTTTTGATTGAGATATACTTGCTTCAAGTATCTCTTGTGTCATCTCTTTTGTTTTTTCAATTTTAGATGTTAATACTTCATATCCATCAATCATCTGAGTTGATATATCTTTACCTTCATTTGTTTTAGATGTTGCTTCTTCTACTAAATTTTTAATTTCATTTGCAGCTTGAGCTGATCTTGTTGCAAGATTTCTTACTTCTTGAGCAACTACTGCAAATCCTTTTCCAGCTTCACCTGCAGTTGCAGCTTCTACTGCAGCATTAAGTGATAAAATATTTGTTTGGAATGCAATTTGGTCAATAACTGTAATTGCTTCATTAATTGCTTTTACTTGTGTATTTATTTCATCCATTGAAATTGCTGTTTTGTTAGCTAATATTTTACCCTCTTGTGCTGAGTTATTTACTTCATCTGCTAAGCTTGACATTGTATTTGTATTATTTACACTTACATTTATATTTTTAGATATATCATCAATTGCTGTTACTGTTTTTTCTAAAGAATTTGCTTGTTCTTGTGTATTTTTTGATAAGCTTGATGATGCATTTGATAAAATCTCTATTGTTTTATTAAGCTCTTCACCTGCTATAAAAATTATAGATAATAATTCAGAAGAGTTATTTCCAAGTGCATCTGAAGCTTTTATCATAGAACCAATAACTCCAGAAGAGTTTGAATTTTTTATAGTGTGTTTAAAGTTACCTGTTCCATATTCACCTAATGCATTATTAATAATATCTAATTTATGTTCTAATTCATCAATCATATTATTTATACTATTTTTTAATTCATTTGTAATTTCATTTGAACTTGATGATTGAATTTTATATGTAAAGAAACCAGTTTTTACCATTTGTATTACTTCATTTGCCTCTTTTACAACAACTTTATCTTCATCCATTGCTTTTTTAATATGATCTAAATATTTATTAAATGAAATTGCAACTTCACCTATTTCATCACTTAACTTAATATCTAGGTTTGTAGCATTATTTGATGGATTTGATAAATCATCAATTGAATCTTTTAAATCCTCTATTGGCTTACTTATATATCTAATTAAAAAGAATATAATCATAATTGTAATCCAACCTAATATTGTAGCAATTACAATATTATTTTTTAAAATACCATATAGATCATTATCAGATTCTTCCATAGAGAATGTTAAATCAACTACACCTATTACATCTCCAATATTTTGATTTGTATGACAAGCGATACATTCATTTGTAGCAACCATAGGTTTTATGATTCTCATAGTATGAGTACCATTAGCAGTTGATTCTATAAATTGCTCTTTTTTATCAAACATTGATTTTAATATATTTTTATCATTTGTAAAATTTTTATTTGTAGCAAAAAGTTCTATTAACTTTTTATTTTGTTCAACTTTTAAATCTAATACACCTTTTATATTCCGTGCATCATTTTCTGCCTTTTTTATTATGTCAGCTGATCCTGTATTCATTGCATTTCTAAGACTTTGGGAGATAGCAGTATTTAACATATCTAAATTTTTTTTGGTTATTTCACTACTACTATCGGAAACATTTTTATATACAAGTATCACACTTATAATTGAGTTAATAGTCATTAGTAGAAACATAGATACCATAACTTTGTATCTAATTTTAGAAGAGATTAGCTTAAGCATTACAACCCTTTAGTATGTATTATAAATGTAATATTAATTACAAGATATTTTATTATATAGATTATATTATAATAACTCTACTTATATTTTGTTTAATTTATATGTTACAAATAAAATAATAATAATTAATATTACTAATGCATAATTTTTATATTCATTTAAAGAATCTAAAAATATTTGTCCCATAAAATATGCAATAGATCCTACTACTACTGCCCAAATAGCTGATGCTATAAAATTAAAAATCAAAAATTTACTTTTATCATATTCTGTTATACCTATTATTAAAGGTATTAATGTTTTTATACCATAAATATATTTTTGAAATATAATAGTTAACCAACCATATTTATCCATCATATTATGAGCTACTTGTATTTTACTTTGATGTTTCTTCATCATATTTTTTGCTTGCTCTTTATTGTTTCTAGCAATTAAGAATAAAAACTGATCTCCTACAAAGTTACTTATAAATGCAACTAATATCACATAATATATATTTAACTCACCAGTAAATGCAAAAACAGAAGCAACTGCAAGTCCTAACATACCACCACCAAAACTATACATTGCTAATGCTAAATATCCCCAATCTTGTATAATACTTTCCAAATTAATCCCTAATGTTTATTCTTATTTTGAATTGTATCTTATGTAATCTTGTTATTTAATTAACATTTTAGAGCTTCTGTTATAAAGTAGTAGTAATAAAGTTATAAATTAATTAAAAGGAGATTATCATGGAGATTAAACTTGGAACTGCAAGTATTAGTAAAAATCAAATATTAATTAAACTTCATGATAAACAATCTCAACTTGCAAATATAACAAAAGATGAAATAAGTGGTAAAAATCAAGAAAAAGATTATAAAGACTTTATTGAAAAGTCTAGCACAAACTTAGATAAAAATGATTATGAAAGAGTTTTAGATAAATTTAAAGCTATGGATTCAAAAGTAAGATCACATGAGCAACTACACTCATCATTAGCAACAACAAGCTCTGCAATAAATTATACTTATCAAATAGGTCCAGATGGGAAAGCTTATGTAAATGGTGGTTATGTAAAATTAGATACATCAATGCCTAGTGATCCTAAACAGGCAATGGCAAAACTTGATGAGATAAAAAAAGCATCTACAGCTAGTCCTCAAATGAGTGCTGCAGATGCTTCTATATCAAGAGATGCTAATCTTATGAAAGCAAAATTAGCACTTTTGGATGAAAATAATAGCTAAACTTTTATTCCAAAAAACTCCATAGCTTCTAGCTGATCTTCATCTAGCTCATCTGCTGGAATATTTTCCTCTTTAATTCTTTTTATACAAAACTCTTTTAACTGTTTTGCTGTTTTTACTGGATCATCTATTATAGCATAAGCATTAAATCCCATTGGATGATCATTAAATACTAATTCACCTTCACAGTTTTCTTCCATAAAAGAAGCAAGATCTCTGTATTGTAAAAAATCAAAAGTACAAGCATGCCAACCTATTTGTTCTATTTTATCATCACAAAATAGATCAATACCATCACTAGGATGGTCATTGTAAAGATATTTATCTTTATTAAGAGCGATTAGATCTAAATACTCTTGTGGTTTTTCTATTGATATTTTTTTCATATTATAATGATGATAAATATTTTGCTATAGCTGTAATTTTTGCATCATCTAATTTTGAAACTTGACCCTTCATAACACCTTTCATAGTACCTCCATAAGTTCCATCTTTATATCCATGTAAAGCTTTTTCAACCTTTGCTACATCCCAACCTTGAATAACAGCACTTTGACCTAAAGCTTTTTTCTCTCCATTTAATCCATGACATCCAGCACAAGTAGCAAATAATTTTTTACCTGAAAGTTCTTCTTTTACTGCATTTACTTTTGTTTGTACTTTAGTCATTGCTTCTTTAGCTTCTGTTTTATGTTCAGCTACTTTAGTTTCAACATTTTCTACAACTTTTTTAACTTCTTCTTTTTTAGTTTCAACTTTTGCTATAACTTCTTTAGCTTGAGTTTTTACTACTTCTTTATGCTCTTGCATTTTTGTTTCATGTGTTGATTGTACTTTAGCAACTTCATGTTTTACTTCAGTTTTTGCTGCTTCATGATTTGTTTCTTCTGTTTTATTTCCACATGCAGTAAATAATCCTGCAACTACTACTGATGTTAATATTAATTTTTTCATAATTTTCTTCTTTCTTATAGAGCTTTGCTCATAATGTTATTTAATCTTTTTGTAAAGGCAACTGTATCTTTTATATCCATACCCTCAGCCATTTTAGCTTGATCTAAAAGTAACCAAGAGATATCTTCAATCATTTTTTCATCATTACAATCTTTTAACGATTTTACAATATTATGATCAGGATTAATCTCTAAAATTGGAGCAGATTCTGGTACTTCTTGACCCATAGACTTCATCATTGCTGCCATTTGTGCCATAGGATCGTTTGGATCTTTTACTACACAAGATGGGCTATCACTAAGTCTTGAAGTTGTTTTTACTTCTTTTACATCTTCACCTAAAACATTTTTAATTTTTTCAACTATATCTTTAAATTTTTCTTCAACTTCTTTTTTCTCTTCTTCACTTTGCTCAACAGCTGGTGCTTCACAAGAAGTAATATCTTTTAGTTGCCAATCTTTATAAGAACCAATTGAAGGTGTTATTACTTCATCTATCTCTTTATCATCAAGAATTAAAACTTCAATATTGTTTTTCTTATAAGATTCTAGTAATGGAGAATTTCTAAGAACTTTTTCATCATCACCAATTATATAATATATAGCTTCTTGAGAAGATTCTGCTCTATCTTTATATTCTTGTAAAGATGTCATCTTTTCTTTATCATTTGTAGATTTATATCTTACAAGTTCTAAAAGTGCATCTTTATTTACAAAGTCTTGATAGATCCCTTCTTTTAAAGGTCTATTAAATTCAGCAATAAATTGAGTATATTTCTCTTCATCTTTACTTAACTTTTTAATCTCACCTAAAATTTTTTTAACTGATGCTTGTTTTATATTTGCCATAACTTTATTTTCTTGTAAAAGTTCTCTAGAAACATTTAATGGTAAATCATCACTATCGATTATACCTCTTACAAATCTTAAATATGTAGGTAAAAGTTCTTTTTCATCATCAGTAATAAATACTCTTTTAACATATAATTTTACACCTGGTTGGTAATCTACTCTATACATATCCATTGGTGCTTTTTTTGGTATATAAAATAAAGTTGTATAGTTATTAACACCTTCTGCTCTTGTATGTACATAAGCCATAGGCTCATCACTATCATGCGATAATGATTTATAAAATTCTATATACTCTTCTTTTTTTATTTTAGATTTTGGAAGATTCCATAATGCTGTTGCTTCATTTATTTGTTCTCTTTTTTTCTCTAAAGTAACTTTAGGCTCTTTACCTTCTTTTTTCTCTTCTTCACTAAGTTCTTCAGTTACTTCTTCTGTCCAGTTTGCATATATAGGATAAGCTATATGATTAGAGTATTTTTTAACAATTGTTTCTACTCTTGATTTTGAAGTATACTCTTCTATAGCATCTTCTTTTAGCTTAATATAAATAACTGTACCATTTTCATCTTTAATACAAGGATTTAAATCATAACTACCTGTACCATCACTTGACCATTTATATGCAGTATCTTCTCCAGCTTTTTTAGAGATAACATCAACTTTATCTGCAACCATAAATACTGAATAAAAACCAACACCAAATTGCCCTATAAGATTAGAATCTTTTTTTGCATCACCTGTTAAACTTTCCACAAATGACTTTGTACCAGATTTAGCAATTGTTCCAATAGAATTTATTAGGTCTTGCTCATTCATACCAATACCATTATCAGCAATTGTTAAACTACCATCTTCTTTATCAAGTTTAATATTGATTTGTGGTGTAGATTCAAAACCTTTTAGTTTTTCATCTGTTAATTTTAAATACTCAAGTTTATCTAATGCATCACTAGCATTTGATACAAGTTCTCTTATGAAGATCTCTTTATTTGAATATAATGAATGTGTCATTAATTTTAATAGTTGCCCTACTTCTGTTTGAAATTCATGTTTTGCCATCTTTTCTCCTTTTTTTATAAAATATCATAAATTAGAATGAATTTTAGCATAAGTTTATTATAAATAGCTAAAATTTAACAAATAATTAGCACTTATTATAAAAGAGTGCTAATTATTTAATATAGTTTGTATATTTTTTATTTTCATATAGATCATTTAATACTATAACAAATGCTAAAACATCTTTATTTAATTCCTTATCATCTTTTATTTTTATAAGATGTTTATTTTCGTATTTAAATGTAACAGCTTTTTTATTTGGTCTTAAAATTGATACCTTATTATTTACCCTTAAAGCATATGTAGTATTAAATTGTAACAATGTTAAGTTTTGTTTTTTATCACTAAATATACTATGTCCTAAGATTGGATATTTTGGATCTTTTAATCCCATAATATCAATAGCTGTTGCTAATACATCAGCTTGAGAAGATAATTTTGTATAATTTTGAGAGCTTATATTTTCACTGATAATAAATCCTGGAATATGAAACATATTTACTGGAACCATATCTTTACCATAAACCCTTACATTATGATCTGCAATTACAACAAATACTGTATCTTTATAATAATCTTCTTTTTTTGCTAATTCAAAAAATTTACCTATTGAATAATCTGCATATTTTATTGCATTTTTAACACTTTTTACAGCAACTCCATCTACTAAATTAATTTTATCTTGTGGAAAATCAAATGGAGAATGATTTGATGTTGAGAACATAACTGATGCAAATTTTTTATTATTTTTATATAGATCTTTAAAAGTTTTATTTGCTTTTATTACCATATCCTCATCACTAACACCCCAAGTACCTACAAATAATGGGTTCTTAAATTTAGGTTCGTCAATTATTTGATCAAAGCCATTACCCAAAAACCAACCTTTCATATTATCAAATCTACTCTCACCACCATAAATAAATGATGTATGATATCCATAAGGCTTAAGAAGTTGGGCAATTGTGAAAAAATCTGTTTGAGATTTATTTCTTTTTATTACACCTTTTCCAGGTACAGATAAAAATCCTGCCATACTTCCTGCTATTCCCCTAACACTTCTAGTACCATTTGAATATAATTCATTAAAATTTATTCCATATTTTTTTAGTCTGTTTATATTTGGAGTTATTGTTCCATTGTTATCTTTTGTAAATTGGTAGCCTAAACTCTCTTGGATAAAAATAACTAAATTTTTAGGACTTTTAACTTTGAAATGACTTGGCTCAATTCTAGTAAAAGGTAATTTTTCATCAAGAGGTTTTATTTTTAACCTATTTTGAACTCTTTTTACAGCCTCTTTAGTTGACATTTTTCCATACATCTTTTCAATATTTTTACTTCCATGCTTAGCATTTGTATATATAGCATATAATATACTATGTACAGAATTTTTTGATATTTCATTTATTATTCTATTACTACTATACATAGCATCACTTACATTTGCACCTCTATGTCCAAGAGATGATCTAATACCTATAAATAATATTATAAGTAAAGGTAAAAATATTAATACCCTTTTTAAATATGAGGTTTTAAATGCTTTTATAAATGGATCTTGTACCTTTTTTAGATAAAAATAAATAAAAGAACCAATCATAAATAATGCAATACTAAGTTCTAATTTATATTCGCTAAATATCATAGAAAATACTTCTTTAGGATAAACTAAATACTCTACAAATAAATAATTTGGTCTTACATCATATTGAGCAAAAAATGGAAAAGTTGCATTTTCAATATATATAATAAATGAGAATATTATTAAAAAATAATATTTTAAAAATTTTGAAGCTATAAATTTTAATTTTTCAGGTGTAAAAGATAATACAATAAGCGGTATAAGTAAAAATGTACTTGCAATAATAGTATCCATTCGAATACCATATAAAAATGTAAGATACATAGAGTTGCCGATATCTTTAAATTGATCATAATATAGAATAAATAAAGCTAACCGCCCAATAAAAAATACTACTATCATATATAAGTAGTATTTAAATAGTTGTTTTATTAGATTCATCTTCTAAGATCCTTTTTTTCTTTTAATACTTTTACTTCTTCTATTATTTCATTTAAAAGTGCTCTTTGATATGTTGTATTTAATTTTTTTCCAATACTATAGTTTTCTTTTTGAATTTTTTTCAATTCATCTGGTACTCTTAGAAGCATATCTACTTTATATGCAGTATTGCTATCATCAGGACTATCCATAATCGCAAATACATCAACTATTTCAATTGAATTATTATTTGTTGGTACAAAAACTGCACATTTATTTGTAACTGCTTTTACTACTGCTGTTGAAAAATTCACATTTAAAGTTGGTAGTATAAATATATCTGCTACATTATAAATCTCATCTTCTATAAATGTGATTTTATCTTCAAGATTAAAGCTTTTTACTACTTTTTTAGCATAATCTAACTCTTTATCTATAGTACAAGTTGCAAATACTCTAAAATTTGTAGATTCTATTTTAGTAATAATATCACAAAATTGTTCAAATCCATTTCTTTTAAAATTTTGTGCGCTAAAATATATTATTTTATCATCTTCATCAATGTTGTATTGCTCGTAAAAAGGTATTTTTACCTCTTTTTTCTTAAATTTTTCAACATCATTTATAGGTAGTATAACTCTTAAATTTTTCATTTTTATATTTTGATTTCTTACAAGTTCATCTGCTAAAATTGAAGAATTTATCACTGTAAATTTTGAATTTTCAATCATAAGCTTTGAGTGTGCATTTAAAGAACCTGTATGAAAATAAACATCAGGGTATATAATATTTTTAAAACCTAGTTTTTCTAAAAATCCACCTTTTGTAAATTTTTTACATTGAACTTTTGATTCAAAATAATCTGTTAATGCAGTTTGTTTTTTATATTCTATTATAATCTCTTTACTCATATATTTAGTTCCTTTATTACTTTTATTATATCATTTGCTTTTATATTTTTCATACATTGATGATTTTTTTCACCTTTTAATGGACATTCTCTTTTCATACAGGGCATACACTCATAATCTTTTTTTACTATTTTTGATATTGGATTATTCCATTGAGATGTTTCCGTATCTTTTGTAGGACCAAATATACAAATACTTGGTATTTTAAAAGCAGCTGCTACATGCATAGGTCCACTATCTCCTGTTATAAATAAATCAAGATTTGAAATTTTATCTAAAAGTTCAGGTATTGTTGTAGAGCCAGCTATATTTTTGTAATTATTTATATTATTTATTTTTAATTCTTTTTCAATATCTTTTGCAATATCTTTTTCAGCAGGACCACCAAAAATTATTATGTCATACTTGTCTTTTAGACTTATTGCAATCGCTGCAAATTCTTTAGGATACCATCTTTTAGCACTACCATAAGTAGCACCAGGATTTATACCTAAAAGTTTTTTTTCTCCGTTTACTTTATTATTTTTATTTATATATATTTTTAAATCTTTTGCTATTGTATTTATATTTAAACTTTTATTTATAAAATCATTGTATCTTATTACCTGATGTATTTGTTTTTTTGAGTATCTTTTATAAATAAATTTATTTTTAGATTTTATAAAATATAAAAATAATTTAGTTGTAAAATTTTTTCTAAAAGATAATGCTATATCAACATATCCTACACTAGAAGCTAATTTGTATAAATTTATATATCTATTACCACTATTTTTACTATTATCTATTATTATTTTTTTTACATTTGGATGATTTAAAAATAATTTTGTAGCAACAAATGAACCAAATATAATAAGTTCACAATTTTTATATTTTTGAATAATATTTTCCACAGCTGGTGTTGTCATTACTGCATCACCTAACCAAGTTGGTATTTCTATCAATATTCTTTTATTTTTCATTTTTTATCATCTCTTTAAAGGCATAGAATGCTTTTGTTTTTCTAATCTTTCCATCTCTATTATCAACAAGTCCATATCCAGGAGCTATTAATTGATGCCAATAAATTCTTTTTACTTTAGAAGTTTTCTTTGCAATATCATAATATTCAAGCATATATTTAGTATATATATCTTCACTTACACACTCTTTTTCACTCGTAGGTGCGTATGGTGCTGTATTACTTAGTGGCCAATTTGCTTCAGTTATATAAATATCTTCCGTTTTACATTTGTAACTATTTTTTACAATTGTATGCAAAAATTCAATTTTATTTTTAAAATCAAATATACTCATTTGTGTCGAATGAGGACTTCCTCTTCTATCTACATATAATAATGATGCTATTTTATCATATTTTATTTTATAATTATTATATAATGTTCTAATTGTAAAATGGTATTCAAAATCTATTATAGATGAACCTATTAGTTTATAACCTGGATAGTTTTCATCTCTTATATCTTGAATATTTTTATAAAACTTTAAATACTCATCAACAGTAACAAATCCCCATTTAATACGGTTAATTGCATTACCTACTATAAACTCATCACAAACACCATTAAAAGCATCAAATAATATTTTAATATCTTTTTTTAATAGTACCCTATTTAGAATATGATCTCTACTTTGAATTATATTTATAATTATAGTTTTATCATCTCCAAAGCTTTTTGCAAATTGTACATAAGAGTTTATATTTTTTATGTCATTTAAAAACACTCTTATTTGAAGCGATTTTACACCAAGTTCATCTATTAGTTCTACTTGATCTTTTCCTTTATCAAGATTTACACACATAGAATAAAACTCTTCATTTTTAATAATATTACTTGAAGATTTATCTTTAAATAAATACTTTAGAAAAAGAACTGGAAATAAAATTAAATTTGTAAAAAGTAATTTAAAAAAAGAAAATCCACTATTTTTTCGTAATAATTTTTTATCTTTTCTTTTTAATATATGTGGCTGATCAGAGTAACTATCCCAAGGGAACTTAAAAATAATCATTAGTTTATAAGTTCTAAATATTTATTAATTATATTATCTGATATAAAATTTTCAACATGTTCATCTTTGATATCAGGATAATAACACAATGCACTTTTGATCATAAGCGATAATTTATCAATATCTCCAACAGGCACTAAATATTTTGATAATTCTCCTGTTAAAATCTCAGATGGACCACTTTTACAATTTGTACTTACTACTGGTGTATTTAAAATCAAAGACTCTACCAATACGTTTCCAAAACCTTCATAATCTGAAGAAAATACAAATAAACTTGCATTTTTAATCCAATTGTATGGATTATCTTGAAATCCTACAAATATTACATTTTTTTCAATATTTAATTCCTTTACCAATTTTTTTAATATTATTTTATCATCACCATCACCTAAAAGAACAAGTTTTGCTTTTATATTAGACTTTTTGTATGCTTTTAATAAAATATCTTGTCTTTTATGAATTATTTCAAACCTTCCTACATGTATTATATATTTTTCATTTGGTATACATTTATTTTTATATAATGATTTTTTTAATATTTCTTTTTTATTAAATGGATTATATATAGTTTTAATTGTTTTTGGTTCAGCTTTAATATTATTTAATAAATCATCTTTTACCCCATTTGAAACACAAACTAAATTCTTATTTTTAAAACTTTTTTTAATTCTATATTCTTTAAAGTATTTTAATATTGAAAAATTTTTCTTTTGATGCCTTTTAAATCTTCTTTTACTTTGTGTATTGTGAACTATTGTATATAATTTTTCAACCTTAGTTAAAGAAATAGATTTCATCCCCTCAAAATCAGATAAATTAGATAATATTAAATCAAAATTATTTTCTATAAATATTTTTTTTAATTTTTTAGCAAATAAATATGGTCTTATTTGTGATATTTTTGTAATTTTACCATCACTACTCAATATCTCTATATTACATTTTTTATTTACATTTGATATATTATCATTTTTAAATAAAATCAATGTTACGCTATTATTTTTAGAAATAAAACCGTTAATTAATTCTTCAGTTACTTTTTCAATTCCACCACCAGTAAAATTTCTAGAAATAATTGCTATCCTTTTCATAAATTTACCTCTTTATAAAGTTCCTCATATTTATCTGTCATATGTTCATAAGAATAATTATCAATATTTTTTAAAGCTTCATTTACTAATTTATATCTTAATTCTTTATCTTCATATAATTTTATTATTGCATTAAATAAAGCATTACTATCTTTAATAGGAACCAATAATCCATTTTTATTATTTTGAATAATATCTGGTATTCCACCTGTATTTGAAGCTATAATTGGTACTTTTGCTTGCATAATATCAAATAGTATTGATCCCAATCCTTCGTGTAAAGATGGAAATACAAATAGATCGAAACATTTTATATAATCACCAACATTTGATACAAAACCTTCAAAAGTTATATTTGTTAGTTCTTTTGATTGTTCTTTATAATTTTGTTCATCAATTCCTTGTCCTAATAAAATAAGATGAATATTAGGATGTGTATTTTGTAACTTTTTCATAGCTTGGATTAAATAATACTGTCCTTTATGTTTATTATCAAGTTCTCCAATATTTCCAATTATAAACTTATTTTTAAATTTTTGTTTTATTTTTAGACTTTCTTCATTATTAATTTGTAGTTTACTATATGCACTTGGTATTATTTTTATATTTACATTATTACTTATATTTAATATTGTTTGCTTTATTGCTTTTGATAAAGCTATAGTATAAGAAGAGTTTTCATATATTTTTTTATTGAAAAAATTATTTTTAATTTTATTATCAACTCTTCTTGTAATTATATAAGGTATATTGTATATTTTATTTGCAAAAAAAGCAAATTGGGCCCCTTTTGTTTCATGAGCATGAATAATAGAAGAATTTTTTATTTTACTGATACTTAAAATATAAGGCTTTTTTATTTTTATAATACTTAGATTTTTAATATCTTTTAGTTTATTTGCAAGTTGCGAATCTACCCTAGTACAAATTGTCTGGGTATATCCTCTTGATGATAACTCTTCGATTAGCAATAATGTTTGTCTCTCTCCACCACGAAAACCTTTTGCAAAATTAATATGTGTGATTACTTTACTTTGCAATTTATATACCTTTTTGTATATCTAAAGAATTTACCATTAAAATTTGATATAGCAATTACAAAACCTCTCCATCCATCTAAAAAACCAAATTGGATAAAATATGTTTTAAAAAAAGCAAAAAAAGATTTTAGTATTACTATGATAAAACTACATGTTTTTTTCTCTTTTGCAGCTAAATCTGAATATTTTATAACTTTTTGTAAAAATTGATTTATATTTTCAACTGCATTATGTTTGAAACTATTCTTTAAATTTATTTTTATACTTTTATCTTTTAACTCTATAAATTCATGGACATTATTATTATTAAATTTATGATACTTTTTATTATATAGTCTTATTAAAATATCTTTACCCCAACCACTATATTTAACTTTTTTATTAAAAAAATAATTATCTCTTTTAAGTTGGTAAACTTCTTTTACATTAATAAGATTTAATAAATTCAATTCATTTACTAAATTTTTATTTAAAACTTCATCACTATCAATAGAAAATATCCAATCACTTTTTGCATAAGTAGCTGCTTTATTTTTTGTTGGTCCAAAACCTAAAAAATCACCTTCTATAATTGTAATATTATTATACAATAGTGCAATATTTTTTGTATTATCTGTTGAGTTATTTAGATATAATATCACCTCCTCAAAGTTCAATAAACTATCTAATGTCTCTTTAATTGTTTTTTGAGCATTTTTTGCAATTATTACAATAGATATATTTTTAATCAACAATTTTTTTGCCTTTTAATATTTTTTTTATATTTTTTTTGTCTTTATGAGCTTGAGAATATTTAAATGCAATATTTATACATTTTTGCTCATCTTTATTTGCTATTTTAGCATATTCTTTAATAATAATTTTCAAATCCTCATCTTTTGCCCAAAGTTTTGCAAAATTTTTCAATCTTTCTTCTAATGATAAATCTTTAAATTGCATTCTATTTATATCAACAATTTTAAATATATAATTACTACCTTCTTTTTTTATTAATATATTTCCTGGACTATAATCAAGGTGTAATATATCATTTTCATGAAGTTTAAAAGTAAATTTAGCAAACTGTTTAAATATCTTTTCTTTATCCGTAAAATTTTTATCTAACAATGGCTCTCTTATTGTAAAATCGTATTTAAAGTTTTCACTTACAAAATAACTATCATTAAGTAATCCAAACTTATAAAACTCTATATATGATATTGGATTTGGTACATAATTTATGATTTTAATACTATTTTTATATGATTTTTTTGCCTTAGAATCTCTAAAAAAAGTATATATAATTTTATTAATAATATTTGGTACTTTAAAAGCTTTTATCACTAATTCTTTATTTTTAAAATCAACTATTTTTATTTCATTTCTAGCTTTATGTATAGAATTAAAAGAATTACTAAAATATTCTTTTATATTTATTGTAAAATCTTTAAAGTTATTATTATTTATTTTATATTTCATATTTTACCTTGATAAGTTATATAATCTTTTATATTCATCACAATTACTAAGTAATTTATCTTGACTATCTTGACATATAATTTTACCATCTTTAAAGACAGCAATTTTATTTGCATTTTTAATTGTACTTAGTCTATGAGCTATAACAAAAGTAATTTTATCTCTACTTACTTCATCTAAAACTTTTGTAATAATTGCTTCACTTTCATTATCTAAAGCACTTGTTGCTTCATCAAATATAAGTATTTGAGGTTCTTTATACAATGCTCTAGCTATTGCTATTCTTTGTCGTTGTCCACCACTTAAATTTGAGCCAAACTCATCTAGTTTTGTATATATTCCATCATCTAATTTTTCAACAAAATCTAAAGCATGAGCTTGTTTTAATGCTTTTTTAACTTTTTTATTATCTACTTTTTCCCCAAAAGCTATATTTGATGCAATAGTATCATTAAATATATAAACTCTTTGAGTAACTATTGATATATTTTTTCTTAAACTATGAAATGTAAATTGATTTATATTTGTATTATTAAATAATATTTCACCTTCATAGGGATCATAAAATCTTAAAAGAAGATTTACAAGTGAACTTTTACCACCTCCACTATCTCCAACTAATGCAATTTTTTCACCTTTTTTAATAGATAAATTAATATTTTTTAATGCTATTTTATCATCATATTTTAATGACACATTTTTAAATTCAATTTTATTTATTGTTTGTGTAATTGTAGTATCTCCTTCTAAAATATCATTTTTAATTTCAAATATACTATTCATTCTTTCATTTGCTGCAATAGCTGATTGAAAATTATTATACACTGAAGATAGTTTTTTAATAGGAGTATAAAGCATAAAAAGAGCTGTCATAAAAGAAAAGAATGCTCCAACTGTAATATTACCATTTATTACTTCCATACCACCCATAAAAATAACTGATGCTGCTGCAAATGAACCAATAATCTCCATAATAGGGGAAACTAAGGCATTAGTTTTTATAGTTTTCATATTAATATCAAACAAACTTTTATTTTCTTTTGAATAAGTTTCACTTCTAGTTTTTTGAGAATTATTAGCAATAATTATTTCAATATTATTAAATATTTCACCTAAAATAGACATAAGCAAAGATGCTTTTTCTTGACTATTATGAGATAGTTTTTTCATTTTCTTAGCTAACCTTGATAGTGGATAAACAACTACAGGTAATACGATAAGTCCATAAAATGCCAAAGTAGGACTTTGATAAATAACCACACATATTAACGCAATAATCGTTAAACTTTCCATTATTATTGAAGCTACATAAGAAGAAACCGCATTTTGTATTACTATAGTATCATTATTTATTCTACTTAATAACTCCCCACCATGGATATTTTGAAAAAATTTAATATCTTGAATTAAAATATGTTTTAAGAATTTATCTTTTACTCTTCTTATAATATCTGTACCAATATAAGAAACATAGTAAGTTTGCACATATCTTCCAACACCTTTCAAAGTATATAATACTATAACAGCTAATGGAAGAAGCTTTAGCATCATTTCATCTTTATTTATAAATATATCATCTAGTACAGGTTTTATAACATATGCAGTACCTGATGTTCCTAGTGCAACCATAATCATACCAATAAAAGCAAATATAAACTGCTTTTTATAATCTTTATAATATGGTAAATACTGTTTAAAAAATTGCTTCAAAAATCATCCCTTTATATTATTATATCATACTTTTAATTTGTAAAATATTTTAACTCATTATCTTCAATTCTATTTATTGCTAAAAATAATCCTACGAATAATGAAAAAAATACCATTGAAAATTGTTGATGAAACATATTTTCAAATAAACTAGAGATAATATATACTGAAACGAAAATAATAGGCAATTTTTTATATTCTTCATTATGTATTTTAATTTTAAATATATAATAAAATATTAATAAATATAATAATGCACCAATAATTCCTAAGCCTACAAATATTTGTAAAAAATCATTATGGACATTTGGTAAAGATTTTACAACCTCTAAATTATAAGGTAATTTATCTGTATATATATTAATATTTTTCATAACATCACTAATACCAACACCTAAAATAAAATTATCTTTAATTATTTCATACCCAAGCAAATAAAACCCAATTCTAGCACCTACTGATGTTGAAAAATTATTATCATTTATTACATTCTCAATATTATTTTTCATTGCATTGACTCTATTTTGAAAATTACTACTATATTTATATCCTATAGTTAAAATTGATATTATAAGTAAGAATATAATAAGTAATGCTTTTAATTTATTTTTTATATTTAAAAAGCCAACAACAAATATAGATAAAATAAATGCTACTTGTCCAGTTCTTCCACCATTAATAAATAAATTTATAGTAACAGTTAAAAAGTAAATAAAGTATCCTATTTTATATTTAAATTCATTAATATTAAGTACTCTATTTAACAATAACAATGCAGTAAAAGCTAAAAACATTGAATATTGTAAATGATTCATAAAAGGTGTTGGATCAGATGGACTACCATGTTTAAATGTCCAT
The DNA here is from genome assembly GCA_964482285.1 of uncultured Helicobacter sp. Lineage (GTDB taxonomy): Bacteria > Campylobacterota > Campylobacteria > Campylobacterales > Arcobacteraceae > CAIJNA01. The sequence goes on along the minus strand of CAYZWZ010000007.1, from coordinate 43,666 downwards.
ATCTCAAAAAATATACCATAAGAAATTATTTCACTTAGTAACATTGCTAATAAAAATGAGGAGATAACATAACTTATATATTCTTTTTTTAAATACTGATAAATTGGAATAATAGTAATGAAATACCAATATTTTTTTACATAATTTAACACATCATACGTATTTTCTGACCATATTATTGATGTTAAACTATATAATATAAAAACCAATAAAATTATTACTATTTTATTATTTAATATATTAAAAGTTTTATTATTTATATTATCAATAAGCCATAATAATATAATTAAAGCCGAAATAAATACTATTCCTGATCTTGAAATAGGTATTACAAAAGCATATAACACTACTAAATTATTTATATATTTATTCAAAATCATTCTTTAATTTTGCTAGTATCTCAAATGCTTTATTAATATCATTTATATTTATAGCTTCAATTTTTTTTAATGTATCTTTTAAATCGGTACTTGATATTCCTTCTGTTCTTGGTAGATATACAACTTCACAATACTCTTTAAGTTCATCAAATTTGCCTTCCCAATCATGTCCCATAGAAAAGATATTAACATTATATTTTTTAATATCTTTTATTTTTTGATCCCAATTATTTTCAGGAATAACCATATCTACATATTTTATAGCTTCAACAATTGCTGCTCTTTGATCATAAGGAATTATTGTTTTTTTACCTTTTATTTTATTAAACTCATCAGTTGAAACTGCTACGATAAGTTTTGTTCCTAGTTTACTTAATCTTTCAAGTAACTTAAGATGTCCTATATGAAACATATCAAAAGTACCATAAGTAATTATTATTTTTTTATTCACTAATATCCTTTATAATATTTACAATCCTTAATGAAACTTTTCCATCAATTATTCCACATATATCAATAGATTTTTCTAACCTTTTTTGTTCATAGTTTTTATTGTTTTTTATTTCTTCATATACATTTTTTACCATTTCAGAATAAGATTTTGGATTAGGTCCTATATCTCTATACTCATCTATATCTTTATCCATTCTTTTAAATAATTTTTTTGGATTTAAATAATAAGACCATCTTAACTTTAAAAATTTATTAATTATAACAGGCTTATTTAACGATGAGAATTCAAATATAGCAGCACTTTCATCACTAATCATTAAATCTGCAATTGTTAAAAATGGTATTAAACTATATTCATTTACATCCATTATTTTACAATTTTCAAACTTTTCCCATTTTTTAAATTTTCTTTGCTGAGCCTTATATCTTTTTCTCTCTAGTGATATATAATGTGGCTTCACAATAATATTAAATTCTTTAAAATCATTTGGAAAATTATCAGACATCTTTTCAATAGACGAAGGGAAAAATGTTGGTGCATATAAAATAGTTTTTTTTTCTTTATTTAAATTATATTGTTCATATAATTTATTTTTAGATTCTTCTGTTATATTTACAATAGGATCTAATTTTGAATAACCAACCTTTTTTAACTTATTTTTATATTCAGGATAAAGCTTTAAAAATTTATTATATCTATATTCACCTTCTACAATTACAATATCTTTTATTTTAAAAGCCATTTCAAAACCACATTGTTTTGTACCTGTTCCATGACATAAAAAAATTTTTTTAGCTTTTAATTTTAACGACTCAGAAAATACATTAGCGAATATTATTACTTTTGTATTTATTAAAAATAATTTCTCTTCTCCAAAATCATAATCTAATTTTTCCTCAATAGAAATTTTTTTCATAAGTTTGTTATTTTGATTATTTGATAGGATATATTTTACTTTTAAATTGTTTTTTTTGCACTCTTTACTAATTGGTAAAAAATGTGGAAAATAATATGGGTATGCTACGTAAAAAACAACATCATACATTACTCTACTCCATTATTTATCAAACTAATCTGTTCAATTATCTCATCAACTTCTATCTCACAAATAGAAAAGTCATTTTTATTTAACTTTTTATGATCAATTTTAGAGCTTGATTTCACTACTTTATTAATAGGTGTTATATATACTCTATTTATTGGTGTTGGACCAAATATTGTAACAGAAGGTTTGTTTAATCCCCATGCCATATGAGTTGGTCCAGTATCGTTTCCTATTAAAATATTACAATTTTCTATTACTTTTTTAAGATCATTTAAATTACCTCTTGGCAATACATGTAGATATTTACTTTTTGTTTCCATCCATATAGCTTTTACTTCTTCATCTTCATTACCCCAAACTATGTATGTAGGTACTTTTAATTCATCTGCAAGTTTTACAAACTTTTCTTTTGGATAATTTCTACTCTCCCAGGTTGAACCTATTACAAAAAGATTATAAAATTCTGGCATATCTGTTATAACTGAATTTGAAAATAAAAATTTCTTTTTCTTTATAATTTGTTCACTTGATACTTTTATATCTAAGGGCTCACATATAACTTTTACATTTCTATCAATAGTATTTGCACTATATGAAATTGTTGTATGTTTATCATAAAACCAAGAAGCTATCCCTTCACGAATAGATTCTTTTGAAAAGCCACTAATAAAGCTACCCACAGTTCTTGCACCAACTATTTTAGAAACAATAGCTGATTTTAAAAGCCCTTGTGCATCTATTACTATGTCATAATTATTTTTACTATATTGTTTTAAAATTTTAATTTGATTAAATATTTCAGATTTTTTATTTTTTATCGATTTTAAATTTACAGGTAAAATATTATTAATATCAGGATTACCCTCTAGTACACTTTTAAATCCTGATTCAACTATCCAGTCAATAGTACTAGTTGGATATTTTTCTTTTATAAATTGCAATGCAACCATAGCATGTATAATATCACCCATTGCTGATAGTTTAACTATACAAATTTTTAATTCTTTATTACTATGCTCTGTCATATTTTACCTTTACAATTATAAACAAAAAAAAGCGAGGATAAGCCTCGCTTTTTAATACTAATTAATAGCATTTTATATCTAGATTATATAGTAAATATACTTTTAACTAACTAAAAACACTATCCAACAAATAACATGAAGTGTAATACTAAACATAACAGCAGTTGCCCCTATATCTTTAGCACTTTTAGCTAAAGGACGTATCTCTTTAGTTACAAGATCTACTACATTTTCAACTGCACTATTTAATAACTCCACTATCATTATTAAAAAATATGTACAAAGTAGTACAATTTGTTGCCACAACTCAAAAGGTGTTATAAATATAATAGGTATAACTATAAATGCTAAAAAGAACTCTATTTTAAAAGATGTTTCAGTTTTAAAAGCATGTATAAAGCCCTCTAAAGCATATTGCGTATTTTTAAAAAAATGGTATTTTGGTTTATTATTTTCCATCTATGCTAACTCACAATTACCTTTTAAAGATTCATCATCTTTACTTAATTGCCCTATTCCTGCACCTCTATACCCTAACTCTTTTAATCTCTCAACTAAAGGTGGATGTGAATAATGAAAGAATATAAACAACGGATGAGAAAGTGGAAATGATTTATTCTCATTTGCAAGTTTTAAAAGTGCATTTACTAAATCTTCACTACTTGCCATATTTGATCCAAATTCATCTGCAGCATATTCATTATGTCTACTCATTGCAGACATTAACGGCATCAAGAAAAATGATATAATAGGTGAGAACATTAATATAACTAGTATTATAGAATAAGCTTCTTTATTTAAGTGCATTTGTAAAAATAGTTCATCATTTAAATTTCCAAAAATAGCAAAAAATGAAAAGATAATAACACCCATCATAGCTATATTTTTAAGAATATCACCATTTTTAAAGTGTCCTAACTCATGACCTAATACTGCTAGAAGTTCATTATGTGTTAGTTTTTGAATTAATGTATCAAATAAAACAACTCTTTTAGTACTTCCAAGTCCTCCAAAATAAGCGTTTAATCTATTGTCTCTTTTAGAAGCATCTACACTAAATACTCCTGAACTTTTAAATCCAACATTATCTAAAAGTTTATTTATTTTTTCCTCTAACACTTTATCTTCTAATGGTGAAAATTTATCAAACATTTTAGCTCTAAATACTGGATATAACATATTTATAAGAACTATTACTGTAAAAATAAATGCAAAACCAATTAACCACCAATACTCAAATGTTTCTATAATAATAGCAAGACCTGCAATTACAGCACTACCTACAATCAAAAATATCAATCCACTTTTAATAGTATCTTTTATAAATAACGATGGTGTCATATTTGAAAATTTATATTTTTTGTTTAATATAAATGTAGTATATAATTCAAATGGTAAAGATAATATCCAATTGATAATAATAAATGTATCTATAAATACTACTGCTTTTAGCCATCCTGAATATGAAGCAGTAAGAGTATCTAAGTATTGTAATCCAAACCCTATCCACATAAAAAATAATACAAAATCATAAAATGAACTCAATAATACTACTTTTTGACTCTCTACAGCATAATTACCAGCTATTAAAAACTTTGATGGAGTTAATATAACTGCATCTTTTTGTTTTGCTCTTTTTACATAATCTATTTGCATAAATGTTGTATAAAAATTGATTAAAAAATATATACAATATGCACCTATAATAATCTCTAACATTAAATATCTTCCTTCAATTGTGTGAAAAACTTATTAAATTGTTCCACTTTGTTTTTATCATTTGTTATATTAATCACTTCATAGTTTTCTTTAAAAGACTTCTTTTTCCAATTAGCACTACCAAAATAAACCACTTTTTTATCAAATATAGCTATTTTAGTATGTAATTTTGTCTTTAGTTTATGTAAGTTAATATTTTTATGAAATTTTCCATTTTTCTTTTCATAAAAAATATTTATCTTAACACCTCTTTTAGATGCTTTATTTAGTAATTTTATAAACTTTTCATAATTAATATTATACATCGCTATATCAATAGTATTATTACTATTATTTATTAATTTTATAATTTCAGCTTTTACTATCTTTTTATCTTTGGGTAAAAAGTACAAGTTATCATATGAAAATAGTTTACTTGTAAACATAAATAGCATTATTAGCTTAAAAGTGATGTTTAATATAATTAATCCTTAAATTATTTTATTTATTCTAACAAATTAATGCTTAAGGTAATTTTTTCAGCTAAATTGATACATCATTTTGTTAAAATAAGGTCATGTATATTGTAGATAAATTAAAAGAACAATTATTTTTGTTAAAAAAACATTTTGAAGAGTTAAGAGAAGAAAATTCTATGCTAAAGAATAATGTAAAAGAATTACAAGATGAATTAGATTCTTTAAAATACAATAATGAAAATATGCTTTTAAATATTGATAAAGCACTCCATATATCAAAAGGAGATGAAATTGAGTAATAAAACTCTAAATATACCTATAAATCATAAATTTTACACTGTAGATATAGGAAAAGATGAAGATAATGCCATTGAAAATGGTATTAAAAAATTTATAGACTTAGATAAAAATTCAACTACACAAGATATTCTTTTAGCATATATCCAAAAAACTTATGAACTTGTAGCTCTTGAAAAATCTTTAGAAGAAGTATCAGATATTATTGAAGACATATCAAAGTAAATTTTCATTTACTATTATAGAATTTATTTTTGTAATACTAATTATAGCTATTATATCTAGCTTTTTAATACCAAATATCTCATCTTCTAGTAGTAATGCTAATTTAATATCTTTAAAAAATGACTTTTTATTAATAAATAAAGCAATAAAAGAAAAAACAAAAGAGAATGTATTTAAAAATAATACAAATACCCTTTTATATTTAGAAGATGATAATATTTTATTTTCAAATATTTTAAATAATTTCAACAGCAATAACTGGGAAAAAATATCAGTAAATAGTTACAGATATATTTTAAATAAAAATGACTCTATTATTTTTACATTTAATAGTGATACTCAAATATTTTCTTGCAATAAAGAGCTTGAATTATGTCAAAAGGTATTAAATTGAATTACTATGAAATAGCTTTATTAAACTCTCCTTTAGAGCCACTTACTTACCAATACCAAGATGATTTAGAAATTGGATTAAAAGTTGAAGTAAAGATAAAAAATAGAAAAAAAGAACTTTTTGGTGTCATAATAAATAAAACAGATATAAAACCAACATATAATTGTGTAAATATAAATAGTATTACAAATGAATATTATAATAATACTATGCTAGAAACTTCAAAATTTATATCAAACTATTATGTTTGTAGTTTAGGTGAAGCTCTTAGTGTATTTATACCTTTTAATCAAGATATTCAAAACAAAAATCAAACTAATAAAACAGTTTCATCAAAAATAGAACTATCTAACATACAAACAAAAGCTTACAATTTTACAAAACAACATAAAGCCTCACTACTTTTTGCAAATACAGGTGCTGGAAAAACAGAGATATATATAAAAGCAATTGAAGATAATATCAATAAAGGTTTACAAACTATATTTTTAATGCCTGAAATATCTCTAACACCACAAATGCAAAAAAGATTAGAATTAGTATTTAAAGATAAAATTGCAATTTGGCATTCAAAAATACAAAAAAAGAAAAAACAAAAGATTATACAAAAGCTATTAATAGGTGAAATCAAAATAATAGCAGGTGCTAGATCTGCCCTATTTTTACCATATGATAAACTAGGATTAATAATAGTTGATGAAGAGCATGATGATTCTTATAAATCAAATTCGAAACCTAGATTAAATGTAAAAGATTTATCTATTTATTTAAGTAAAAAATATGATATTCAACTTATTTTAGGAAGTGCAACACCTTCAATATCAAGTTTTGCTAAAATACCATATATTAGAATAAAAGATACTTTTTACAATACCAATAAAACATATATATATGAAGAAACAAATCTTATGCTTAGTGACCTTATAATAGATAAAATAAGTAATACACTTCTAAACAATAAACAAGTAATTGTATTTCTTCCAACTAGAGCAAACTTTAAATATCAAATTTGTAATGAATGTGGTAAAAGTGTCCAATGTCCATTTTGTTCTGTAAGTCTAAGCTTACATAAAAATAATAAAACTCTAAAATGTCACTATTGTAACTATGCTCAAGCAATACCAAACTCTTGCCCATCATGTACAACAGGAGTAATAAAAAACTATCGTCTAGGAACAGCAGAAGTTGAAGAAAAGTTACAAATATTATTTAAAGATCATGTAGTAAAAAGATTTGATACAGATACAATAAAAACAAATACTATATTAAAAAAGACTCTAAAAGAGTTCAACGATGGTAAAATTGATATACTTGTAGGTACTCAAATGTTATCAAAAGGTCATGATTATCACAATGTAACTTTAGCAGTTATTATGGGTATAGACTCTATTTTAAACATGACATCATATAAAGTTAGAGAGAAAGCACTAAGCCTTACTTTACAAATAGCTGGAAGAAGTGGAAGAAATGGAAAAGGTGAAGTTCTAATACAAACAAAAAATAAAGAGTTTTTAGAAAAATATTTAGAAAATAATGATTATGAAGATTTTTTAAAAGAGGAGTTAGAGTTAAGAGGTGATATATATCCACCAAATATAAGACTTGCAAAAGTTGTATTTGCACATCAAAATGGACTTAAAGCAAAAGAAACTTTAGATTTTTATGTATCTCAAGTTATAAATATAAAAGAGATTGAACTTGTAGGATTTAAAGAAAGCGCTATATTTAAAATAGCTAATAAATATAGATATGAGATGCTTTTAAGATCAAAAAATACAAAAGCGCTATTACACTTTTTGCATTATATAAAATGTCCATATGCAATTATTGATATGGACACATTACATTAGTGTTTAGATTTTTTATATAAAGGGTAAACTATTTTTGCATATTTAGTTAAATCTTTTATTCTAGTTTTATTTGATGGGTGAGTACTAAGTATCTCAGGTGGAGCACCTTTACTTATTTTAGACATCTTTTCCCAAACTCTAACAGCTGCATATGGATCATATCCTGCACGAGCTGCTAACTCTACACCCATTCTATCAGCTTCTGTTTCATGCTTTCTTGAATTTGGTAAAGTTAAAGTTACACTTGTTACTTGCTGCGCTAAATTCATACCTGATTGTCCTAACTTAAAATATGCTCCAACAATAGCTAATCCAGCACTTGTGATACTTTGTTGAGAAGCTCTTTCTCTTCCATGTTCTCTTAAAGCATGTGATATTTCATGTCCCATAATCGCTGCTATTTCTGCATCTGTTAGTTTTAACTTATCGATAATAGCTGTATAAAATGCAATTTTACCACCTGGCATACACCAAGCATTTAATTGATCAGAAGTAATTAAATTTACTTCCCATTTCCATTTTAATGCATCAGTTCTAAAATATTTAACTTGAGGAATAAGACGACTTGCAACTGTTCTTATCCTTTTTAATGTTTTTTTATCTTGATTTAATTTGCCCTCTTTTTTAGCTTTTGCTAAAATTTGACTATAGGCTTGTACAGCACCTTTTTGCATACTAGATGCACTTAATGTCATAAATTGTTTTCTTTTAACTCCTACTGCTCCACCTTGAGTACTAGAAGTATAACCACATCCCACAAATGAGATTAATGTAATTATTAATATTATATATTTTTTCATAATGTTCCTGTATAGTTTTTTAAAATTATATTAAAAGTAACATTAATTTTTACAATAAATTTTTATATTTTATGATTTTTTGATGTAATGGCAGAGAGTAGCGGATTCGAACCGCTGGAGGCGTGAACCTCGCCGGTTTTCAAAACCGGTACATTCGACCAACTCTGTCAACTCTCTACAAATAAGAAGTATTTTACAAATATTTTGTAAAAAAATACCCTAAATAAATTATAATATATAACTTATTTAGGGTATATATGGTGCGAATGGTCGGAATTGAACCGACACTCCAAAAACTGGAATTGGATTTTAAGTCCAACGCGTCTACCTATTCCGCCACACTCGCATGTATTTGATATTTCTATCAGGTATATATTAATCAATTGTGTCAATTGATATTTTAAAATTAAATATAATGGCAGAGAGTAGCGGATTCGAACCGCTGGAGGCGTGAACCTCGCCGGTTTTCAAAACCGGTACATTCGACCAACTCTGTCAACTCTCTACATTAAAATGGTGCGAATGATCGGAATTGAACCGATACTCCGAAACCGGAATTGGATTTTAAGTCCAACGCGTCTACCTATTCCGCCACACTCGCATGTTTTCTTGATAAATAAATATCAAAAGGTATAAAATCAATGTCTCAATTGATTTACTGGTGGAATTATAGCTTATTGATTTAATCTTGTCAAGTTAATTTGGAATAAATTTTAAAATTTATCCAAATTGTTTTCTTTAAACTAATGTTTTTATATTTTTTGATATAATTCGCGGATATAATATATAAAGGATCAACATGAGAAGTGATGAAGTAAAAAAGGGACACAACAGAGCCCCACATAGATCTCTACTAAGAGCAACAGGATTACAAGATGAAGATTTTAACAAACCATTTATTGGTGTTGCAAATTCATTTATAGAAGTAATACCAGGGCATTTCTTTTTAGATAAAGTAAGTGATATAATAAAAGATGAGATCAAAAAAGCTGGTTGTGTACCATTTGAATTCAATACTATTGGTGTTGATGATGGTATAGCAATGGGTCATGATGGTATGTTATTTTCATTACCATCTAGAGAGATTATTGCAAACTCTATAGAAACAGTAATGAATGCACATAAATTTGATGCAATGATTGCTATACCAAATTGTGATAAAATTGTTCCAGGTATGATTATGGGAGCATTAAGAGTTAATGTACCTACAGTATTTGTTAGTGGTGGACCAATGGCTAAAGGTTATACTAAAGATGGTGAGCATATCGATTTAGCAACTGCTTTTGAAGCTGTTGGTAAATTTGAAGCAGGAGAAATTACAGAAGAAGAGTTAACTGATATTGAATGTAACGCATGTCCAAGTGGTGGATCTTGTTCAGGTATGTTTACTGCAAACTCTATGAATACACTTATGGAAGCTATGGGTATTGCATTACCTGGAAATGGAACAATCTTAGCTTTAACAAAAGCAAGAGAAGAGTTATATAGAGCAGCTGCTAGAAGAGTATGTGAAATTGCACTTATGGAACATGATGAAAAATCAAAATACAATATGCAAAATATATTAAATGAAAATGCAGTAAAAAACGCATTTGCTGTTGATATGGCTATGGGTGGATCTTCTAACACTGTATTACATATGTTAGCAATTGCAAAAGAAGCAAATACTACATTTGAATTAAGTGATATCAATAAAATAAGCAAAAGAGTATCTCATATTGCTAAAATTTCTCCATCATTAAGTACAGTTCACATGCAAGATATAGATAAAGCTGGAGGGGTTAGTGCAGTTATGCATGAGATGTTAAAAAGAGGTGAAGATATACTTGCTGATAACTTAACAGTAACAGGTGAAATGATAAAACAAAGAATTAAAAATTCTGAAATCATTGATACTAATATTATTCATACTATTGACAACCCTTACTCTGAAGTTGGTGGATTAGCTATTTTATATGGAAACTTAGCAGAACAAGGTGCTGTAATTAAAACTGCTGGTATTACAGGGGAGCGTGTATTTACAGGAACTGCTGTATGTTTCAACTCACAAGATGATGCAATTGCAGGTATTGTTGGTGGAAAAGTAAAAGCTGGCGATGTTGTTGTTATTAGATATGAAGGACCTAAAGGTGGTCCTGGTATGCAAGAGATGCTTGCACCTACAAGTTTAATCATGGGAATGGGACTTGGAGATAAAGTTGCACTTATTACTGATGGAAGATTTAGTGGTGCAACAAGAGGTGCTAGTATTGGACATGTAAGCCCAGAAGCAGCAGAAGGTGGGATGATCGGTCTTTTAGAAGATGGTGATTCTATCCATATTGATGTTGATAAATATATTTTAAGTGTTGATCTAAGTGATAAAGAGATTGCAAAAAGAAAGGCAAACTTTAAACCTATAAAAAAAGAGTTAAACTCTTCATGGCTAAAACAATATAGAGCATTAGTTACAAATGCTTCAAATGGTGCTATGCTTAGAACAGATTTATTCTAAGTATAAACTTATAAAATAATAAAAGTTAAATATTAGTAAATAAGATACTCGTAATATTAAGTTTAAGTACATTAATATACGAGTATTATAATTTAATCTAATATAAGTTAAAATTATGAATCAATACTTAACAATATAAAGTATTTAGAATATTAATTAAATTAAAAAGGAAAAAAATGAATAAACAAAAAGGCTATTGGAATCCAATATTTGCTGGTATCATTTTAGGTATTGCTTTATTTGGTAGTTTTATGATAGCAGGTCAAGGTATGGGTGCTAGTGGGGCATTTGCAAGAATCACTGCTGAACTTAGTTTTTTATATGATGGTTCACTTGTAGATAATGCTTATGCAGCAAAATATCTAAAAGGTAATGCACTATCTAACTGGACAGTTATTGAAGTATTTGGTATATTCTTAGGTGGATATATTAGTGCCGCTTTAGCTGGAAGAATAAAACAAAGTATAGATAGAGGTGAAGACTACCCTGCTTTTAAAAGATTATTTTGGGCATTTGTTGGTGGAATCATAATTGCAGTTGCAACTAGATTAGCTAGAGGATGTACAAGTGGTCAAGCACTTGATGGTGCAGCTACATTTAGTGTAGGAGCTTGGATATTTATGCTTGCTGCTTTTGGATCAGGATTCTTTTTTGCTAACTTCTTTAAAAAACAATGGAAAGGTGTTAACTAATGGAAACTTTATATCCTTTATTTACAACAGGCGCTATTAATGGAAATGAAAACTTCTTTTGGGCTTTAATTATTGGTATCGTATTTGGTCTTATTTTAGAAAGAGCTGGATTTGGAACATCAAATCATATTGCTCCAGTATTTTTCTTTAGAAACTTAAGAGTTTCTCAAATAATGGTAAGTGCAATTTTAACTTGTGCAACATTACTTACAATTGCAGTTTATAATGGTATTTTAGATTTTAATCAGATCTTTATCCCTACAACATATATTTGGCCATACTTAGTAGGTGGTGCTTTATTTGGACTAGGAATGGTAATGTCAGGTTGGTGTCCAGGAACAGCTGTTGTAGGATTTGCAACAGGTAAATTAGATGCTGCAGTATTCTTACTTGGGGTTATGTTTGGTATGTCTGTATATTTTGACAATTTTGATAAAATAGCAGATTTTGCAAACTCTTCAAATGCAGGAAGATTAACAATAGACAAATTAGTTGGTGGTGATATATATACAGCACTTATAATAACAGTATTTATAGGTATTGGATTATCTATATTTATGAATGTAATGAAATCAATAAGAGATAACAAGGGAGAAAATTAATGAAAATTATATCTGCAATAGTAGGATTAGTTTTATTAGGAGCGTCATTTACACTGGCATATTTATCAAATAACAATGCACAAGAGATGCAAAAAAATAAAAGTGCAATAGTTATGAAATATGTAAGCGATTCATCATCTGCATTAGAAAAAGGTGACTATAAAGTTGCTATTAAATTTGCAAAATTAGCAATTGCTGCTGATCCTAAAAGTAAAGAGGGATTTAAAGCATATGATGCTGTAATGCAAGCAAAATATCAACCAAGCCAAAATTCAATGGCTCCAGCTGCTGCAACAGCTCCAGCTGAAGAAGAGGAAGAAGAAGAGGATATGGGTTGTTAATTCAACCCATATAATCAACTAAAGATTTATCTTTAGTAAATAAATTTTTGGATTTATTTACTAGGGGTAAAACCCAAAAAAAATCAAAAGGACATAAAGATGAAAACTTTATCAAAATTATTTGCACTTGTTATGATTGCAATGTTATCAGCAAATGTTATGGCTGCTGATAAGCCAACAAAAAAGAAGAAACAAACTCCTCAAAACTTATATTTAACAGCAGCAGAAACTCCTGCTTTTATTAAAGAACATAAAAATACTTTATTTGTAGATGTTAGAACACCTGCAGAAGTTGAGTATGTTGGTTATACATACTTAATGGATAACAATATTCCTGTACACTTTGTTAACTTTAAAAAATGGAATCCAAAGAAAAAAAGATTTTCTGATACTCCAAAAAATAAAAACTTTGTAGCTGATGTTGAAAAAGCATTAAAAGCAAAAGGTTTAAGTAAAGCTGATAATATCATCGTAATGTGTAGATCTGGTTCAAGAAGTGCATATGCTGCTAAAAAATTATTCAAAAAAGGTTATAAGAATGTTTATTCTGTAGTTGATGGTTTTGAAGGTGGAAAAGATAAAAAATATCACCAAAGAAGTGTAAATGGTTGGAAATTAACTGCTCCTAAAGATACTTGGGGATACAAACTTGATAAAGCTAAAATGTATGGTGTAAACTAATATATTACTTTATTAAAGATATATAAAATAAAAGGTCAATATTAATTTATTGACCTTTTTTTATATATAAACTTTGCTATAATCCAATATGAAAATAATACTTTTAACAATTACACTTATTTATACTATTTATGCAAATGATATAGATAAATGTATAACTTGTCACGCAAATACTACTCCTATTGATAATTTTCATCCATATGAAGAATTTGGATGTGCTTCTTGTCATGGTGGAGATAAAAACTCTTTAGATAAACAAATAGCTCATAAAAATATGATTTTAAATCCAGCACGTCTTGAAAATGCAACTAAATCTTGTGGTAAATGTCATAAAGAGATTATAAATCGTGTTAGTAAATCAATAATGAATAATATGCATGGTGTATTAGATGTTTTAAGATACCAATTTAAAGAAACAAAAACAATCGAACATACAAAAGGTATAGAAGATTTAAAAAATATACTTACAAAAGACCAAAGCTTAGCCGATAGTCATTTTTCTAAACTTTGTGCTGCTTGTCACATAAATCAAAAAGAAGAGATATTTAAAGAGTTTGGCTACACTTCAAGAGGTGGCGGATGTGTTGATTGTCATAGAGTAAATGAAGATAAAACAAATACAGCAAAAGATATAGATATTTTAAAAAAATTTAAACATCCACAAATGTCAACAAAAATACCATCTAAGAATTGTCTAAAATGCCATAATCGTTCAAATAGAATAGGACTATCTTATGAAGGAAAATTTGAAAGTGAAGGTTATGGAACACCATATAAAAAAGGTGAATTAACACATAAACTAGATAAAAGTCGTTCATATTATGATCTTCCTGCAGATATTCATCACCAAAGTAATAAGATGTCTTGTATAGATTGTCATACTGAAAAAGGTGTTATGGGTGATGGTAAAAGTCATGCCCATATGGAAGATAGTGTAGATATATCTTGTGTAGATTGTCATGATGCAAAATTTGATAAACTTGAAAATCAACCACTAGCTTCAATGTTAATTGCTATAAATAACCTTATGCCTTATCCAAGTGAAGTTGCAATATCTAAAAGAAAAAAATCTCCTATATATAATCTACAAAAAAATGATAACAATATTACATTTTATAGAAAAAGTGATGCAAAAGCACTTGATATGACACAAATGAGTGATGCCCCCTATCATACAAATAAAGATCACCAAAGATTAGATTGTACTGCTTGTCATAGTGCTTGGATCCCTTCTTGTTATGGTTGTCATGAAGTTTATTTTAAAAATGGAAAACAATATGACTGGATAAAACATAAAAAAACAAAAGGTAAATGGAAAGAGTTAAGATCATATTTAAGATATGAATCCCCTGCCCTTGCTATTGGATATAATGAAAAAATAATGCCAACAGCTCCAGGATGTCAAGTGATTATGAGGATATATGATAAAAATATCACAAATGAAGGTTTTCACTCTATGGCTTATGCTGCATGGGATCCACATACTACACAAAAACAAAGTAGAACTTGTGTAGATTGCCATTTTAACTCTACTACATTAGGAATGGGTTCTGGAATATTAGATATACAAAAAGATAATAATATAACTTTTATGCCATACTACAATTCAAAAAATAGTGGTATGCCATTTTCATATCCTATTGATTCTTTAGTATCTAAAGATGGTGAACAATTTCAAACATTTTCAAGAACAAAAGCTAGAGGGTTTAATAAAAAAGAGGTAAATAAAATTGTAAGTGCATATAAGTGTATTATATGTCATAATAAATGGGATGATAAGATATATAATGATTTTACAAAATCTAAAAAATTATTCTTTGAAAAAAAGACATCATGTTCAAAAAATATATTAAAATGATAAAATATATACTTATTTTAATTTTACCTATTTTAATATATGCAAATGAGTGTCTATCTTGTCATAAAAACTATAATGCAAATAAACATTTCTCAAACCATTACAGTATGAAAAATGCTATAAACATCACTAGATCTACTTGGGGAATAAAAGACTCAAATGTAACACTTCAAACATTACCAAAAGCAAAAAAGAATATTCATTCAAAAGAAGATTTAGTAGATGATTTTTTAAGACGAAAATGTCTTAGTTGCCACCTTCAGTCAAAAACTGTAAATCCTACAAATAACTCATGTTTGGCATGTCACAATACTCATAAAAATAATCTAGATAGTAAAAAAGCTACACCAACTATGAACAAATGTATAAAATGTCATAAAAATGAATACATAGGTGGTGAATATATGGGATTATTTCCACATGATTATGACAAATCATATAGAAGTCCTATTACTCCAAAAGGTTATTACCCTAATAAAAGTGCAGGAATTGATTATCACCATTTAGCCAACGATGTTCATTATGAAAAAGGTATGTCATGTATATCGTGTCATAATGGTATGAACTTTGAGAAAAAAGTAGATTGTAAATCTTGTCATAAAAATCCAAGTAAAAAAAATCATAAAGATTTTCACTCTAATTTATCATGTAATGTTTGTCATAGTTCATGGAATATAAGCTCTTATGAACTAAATGTACTAAGGGATGATACACCAAACTATAAACAGTGGAAAAGATTAACGGTACAAGAAGATATATATTTAGAAAACTTTCTAACAAAAGCTTTAAAATTACAAAAAAAAGGTATCTTAGTAGATCCTAAAATGCCTGATTATATTACAAATATCTTAGAAGATGGTCTTTGGTATAGTGGATGGAGATATAGAAGATGGGAAAATAACTTTTTAGTATATGATCAAAATAATAAAGTAAAAATAGCAAAACCTATGTTTCAATATAGAATCTCATATAAAGATAAAGCAGGTGTTGTAATATTGGATGATATACATAAAAATAAAGATGGTTCTAAAATTGAAGCTTTTATACCAAAGGCTCCACACACTATTACAAAAAAAGCAAAATCGTGTGAAATGTGCCATGAAAATAAAATCATGTTAGATAATACTCTAATAGATAAAAATATAGTAAAAGGTAAAGTAATTAAAGGTAGATTATTTTTAAAAGAGGAACTTGATAAACTACAATCAAAAAAATATAAATTAGAACGAGCTAAAACACTTTTTTAATATTCCATAAAAAAAGCTTGAATATAATATTCAAGCTTTTTTATATCTAAGAGTATATTTTATTCAAACTCAAGTTGTTTAAATAGTGTAGATAAATTTTGTTTAGATAACTCTTTAAATGTATCTAAATGCTCATATGCACTCATATCAATATTATAAACATCTGATAAATCTCCATCATCATCTAGTATCTCTAAGATTTTTGTTCTGATATATACTATATAATCTTTTGTATATTTTCTAACCTCTGTCATATCACTTACATGACCATGTCCAGGTATTACTATTTTTGCACCAAGTGCTTCAAATTTATCCCAAGCCTCAAGCCATTTTTTAGTATCTGTAATTTTAAATATTGGTAATAATCTATCATTAAATGCAATATCTCCTGCAAATACTATTTTTTCTTTTTCTAACCAAAGTACAATATCACTATGTTCATGTGCATATCCAAAATATTTAGCTTCTACTATTCTATTACCTAAATCAAATTTCATGCTATCTTTAAAATACTTATCAGGGTAAACAAGTTTAGATCCTGTAAATTTATCTTTTAATACACCTTGCATTCTTGCAAAAATTTTATCACCTTTTGTATCTATCTCTTCTTTTACTATCTCTTGAGATATAACAGTTGCTCCTTGTTCTTGCCAATAATTAGATCCCAATATAGCATGACCCTGAGAGTTTTCAAGTATTACATATTTTACTGGCAAATTAGTAATTTGTTTAATTTCAAAATGTAGTGCTTGTGCTAACATATATGAAGAACTTGCATTCCATACTAATACAGATTTCTCACCAATTACAAATCCTAGGTTATTATTATGTGCTGTTGATTCATAAAGATATGGTGCTGTAATACCAATAGATGTATACACACCTGGTGCTACTTTTTGAACAGGAGAGTACAATAAAGAGTTTGGATATTTATTTGTATATTTTCTAGGAAGGTTTTCATCCCTCCATGATTTAAAACTACCATGTCCATAATGTAAAGCATTTTTATAACCCATTTTTCTAAGTTGAGCAACCGCTAAAAGTGAAATTTTACCATCTCCACAATAAACAATAAACTCCTCATCTTTAGTAACTGTTTCACCTATTACAAATTCTAACTTAGCTCTATGTATTCTATCTAATACATTTGCTTTTATATATCCATAATCAGAGATCTCCTCTTTTGGACGAACATCAATAAGATGGATATTTGGATTTTCTTTTAGCTTTGCTAAAACTTCGTTTGTATTTAAACTTTTAATCTGTTTGCTTGCTTCTTTTAACAAATCATCTGAAGTTAGTACATTTGCACTAAGTATAGATGATGTAAAAAAAGTAACAACAAGTAGTGTTAATATTTTTTTTAACATATTTCTTCCTTTGACTTTATATAAGTAATTATAATATAAAAGAACTTAATATATAAAAACTAAAAGCCAAAAAATTCAGGAAATACTATAAGTGAAGCTAATACTACTATTTGGATAAGTATAAACGGTATTACCCCTTTATAAATATCTGTTGTAGCTATATTTTTAGCAACACCTTTTAGATAAAATAAACTAAATCCAAAAGGTGGGGTTAAAAATGAAGTTTGTAAGTTCATAGCAATTAAAATAGCAAACCATATAGGATCAATACCAATTGTTTCAGATATAGGTAAAAGTATAGGCACTACAATATAAGATATTTCAATAAAATCTATAAAGAAACCAAGAAATAATATTATAAGCATACTAAGAATTAAAAAGCCCCATTTATCACCAGGTAAACTAGTCATAAACTCTTCAACAATTCCATCAGCTCCTGTATATACAAATACCATAGAAAATGCTGTAGCTCCAATTAGTATTGCAAATACCATAGCAGTTATTTGTACTGTTTGTTTTGCACTATCCATTATAAGTTCAATAGAAAATTCTCTATATAATATAGATAAAATAATAGCTCCCACTGCACCAACAGAAGCTGATTCAGTTGGTGTTGCAACTCCAGCAAAAATTGATCCTAAAACTACAAATATAAGTAAAAAAGGAGGTATAATAGCTTTTAATGCTATAAATATTCTAGTACGTGTAGGTACTGATCTATCCACTTTTATAGCTGGTGCTACTTCTGGATTTAAGTATGATATAATAAGAATATATACAATATAAGATCCAACAAGAATAAGAGATGGCATAACAGCAGCTTTAAATAGATCTCCAACTGCAACTCCAAATACATCTGCTAAAATAATAAGTATAATAGAAGGTGGTATAATCTGACCTAAAGTTCCACTAGCACATATAGTACCACAAGCAAGTGGTTTACTATATCCATATTTTAACATTACAGGTAATGATATAACACCCATAGCAACTACTGATGCTCCAACTACTCCTGTTGAGGCTGCCAACATTGTACCTACAATTACTGTACTAATAGCAACACCTCCACGAACAGAACCAAACAATGTCCCCATTGCTTCAAGTAGTTTTTCTGCTAATTTTGATTTTTGAAGAACTATTCCCATAAAAATAAATAACGGAACTGCTAAGAGTATTTTATTTGTCATAATTGAATATATTCTAAATGGCATCATAGAAAACATAGATAAGAACTCTTCTTGGAATAAGGCTAATGTAATACCATCAGGGGCTAGTTCAAAATATGCACTAATAGCACCAAATACTAAAGATACAAATCCAAAAGAAAAAGCAACTGGATAACCAATAGCTAAAAGTGCAAGTGCTGCACCAAACATGTAAATACCAATCATTTATCTTTCCTCTTTAAATACATTTTCAAGTATTGTTCCTTTAAATTTTATATTTCCTGTTAGTTGCGAGTTATTTATATCACTTTTAACAACACCTAAATGATATTCATTTTGCATAAAATATTGATATCCTCCATAATCATGAGTAGGATTATCAAAAAGTTCCATTATACTGTATCCAAAAAGTGATGTTGAATTTAAATCTCTATAAACATTACTAGCTTTATCTTCCCAACCACTTGTATTAATCTCATCATCTGTTATATTTCCATCATCATTACTATCATTCCAAGTAGCTGTTGCAATTGTTATATATGGTAAAAATACTGGTTTATTATACGTAGTTTTTAAATATGTGGCAAAGTTATCTATTCTTTTTGCTAAATTATTAATACCAATTTCATCATCAGTATGTGATATAGCATTCGGTTCATCCCAAGTACCTGGATTGCTATCATCTCTACTAAATTGCCCTATCATCTCTTGAAATGATATAAAATCAAGTTCATCTAAAAGTGCATTATAAATAGGTTTTACTCTATCCCATTCATTATTATCTCCATATGAACAGTTTTCATATGTACAATTATTTGTGCTATTTATATCTCTTGAACCTGTATCCATCATACATAAAGATATTTTTCTCTCTTTAGTTTTAATTATATTTATAGCTTTTTTAATAGTATCTATAAACAATAGTTGTTCATCATCATTATTTAAAATATTTTGTTTATTAAATTCAGGTTCAAGTATCCAGAGTTGTTGACCTTTTAGATTTAAAAAATAGTTATTTACTCTAATTAAATCTTCTAAATACTCATCAACTTTACTTAAAGTTAATCCATTCATAAGTTCATCTCCTAAATACCAATACACAAAAACTGGTATTTTACCATTATTTATTGCTTCTTGAATCTTTGGTAAATCAAACCAAGATTCTTCCCAACCTTTTGTTATCCAGTATGTTATATATTTACTTTTATTTAAATATCTACTAAGTGTATTAAATTTACTTTCATTAAAATCTAGAATATTATTTTTATAATTATCATAATTTCCAAGTAACAAATCTGTAGAGTTTATCCAAATATTATCATAAAATTTAAAAGATGAACTTCCACCATATCCAACATTAAATTGATTATAAAAATAATCTTTACAGTCATACCTAAAACTACCATTTAATTCCATAGGTAAAATAAGTGTTGAAAGGTTTTTACTATTTGTATAATTACAAAGTTTTGTCATATTATCATCATCTTTATAATTGTCATTATATTCTGTATTTAATACTGCTTTATTTGCATCTATAAATGGTGTATAATAATCACACTCTTCGTATTGATTACATTGCTCATTTACTGCAAAATCAAAATAAGGTTCTAACTCTTCTATTTGATCTAAATCATTTTTAAGTGCGATACTAAGTCCTCTTTTATGAGCTGCATTGGCTAGATATTTATTATAGATCAACTGATCATCTGCTGTTAAATTAAATCCAGTAGTATTTGTATATCCATCTACATTATCTGGTTCAACTCCATCACATCTTTTTTCTTTTGCTAAATCTAATCTTGCATCCATAATAGGTTTTAATAAATCAAGTTTAGAAATATCAAGCCATTTTTCACCATCCCAAGCATCTAAATCTTTACCTTTTATAGAATCTGAAAATTGACTTTCATCATCTCTCCAGTTTTCATAGCTACCTGCACTAAAATAACATATTACTTTTTTACCTTTATTATGTAATTCATCAATAGTAGTTTGATTTGTATCAAATAGGTCAATATCATAAAGTTCAACCTCATAAGATGTATTTAAAGTATTTGTTAATTGCCATTGCCATGTTGTATTTAGTGTTGGTTTATACCAATTTTCTTCTATATTTTCATTTTTTAAATTAGCTCCTCCACAAGCTATAAAAAAAATTAATCCTATAATTAAAAATAGATAATTTTTCACTTAGTTTCTTTAAGTTTTAAAATATTTTGTTGAACATAAAATATTGCTGTAACAATAAGAATAACAAATGAAAAAGGTATCATAGCTTTTATAATCCATCTATTAGTAAGTCCACCTGGATCTTCACTTATTTCATTCATAATATAAGCATCATTTACAAAATCAAATGAAGTATACGCTATTAAAAAAGCAAATGGGATTAACATAAATATAGTACCAAATATATTAATAATAGCTTTTTTTCTAGCACTTAAATTATCATAAATAAAATCAACTCTTACATGATCTTCACTACATAAAGCATATGATATTCCAAGTAAAAACATAACTGAAAATAGGTGCCATTCCATCTCTTGAGAAGCTATACTTCCAGTATGAAAGAAATATCTCATTACGACATCTGCAAATACATTTAACATCATAAGTAGCATCAATATTGCTGTAAGATTACCAATTATTTTATTATAACTTTTATATATCATTAAATTTATCCCTTATTTTAAACATCTCATCAATATTTTTTATGAGTATATCTACAATCTTTGGTTCAAAATGTTTTCCACTTTCCTTTTTAAAAAATTCTATAATCTCTTCATCACTTAAAGGATCTTTATATGGTTTATTTTTACCTAAAGCATCAAATACATCAGCAGCAGCTATTATTCGTCCAAATATATGTATCTGTTCACCTTTTAAACCATTTGGGTAACCAGTACCATCCCATTTTTCATGATGTTCATAAGCTATTATTGCAGCATCTTTTAAATATTCTTTAGTTGACCCTTTTAACATCTCATAACCTAATCTTGCATGTTGCTTCATAATTTCATACTCTTCTTTGGTAAATTTTGATGGTTTGTCTAAAAGTTCTTTTGAGATACCAATATTACCAATATCATATAAAGGACTTACCTCTTTTATGATTTTTATATCATTATCACTTAAACTATAATTTTTTGACAACACTTCACTATATGCAGCTATTCTTTTTAAATGATTACTATAAGGTTTATTTTTACTATGTAATTTTATATTTGATTTTACTTTAATTAAAAGTTCATTTTTAGTATATGGTTTTAATATATAATCAATTCCCCCAGAAAGATATAAGTTTTCTATACTATTTATATTCTCATTTAATATGGTGAATATTAAAGGAACTCCATTAGTATATTTACAAATATCTAACCCTTCATCTATAGCTTTTTTACTATCATATAAAATTAGATCTATCTTTTGCTTTTGTGTTATTTCATATATAGTAAATTTATCATTTTGTACTATTAAATTATATCTATCTTCTAATAATATTTTTAGTTGTTGTATATATTTATTTTCATCTACTAATAATATTGTCTTTTTATTCAATTATTTTCCTATTAACCATAAATTAGATTTGGTAACCAAAGACTAATAGCTGGTATATATGTAACTAGCATAAGACCTACAAATATAGTAGCAGTCCATGGTAAAGTTGCAACAATAACATCTTTCATATTCATTCCTGTTAAAGATGATGTTACAAAAAGGTTCAATCCAACAGGTGGTGATACCATCCCTAGTTCCATATTTATTGTTATCATTATACCAAAGTGTATAGGATTAATACCTAATGCAACTGCAACAGGAAGTAATAATGGAACCATAATCATAATAATAGCTGATGGCTCCATAAATGCTCCAGCTACAATAAGAAGTATATTTACAAATATTAAGAACATTATAACATTAACATTCCAGTCAATTAATGTTTGAGTTATTAGTTGAGGAACATTTTCCATAGTTAAAAAATGTGCAAATAACATAGCATTTGCAATAATAAACATAATCATAGCAGTTGTTTTTGCTGAAGAGAAGGCAATATCTACAAAGTCTGATGGTTTTATATCTTTATAAACAAATGCTGAAATAACAAATGCCCACACTGCTGCTGCTGCAGCTGCTTCAGTTGGAGTAAATATACCTCCATATATTCCACCAATTACAATAACAATAGTCATAAGACCCCATGAGGCATCTTTCATTTTTGCTAATCGCTCTTTAAATGGTGCTGGCTGGGTTCTTTTAAAACCTAATCTTCTAGCTCCAATATATGTTACAAACATTAACATAGAACCTATCATAATACCAGGAACAACCCCTGCCATAAATAGTTTTCCAATACTAACTTCAGCAGTTACACCAAATACTATTAAAACAATTGAAGGTGGTATTAAAATACCTAAACTTCCAGCAGTTGCAATTGTTCCAACTGCATATTTTTTTGGATAACCAGCTTGTACAATTGCTCCAAACATAATAGATCCAATAGCAACAACAGTTGCTGGAGAACTACCACTTACAGCTGCAAAAATTATACTAGCAAAAATAGCAGCAATTGGTAAACCACCAGGAAGATGCCCTACTACACTTTTTGCAAATTCAATAATACGATTTGCACTAGAACCTTTACTTAATAGATTTCCAGCAAGTATAAACATTGGAATAGCCATTAAAGAGTAGTGTTCAACTTTTTCAAATATCATAGAAGATATCTCTATAGGTGAAATTGGTGTAAATGCAACTAGTGCAAAGAATGTTGATGCTCCTAATGCTATAGCAATAGGTGAACCTATTAGAAGTAGAAGAAAAAATAATCCAAATAATACTACTATACTCATAGCATACCTCCTGTTTTTTTCTCTATATCTTTAACTAGTTGATCTATATTATTTTCTGCCATAATCTCTTCTGCTTCATTTTTAAAATCTAGCTGCTCTGATGGAGTAATTAAAAGTTTTATTATTGCAACAAAACTACCATATGCTGCAAGTGCAAATGAAACTGGAATTACTAAATAAGGGATCCACATAGGAATTTCTAGATCAACAGAAGTCTCTTCTAATTCTATTACTAGTTGTAAATACTCATATCCATAATAAGAAACAACTGCTAAAAATACTAAGCTTATAGTTTTATTTAAAAGTAAAAGTCTTTTTGCATTTTTTTTAGATAAACTTTGTACAAATAGATCTATATTTATATGTGAATTTGTTCTAAATAGATATGCACTAGCAAAAAACATAGACCATAAAAATAAATATACAGTCAATTCACTTGCCCAAGTTAATGAATAATCAAACCCATATCGTGCAATTACATTTGTAAATGCTAATGCAACCCCACCAGTAATACCTATTGTTGCTATAAATTTATTGATAAAATCGACGATACCATCAATAAAGTTAAATATATTTTTCATAAAAACCCTTTAAAAAAGGCACTTTTAAAAGTGCCTTTATATAATAAATACTATTTTGTATTGATTGCTGCTTGAATTAAATCTTTTCCAATTTTTTTATTATCATAGAATTTTGGGTAGATAGGACTAACTGCATCTCTCCAAGCTTGAATTTGATCTTTTGTTAAATTATGAATTTTAAGTTTACCTGTTTTATCAGCATACTCTTTGATTTTAGCAAATTGAGAATCGTTTAACTCTTGTGCTAATACTCTCTCTTTTGCTGTTGCTTCTTTCATAGCTTGTTTTACATTTGCTTGTAAATCAGCTGGTAAAGAATTCCAGAATTTTTTAGACATAACTACTAAGTATCCTAAGTAACCATGATTTGTTACAGATAAATCTGTTTGAACTTCATAGAATTTTTTTGTATAAATATTTGAGTTTGTATTCTCTTGTCCATCAATTACACCTTGTTGAAGTGCTGAATAAACTTCAGAAAATGGCATCATTTGAGGATTTGCTCCAACTGCTTTAAATTGTTCTTCAAGTACTTTTGAAGACATAATTCTAAATTTTTGACCTTTAGCATCACTTGGAAGAATTAAAGCTTTTTTAGATGATGTTAATTGTTTAAAGTGATTATCCCAGAAATCTAATGCTACAAAACCTTTTTTTGTAACCATAGCTTTTAGTTTATCACCAACTTCACTATCTTGAACTTTATGTAAGTGATTTATATCTCTAAATAAAAACGGTAAATCAAATAATGCTAATTGAGGTACAATTTTACCAAATTTAGAAAAACTTGGACATGCCATTTGTACAGAATCTAATCTAATAGCTTTTAATACAGCTTTATCATTATAAAGTTGCTTTGATGGATATACTTGAACATCAATTTTACCACCACTTAACTCTTCTAGTCTTTTTTCAAAAAACTTTGCTGCCATACCTTTTGGTGTATTTTCACTAACTACGTGAGAAAACTTTAATGTATACTCTGCAGCCATTGCAGAACTTGCTAATAAAGCAGATGTAACTGCTCCTAAAATAATTTTCTTCATTTTAATTCCTTTTTTAATTTATATAATTATTTAACCATATCAGATGTTTTGATATAGTTATACTCACCCATTTTTGACCAGGCTCTTGCTTTTTTCATAAATGCTTGTTGATTTTCATAAATCTCTTTAAATAATTTATTTTCACTTGCATATTTTGTAAACACTTCATCCGTTGCTTTTTTCATTGCTTTAACAACTGGTTCTGGGAACGATTTTACTTTTATATTTGGGAAATCTTTTTTCATTTTTGCCCATGCATCTACACTTGCTGCAAAGTTTTCATAATACATATCAGAACTTGCTGCTTTCATTGCAGTGATTAACATAGTTTTATATTCATCTGGAAGCTTTTTAAATGCTCTTTTATTTACTAAAAATTGCATCTCAGAAGCTGGTTCATGCCATCCTGTATAATAATAAGGAGCTACTTTATGAAATCCCATTTTTATATCCATTCCAGGGCCTACCCATTCTAGAGCATCGATTGTTCCTCTATCTAGTGAAGTATATAACTCACCAGCTGGTATATTTGTAACATTAACTCCAAGTTTAGCCATAACTTCACCTGCAAGTCCTGGTATTCTCATTTTAATACCTTTTAGATCAGAAACAGAGTTGATCTCTTTTCTAAACCAACCACCCATTTGAACTCCAGTATTTCCACCAGGGAAACTTAGAACTTTAAATTTGTCATATACTTTTTCCATATATTTCATACCATCACCATAATAGAACCATGCGTATTGTTCTTTCATAGTCATACCAAATGGTACTGTTGTAAACCATATAGTATTTATATCTTTACCTTTCCAGTAATATGAACCACTATGTCCCATTTGGTATTGTCCACCTTTTACCATATCTAAAATACCAAGTGGAGCTTTATGCTTCTCTTTTCCATGTACTTTAATAGTAAACTTACCACCAGACATCTCTTTTACCAGTTGTGCCACTTTAAGAGGTGGTGAGGCAAGAGGTGTTAATGTAGATGGCCATGTTTCAGCTAACTTCCATTTAACTGTTTTAGATGCAAATACTGGTGTAGTAAGTAATGCTACAGCTCCAACAAGAGCAAATGATTTTAATAATTTATTCATAAATATTTCTCCTTATTTTTATTACAAAATTATTATAGGTTATTTTATCTTAAATGAATATTTTAAATTATCTTTTTATTAAATAATTAATTTGTATTGTTAATTATTCTTCACTATTAAACAATATCTCATTTGAGATATCTTTGTGATATTTTAGAAAAAAGTAATGATCGCTAGGATATGAATAAAATTTTGAATTTTTAATAGCATTATGCATTAATTTACCAGATACTAATGTAGTTGCGATATCATCTTCTCCCCAAAATAAAAGGGCTTTTCCTTCATATTTTGAAAATACAGGAAGAAAATCTTCATCTACTACATTTTTAAATGTTTCATACATATTTTGACTCATCATATTTACATCTTTACTTCTTAAAAGTTTTGTTACTTTTGATAATCCAAACTTATTAAATATTTTTGCCATTCTTATTGTAAGAAGTGTTTTTGCACTTTTTGTTTCAATAATTCCAGCACTACTAAGAAGTACTAAAAGTGGCGGGTTAAGTAAGGTTGCAACCTTTCCACCAAATGAATGACCTGCTATTATATCTGGCTTTATATTTAGTGAATTTAAAAACTCTTTAATGATTGTTGCATAATCATCTGTTGTAAGAATATACTCTTCATTGATACTTTTACCAAAACCTGGCATATCAATATAGATATGTTTATACTCTTTTAAATCATCTTTAAAAGCTTGTTTCATAACCTCTTTATTACTTCCCCAACCATGTAAAAAAACTATTGTTTTTTCTTTATCAAGGTTTACTATATCATATACAATATCGAATGTTTTGTCTTTTACTGTTATTTTTTTACTTGCCATTATTTACCCACACTAAATCTACCATTACTTTTACATACATGAGCTAATACGCACTCATCACACATAGGGTTTACTGCTTTACAATGATATCTTCCAAATAAAACCATTGCTTGATGAAATATATGTAAATCATTTTTTAATCTTTTTACAAGTTGCTCTTCTACTTCTTCTACAGTTTTTCCAAAAGCTAATCCTAATCTATGTGCTACTCTATATACATGAGTATCTACAGCCATTAAGTTTGCTCCATATGCTTCTATTAGAAATACTTTTGCTGTTTTATTTCCAACCCCTGCTAAACTCATAAGTTCATCTACAGTTTTTGGAATAGTTCCTGCAAATTTTTCTTCAATACTTTGAGCCATTTTTATAATATTTTTTGCTTTATTATTAAAAAAACTACAAGTATTTAGTAACTCTTTTACATCGTCTAAATTTGCGTATGCTAAACTATGTGGATTTGGATATTTTTTAAATAATGCTGGAGTTATTATATTTACCCTTTTATCTGTACATTGTGCTGATAATATAATAGCAATAAGTAGCTCAAAATCATTTGTATACTGTAACTCGGTAACTGCATTTCCATATGTAGCAATAAAATGCTCTTTTATAATCTCTATATCTTTTTTTGTAGCTTTTTTCATAAATGTATTGTAACAAATTAATATAGTTTTTATGCTAAAAGACTAAAATACAAAAAAAGGAAATTTATGAATAATACAAATTTACAAAAAGCATATTTTGGTGGTGGTTGTTTTTGGGGAGTTGAATACTTCTTTGAAAACTATAAAGGTGTAAAATCTGCAATAAGTGGATATATGGGTGGACATATTCATGATCCTGGATATAGATTAGTTTGTACAGGTACTACAGGACATATTGAAGTTGTAGAAGTAACTTATGATGAAACAGAAGTAACTTACGATGAACTTGTTAGATTATTTTTTAATACACATGATTGTTCACAAACAAATGGACAAGGTCCAGATATAGGAAGTCAATATCTAAGTGCTATCTTTTATACTACACCTGAACAAAAAGAGATAGCTTTAAATGTTATAGAAGAGATTAAAGCAAAAGGATTTAGCGTTGCTACTAAATTATATTCAACACTTAATACTCCATTTTTTGCTGCTGAAGATTATCATCAAGATTACTATTTCAAAACAGGTAAAACACCATATTGTCATAGTTTAAAAAAGATAGTTTAGTTTAACTCTTCATATTCTAATTTAGCTTCGTCTAAAAGCTTTTGAGCTAACTCAAGCTCTTTTAGACCAGCTTTATATTCTTTTACACTATCACTTAGTGTAATATCAACATTCATTAGTTTTTCTAAATGTTTTTTAGCTTCATTTATTTTTTCTTCAAAATTTATTTTTTCTTTATTTTCACTCATATTTATCCCAATATATTTTTAATTTGTTTATCAAATTTATCAACTTCTACTAAAAAAGCATCATGTCCATAAGAGCTATCTATCTCTTCATAGCTTACAATATCTTTTTTTCCAAGTTTGATTAAAATATCATATATCTCTTTCATCTCAGAAGGTCTAAAAAGTGTATCTCCACTAAAAGATATTAGGTGTAAGTTTGATTGTATTTTATCTAAACTTTGTTCAAGAGTATCATTTCCCCTTGCTGCATTAAATATATTCATAGTTTTTACAATATATAAATAAGAAAGTGGATCAAAATTGTGTGGAAAATTATAACCGTTGTATTCTAAATACCTTTCAACTTCAAATCTACCAAATAGTTCATATAGGCCATCTGTTTGTACATATTTTCTTCCAAATTTATCATCCATACTATATGGACTAAGATAAGATATATGTCCAGCCATTCTACCAATTGCTAAACCATTTAAACCATTTTTTGCAATATCTTTAGGATCATAATAACCATCTTTAAAATCTGGATCTTTTCTGATTGCTTCAACTGTTACTTTGTTATATGCCATTGCCCATGGTCTTGTATATGCAGTTGAAGCTAACATTATAATATCTTTTACAAAGTTTGGATACTCTACAGCGTAACATAAAGCCTGCATACCACCCATACTTCCACCAACAACTGCTTTTACACTATTGATTCCTAAAGATTGTAAAACTCTTATTTGTGCTTTTACTATATCACTAATTGTAAGTACAGGAAATTTAAATCTATACTCTTCATTAGTACTAGGATTTATACTCATAGGTGAAGTTGATCCAAAACATGAACCTATATTATTCATACATATTACAAAGTTTTTTGTTGTATCTACTGCTTTATTATCACCTATTAGATCATTCCACCAACCAGGTTTTCTATCACCTTCATAATATCCTGCTGCATGGTGAGATCCACTTAATGCATGACAAATCACTATTACATTTGATTTGTCTTTATTTAGTGTTCCATATGTTTCATATTTTACTTGATATGGTTGTAGTATTCTTCCACTTTCACAATATAAAGGCTCATCAAATGATGCTAATTTTGTTTGAATATTCATCTATATCTTATTTAATGCGTTTGTTAGATCTTCTATTAAATCATCAATATCTTCAATACCTGCACTAATTCTTACAAGTGAATCACTAATACCACAAGCTTTTAATTCATCTTTATTTAATTGCTGATGTGTAGTTGAAGCTGGGTGAACAATAAGAGATTTACTATCTCCAATATTTACAACTACAGAAAATAGCTCTGCACTATCTGCTAATTTTACTGCTTCTTCATATGAATTTAATTCAAATGATAATAAACCACTTGCACCATTATTTAAATATTTTTTAGCTCTATTAATATTTTTATCACTATTTAAAAGTGGATAATTTACTTTTTTTATTTTAGGATGAGATTCTAAAAACTTAGCTATTTGTAATGCATTTTTAGAATGTTCTTTAATTCTTAATGCTAATGTCTCAAGACCTTGAATCATTAACCAAGAGTTAAATGGAGATGCAGTTGCACCTAAATCTCTAAGTACACATAAAAGTATTCGCATAATAAAAGATGGAAATGGTAAATCAGCATAAACTAAACCATGATAAGACTCATCTGGTTCATTAAAATGTAAATATCTAGGATTTCCTTTTATTTTAGCTTCACAGTTTTCACCTTCTACTATTATTCCACCTAGTGCTAATCCTTGACCACCTGTATATTTTGATGTACTATGTACAACAATATCACAACCTAACTCTAGTGGTTTACATAAATATGGTGTTGCAACTGTATTATCTACACAAGTTATAATATTATGTTTATTTGCTATATTAACTATTGTATCAAAATCAGCAACTTCTAGTGCTGGATTTGATAACGATTCAAATATAATTAGTTTTGTTTTTTCATCTATTAGATCTTCTAGATTTGAAGGGTTTGTAACATCAAAATTTTTAGTAGTAATTCCCATTCTTTTTATTGTATGAGAAGTAAGAGTTGATGTACCACCATAAACGGCACTAGCTACTAGTATATTATCCCCGGCTTCACATAAGTTTACAATAGTTGAAAATATAGCACTCATTCCACTAGCAGTTGCAATTGCAGCAATTCCACCTTCTACTTTTGCAAATCTTTTTTCAAAAACTGCATTTGTAGGGTTCATAAGTCTTGTATAAATATTTCCTAACTCTTTTAGTGCAAATAAATTTGCTGCATGTTCTGAATCTCTAAATTCATAAGCTGTACTCATGTAAATAGGAACAGCCATAGTACCTTGAGAATCTTTGTCATAACCAAAATGAATTGCATCTGTTTGAGTATTCATATTTATATCCTTATATTATTTGATATTATTATAACAAAATATTGATATATTAGGACTTATGTGCTAAAAAATTAACTATTTTTTCATAAATATGTATCTGTTTTTGTTTTATTAATATATTAGTTTTTATATCAAAAAATTTAATTTGTGAATTTTCTTTATCTAAATATTTCTCTTTTAAAATATCATTAAAAAAATATTCATCTACATTTTTAATATTTTTATAGTTTACTAAAAATATCCCTATATCTTTTTGTTTATTTTCTTGAAAAAAATACTCTTCTAGTTGATTTTGTTTTACTTTAATTGATGATTCTTCATAAAACTCTCTAATTGCTGTTTGTTCTTTTGTTTCATAATCTAAACTAACACCTTTTAGAAAACCCCACTTATTTTTACTAAGTACAGATTTGCATAAAAGTATCTCTATAGAATTCTTTTTGATTTTATATAAGCAAATTCCATAAGCTTTTATTTTATTCAAAATTATTACCAACCAATCATTAAAAATACAGATGAGATAAGATAATTTAACATAAATATACTAACTGCACTATATACAACTGCTTTTGTTGTATATAGCCCTACACCTTTTGCTCCACCACTTGTAGTATATCCCATATATGTACCAATACTTGCTATTACATATCCAAATATCACTGCTTTTATAAGACCTGTTCCAATATCACTAAAAAAAAGATTTTGCAAAATTATATTTTGATAAGTTATTGGATTTATATCAAGTACATTTGTTGAAACTATATATGCACTATAGTTTCCTATAAAATCGAACATAACTACTAAAATTGGTAAAGATATAATTGTAGCAATTATTTTTGGAATAATAATTATCTCTTTTGAATTTAAAGCTAATGTTTCAATAGCATCAATTTGTTCAGTAACTCGCATAGTTCCAATCTCAGCACTCATAGATGATACTGCTCTTGAAATAACCATTAGTGTACCAAAAACAGGGCCTAGCTCTTTAGTAATAGATATAAATATTGTATATCCCATAAAACCTTCAACACCAAATTGATGAAAACCACTATATAGTTGTATAGCCTCAACCATACCTGTAAAAAATGCAGTTAAAGATATAACTCCAACTGTTCCAAATCCAATTACGTATATCTCTTTTACTATAAGATTAAATCTTAAATTTCTAAAAAATAAAGGGATTAATGATATTTGAAATATTAAAAATGTTCCAAATGATTTAATTGATTCAAATATACTTAAAACTAATGATCCAATTTTAAAAAACATTAATTGATCCTTTTTTTATATATATAGTATGATACAAAAAATAATATAATTAGAGGTAAAATTAATGCTAATTTAGCATTTAAAACATTTCCAATTGCTAACTTTTGAAGGAGAAAAAATATACCCCATACAAATAAGGACGCAAATACCCATAATGATACAAATTTACCTGCATGAAAAAATCTATTTGATGCATTTGAATATAAAAACACCAATACAATTATAGGTAAAACAAAAAATGGAATTATTATTTTAGAATATAATATAGCTTCAATTTTATTTGTATTTAACTCTTGTTTATTGAATAATAATATAGTATATATAGCATCTGGAATTGAATATTGAACTTTTGCTTTATAAACATTATTTATAATTTCTGGTTTAAATCCATCTAAAGTATATAAAAACTTTTCATGTGATATATCAAGCTTTGATTCTTCCCAAAAAATATCTTTTGGATTTTTTATTATTTTAGCATCAATAATATACCATCTATTATTTTGATAATATGCTTTTTTTGCAATAATTGTTTTTACTAATTTATTATCTTTTATTGTAAAAATACGAATATCAATAGCTCGTTTTTCTAATGGAAATAATTTTTTAAAGAAAACAAAATTATCATTATATTTTAATAATATATTTGATTTCTCATTTATAAAATATTTATTATTTAAAATTTTACTTTTTACTTCAGCTGCATATGCTAAAGATGTACTTTGCATTAAAATAAGTAATGATGTAATAAAAAAAGACAATACAAAAATAGGTAATAAAATATCTTTTTTTGATATACCCAAAGAGTAAAAACTAATAATATTGTTATCTTTTATCATAACAGTAATAGTTAAAACCCATCCAAACAATAATGATAGTGGCAATGTGATAGTTAATATAAAAAAAGCATTATATAATATATATAATATTTGTAAGTTTGCTGAATTTGGTAAAAACCTATAATTTTGTAAATAATCAAATCCAACAAAAAAGATCTCTAGTGCTATTAAAATAATAAAAAAATATTTTAAATATTTTTGTAAAAGATACTTTGTTATTATTTTCAATACTAATCCTATTGTTTACTTAATTGTAAAAGTAGATTTCACTTTTTCTAATGGCTCTTTTTTTATAGCTTCAATTGCTTTTATTATATGAGGTATTATAATATCGTTTAATTGTTTTAATTCTTCTTTAGAAAAATCACTTAGTACCCAATTAGCAACATCTTTTTTATTTGTTGGTTTTCCAATACCAACTCTTACTCTAATATAATCTTTATCAATATTGGCATCTATTGACTTTAGTCCATTATGCCCACCATGACTTCCACCAATTTTAAATTTTACTGCACCAAAAGGTAAATCTAAATCATCATGTATTACTATTATATTTTCATTAGCAATATCATAATAATCTGCTATTGGTAATATCGCTTCACCGGATAGATTCATATAAGTTTGAGGTTTTACAAAAATTTGATTTGAAGATTTTAAAACAATAGCTTTAAAATTAGAATTATTTATATTTGAAGTTGGAATGTTTTTAGTTATCTTATCAATAACTAAAAACCCGATATTATGTCTTGTATTTACATATTTATCGCCAGGATTACCAAGTCCTGCAATTAAGTACATTTACTTATTACTTAATTTTAATAATACCAACGATTGGTACTCTTGGATCTAGGAAACAGTTTACACCTTCTGGTAATTTTAAATCTCTTACTAAGTAGTTGTCACCTGTATCTAAATCTGTTACATCGAAGTGGAAAACTTCTGGTAAATTTTCAATTGTACATTTAACTGGTACTCTTTTTCTATGGTATGCTAATAAACCTTTATTTTTAAGTCCTTTAGCTGTACCTTCAGTTGTAACTGGTACTGTATAATTTGCAATTATACCAGGTACTGCTACTTGTAAATCTACATGTAATAATGCACTAGTAACTGGATGTTTTTGGTATTCTTTAACTACAACATTGTAAGTTTTTCCATCAACACTTACTTCAAAAGCAATTGTTTTTTTATTTTTCATATATCTTACAAAATCATTTACTTTAAAAGCTGCATTGATGTTTTCAATACCTTTTCCGTAAATGTTAGCAATTAGATAACCATCTCGTCTTAGTTGTTTTGTCGATTGTTTTACGATACTATCTCTAAGTATTCCTTCTAACATTCTATATCCTTTTGTTATTTTACTAATGCATTGCATTAGTTGAACGCGGATTATACTAAATATTTACTTTAAATATTCTTAGTTTATAGTTAGTTTTTATTTTTACTAGATAATACTAATTTTGCATCCTTATATATTGGCTCATCAATAAAACCATACTTATCATGAGTGAATCCAGATATTCCTTTTTTTAAGTTTCTTTCAAAAACTTTTATTATCTCTTTTGCTTTTTCTATTTCATTATCATTGGCAGAAAATATTGTATTTATGATATTAACTTGAGTTGGACTAATACAAGCTTTTGAATTATATCCCATATTTTTAACTTTTTTACACCATAAAGTAAACTCATCTATATTTTTATAATCTTGATATATAAAAGATATAGGATCCAAACCTACACTTTTTGAATCAATTAAAAATTTACTCAAAATATAATCAATACTAGGATTATTTAGTGTTAATATTGATTGAGGAAGATTCATAGACTCAAGTAGATCAAGTACTCCTAGATAAACCGTTGTAACTCTTTTATTTATTTTAAATTTTACTAAATTTTGTAAAGCATTTGCAGTTTCAATTGAAAGGTGAACTTTAATATCATCATCTATTAAATTTAAACACAATTTAACATCAGCAATATCTTTTATCTTAGGAACTCTTATAGCATAAGGTTTTATTTTATTAATAAGTTTAATATCATCTTTACCACAACTATCAAGTGAATTAACTCTTACTACTACTTTATTCTTAATAGGATTTTTATTAAGTTTTTTAAAAACCAGTTCTCTTGCATAATTTTTATCAAAAACACCATCTTCAAGATTTATAATTGCAATATCACACTTTAAACTATTAAGTTTATCTAGGTGTTTTTCTTTATCACCAGCAACCATAAGATATGATCTATTATTCATTTATATTCTTAATATAATAATATAAGGAATCTAATTCTTCATTTGTTAAAAAATACTTTGGCATAATATGTCCATAAATAAGCTTTTTACAAACATCCTCCTTTGGTATTTTAATTTTTTTAATTGGATTTGCTGGATTTAATTTATATTTAAAATTTTTAAATGATATATAAGTAATATCATAAGTCTTTACAATACAGTTATATTCTACATCTTTCTTGATATGTTTAAATTTTGCTATAGTTGTACCTTTTGCATCTTTTCCATGACATTTTTTACATGATATCCCTCTTGGATTATTGTATAGCATTTTTCCATACTCTTTTTTTGTAATAAATGAATTATCATTTTTAACACCCAACATATTTGAAGTAAAATCAGTAGCACCAAAAAGTAAAAAAGGAAGTAATATTAATATAGTTTTTATCATAATAAAATTATATCATATTTTAAGTATGTATTAGATATAATCCTATGAAATTAACAATTTCAGGAGCTAAAGTGATTACACTAAAAGAAGCACTTACTCTTAATGAAGATCAACTTTCTACTTTAAGAGACGACTTACAAAATAAAATAAACTCACAAAAAGAACTTGGCGCTTATGTTGAGCAATTTACAAATGAATCAATAAACTTATCAAATAACTCAGGTATACCAATAGCAGTGAAAGCTAATATAAATGTATTAGATCAAGAAACAACATCTTGTTCAAATATATTAAAAGGTTATATCTCACCATACAATGCAACTGTTATAGAGAAGTTACATGAAAATGGTCTTAGTGCATTTGGTAGAGCAAATATGGATGAATTTGCAATGGGTTCTAGTACAGAAAGTTCATGCTATGGAAATACATTAAATCCTATAGATAATACAAAAACTCCTGGTGGAAGTTCAGGTGGAAGTGCTGCTGCTGTTGCTGATGGAATTGCAATTGCTGCTTTAGGAACTGATACAGGTGGAAGTATTAGACAACCTGCAGCTTATTGTGGTGTTGTTGGGATGAAGCCAACTTATGGAAGAGTAAGTAGATATGGGATTTCAGCATATTCTTCATCTTTAGATCAGTGTGGACCAATAACACAAAATGTTGAAGATGCAGCAATTTTATATGATATTATATCTGGACATGATAGTAAAGATTCAACATCTGCAAATGTAGAGTATACTCCTGTTACACCAAATTTAAATTCAAAAAAGAAATTAACAATTGCTGTTATTGATAATTATATTTCTGAGGCATCTAAAGATATACAAGATGCTTATGCCAAAACGATTGAAAAACTTAAAGATGCAGGACATACAATAATTCATAAAAATATGATGGATACAAAAAAACATATATCTTCATATTATATTGTAGCAACAGCAGAAGCTAGTGCAAATTTAAGTAGATATGATGGAATCAGATATGGAAATAGAGCAGAAGCTTCTAGTTTAAAAGAAACATATTCAAAAACAAAAACTGAAGGTTTTGGTGATGAAGTTCAAAAAAGAATTATGTTAGGTTCATTTGTATTATCAAGTGGATATTATGATGCATATTATATCAAAGCTCAAAAAGTAAGACATCTTATAAAAGATGAATTTGATGCAATATTTAATGAAGCTGATCTTATACTATCACCAGTAGCACCTACTACTGCTCCTAAAATTGGTGCATTTGAAACATCACTAGAGATGTATTTAAGTGATATATATACAATTTCAGTAAACCTTGCAGGATTGCCTGCTATATCTGTACCTGTTGCTAAAGATAGCGATGGTATGCCTATAGGATTACAATTAATTGCAAAAGCATTTGATGAGCAAACATTATTTGATGGGGCATTAAGCCTTGAACAATCAGTAAATTATAAAAAATAAGGATTATTTATGAATATTAGAAAAAGAGCATTAACATTTGAAGATGTTTTATTAGTACCAGCAAAAAGTGAAGTTCTACCAAAAGAAGTTTGCATTAAAACAAAATTAACAAAAAAGATTGAACTAAATGTTCCTTTTGTAAGTGCTGCTATGGATACAGTTACTGAATATAGAGCTGCAATTGCTATGGCTAGACTTGGTGGTATTGGTGTTGTTCATAAAAATATGGATATTGAATCACAAGTACTTCAGATAAAAAAAGTGAAAAAAAGTGAATCAGGTATTATTATTGATCCTATCTCAGTTAGACCAACACAAACTCTTCAAGATGCTGAAGACATTATGTCTTCTTATAAAATTTCAGGTGTTCCTGTTGTTGATGAAAACAATATATTACTTGGTATTTTAACAAATCGAGATATGAGATTTATAAAAGACTTTTCACAATTAGCTGGTGATGTTATGACAAAAATGCCTTTAGTTACTGCTAAAAAAGGTGTTACTTTAGAAGAAGCTGCTGAAATTATGCATCAACATAAAATTGAAAAATTACCAGTAGTTGACAACAACGATAAATTAATTGGTCTTGTTACAATAAAAGATATTAACAAAAAATTAGAATACCCAAATGCTGCAAAAGATACTCATGGTAGATTACTTGTAGCAGCTGCTATTGGTGTTGGTCAATTAGATAGAGCAACTGCATTAGTTGATGCTGGAGTTGATGTACTTGTACTTGATTCTGCACATGGTCATAGTAAAGGTATTTTAGATACAGTTAAATTAATAAAAGAAAAATTAGATATTCAAGTTATTGCTGGAAATGTTGCAACTGCTGAAGCAACTGAAGATTTAATAAAAGCTGGAGCTGATGCTGTTAAAGTTGGAATTGGACCTGGTTCTATTTGTACAACAAGAATTGTTGCTGGTGTTGGTGTTCCACAAATATCTGCAATTGATGAATGTAGCGATATGGGTGCTAAATATGGTGTTCCAATTATTGCTGATGGTGGTATTAAATTCTCAGGGGATGTGGCAAAAGCTTTAGCTGTTGGAGCATCTTGTGTTATGATGGGATCTGCTTTAGCTGGAACTGAAGAATCTCCAGGTGAAATTATCCTTTCTGGAGGAAGACAATTTAAATCATATAGAGGTATGGGTTCAATAGGAGCTATGCAAAAAGGTTCAAATGATAGATATTTCCAAGAAGGAACAGCTGCCGATAAACTAGTACCAGAAGGTATTGAAGGTATGGTTCCATACAAAGGTTTAATAGGCGCTATAATACATCAATTTATTGGAGGGCTTAGAGCATCTATGGGTTACTTAGGATCTAAAGATATAAAAACTTTCCAAGAAACTGCACAGTTTGTTGAAATCACATCTGCTGGATTAAAAGAATCTCATGTTCATGATGTAACAATAACTAACGAAGCACCAAACTACCACGCTTAATATTAAGTTGTATACTATTTTTATAGTATACAACTATTTCTAGAACTTATTTAATATACTTTCTCTTTGCTATAAAAATAAGCAAAACTCCTATAAAAACAATACTTGCTGTAATATATAATGTAATATCATAGTTACCATATTTATTTATATAATAAATACTATATAAAGGTGCTAATACTTGCCCTATTCCATAGGCAGCTGTCATAGATCCCATTATTATAACTGGATTATTTTTAGAGATTTGTCCAGCTTTATTCATAAATAATGCAACCAAACCTATAAAAGTTGATCCATATAATACTCCACTTAGAAGATTTAAATATATGTTATTTGTAAATGTTGGTATTAAAATACCTATTATTTGTAATACCATTGCAAATATAATAATATTTTCACTTCCATACTTAAATGCTAATCTCATCCATATAATAGAAGCAGGAATACCAGTAAGCCCTGCAAATAACCATATTAGACTACCATAAGATTCTACTTTATTAATATTATTTATAATATCTGGTAAAAACGTACCTTGAACTACAAATCCCATCCCTTCAGTTAGATATGCTATTATTAACAATACTACATAAACTGAAAATATATTTTTAGATACTTTTGTAGTTTTTTCATTTTTTAGATTATAGTTATCAAAATTTATTATATAAGCACTATATATACTAAAAATAATAGCAAACAAACTAAGAACTAGCCATGCTTTATTCCAAGTAGAATATTGTAAAACATATTGACTAATCAACTCACAAAATACAATAGCTATACCAATACCAGAAAAATATATCCCCATTGCTTTTGTTTTATCTTCAAAATTTAATTTTAACATCACTAAAGACCCAGCAACAATAAGTAACATAGCACTACCAAATCCAGCAATTATTCTTGATATTATCCATATAGTTTCATCTGTAGTATATGCTAATATTAATGTGGTTAGTATACTAAGAACTAAACCTATTCTAAAAAAAATAAGCTTTGTTTTAATATCTTTTAAAAAAATAGAAAAAATTGCCCCACTTAAATATCCCAAAAAATTAAATGAAGCCATAATACCTGCACTAGATATTGTTAGATGATTTTCTAACATAGAAGGTAATAATGATGTAAAAGCAAATCTTGCAACCCCTACTCCAATAATAAGTGCAAATATACCTGCTATTAATATATTTATATTGTTATTTTTATCTAATAAGTCTAATTTCATTATTATCTTTTCTTTTTAGCTCATTGTATAGTAAATTATATAATATTTAGCTATTATTTCATAAATACTAATGGAATAAATATGGCACTAATAGACTTACAAAAAATAAATAAACAATACGACATAAAAGTAATATTAAAAGATGTTAACTTTACTCTTCAAGAGAAACAAAGAATAGCAATAATTGGTCAAAATGGTCAAGGTAAATCAACTTTTATGAAAATATTAACAAAAGAAGTTGAACCTGATAGTGGTGAGATCTCTATTGATAAATCATTAAAAATTGAGATGCTAGAACAACAACCAAAATTTAAAGCTGGTCAAACTGTAAGAGATGCTATTGAAGAACAACTAGTAGATCTAAAAGCTGCTCAAAAAGAATATGAAGAAGTATCAGCACTTTTAATTGAAGATTATGATAACGAGGAACTTGTAAATAAACAAGCTGATTTAATTACATATTTAGATCATCATAATGCTTGGGATTTGGATAATAAGGTACAAAGAGTTTTAGAAGAATTTAATTTAAAATCTTATGAATTTAAAGATATATCACTTTTAAGTGGAGGGGAACAGCGTCGTGTTGGATTAGCTGGACTTATTCTTAAAAAACCAGATGTACTACTTTTAGATGAGCCAACAAATCACCTTGATGTATATATGGTTGAATTTTTAGAAGAGATACTTCTAAAAGAGAAATTTACAATGATATTTATATCGCATGATAGATATTTTTTAGATAATGTTGCAACAAATATAATAGAGATTGAAAATGGAATATTAACAAAATATAATGGTGGATATAGTGCTTATTTAGAACAAAAACAACAGATGATATATAATCTTGAAAAACAACATGATAATCTTTTAAGAAAATTAAAAGAGGAAGCTCATTGGATGCAACATGGAATTAGTGCAAGAAGAAAAAGAAATGAACTTCGAAAAGATAATTATTTTAAACTAAAAGAACAAGTAAAAACAAATCCAGCAAAAATAAATAAAATGAAATTAGACCTTCAAAGGGAACAAAAGTCATTTAATAATGGAAATACTCAAAATAAAAAGAAAATGCTTTTTGAACTTGATAAAGTGAACTTAACATTAGGAAATAAACCTATTTTAAAAGATTTTACAACAAGAATACTACAAAGAGATAAAATAGCAATTGTAGGTCCAAATGGAGCTGGTAAATCAACAATACTTAAAATATTTTTAGGAAGATTAGAGATCGATTCTGGAACATTTAAAAAAGGTGAATTTAAAGTAGGATATTTTGATCAACAAAGAGAGATGCTAGATGAGAGTAAATCTATTATTGAAACATTTTGTCCAAATGGTGGAGATAGAGTAGTTTTAAGTGATGGAAGAAATATGCATGTTTATGGATACTTAAAAGATTTCTTATTTCCAAGAGAGTATCTAGAAAAAAATGTTGGTGTTTTAAGTGGTGGTGAAAAAAATAGAATTGCTTTAGCATTATTATTTACAAAAGAGTTTGATGTACTTATTATGGATGAACCTACAAATGATCTTGATATTCCAACTATTAATATCCTTGAACAATATCTAGATTCATATCAAGGAGCATTGATATTTGTATCTCATGATAGATATTTTGTAGATAAGATTGCAAAAAAATTATTTATATTTAAAGGTGATGGTTTATTAGAAGAATCATACCAAAAATATAGTGAATATTTAGAAGATGAAAAAGATGAAAAGTTTGTAAATGAAACAGAAAGAAAAGCTGCTTTACAAGCTCAAGCTAAAAAAACAATAGAAGATATAAAACCAAAAGAAAAAGTTAAAAGTAATACTCAAAAAAAGCTATCTTATAAAGAACAAAGAGAGTATGAATTATTACCAAAAGAGATTGAACAATTAGAGAAGAAAATTGAAGAATATAACGAATGCCTAATGGATCCATCTTGTTATGAAGAAAAAGGAATTGTTAAAACTTCTCAAGAATTAGAAGAGATTCAAAAGATATATGATCAAAAAGTAGAAAAATATCTAAGTTTGGAAGAAATTGTTGAAAGTTTTAAATAATTAATGTAGTTTAATTGTAAATTATATATAATAGTTATAGAATATATATAATATAAATATATTTTATAATAAATAAGGAAAATAGATGACGCTGAAAGAACAATTAAAATCTGATTTAAAAGATGCAATGAGAGCAAAAAATATCAATAAAAGAGATTCAATTAGAGCTATTAATACAATGATAAAACAAATAGAAGTTGATGAAAGAAAAGAATTATCAGATGATGATATTATTAAATTAGTACAAAGAGGTGTTAAACAAAGAGAAGAAGCTATTTTACAATATAAAGAAGCTTCAAGAGATGATTTAGTTCAAATAGAACAA
Organism: uncultured Helicobacter sp.; assembly: GCA_964482285.1. GTDB lineage: Bacteria > Campylobacterota > Campylobacteria > Campylobacterales > Arcobacteraceae > CAIJNA01. The sequence continues at coordinate 1,113 of CAYZWZ010000007.1, read as the reverse complement.
GATCAAATTGATATTTTTAAAAACTACCTACCAACACAACTATCACAAGAAGAGCTAAAAGAGATAGTACAAAATATTATTACAGAAGTTGGTGCAACATCAATGAAAGATATGGGTAAAATTATGCCAAAAGCAAAAGAGATTATTGGTGCAAGAAGTGATGGTAAAAAAATAAACCAAATGATAAAAGAATTAATAGGATAATATCTATGAAAGAGACATCTTTAAAAAATGTTATTAGACAAACTTTAGCTAGTTTAGAAAGACAACATATAGAAGCAACACCTGATGCTTATGAACAAGAATTTAAGAAGATGTCTAAGATATTAAATTATGAGTACATTGAAAATAATAATTTTAGTAATTTAGTTAAAAAATTATCAAAAGATGAAAAAAAGATTGTTATTGAAAAAGGTATTGATAATTGTGATGACTTAGTACAACTATTATCAAATAGATTGAGTAATAACGATATAAAAAAGTTAACTAATTTATTATTTAAATCATTAAAACCTACAGTTAGTGATACTTTAAATAAAGAAATTAATAAAATAAAAGAACAAGTAAAAGAATCTCCAAAAATGCTTATTCAAAAAGATATTCTAATGTCTATTCAAAAACTAATAGAACAAAGAATTATAAAAGATAAAGAGTATTTAGAAAATAATACAACTGATGCTATTAAGTTAATAGACAATATTAATGATCATATAGGTGATGCTATTAATATAAATCAAGATGGTCACTCAAGTATTGATGCTTTATCAAAAGAGATGGATACATTTGATAGCACTGATATAAATAGTATGCATACTAAACTTCAAAATGTAGCAAACTCTATGACACAAAAAATATCTGAAAATACTACTAAATTAGAAAAAAATAGAAGCGAAATAGATATATTAAAAGATCAAGTATTAAAACTTGAAATAGAATTAAGAACAACTAGACATGAAAATGAAATTGATCATTTAACATCTGTACTTACAAGAAAAGCTTATGAAAAACATGTTTCAGTAATTGAGGAAAAATTTAAAAGAACTCAAAATGATTATGCAATAATATTTTTTGATATAGATCATTTTAAAAAAGTAAATGATACTTATGGGCATG